>JBEBXK010000001.1:0-240478 GCA_040391605.1 Vulgatibacter incomptus
GGAAGTTGGGGAGCTCCGGGGTCTCGCCGAGGATGGGGTTGTTGTCGGGGGTGTGGTCGTAGCAGCCCGCCCATTGGCGGATGACCTTGACGTCCCGGAGGATGGGGATGCAGTCGACGATAGCGCGAGAGTAACGGGAGAGGAAACGCAGGGTGGAGCCCATCTCGAGGCCGGCGGGCTCGTCGGGATCGCCCATGCCGCCGACGATCTCGCCACGCATCGATTGGCTGAAGTAGAGGCCGCTGCCGATGATGGAGACGAGGGGGCCGAGCCACGGCTTGAGGGGCTCGCTGCTGCAGATCTCGTGGCGGTGGGGCTGGTTGGGGAGGTGGACGTCGGCGAGGCGCGCGATGCCGGGGGACCAGGCGCCGGTGGCGTTGACGACGGTGGAGCATTGGACGGTGCCGCGGTCGGTGTGGACCGCGGTGATCCGGCCCGCGGACTTGTCGAAGCCGATGACCTTTGTGAAGGTCTCCACCCGGGCGCCGAGCTTGCGGGCGCCCTGGGCGTAGCCCCACATGAAGGGCCAGGGGAAGACCACGCCGTCGTCGGGGTTGAAGGCCGCCGACTCGAAGCGGCTGCCGTCGAGTTGGGGGACGAGATCGCGGGCGCCGCCGGAGGAGAGCATCCGGGTGGGGACGCCGAGGCTGTTGTGGAGCAGGGTGTTCTTCTCGAGGCGCTCGGCCTGCTCTGCGTCGGGGGCAAGGAAGAGGTAGCCGCCCTGGCGGAACCAGACGTTGATCCCGAACTCGCGGGCGAAGGAGCGGCAGAGCTCGATGGAGCGCTTGGCGAGGCGCACGTTGGTGGCGGTGGACCATTGGGCCCGGACGCCGCCGCCGTTGCGACCGGAGGCGCCGCTGCAGAGGTAGCCCTCCTCGAGGACGAGGACGTCCTTCTGGCCCCGGCGGGCGAGGTTCCACGCCAGGGCGAGGCCCATGATCCCGCCGCCGATGATCACGACCTCGGCGCGGGAGGGCAGCCGCTCGGTAGGCTTGAGGGGATGGGAGACCGCCTTGGGGAAGCCGTCGGGCTCCACCCGGTCGTGGGCCTCCACCGGCGGCGGCACGCCCTTCGACGGCGCCCGATCGTCGTGGACGGGGACGGTGGCGAGCTGACCGAAGGAGACCAGCCGGGCGGGGGGCCTCGGGGTGAAGGGGAGGAGGGCCTCGTTGGGAAGGTCCGCCTCGTCGGCGAGGATCCGCGCCACGGCGGCGCCGCAGCTCTTGCCCTGGCAGAGGCCGGTGCCGAAGCCCGTGAAGCGCTTCACCGACTCGACGTCCCGGTAGCCCTTGGCGATGGCCCCGCGGACGTCGTCGACGGTGACGTCCTCACAGGTGCAGACGAAGGCTTTGCTCACGCCGGACCTCCGGCGACGAGGGCCGCCTCTGCCGCGGCCCTGCCGGCAGTCTCGCCCTGGCTGGCGCTCTCCGCGGGACCGCAGGGGCCCGTGATCTCGCCGCAGGCGTAGACACCGGGGACGCCCGTGGAGCCACGGGGATCGACCACGACGGCGAAGCCTCCGGAAGAGCGCCACTCCACGTGAGCGCCGGCGTGCCGCGCGAGGTCGAGGAAGGCGGAGCGCTCGTCGGTCACGGCGATCATGTCGCAGCGCACCTTGGCCTGCATACCCATGGCGTCGGCGATGACGGCGCCCGCGACCCTGGCGCGCCCTCGGGCCCGGATCAGGTGCCCGACGGGTCCGGGGCGGACGCCGACCTCGGCGACGATGGTGGCCCCCGCCTCCTGGAGGAGGGCCGCGACGGCGTGTCGCTCGTCTCCGTCGCCAGCGACCACCACCTGCCGGCCAGGGAGGAGACGATCCCTCGTCACGAGGCGCGCCAGTCCGCGGCCGGCGAAGATGCCCGGGAGGTCATTGTTGGCGAAGGGCGCGAGGAGCTCGGTCGATCCCGTGGCGAGGATCACGGCCTTGGGGCGGATGACGAGGAGGACGTTGCCGGGGGCCTTGGCCGCGATGAAGTGGCCGCTGTCTTGGAAGAGCCCGAAGGCGAAGGTGCCGGAGAGGATCTTGATGGGCGAGGTCGGCGGAGGGCCATTCGTCGCGGAGTCCATGACCTCGAAGGAAGCGATCGTGGGCGCCACCGCGGGAGGCGTCTGCACGTCGCCAGCCGCGGAGGCTGGGCTTGGCGTCGTGGCGTCGGGCGACGGCGTGGCAGGTCCCGTCGCCAAGAGCGTGGCGAGCGCGGGGGATGGCGCGCCGAAGAGGCCGGTGCGCAGCCTGCCGCCGGGCTGTGGCTGCTCGTCGATGACGGTGACCTGGGCGCCAGCCGCCGCGGCCGCTTGGGCGGCGGCGAGGCCGGAGCAGCCGCCGCCGACGACCACCACGTCCGTCTGATGCTCGAGATAGCGGGCGCCGTCGGCGCGGGCCGCGTCGGGGAGCTGACCCAGCCCGGCCATCTGCCGCGCCACCTTGGCGACGATCCTCTCCACCACCGGGACGCCGGCGAAGAGGGTGTGGTGGTCCAGGCCCTTCGGATACATCCAATCGATGGTCCGGAAGACGTCGTAGTCCACGCCGGGGAAGGCGTTTTGCCTCTCGATCCGGAGGCCGTCCTTCGCTGGGGTGATGCAGGTGGCCACGTTGGGCTCGCCGTCCACCCGCATCACGCAATGGGAGCAGCGCCCGGAGAGACAAAAAGGGCCCCGGGCCCGATGGTACTTCACGGCACGGGAGAAGACGTCGACGCCCGCTGCCAGGAGCGAGACGGAGACCGGCTCGCCTTCCCGCGCGGGGATGCGCTCGCCTTCGAAGTTGAGCCAGATGGACCGGCCCGCCGCTCCGCCCGGGAGCCTCTCACCCTTAGCCATTCGTCGTCGCGCTCTCTCGTCCGAAGATCGCGCCTTCTATACCACGGCGCGGCCGCCCGTCGTCAGGATCCCGCCGCCCCCGCTCTCTGACGAGACGACTCTTGACTCATGCATGAGTCGCGAATATTTATGCGCTCCATGAATGGAGCAGTTGGCATCTTTGGCGCGTCGGGCTACGCGGGGCGGGAGCTGGTCAGGCTCCTCTCTGGGCACGGCGGTGTGCGGCTTGCCTTCGCGGCCAGCGACGGGATGGCGGGGCGGCCTGTGGCCGAGCATCGGAGCGCGCTGCGCTACGAGACCATCGAGGATGCGGTGGCGCTGGTCGGGGAGGGGATGATCGCGCTCCTGGCGACGCCAGCGCAGGTCTCGCATCCCCTCGCGCTGCGCCTCCTCGCAAAGGGTTGCCGGGTGATCGATCTCTCCGGCGCGTTTCGTCTGGAGGATCCCGCCGAGCGGGAGCGCCACTACGGCCTGCCGGCTGCGCCTGGGGTGGCCGCGGTCTACGGCCTGCCCGAGCTCTTTCGTGAAGAGGTGCGGCAGGCCCGGCTGGTGGCGAACCCCGGCTGCTACCCCACCGCGGCGACGCTCTCGTTGGTGCCGCTGCTGCGGGCGGGGTGGATCGATCCCTCCTCTCTGATCGTCAACGCCGCCTCCGGCGTCACCGGGGCAGGGCGCAACGCAGGCGAGGCCTTCGGCTTCGCCGAGGTCGCCGAGGACCTTCGCGCCTACAAGGTGCTGCGCCACCAGCACCAGCCGGAGATCGCGCAGACCCTCTCGCTCTTCGCCTCCGAGAGAGTGAAGCTCACCTTCACAGCCCACCTGCTCCCCTTGCGCCGGGGGATCCTCTCCACCGCCTACGCCCGCCTCGAGAGGCGCGCCACCTCCGGGGAGCTGCGGGAGGTACTGGAGTCTGCCTACCGCGGAGAGGCCTTCGTCCGGGTGCTCCCGGAGCCCGAGGCGGTGCGGCTGCGGGCGGCGGCGTCGACCAACCTCTGCCTCATCGGCGCGAGCTGTGAGCCGGAGGCGGGAGGGCAGGTGGTGGTGATCGCCGCCATCGACAACCTCCTCAAGGGCGCCGCCGGGCAGGCGGTGCAGAACCTCAACCTGATGCTCGGCCTCGATGAGAGCAGCGGACTCGAGCCGCTGAAGGTTTCCAACGAATGATCCACCCGCGGCTCTGGCCCGAAGGCGGAGCCATCGCTTCCTCCAATAGCAGCCCGCCGATCGGCAGGAGCGAGGAGCGCACCGCCCTCCGCTCTCCAATCCAAGGCCTCGATGAACACAATCAGCTCGCTCCCCCCGAGCGTCCAACGATGAGAGATCTCCCCTTGCCTCTTCCTCTGGGCTTCACCTTCTCCGGCGTCCGCTGCGGCATCAAGCCTCACAAGCGGGATCTCGCGTTGGTCTACAGCGACGCGCCTTGTGCGGCAGCCGGGGCGTTCACAGTGAACCAGGCAAAGGCCGCGCCGGTGATCGACGCAGAGCGACGTCTGCCCGCAGCAGGCGTGCGGGCGGTCGTGATCAACTCGGGCAACGCCAACGCGCTCACGGGCCCTGCCGGGATGGACGCGGTGCAGGCGATCCGCGCCGCGACAGCGGAGGCCTTGGAGATCCCGGTGGACGCCTTGCTCTCCGCCTCCACCGGTATGATCGGGGTCCCGCTGCCGGTGGCGAAGATCGTCTCGGCGCTGCCGGCCCTCGTGGCCGATCGACTGCCGGATCCGCTGGCGGCGGCCGAGGCGATCATGACCACAGACACGAAGGTAAAGCTGGCCAGCCGCAGCCTGATGATCGGCGGCAAGGCGGTGACGCTCTCCGCGATCTGCAAGGGATCGGGGATGATCGCTCCGCAGCTCGCCACGATGATCGCGGTGATCACCACCGACTGCGCCATCGAGCCGGAGCCCTTGGCAGCGGCGCTGCAGGCGGCGGTGGAGCCGAGCTTCAATCGGCTCACCGTGGACGACGACATGAGCACCAACGACGCCGTCTTCGCCTTGGCCAATGGCAGGGCGGCGAATGAGCCGCTCGTCGACGGCAGTCCGGAGCTGGCGCTCTTCCAGGCGGCCCTCGTCGACCTCTGCCAGGAGCTGACCCGGCTCATCGCCGCGGACGGTGAGGGCGCGACCAAGCGCCTCGAGGTCCGAGTGGGCGGCGCCCCGAGCGAGGCGATCGCCGCAGACGTGGCGAAGGCCATCGCGGGATCGAGCCTGGTGAAGGCGGCGATCTTCGGCGCGGATCCCAATTGGGGACGCATCCTCTCCACGGTCGGGGCCCGGGCGGGATCGCAGGGCTTCGCCATCGATCCGGTGGGGGCGGCGGTGCGGATCCAGGGGGTCCCCGTCTTTGACGGCGGCCCGATCGAGGCGGAGAAGGAGCGGCTCAAGGCCCGGATGCGGGAGCCCGAGGTGCAGGTCGAGGTGGAGCTTCGCCCGCTGCCCGGCGAGGCCGGCGAGGGCTACGCCACCGCCTGGGGTTGCGACCTCTCTTACGACTACGTGAAGATCAACGCGGACTACAGCTCGACGCTGGTGCAGACACCGAGCGGCGGGGTGGGCAAGGACGAGCGCCTCTCCAACTACAGCCCGGCCTTCAAGGTCTCATTGTTGGTGGAGGCGCTGGCGTACATCTCCCGCTTCAAGGGCCAGCGCTGCGTGATCAAATACGGCGGCGCGGCGATGACCCGTGAGTCGTTGAAGCGCTCCTTCTGCGAAGACATCCTCCTGCTGCGCTCGGTGGGCTTGCGTCCCATCGTGGTCCACGGCGGCGGTCCGGAGATCACCCGGGCGCTGGAGAAGCTCGGAGGCACCGCGCAGTTCATCGACGGCCAGCGGGTGACCCAGGCCGCCGACCTCAAGGTGGTGGAGATGGTCCTCACCGGCTCGATCAACACCGAGCTGGTGACCATGCTCAACCGGCGAGGCGCCAACGCCGTGGGCGTGTCGGGCAAGGACGCAGCGCTCCTCGAGGCGCGCAAGCTGGTCCGCGCCGACGGTCGCGATCTGGGGCAGGTCGGCGAGCTGGTCCAGGTGAACGGCGGCCTCCTCGATCTGCTCCTCGAGCGGGACTATGTGCCGGTGGTCTCGCCGGTGGGTCTGGGAGCCGACGGCCAGGGCTACAACCTCAACGCCGACGTGGTGGCTGCAGGGGTCGCCGCTGCGGTGGGGGCCACCAAGCTGATCTATCTCAGCGACGTGCTGGGGATCCTGGATGGCGACGAGCTCGTCAGCGAGCTCGATCCGGGGACCCTGCGGACCCAGCTCGAGGGCGGAACCATCTCGGGGGGGATGATGGTGAAGGCGCGATCGATCCTGGAGGCCCTCGACGGCGGCGTCCAGGACGTGCATGTGATCGATGGACGAACTCCGCACAGCGTCATCGCGGAGCTCTTCACCGATCGCGGCGTGGGCACCCTGATCCGCCGCGACCACGAAGAATGGAGGCAGCATGGCTGATGAGAGCCGTGACGCGAGGCGCGGGGCGATCCGCAGCCTGATCCGCAACCAGCGCGTGGGCACCCAGGAGGAGCTGCGGCAGCTCCTGCAGGAGGAGGGCTTCGACGTCACCCAGGCCACCCTCTCCCGCGATCTTGCCCGGCTGAAGGCCCGACGTGTATCGCTGCAGGAGGGCGGGAGCGTCTACGAGCTGGATGAGCTCCGGGCGCCGGACGATCCCGACGAGCTCGCCAGGGCGGGAGCGCTGGTGGTGGGCTGGGACGCCAACGAGCACCTGGTGGTGGTCCACACCCGCCCCGGCGCCGCGTCCGCGGTGGCCCTGGCGCTGGATAAGGCGCGGCTCCCCCAGCTGCTGGGGACCATCGCCGGGGATGACACGATCTTTCTGGCGCCGGCCCGCAAGGTGACGGCGGCGAAGCTCACGAAGTTGATCGAATCGCATTGGAAGAGAGGAAACTAAAGAATGGCAGCCAAGAAGAAGATCGTCCTCGCCTACTCTGGGGGATTGGACACGTCGGTGTTGGTGCGGATCCTGGACGAGGACTACGGCTACGACGTCGTTGCCTGTCACGTGGACGTGGGCGAGGCCCGCGACAAGGAGCTGGTGGTCGAGAGGGCCCGCAAGGCCGGCGCCGTGGCGGTGGAGGTGGCCATGGCGCAGGAGGAGTTCGCCCGCGACTTCTGCTTCCCCGCCCTCCAGGCCAACGCGCTCTACGAGGGGATCTACCCCCTCTCCGCTGCGCTCTCGCGGCCCCTGATCTCCAAGCATCTGGTGGCGGCGGCCCGCAAGCACGGCGCCACGGCAGTGGCCCACGGCTCCACCGGCAAGGGCAACGATCAGGTCCGCTTCGATCTCGCGGTGAAGGGCCTCGCTCCGGATCTGCAGATCGTCGCGCCTCAGCGCGAGCGGAACATCACCCGCGACGCCGCCATGGACTACGCCGCCAGGCACGGCATCGAGATCCCCACCACCAAGAAGAGCCCCTTCAGCGTGGACGAGAACCTCTGGGGCCGCAGCATCGAGGGCGGCGTCCTCGAAGATCCCAACCACGAGCCCCCAGAGGAGGCCTTCGCCTGGACCCGTAGCTGGCAGGACGCCCCCGACCAGCCCACCGTGCTGGAGATCGGCTTCGAGGCCGGAATCCCGATCAGCGTGGACGGCCTCGCCCTCTCGCCGGCCGCGCTGATCCACCGCCTCAACGAGGTGGCCGGGGAGAACGGGGTAGGGCGCATCGACCTGATGGAGAATCGAGTGGTCGGGATCAAGAGCCGCGAGCTCTACGAGTGCCCCGCCGCCGTGGTGCTCATCGCGGCGCATAAGGATCTGGAGCGCTTCACCACCCTGGGTATGTCCCATCGGGTGAAGGCGACGCTCGATACGAAGTTCGCGGAGCTGATCTACGAGGGCTTCTGGTATTCGCCCTATCGCGACGCGCTCCAGGCCTTCAACGACAGCCACGAGCGGACGGTGACGGGCACGGTGCGCCTGCGGCTCTTCAAGGGCCATTGCCAGGTCATTGGCCGCCAGTCTCCCAACGGCATCTACGATCATGCGCTCTCCACCTACGGCGTCGAGGATCGCTTCGATCATCGGGCGGCGGAGGGCTTCATTCAGCTCGTGGGGCTCCAACTCCAGGAGTACAGCCGACTCAACGGCGCGAAGTAGGCTGGCCCTGGAAGGCATCCGAATCTTCGAGACTGGAGCCCCACGACCTCTGCGGGGAGCGCTGAGAGTTCGTGAATTTTTCGCGAACTCTCGCGAAGCCGAAGGCGAGCAAACGCGAAAGAGCCCTGCGCGCGCAGCGCGCGTGAAGGAACCGCTCCCGCCTCGCGCGGGGGCGATTCTTTCACAGGCTCTGAGAGTATGTGACTGCGTCACGCACTCTCAGCGCCGGAGGCGATCGAGCGCGAGAGAGAGCCCCTCACGCGCATCGGGAATGAGAAGCTCTCTTCCGCCTGGAGTGATGTGGATTTTTTCGCAGGCACAGGCAGAGAGCCAGGGGCGAGCAAGGACAAGCAGGAGTCATCTACGATGATCGCGAAGACAGCAGCAGCCGGCGGTTCCCGGCTACATCCGGATCTTCTCGCCTTCTCGAGCTCGTTGGGCCTGGACGTGGCGTTGTTGGAGGAGGATCTCCTCGGCAGCCTGGCGCATCTGACCATGCTCTCGCGCTGCGGCATCATCCCGAAGGAGGCCGCGGCCTCCCTGCGCGAGGGCCTGCTCGCCATCCGGCGGGCGGCACGGGACGGCACGCTCGAGCTCCCAGCGGAGGAGGACATCCACATGGCGGTGGAGTCCCTCCTCCACGCCTCCGTCGGCGCGCCGGCGGGGCTCCTCCACACCGCCCGCTCCCGCAACGATCAGGTGGCGCTGGACCTGAAGCTCCACGTGCGGGAGCAGACCACCATCATCCTCGAGGCCATCGCCCGCCTCGTGGAGGCTCTCGTCGATCGGGCCGCCGCCGAGGCCGATGTCCTGCTGCCGGCCTACACCCATCGGCAGCGGGCCCAGCCCATCAGCCTGGCCTATTGGTTCGCCTCCTACGCTGCGGCCTTCGCCAGGGATCTGGAGACCTTCGCCTTCGTCCGCGATCAGGCGGACTCGATGCCCCTGGGGGTCGGCGCCATCGCCGGCTCCACCCTCCCCATCGATCGCGAGATCACCCGGGAGTTGCTGGGATTTGGCCGGATCAGCCTCAACGGCCTCGACACCGTCGGCGATCGGGACTTCGTCCTCGATTACACCTACGCCGCCTCCCGCTTCCTGCTCCACGCCAGCCGCTTCGCCACCGACCTCATCGACTTCAGCTCCGCCGAGTTCGGCTTCGTCAGACTCGACGATGAGATCGCATGTGGATCGAGCATGATGCCGCAGAAGAAGAACCCCGACGTCTTCGAGCTGATCCGGGGCAAGAGCGGCCGCGCCGTCGGCAACCTGGTCGGCCTGCTGGTCACGTTGAAGGGCCTCCCCGGCGGCTACAACCGCGACCTCCAGGAGGATCGCGCGCCCCTCCTCGAGACCGGCCCCCTCGTCCGCGGCGTGCTCTCGATGCTCGAGCTGGCCCTTCCCCGCGTCCGCTTCCAGCCCGATCGCTGCCTCCGCGCCCTGGAGGAGGACGCCACCCAGGCCACCGATCTGGCTGAGGCGCTGGTCAAGAAGGGAGTCCCCTTCCGCACCGCCTACCAGGCCGTGGGGGCCCTCGTCCGAAGGTGCCAGGACGAAGGGCTCCCCCTCTCCGCCGCGACCCCCGCGCTCGCCCAACCGATCCACCCGGCCTTCGACGCGGCCACCCTGCAAGCTGCGAGCTTGGACGGCGCCCTCGAGCGCAAGTCGAGCGCAGGGAGCACCGGGAGGGCTCCGGTGGAGGCGCAGCTTGAAACGCTGCGGCAGCTCACGGCGAGCAGCCTTGCCGGGATGCGGACCGCACCTCGCCTCGCCCAGCTCCTCCTCGCCCTCGAGTCTGCTCCGCTCTGACCCTCGATCCCTATCCCTTCGCCGACGGGTCGCTCCCCGCGCATGTGGCGGAGGACGGGACGACCCTCACAGCTGCCAGCGGGCCGGGTCGTTCCCCCGCGCATGCGGCGGAGGCATACGGGCGGCCCTGATGCACCCCCAGCAAAGGGTCGTTCCTTCGCGCATGCGGCGGAGGCTGAGTCAATCCGAGGGGCGTGGGCGCTACTGGCGCAATCGAGCGGCGAGGCGCTCCCCGGGATCGGGAGATCGCCTCGACATTTCTGCCCGGCTCGCGGATCAAAATCAGAAGAGTTCGTGAAACTCCAGCCAGTACGGTCCGATGCTGGAGGGCGACGTCTCGCTGTAGTGCTTGGTCCGAACGAAGTACGTCCCGCTCGAGGGCGCGCTCCACGTGAGCCGCGAGCAAACGGAGATTCCGCCGTCGTCGTCGCTCGCGATCTCGTTCCCGAGGTTGTTATAGAGCCAGAGCTTGGTATCCGACGAGGTGCCGACGCCCGTCCCCGCGGAGCTGCCCGTGACACATCGCCCGACGACGCCGCTGTAGGTCTCGAAGCGGTAGGTGTTTCCCCCTGTCGCGACGAAGGAGAAGTAGTCCTGGTCCATCGGCGACGCGGGAGAGTCTCCCTTGATCAGCTGGTTGGGGACTATTGGGTTGGCGGCACCCCTCGTGTCGTTGGGCTCCACCTCGTTCACCTCGTCGAGATCCCACGTGGTGAACTCCAGGCTGAACTCGTTCAAGAAGGGGGTCGCGGGGGTCGTGACCACGATGACGATCGAGTCGCCGGCTAGAACCTTCCGGAGCAGCTTGCTGTTGGCAGTACCCGTGAAGTCGTCGTTGCCCACCAGGCAGTTGACCGTCGGCGTCGAGGCGTCGAAGGGAGTGGCGAAGGCGTGGAGATACCCATTGAGGTCCTGCCAGTTTGCGACGGCCTCCAGCCAGAGGTCGTCCGCGCTGGTGTTGACGAACTCGTAGCTGGTGTAGCGGTACGAGGTGCTGCCCGAGGCGCAGGCCTCGTTCGGGCGATCCCATACTCGGGTCGATCCGAGGAACCGGCCGGTGATGGACACGCTGTCGCCGCTGGCCGGCATGGCCAACGGCTCCCAGTTGCAGGAGGAGCTGCAGCCGTCGCCGTCCTGGTCGTTCCCGTCGTCGCATTGCTCTTCGCCAACGACCTCAAGGTCCCCGCAGATCGGCGCGCAGGGCCCGGCCGAGCAATCCCAACCCGGCTCGGCGAAGCAGTCGAGCGTACAACCATCGCCTGTCTGGAAGTTCGCGTCGTCGCAGTCCTCCCACGGGTCGACGACGCCGTCGCCGCAGCTGTCGAGTATCGTGCAGGTCGAGTTGCAGCCGGGTTCGCCGTCGCATCGCTCGCCGTCGCTGAGGTAGCCATCGCCACACGAGGGTGACAGCTTGACAGTCACGGTGAATGGCCCTTCGCTTGTACTGGAATATCCATCGGCGATGACGTAATAGGTAGCGCCTGAGGTGAGCTGCTGGGTGGTCGGCGGGCTGTCCACGCACGCGAGGCCGGTGAGGGTTCCGCCACAGCCGCCAGAGAGGATCTGGATGAAGTTGTCGTGGGCGCTGATCATGTTGAAGACGTAGGCACCATCGACAGGCGCGACGAAGGAAGCGGTGTTGTCCGGGCCGTTGGCTCCGAATCCGTTGCACATGCTGCCGTAGGTCGGCGCTGCACCCGCCGTACTGCCGACCCAGGTCCAGAGTCCGGCGCCGCTCTCCATCGCGGTCAGGTCGTATGGGTTCCTGCAGCTCGCTCCGAGGAGGGAGCAGTCCACGCAGTTCGGATCGCTCGTGTCGTCGCACTCCTCGTCGCCCATGATGAGATCATCGCCGCAGATCGGCTCGCAGGGGCCGTTGGAGCAATCCCATCCCTGCTCGAAGGTGCAATCCAGACCGCAGCCGTCGCCGACGAAGGCGTTGCCATCATCGCATTCTTCGTTCGCGTCGAGGAGGCCGTCCCCGCAGG
This sequence comes from Vulgatibacter incomptus, assembly GCA_040391605.1. Lineage (GTDB taxonomy): Bacteria > Myxococcota > Myxococcia > Myxococcales > Vulgatibacteraceae > Vulgatibacter > Vulgatibacter incomptus_A. Next base: position 11,745 of record JBEBXK010000001.1, read on the forward strand.
TCCCGCTCACCTGGCAGTCGGCGCTGCAATCGGGATCGCCGTCGCATCGCTCGCCGTCGCTGACGTAGCCGTCGCCGCAGACCGAGTTCAGCTTCGCCGTGACGACGAAGGGCCCAGAGCTCGTGTCGAAGTAGCCGTCGGCGACGACGTAGTAGGTGGTCCCTGCGGTGAGCGAGAGGGTGACGGGCGGGTCGTCGGCACACGAGAGCCCCGTGAGCGCGCCCTGGCAGCCGGTGAAGATCTGGATGAAGTTGTCGTGGGGGCTGACCTGGTGGAAGGTGTAGCTCCCCGTGATGGGTGGAACGAAGGCCGCGGTCACGTCGGGGCCGTTCGCGCCGAAGCCGCCACAGAGGCTGCCGTAGGTGAAGCTCCGGCCGGCGGTGGTCCCGGTCCAAGTCCAGATGCCGGGAGAGGACTCCCTGACGTTCAAGTCGACGGGCGAGGCGCAGCTCCGTCCGAGGACCATGCAGCCGACGCATTCGGGATCGCCCGGGTCGTCGCACTCCTCCGGCCCCACCACCAGCCCGTCGCCGCAGATGGCGCTGCAGGCCGTGCCGCTGCACGACCAGCCGTCGACGACCTGGCACTCCCGGGAGCAACCAGCATCCCCGCCGGGGTTGCCGTCGTCGCATCCCTCGCCCGGGTCGAGGATGCCGTCGCCGCAGCTCCCGACCATGGTGCAGTCCGCGTTGCAGCCGGGCGTACCGTCGCAGCGCTCGTTGGCGTCGACGTTCCCGTCCCCGCAATAGCTCGCGAGATCCACCGAGATGGTGAACGGGCCTGCGCTGTTGGAGTAGTGGCCATCCGCCATCACGTAGTACTGCTCGCCGGCGACCAGCGCCACAGAGACAGGGCCGTCCTCGACGCAGAAGAGCCCTCGGGGGCGGCTGGTCGTCTCACAGGGACCGGTGGCCACCTGAAAGAAGTAGTCCTGGGACGAAGACATGGAGAAGGTGTAGACGCCGGTCTGGGGCGCGACGAATGACGCGGTGACGTCCGGGCCCTGCGGGAAGGAGTTCGATTCGCAGAGATTCCAATAGGTGTCGGCTCGACCGGTGGTGGTTCCGGTCCAGGTCCAATGGGAGCTGCTGGTCTGCATCGAGTTCAGATCGTAGGGGAAGTGGCAATCCTTCCCCAGGATCTTGCAATTCACACAGGAGGGGTCCGCATCGTCGTCGCAGTCTTCGTCCGGGCTCACGTAGCCGTCGCCGCAGAAGCTGGAGACGCAGGTGAGTCCGTCACAGTAGGAGCCGGGCTCACAGAGGATGCCCGTCCCGCAGGCCTCCCCCCACGAGACGATCGGTGTGATCACCGCGCCTAGCTCGAAGGTGCCGCCGACGCCGATGCCCGAGTCGTCGAAGCGGTCGGCGACGATGTAGAGCATCGTCCCGGCCGGGACATCCTCGAGCGTTGCATATTCATAGAAGCCGGGACCGGGGACGTCCATGCAGATGAGCTCGCTCCAGGGATCGGTGCAGTTGCTGCTGACGGCGAGGATGGAGTCGACGTTGGCGCCGCCCAGGAGAGAGAACTCGATCCTGGCGCGCTCCGCGACGTGGAAGGCCATCGTGAGGTCTTCGGTGTTGAACGGCCTGCACGTGGGTGAGAAGTGGTTGCCCAGGCCCGTGCTGTCGCCGAAGTAGATGAAGCCATTGGAGGCGAAGGTGGCGTCGGCGTTCAGGTTGACCATGTTCGGATCGCAGACCCAGCGCTCGAGAAGGCATTCCGAGCTACAACCATCCCCGTCGACGACGCCGCCGTCGTCGCATTCCTCCGAGCCCGAGAGGACCCCATCGCCGCAGATCGGGCAGATGCTGATGTTGCCCGCGCAGGCCGGATCTTCGCAGTCGGTCAGGCCGTTTCCATCGTCGTCCACGCCGTTGCCGCAGATCTCGGGACGTGTACAATCGGTGGTATCGAAGGAACAATCACTCGTACAGGAGAGGACGCCGCCGACGTAGCCCAAGCCGAGGCCTGCGCAGCTCTGGCCAGCGAGATCGAGGCCGTCACAAGACTCGGGGCCCTCCCGCGTCCCGTCGCCGCAGGTCGCGCTCGAGCAACCGCCGGTGTCGAAGCGACAGGCGTCGTCGCAGAGCAGCGTGCCGGCGTCAAAGCCCTGGGTCAGGCAGCTCGTCCCGCCGAGATCGAGGCTGTCGCAGTCCTCGTCTCCACCGCGGCGACCGTCGCCGCAGCGGTTGCAGGCCGGATCCTCCGCGCAGGCGGGATCGTCGCAGTCGGCCAGGCTGTCTCCGTCGTCGTCGACGCCGTTGTCGCAGATCTCGACCAGCGCACAGGCCTCGACGGCGAAGGTACAGTCGAGGTCACAGCCGAGCGTGCCGGCGTTGAAGCCGAAGTCCTGACAGCTCGCTCCCTGCAGATCGTCGCCGTCGCATGCCTCGTCTCCCACCACGAGGCCGTCGCCGCATTCGGCGACGCAGGCTCCATCGGAACAATCCCAGCCTGCTTCCTGCTGACACCCAGAGTCGCAGCCATCGCCGTTGTTCGTGTTTCCATCGTCGCAGCTCTCGCCACTGTCCACGACACCGTCGCCACATCCTGCGAAGGTGCAGTCGGTCCGACAGGCGTTCGCGCGGGTGTCGCTGTTATCCGCGCCGAAGTCGCAATCCTCGCCGTCGTCGAGATGGCCATCGCCGCAGATCGGTCCAGCGCCACCGGTTCCGCCCTCGCCGCCGGCGCCCCCTTCTCCACCTGCGCCCCCCTGGCCTCCGACTCCACCGCTGCCGCCCTGACCGCCGATGCCTCCATGACCGCCGCTGCCGCCGGTGCCTCCATGACCGCCGCTGCCGCTGGTGCCTCCACGACCGCCGCTGCCGCCGGTACCTCCCTTGCCGCCGGTGCCACCGGCCGCGTCATCACCGGCGGTGCCGCCGGTATTCCCACCTCCGGGGCGCTCGTCGCCCCCACATGCAGCGACGCAGACGCCTGCGAGAAGGGCAATCCAAAGATAGTTGCGAGCCATGGCATGAGCCTCCGGCGTGTCGAGGAGGCTCGATTACGATGGGTTTCGAGATCACGCGCAACAGCGCAAATTACACCGACCTCATATCAATGGGTAAAGCCCGCAATAATAGCTACTTAGCTATGGAGCGCAGTGTGTATCAGCAGACACTCGGGCGAGCGCCCTCATCGGAGTCACCCGAAGAAGGCGTTTGAGGGGATCGCCCCGCGTGCTCCGCGCGAGGGAGCTCTCATACGCTCGCTCGGCTCCGGCTCGCGAGAGTTTGCGGCCTCGTCACAAACTCTCAGTCCTCCCTCTTCTCGGCCGAGTCGGCCTGGGGCTTGGCGGGGCGCTTGCCGATCCGCTTCGGTCCGCCGGACTTTCGAGTTCCCGAGCCTCGCTTGGCTTTGGAGGCCGCCGCCTTGGCTTCGGCCTTGGCGGCGGCGGCGAACCGGGCTTCGGCCCTCGCGACCTTCTTGCGCCGCTGCTGCTCGCGGAAGCCCAGCTTCTCGGCAGGGGGAGGAGGCTCGACCGTCTGCGTGGCCGCCTCGCCGGGCGCCTCCGATGTCTCTGCCTCAGGGAGGTCTCCGCCGAGGTCCGGCGCGGGCCTCGCCGATGCCTCGGGGGAGCGGCGCTTCATCTTCTTGGGGAGGTGGGCCTCGGAGGGGCCGCCGAAGGCGCGCGAGAGCATCTCGAGAGCGACGGGGTGGAGCTCGCCGTGCCGCTCGCGGGCCTCCTCCTCGAGCATCGCGAACCAGAAGAGGCGCTTGGTCACCAGGGTGGCGTAGGCGCCAGGGGGTAGGGTGAAGGCGACGTTCACCCGCAGCTTGCGGCGGTTCATCTCGTCGGGGCGCGGCTCGGAGACGACGAGCTTGCCCGGGTAGATCAGCAGCGGGCGCTCTTCGTGCTTGAAGAACATGGCCGGGAGCCTGGGGAGGGCGAGGTCCGCGAGGCTGATCCGCTCCCGCTGCAGGGTCTCCTCTACCGCCAGCCTCGTTCGCTCGTCGGTGTATTCGGTGTCGGGGCCCAGCAGAGGGAAGGTCCGCTCGCGCAAGTCGCGGAGGACGTCGCCGCCGATCTCTCGGGGGAGGAGGAGGCGCCCGGCCTGGTAGCGCAGCGAGATCAGATCGCTCTCGTCGATCATCCCCTGGAGGAGGCGACGCACCCCTTCGTTCCAGAGCCAGCTCTGGTACTCGAAGAGGAGCAGCGCCCGGTAGCGCGGCTCGATCTCCTGGATGGCGCCGGCCCAATCGTCCGGGTGGTTGCGCAGGTGGACCAGCACGTTGCGGTAGCGGGCCACGGCCTTGTAGGGACAGTGGAGATCCCACTCCCCCCAATGGTCGGCCCAGAACTGCTTCACCTTCGCGTCGTCGCTCTTGTCCATGGGCGAGGGCTTCGCCATGTAGTTATAGAGCGCGTGCTCCAGGTTGCCGCGGATCAGATCCTTGGCGATGAAGCCCTGGCCATGCTTGAGGGCGCCGAAACGCTGGGAGTCGAAGTAGTTCACCACGCCCACCCGTCGCACGTCGGCGACGGAGGAGGCGAGGCGTGCCACGTCCTCCTCGCTGAGATCGCGGACGGTGATGGCGAAGCGGTTGGCGGTGAGGTTGGCGGCAGAGAGAGGCTTGGTCACGCGGCCGAGGAACTTGATGCGCAGGTCGGGCTCCTGCATCTCGGCGTCCTTGCCCCGCACGGCGATGAGCTGCTCGGTGCGCCCCTGCTTGTCCTTGAGGCCGCAGAAGCTGATCGCCTTCTGCTGCACCCGCATCCTGGTGGCGATCCGCTGGACCGCCTCGAAGGTGGACAGCTTCTGCTTGTCCATGAGGTAGACGCGGTATTCGCCCTTCGGATCGAAGTCGACCCGGTAGGCCTCCCGGACCACGAAGTCCTCAGGCCGCTGCTTGAGCTTCATCGAAAACTACCTTTCGCTCCCGATCTCCGGGGTGGACGCCTCGCGGCATGGTCCGAAGAAGGGAGGACCCCGACCATCCATTCCGCAGGATGCTGGGAAACCCGCGCTTCTATCACAGCCGCGGGTGTATCATGGTCCGATCATGGACGGCGCTAGACTCCTCCTGCGGCTCCCCGGCGGCGACCATCGTGAGATGTCGTTGGCGGAGCGCACCACCATCGGCCGCCATCCCCGCAACCTGGTGGTGCTGGGAGATCCCGAGGTCTCGAAGGATCACGCGCTGATCGAGCGGGTGGATCGCTCGTGGTTCTTCCGCGATCTCGGCTCGTCGAACGGCTCCTACGTCAACGGCAAGCCCACGCTCGCCTGCGCGCTCCGGGACGGCGACGAGCTCCTCTTGGGCGCGAGCACCCTCCGCTTCGAACAGATCCCCGCGCGGCGCTCGATCTCGTCCAGGGTCAGCGTGCTGGACTCGGTGGGGAACGAGACCTCGATCCTGAAGGCGCTGGCCAGCGACGACGAGGCGGGCTTCCTGCCGGAGTCGAAGATCCCGGCGGAGGAGCTGCTCCGCAAGGACTACGAGAAGCTGCGGGTCGCCATGGAGCTGGGCCGGCAGATCGTGCTGGAGCAGGATCAGGTCAGCCTGCTCGACAAGATCCTGGCCTTCGCCTTCGATGTGCTGCCGGCGGCGGACAACGGGGTGATCCTCCTGATCGATCCCGATACCTCCGCGCTGCAGCCTCGGGCGATCCGCTCTCGCGAGGGCGAGGCGGAGGTGATGCTCTCCGAGAGCATCCTGCACAGGGTGCGGGCGAGCAAGGAGAGCGTCCTCACCCTGGACGCCGGGATCGACAGCCGCTTCTCTTCGTCGGCCTCCATCATGGTCCAGGGGATCCGATCGGCGATGGCCGTGCCCCTGCTGCGGCGCGACGAGGTCCTGGGCGTGCTCTTCCTCGACAGCCGCAAGCAGGCGGCGGCCTTCTCCGAGAACGATCTGCAGCTCCTCAGCGGCGTGGCGGCCCAGGCCTCCCTGGCCCTGGAGCGCACCGAGCTGCTCCGCCAGATCGCCCGGGAGGCCGAGGCCCGGGCCCACCTCTCCCGCTACCTCTCGCCGGCCCTGGTGGAGCAAGCGCGGCTGGGCAAGCTCGATCTCCAGAAGGGCGGACGCCTCACCTTCGTCACCGTCCTCTTCGCCGACATCCGCGGCTTCACGTCGATCTCGGAGCGGGTGGGGCCGGAGGAGACGGTCCGCATGCTCAACGACTACTTCGAGCGGATGGTGGACATCGTCTTCCGCCACGGCGGCGTCCTGGACAAGTTCATCGGCGACGCGCTGATGGCGATCTGGGGCGCGCCGTTGGGAGCGCCGGACGACGTCGATCGCGCCCTCGCCTGTGCCCTCGAGATGCAGGAGGAGCTCGCCGCGCTGAACGCCTCCCGCAGCCTCGGCGGCGAGTCCCCGATCGCCTGTGGCATCGGGATCAACGCCGGCCACGCCGTGGTCGGCACCATGGGCTCGTCCAAGCGGCTGGAGTTCACCGCCATCGGCGATCCCGTGAATGTCGCGTCTCGACTCTGCAGCCTGGCAGGCCCCGGCGAGATCGTCGTCTCCGAGGAGGCGATGGCGAGGGCCGTGACCTCCTTCCGGAGGGAGCCCCTCCCTCCCACCGAGGTGAAGGGCAAGTCACAAAGCGTAGCCCTCTGTCGGCTGCTGGGGTTGGGAGACGAAGACGCGCTGACGACGGTCAGCGCTGGCACATGAGCCGATCGCCCTCGATCACGCAGCCGTCGCACGGGATGATCTCGAACGTTCCGTTTTTGCATAAGGCCATGTGGTTGGGATCGTCGGGCATGCAGGAGCCGAAGCCCTCATGGACGAGGGTGCATGGATCACCAGCCCTACTCACCGTCATGTCGCAGACGTACTGGTCGTTGGAGGTCTGGCACCCGAGCGGACCGCGACACGGAAACCTATTGAACGTCCCGTTCTCACAGATCAGCGCGCTCGCCGAATCGGCGCAGCGCCCGCCGCTCGAACAGCTGCTCCCTTCCTCGGGCTCTTCGAGCCCACAAGCCGCTCCCCCCAATAAACCCGCCACCAGGACGACGACACCCAACCACGTACGCATATGACCTCCCATTCGTTCGTCTGAAGGGGGCGAGCGTAGCAGGAAATGTCGCATGGCCGGCGCGCAATGACTTCGCGACCCAGCGGGAGACGAGCTTCAATGGTGCAGCGGAGGCGTGGTCGTGCGCCTAGGCCGGGGAGAGCCCCTCGATCTCAGCGGGAGCGCTGGCTGCCGCGGGAGGTTGCGGCCGGGCCCGGCCCTTGCCTTCCACCCCGACGGCCGGGCGGGCGCGCGCCCTGGGCGTCGCCGGAGGCGGGGCGACCGCCGCGGCGGGGAGGCTGGGGCCCGCGGCCGCCACCGCCGGACTTGGCGGCGACGTTGCCTCGGGCGACCTTGGGGCGGGGAGTCCTCGCGCGGCCCATCTCGGCGTGGGTGCGGCCGCCGTGGATACCGGGATCGCGCTCGCGCTCCCGGCGGAGGGCGACCTCGGCGACGAAGACCGGGTCGTCCTTGGGGACGGCGTCACGGGGGAGCTGGCGGCCGATCAGCTTCTCGATGGCCATGAGCTCGACCTTGTCGGCGGCCTCGGCGAAGCTGGTGGCCCTGCCGCTCGCCTGGTTGCGCGCGGTGCGGCCGATGCGGTGGACGTAGTCCTCCGGCTCGCCGGGGAGATCAAAGTTGATCACGTGGCCGATCTCCTCGACGTCGATGCCCCGGGCCGCGACGTCGGTGGCGACGAGGACCCGGTACCTGCCGTCTTTGAAGCCCGCCAGCGCCAGCTTGCGCTGGGCCTGGCTGCGGTTGCCGTGGATGCGGCTGACCTTGTGACCGGCCTTCTCCACCAGCCGGGCGATCTTGTCGGCGCGATGCTTGGTGCGGACGAAGACCAGGGTGGTCTCCTCGTCTGCCGCCAGGAGGGTGAGGAGGAGGGGGGCCTTCTCGTTGGGCTCCACGCGGAAGACCCGCTGCTCGGCGCGCTCGGCGGTGGCGCCGCTGCGGGAGATCTCGACGCGCACCGGATCGGGCACGTATCGGGTGGCGAACTTCGCCACCTCGCCCGCCATGGTCGCGGAGAAGAGCAGGGTCTGCTTCCGATTCTTCAGCTTGGCCAGGATCTTGTCGAGCTGCGGCCGGAAGCCCATGTCGAGCATCCGATCGGCCTCGTCCAGGACGAGGGTCTCCACGGTGGAGAGATCCACGTTGCGCTGATCGACGTGATCGATGAGGCGCCCAGGCGTGGCGACGACGATCTCCGGCCGCTGGCGTAGCGCCGTAGTCTGCGGCCCCATGCCGAGGCCGCCGACGATGAGGGCGGCCCTGGCGCCGCCAAAGGTGTCCACATACTCATGGGTCTGCTGGGCCAGCTCCCGGGTGGGAGCAAGCACCAGGGCGCGGGTCTGGCCCTTGGCGTCGGACATCCGCTCGAGGAGGGGGAGCATGAAGGCCGCGGTCTTGCCCGTGCCCGTTGCGGCACAGCCGATCACGTTCTTGCCGCCGAGGGCGGGGGGGATGGCCTGCACCTGGATGGGGGTGGGCTGCTGATAGCCGGCGCGGGTCAGCGCGCGCAGCAGCTCGGGCGAAAGGCCCAAGCTCTCGAAGGTCGTCATATCGGGGTCGTTCTCCATGGACGCGGCAGCTCGCGCTCGTCACTCGTACCTTCGGCGCCGGCCCTTCAGGGGTGAAGGACCGATCGGGCCGATCGGCGGCTGCGCCGAGCTGCGGTCTCGCTGGACCTACTACATGGCCGGGGGCGCGCCGTCGCCCAAAAAGTGGGCGATCGTCCGGGAGAACCCACGCGGCCCCGCCGATCGTCCCGGGCGCAGGGAAAACTCCGCGAGTAGGAGGAGGGGCCTTTAGGCGCTGCTCCAGCGTCCTGGGCGAGGGAGGGTAGAGCCTCTCGTTTTCCCTCTGATGATGCCCTCTCTGATGATGCCCTGGAGTTTGGAGCGATCAGTTGGCGCCGCTCGGGCGCAGGGGGACGGCGAGGGAGCCAGTGGTGCAGCTCCCGCAGCCGGGCCCGTTGAACTCATCGTCGACCGTGTACTTGGGGGCCATCGCCTCGTCGGCGAAGAAGTAGGTCCCCCCGTCAGCGGAGACGCTGACAGCGACGGTCTTGGCTCGGGCCTCGGCGACTTGGAAGATCGCGACGGAGTAGTCCGGACCACAGCTGAAGTTGCCCGCGGTCTGGTTCTCCCTACCGATGCAATCGAAGGTGTGAACCTCGCCTTTCACCGTGATTGCGCCGGAGATCCGGGACGGCGTCGCGCCCTCGGGGGCGTGGAATTGGAGTGTGATCGAGCTCGAGCAGCCCATGTCGTTGCACGCCATCCCGCCGCACGCGGCCGTCGACGCTGCGAGGAGGGCCGAAGCGACGAGGAGGAGGGCGGTCTGGAGGGAACGTCGCATGGGGAGACCTTCGGCGGGAGGAGGGAGTTGGCGCACGGAATGTCGGCGCAGGCCCATACAGGGTATCCGAGCGGAAGGCCGCCGGGCAAGCGGGCGGAGCCGGGGCCCACGATTGGAAGCGGGGGGAGAAGGCGGGGTCACGTCGTTCGATTGACCGGCGGAGACCCGCGGTGGTTCACTCGTCGGATCGAGACGATCGGACTCTTCGCCCGCAGAGAGTGCGCTGGAGCGATCGATAATAGCTCAACGGCTCGGCGGCTGCGCCGCCGGGGACAGCGGGAAGGGAGGCGTGAGATGGGAATCTGGGTTCGAGGGGCCATCGTCGCAGCGGTCGTCTTTGGCATGGGAAGCTGCTCGCCGGAGGACTTCATCGACGAGAACCTGGGCGCGGCGACGATCGTATCGTTCGAGGCCTCGCGGAGCTCGATCGACGAGGGAGAGTCGGTGACGCTCTCGTGGGTGACCCGCGACGCGAAGACCCTCCGCCTCGTCGACGATCGCAGCGAGTCCATCGACCTGCTGGGCGCGGACATCCGAAGCGGCTCGGTGGAGGTGAGCCCCTTCATGACCTCGAACTACCGCCTGATCGCCATCGGGGCGAACCGCAAGGAGGTCGCGAGCGAAGTGAGGATCGAGGTCCGGAGGGCCAGTCTGGACTGAGCACGCCGGGGATCGCGCTGAGGCGCGATCTTCAGGCTGCGTGGTGGCAGGCTGCCTGGCGGCCGTCGCCGATGATCCGGAGCAGCGGCTCTTCGCCTCGGCAGCGGGCCTGCTGGGCGGTGTCGAGATCCTTGTAGAGCGGGCACCTCGGGTGGAAGCGGCATCCACTGGGAGGGTTCAGCGGGGAGGGGACGTCGCCTTCGAGGACGATGCGCTGCCGCTGCTGTTCGGCGGCGGGGTCGGGGATGGGCACCGCGGAGATCAGCGCCTGGGTGTAGGGGTGGGCGGGCCTGGCGTAGATCGCGGCGGCGGGGGAGAGCTCGACGATCTTGCCCAGGTACATCACCGCGATGCGATCGGAGAGGTGGCGCACGGCGGCCAGATCGTGGGCGATGAAGAGGTAGGTGAGGGAGAGATCGCGCTGGAGCTTCACGAGGAGGTTCAGGACCTGGGCCTGGATCGAGACGTCCAGGGCGGAGACGGGCTCGTCGCAGACGATGAAGGACGGGCGCAGGGCGAGGGCCCTGGCGATAGCCACTCGTTGGCGCTGGCCGCCGGAGAACTCGTGGGGGTAGCGGCGGATGAAGCGGGCGCTCATGCCGCAGAGGGCGAGGATCTCCTGGACCTTGGCCTGGACGTCGGCGCCGCCCAGGCCGTGGGCGCGCAGCGGCTCGGCGACGATGTCGAGGACGGTCATGCGCGGATCGAGGGAGCCGTAAGGATCCTGGAAGATCATCTGGAAGTCGCGGCGCTTGCGGCGCAGGGCCTCGCCCCGCAGCGCAAGGAGGTCCTCGCCCTCGAAGTCGATCCTGCCGGCGGTGGCGTCGACCAGCCGCATCAGCGCGCGGCCGGTGGTGCTCTTGCCGCAGCCCGACTCGCCGACCAGGCCCAGGGTCTCGCCCTTGCGGATCTCGAAGGAGAGGCCGTCCACCGCCCGCACCGCCCCGGCGGCGCGCTTGAAGAACGAGCCCTTGTAGACGGGGAAGTGGACCTCCAGGCCTTCGACCTGGACGAGGGGCTCGGAGGAGTCCGCCCGAGGCGCCGCCATCATGGTGGAAGCGGGGTTCACGATGCGTTCTCCTCGTATGAACGGCGGGCCGCTGGCTCTGGAGTGATGCCCTCCACCCGCGCGGCGCCGCGCTCTCCCTCAACCACCTCAGGATCACGGAAGCGGCTGGTCGGGACCCTCAGGCGTTCCAGCATGCGACCTCCCTCCCCGGGCCGAGGCTGCGGACCTCGGGGTAGGCCTGCGTGCAGCGCTCGGTGGACGTCGGGCAGCGGGGGCGAAAAGGGCAGCCGGAGGGCAGTCGGGTGGGGTCGGGCGGCTGACCGGGGATGGGGACGAGCTGCTCCTTCTGTGCGGCGTCGAGCCTGGGCACGCTGGCGAGGAGCCCCTTGGTGTAGGGATGGAGCGGCTCACGGAAGATCGCCTGGGCCGTGCCGCGCTCCACCACCTTGCCGGCGTACATCACCGCGACGAAGTCGGCGTTGCCGGCGACCACGCCCAGATCGTGGGTGATCAGGATCATCGAGCTGCCGAGCTCCGCCTGCAGCGTGCGGAGGAGCTCGAGGATCTGAGCCTGGATGGTGACGTCCAGGGCGGTGGTCGGCTCGTCCGCCACCAGGAGCGCCGGGCGGCAGAGGAGCGCCATGGCGATCATCACCCGCTGGCGCATCCCGCCGGAGAACTGATGGGGGTATTGATCGATGCGCCGCTCGGGATCCGGGATCCCCACCTTGCGCAGCATCTCCAGCGCGTCGGCCCGGGCCGCCTTGCGAGACATCCCCTTATGCGCCTCGAGGACCTCGGTGAGCTGGCGCTCCACGGAGAGGAAGGGGTTCAGCGCGGTCATCGGATCCTGGAAGATCATCGCGATGCGATCGCCCCGCAGCGTCCGCAGGCGCTTCTCTCCCGCCGCCAGCAGATCCTCGCCGTCGAAGAGCGCGCCGTCGCCGAAGACCTTCCCCGGCGGCTGCGGCACCAGGCCGAGGATGCCGTACATGGTCTGGCTCTTGCCGGATCCCGACTCGCCCACCACCGCCAGGGTCTTGCCCCGGGGGAGCTCGAGGCTCACCCCGTCGACGGCCTTGGCTACCCCGCCGTCCACGGCGTATTCGACGTGGAGGTCCTTCACCTCGAGGACGAGCTCGCTCATGTGCGCATCCGGGGATCGAGGGCGTCCCGCAGGCCGTCGCCGAGGAAGTTCAGGGCGAAGAGGGTGACGGTGAGGACCGCGCCGGGGAAGAGGAGCATGTGGGGGAAGAAGGTCATGGCGTTGGCGCCGTCCGAGACGAGCAGCCCCCACGACGCCATGGGCGGCTGTACGCCCAGGCCGAGGTAGGAGAGGAAGGCCTCCTCGAGCATCACCCGGGGGATGGTGAGGGTGGTGTAGACGATGATGGGGCCCAGGGCGTTGGGGACCAGGTGCCGGAAGATGATCCCGGCGTGGCGCACGCCGCTGGCCCGGGCCGCCTCGATGAACTCGCTTTGCTTCAGCGAGAGGACCTGGCCACGGACGATCCTGGCCATGGTGAGCCACGAGACCGCACCCAGCGCCACGAAGAGCATCACCAGCGAGCGGCCGAAGAGCACCAGGAAGAGGATCACCACGAACATGAAGGGGATCGTGTAGAGCACGTCCACGATCCGCATCATGGTGGAGTCGATCCTGCCGCCGAAGTAGCCGCTGATGGCGCCGTAGGCCACGCCGATGGTGAGGGAGACGGCGGTGGCGCAGAGGCCGACGAGCAGGGAGATCCTTCCGCCGTACATGGTGCGGACCAGCAGATCGCGGCCGTGGAGATCGGTGCCGAACCAATGGGTCCAGCTGGCGCCTTGGGCGCCGTAGGCCAGGTTCTGCGCCTCGAAGGAGCTGCCGACCAGCCAGGGGCCGGCGACGCAGAAGACGATCACGCCGAGGAGGATCACGCCGGAGGCGACGGCCATGCGGTTCTTGCGCAGGCGTCGCCAGGCGTCCTGCCAGAGCGAGGTCCCCTGGACCACCTCCTGCTCGAGGTCTTCACCGGCGAAGAGGGCTTCGGCGCTCATTCGTATCGCACCCGCGGATCGAGGAGGCCCAGGACGATGTCGACCAGGAGGTTCGCCACCAGGAGGAAGACCGCGTTCACCACCACCACCGCCATGGCCAGGGTGATGTCCCGGTTCAAGGCGGCGTCCACGAAGTAGCGCCCGATCCCCGGCACGTTGAAGATCCGCTCGATGACGATGGAGCCGGTGAGGAGGCCGGCCATCGCGGGGCCCAGGTAGGAGACCACCGGGAGGAGCCCGCCCCGGATCGCGTGGCGCAGGATCACCAGCCGCTCGGAGAGGCCCTTGGCCCGGGCGGTGCGGATGTAGTCCTGGCGCACCACCTCGAGCATCCCGCCTCTGGTGAGGCGGGCGATATACGCGGCGTATACCCCCCCCAGGGTGAAGCCGGGGATGATCATGTATTGCCAGCCGTCCCAACGCGCGGGCGGGAGCCAGAGGAGGGTGAGAGAGAAGATGAAGATCAGCACCGGCCCCATGACGAAGTTCGGGATCGAGATGCCCAGGAGCGCGGCGCCCATGGCGGCGTGATCCTGCCAGAGGTTCTGTTTCATCGCGGCGATCAGCCCGGCGCCGAGGCCGATGAGGAGGGCGAAACAGGCCGCCACCAGGCCGAGCTGGATCGTCACCGGCAGACCGGTGGCGATGAACTCGTTCACGCTCCGATCCTTGTATTTGTAGGAGGGGCCGAAGTCGCCTTGCACGTAGTTGGAGAGGAGCCAGCCGTATTGGAAGGCGCCGGTGCAGAGCTTCTCGATCCGCGACGCGCCGGGGGCCGCCTCCCGCAGGGCGCGCTCTTCGGCGAGGGAGAGGCCCGGCTCGCGCAGGGCGGGGAGGAAGCGCGTCTCACACCAGGGCTCCCGCAGATGGTATTGGAGCTCGAGGTTGCGCTTCACCTCGGCGGGCACGGGCTTCTCGGCGTCGAAGGGGCCGCCGGGGGCGGCGCGCATCAGCACGAAGCTCAGGCTGAAGATCACCAGGAGCACCGGGACGATCCCGAGGATCCGCCGGATGACGTAGCGGCCCATCTATCGTCGCTCCAGCCAGATGTCGCGAAAGGGGTGGATGTCCTGGGCGTTGGGGGTGTAGCCCTTCACCCACGAGCCGAGCAGCGTGTTCTGAGAGTAGAAATACACGGGGATGATCGGCAGTTCGTCGAGGAGGATCGCCTCGGCCTGGGCGTAGCGCCGGTAGCGCTGCCGGGTGTCCATCTCGGTGAGCGCTTCATCGATCAGCCGATCGTAGTCGGCGTTCTTCCAGCGGGCCTCGTTGAGCTCCGAGTCGGAGACGAACATCGAGAGGAAGGTGTAGGGATCCTGGAAGTCGCCGGTCCATCCCGCCCGGGCGATCCGGTAGAAGCCCTCGGTGCGGTTGTTCATGAAGACCTTCCACTCCTGGTTCACGATCTGCACGTCGAGGCCCAGCTCCTTCTTCCACATCTGCTGGATCGCCTCGGCGACCTGCCGATGGCCTTCGTTGGTGTTGTAGATCAGCTCGAAGGAGGGGAAGGCCCTGCCGCCCGGGCCGTAGCCTGCGGAGGCCAGTCTGGCGCGGGCGGCCTCGGGATCGTAGGGGTTCCCGGCGGGGGGCTCGTAGCCCATGTCGTGGAAGAGGTCGGGGACGAGGGTCTGGGCCGGGCGCTGCCCGCCGCGCATCACGAACTTCGCGATGGCCTCTTTGTCTATGGCCATGTCGAGGGCCTGGCGCACCCGCTTGTCCAGCAGGGGAGAGGCGCGCTGCTCCGGCGTCTCTTCCCGCAGGTTGATCCAATAGAAGTAGGTGGCGAGGTCGCGGCTGGTACGGAAGTCCTCCTTCTTCGCCAGGAAGGAGAGGTACTCCTGGGGCGGCCTCACGTCCGAGCCGAGCCAGTCCAGCTCGCCGGAGCGGAAGAGGCGCATCATCGAGTGGCTGTCGTCGGAGATGACGATCACCACCTTCTCGAGCCGTACCTGATCCGCGGCCCAATAGGTCGGGCTCTTCTCCAACTCGATCTGGTAGCTGATCACCCACTTGCCCAGGTGGAATGGGCCGTTGGTGACGATGTTCTCCGGCCGGGTCCAGCGGTTGCCGTGGGCCTCCACCGCCGCCCGCGGCACCGGGGTGAAGGGGCCGAACGCAAGGAGATCGAGGAACCACGGGATCGGCCGCTCGAGGGTCACCGCCAGCGTGCGATCGTCCAACGCCTGTACGCCGACGTCTTCGATGGGGCCCCTTCCTTCGGCGAAGGCTTTCCCACCCTTGAGATCCCAGAGGAGCGCCGCGTATTGCGCGGCGGTCTCCGGGGCCAGCACCCGCTTCCACGACCACTCGAAGTCGTGGGCGGTGACCGGCTTGCCGTCGGACCAGCGGGCGTCCTCCCGCAGGTGGAAGACGTAGCGGGTGGCGCTCTCATCGACGTCGTACGAAGAGGCGACCCCAGGCAGCGGCGCCAGCGTCTCCGGATCGTAGCGCATCAGCCCTTCGAAGAGGTTGCGGGAGACGGTGAAGCCGGGGCTGTCGTAGGCCTTGCCGGGATCGATCGACTCGGGCTCGGAGCCGCCGCCGACGTAGAAGACGGAGTCGTCCCTGGGACGCGCTTCGGGGCCGAAGGTGGCGCCTTCACGCCGGCAGCCGGCGAGGGCGAGGAGGCAGATCGATAGAATGCCGAGGAGCTGGACCGTACGGATTGGCAAAGGCTGTCATCCTCGGTGGCCCTGGGGTGGACCTCGACAGGAGGCGAAGCAGGGGAGCGCTTGCGAGATGGATCGTCGTCGGCTCGAGCTCGCCCGGCGAGCCCACCTCTACCTCCGAGACCCTGAAAAGATTCCTCCCGCCGGCGAAGGCGGGTTTCGATGGGGGCGAATCATCCCGATCCGTTCTGAATGTGTCAAACGCTTCCGCCTTCCACTCGTGAGGCGTCAGTCGCGCAGCCTTCGGAATCCATGCGCTCCGGGACGGCGCGTTCTCACACAGGATGCTCCCTCGACGCTTCCGGGCGCGGAGGCGTTCGCCTCGCCCGGGGTTTCCCCGCTCCGCTGCAGTTTGTGGTACCGGATCGCGGGCAAGGAGCCGCTATGCTCATCGATCTACACGTACATTCCCGAAGCACCCACGGTTGCGATCTCGATCCGGCGGAGGCCGTGGCCCGCGCCGAGGCCGTCGGCTTGGACGGGATCTGCTTCACCGATCTCGACACGATGGAAGCCGTCGAGGAGATCCACGCCCTGCGGGCCAGCGCCAGGATCGCGGTGCTGGTGGGGATGGAGGCCCAGACGGATCACGGCCGCTTCCTCTGCTACTTCCCGGATCCGGCGAAGGTCCAGCCCGCCGAGATCCTGGGATCGGCGGAGGCGCCCCTCCGCCGGCCTGCACGGGAGGTGATGGAGGCCGCCATCGCCAGGGGAGGCGCCGTGGTGGCCGCCCATCCCTACGATCGCGATCTCGAGAAGCCGATGGGCGACTTCGTCTTCACCCTGCGGCAGCTCGCCGCGGTGGAGGGCATCGCGGGCAACCGCGGCGTCAACGTGAACGAGCTCGCCATCGAGGCCGCCGACCACCTCTCGCTCCCCTGTGTCGGCGGGAGCGCCGCCCTGCGGAGCTACGACGAGATCGGCTCGGCGGCGACCCTCTTCAAGGAGCCGATCCGCGACGAGGCCGAGCTGGTCGCGGCGCTCCGCGGCGGCTCCGTGTGGGCGGTGAAGATCGGCGAGCCCCCGCGCTTCCACGGCGACGACGCGGCCCTGCGGGTGCCCAGAGAGCGGCACCCGCGCGATGGCGCGCCCAGGGATGATCGGGGCGGCAGACGCGGCGGGCGGCATGGCTCTCGTGGGGGACGAGGAAGAGGCGGAGGCCGCGACAGGCGCTGATAGGGCTCCAGCCGTGTGCTGCGCACCCGCCTGTTTCGTTGGAGCTGCCGCCTCGGTGCTCTGAGCCAGCGACTGGATCGCGCCCTTCGAATCGCGCGCCGCGCGAGAGGTCTCATCTGCCCCCGCTCGCGTTCGGCTCGACGCCTCGGCTCCGTGACGCTCGTGGTGCGATCGGCCGCCGGCCTTGGCGTCGCTCCCGGATTGCGCGACGATGGGGGGCCCGAACGTTTTCGTGCCTGGAGGAATCTTGAGAAGAGCAGCAGCCATCTCCGTCGTCGCCTTCGCTTCCATCTTCGCTGGGGCTTGCGCCGGCCATACGCAGATCCCCGACGAGGATCGCATCCGGCTTGAGCGCACCTTGCCGGGCCGCTCCTTCTATCTGCGGCATTCGATGTACGTCGGGCCGTTCTGGGCCGATGAGCAGAAGGTCTTCCTCTCCGACGTGGTCCCCGGTGAGATCCCGTGGGTCGTGAATCCGGCTGGCGTTCCCATGGAGCCCGGCGCGCCCACTGGCGTGATCCCCGCCGGGACCAGGGTGCGGATCGCGAAGCTCGAACTCCCCACGGGCTACACCGTGGCCACCCGCAACCCCTTCCTCCCGCGCTACAATCCGTGGCTCTACCTGGAGGTCGAGGGGATGCCGCGGGCGCCGACGCCGGTGATGGTCCTCCGCGGCGATCTCGAATCCCACGCCCAGATGCTGGCGGAGATCGAGCGCTTCCTCTCCCAGGACGATCTGGCCCCGATGATCGCGAAGATCCCCACGGCGCTGTTGAAGGCCGTGAACGAGAAGCGGCTGGTGGAGGGGATGACGCCGGATCTGGTGGCGATGGCCTGGGGTTGGCCCGAGCGGCGGCAACTCGCACCATCTCCCGAGGGGAGGCGCGAAGAGTGGACCTGGCCTTCGGAGCGGCGCAAGGCGGTAATCGTAGGCGATCGCTTGATTTCGTGGGAGGGTGACGGAGTCCACGCCCCCGGTGGAGGTTGAAGAGATGCGCTTCAAATGCTTGGCCGTCCTCGGCTCGTTGCTCCTGCTCGCTGGCTGCGTGTCGGAGAACGGGGCGAAGGGCGACGGAGGCAGTGGAGGGTCGGGAGGCGTCCCGGGTACCGGTGGGATCGGAGGCGAAGAGGGACCTGGAGGCGCCGGAGGCAGCGGCGGATCGGGAGGTGCTCCGGGCTCGGGTGGGAGTGGCGGTGCGGGGGATCGCTGCGGCGATGGGATCGTCGACCCTGAAGAGGAGTGCGACGACGGCGAGGCGAACAGCGATCGGCTGGCGGATGCGTGCCGTCTCGATTGCACCCGGGCCCGATGCGGCGACGGGATCGTCGACAGCGGCGAGACCTGCGACCTCGGCGTCGAGCGCAACGGCCAAGATCAAGGCTGCAGCGCGTTCTGCGAGATCGAGGTCGTCGCCCAGGGACCTGACGTTTCATGCTGGGTGGAGGGAGGCAGGAGCAGAGGTCTCGTCTGCGTCGACTCGGTAGCCAATGGCCACTTCTGGATGGAGCGCTGCGAGCGCAACACCGATTGCCGGAGGGACTACATCTGTCTCGAGGTGATGGCGTCGGGGCCCGTGAGTGTGTGCTATCCCAATTGGTGCGGCGACGCAGCGCGGCTCGGCCCTGGGACCAACGGCGAGGTCTGGGAGCGATGTAACGCCGAGTTCGGAGCCATGACGGTCGATCCCCCTGATGGCTTTTGTCGACCGATGACGGACGAGCCGGGGCTGCGCTCCGGTTTCTGCGTGAAGGGGGGCCGCGTGGAGGCTGGAGAAAGCTGCCGCTGGGTGGGGATTCGCTTCCCGTCCCTCCTCTGCGAGCCGGGCACCGAATGTAACGTGGACTTCCAGCCAGACGGCATCGAGTGTGACTCCGATGTAGACTGTGGGGAGCTCGAGGTCCCCTCCTATTGCGATCTGGACCACGGCCCGAGGTGCCAGCCTTTTTCTGAATGCGTGCCTCTCTGTAACGCCGGCACCGCCGCTGGCAACGGTGAGGCCGCCTGTACCGAGGAGGGCAAGCAATGCGTCGAGCTCGGAGCCGACAACGAGCCGGCGCCGGATCTTCTCGGCATCTGCCTCCCATCGGACGAAGACTGACAGTCATCACGGGCTCGGTGGGGAGAGAGCTGGGCGCCTGGGGCGAGGGGGCGAAGCCGTCGGCGCCCCGCGTGCAGCCGATCGTGACCTCGTCCTCGATTGGACGGTAGCGCTCCCGATGGGGGCTGCGCGTCGAGCGCGGCCACGGGCAAAGCTGGCCCGTCGTCGGCACGGCGACGTCGGCGGCGATCCGGTCGCCGACGCCCGGCTGTCGTCGCCAAGCTCGGGGCCTGGCCTCGTCGGGAGTCGAAACGATGCGTGAGTCGATCGGTGGGAGGTGGTTGGCCGCAGCGGCGCTGGCCGCGACAGGGTTCCTCTTCGGCAGCGGCTGCGCCAGCACGCCGAAGACGCCGGCGGACGCGGTGCAAGGCGAGCTCACCGACGCGCCGGAGTGGGTGCGCAAGGGCTGCGACGCCTGGTGGGGCGATAAGAGCGAGCGCCGCATCTGTGGCGTGGGCGCCGCCGGTAGTACCCGCAACGCCGCCCTGGCTCGGACCGGCGCCATCGCCAGAGGCCGCACCGAGCTCGCCCGCTCCCTCTCGGTGAAGGTCGAGGCGATGATCAAGGACTACCAGGCCACCACCACCGGTGGTGAGTCCTTCGGCAGCTCCGCGGCCGACGATCAGCACCTGGTCGACGTCAGCAAGCAGATCACCGACACCAGCCTGGCCGGGACCTCCCTGGTCGACTCCTGGATCTCCAAGAGCGGCACCTTCTACGCCTTGGTGGCGTTGGACGTAGAGGGCTTCAAGGACGCCGTCTCCCAGATGCGCAACCTCTCCGACAGCGTCCGGGCCGCGGTGGTCGAGCGCGCCGACAAGGCCTTCGACGACCTCGATCGGGAGATCGATCGACAGCGCGAGCGCTGACTCGAAGCTCCAGGTCGTCTTCTGCCGTGCGGTGGCGGATGCGCCGGCCTCTGCGGAGATGCCGACCGTCGGCTACGAAGATCGCGGCCGATCTCGCCGAGTTCGCATCGCCTGGGTGGGTGGAGAACGCCGTAAGGCCCCATTCTCGGGGGCGAGGCCACCGCCCCGCAGGTACGGGGCCGCTCGGCGGGCGCCGGGGAGAGCTCCGTGGCGCGAGGCTACCGTCCCGCAGGCGCAGGGGCAGGAGGGAGCGGCCCGTCCGAGGGCGAGGCCGGCGTCGTGGAAGCCGGCTTGGAGGTCGACGTCGAGCCGGCCGCCGCGGGCTTCTTGCCGAGGAGCCTGGCCTTGATGGCGTCGAAGCCGCCGATGAGAGAGGCGCTGCCGGACGGGTTGCCCTTCTTGGCGATGGCGTTCGTCAGGGTCTTGACCCGATCGGCGGGGTGGGGGTGAGAGGCGAAGAACTCCTCGAGCGAGTTCGACTTGCCGCTGATCTTCTCGAGCTCCTGGAAGAAGCGGGGCATCGCCTTGGCGTCGTAGCCGGCGGCGATGAGGTAGTCGAGGCCTCTGGCGTCCGCGTCGCGCTCGGCGTCGCGCGAATGCCGCGACATATAGCCCTGGGCCGCGATGCCGGCGGCGATCTGGGTGATGGCGCCAGGGTTCTTGCCGAGGGCGACGGCAGAGAGGGTCTCGAGGCCGTAGGCGGTGCCGAGAGATTGAGCGGCGTGGCGGGCGGTGACGTGGCCGACCTCGTGGCCCAGCACGGAGGCGAGCTCGGCCTCGCTCTGGGAGGCGGTGATCAGCCCGGAGTAGATGTAGATGTGGCCGCCGGGGAGGGCGAAGGCGTTGATCATCCCCGGCTTGTCGATGACGGTGAAGGTGTAGCGGATGCCGCTGCGCTTGTCGCCCGACGCCTTGGCCACCCGCTGGCCGACCTTGTTGACCCAGGCCTGCACCTCGGGGTCGTTGAGGATCTTCTCCTGCTTGTCGACGTCGGCGGCGAGCTGCTTGCCGAGCTTCACCTCCTCCGAGAGGGGGAGGAGGATCTCCCCCAGGGCGCCGGTGCCCCGATCGACCGTCTTGGACATGCTGGCGCAGCCCGCGTTCGCGAGGAGGCTCGAGGAGAGGAGGAGGAGGGGGAGGGTCTTTCTCATGGTCGGGAGGTCTCCGATGAGGCGATGTGGCCTGGCCTGCTCATGGTTCGAGGTCCGATGGCTACAGGGTTCGAGATGGTCGCGCCAGCGGCATGAGCCACATGAGCCAGAAGGGGAGCGAACGTGATCAAAGGGCCTGTCGCGCGAAGCGCACGTGGAATGACCGATGCGGCCCTGCCCGGGTGCAGGCCACTACAGACGCCCGTCGCCCCTGGCCATTCACCTGACCGCGTGAAGAGCCGCCGATGAGCGATCTCGCACCTGGACTTTAGCCGGGCAGCACAGAACTTCGCCGCGGTTAGAAAGGAGGGCCACGCCGTCGTTGCCGCCGCTCTCGCTCCCCCGTAGGATGCCGCCGATTTGCAGCTCTCGTCCATCATAGGCCAGCCCCGCGCCGTCGAGTTGCTCCGCTCCGCCCTGGAGCGGCAGCGGATCCACCACGCCTGGCTCTTCACCGGCCCCACCGGCGTGGGGAAGGAGACCGCCGCCCGGGCCTTCGCCGCTTCGCTCCTCTGCCTCTCGGCCGATGGAGCGCCTTTGGTCGAACCCTGTGGCGCCTGCTCCTCATGCCAGAAGCTCGCCCGCGGGGTCCATCCCGATCTGCTGGTGCTGATCCCGGAGGCCCAGGCCGTGGCCCGCAAGCTGATCGCCAGGGAGGATCTGCCTCGGGCGCCGTCGCGGGAGCTGAAGATCGACCAGGTGCGCAAGCTGCAAGCCTCGCTCTCGCTGGCTCCGGTGGAGGGCTCGAGGAGGGTCGTCCTCATCGTCGGAGCAGACTCCCTGAACGCCGCCGCGCAGAATGCATTTCTGAAGACCTTGGAGGAGCCGCCGGAGGGCACGCATCTGCTGCTGCTGGCAGAGGCCGGCGACTCGCTCCTCCCCACCACCCGATCGCGCTGTGTGCGGATCCCCTTCGTGCCGCTGCCGCTGGAGCTGCTCGCCGCCAAGGTGGCCCAGGAGGCCGGCGTCGGCCTGGAGGAGGCCCGATTGCGCGGCGCCCTCGCCGGCGGCTCCCTCGGCGGCGCCCTGGCCATCGACGGCGCGGCCCTGGCCGATCGCGCGAGGACGCTGGAGGCGGTGGAGGCCCTGGAGTCCGGCAGGCTCGCGCCCCTCCTCGCGCTGGGGGAGGCGCTGGCGTCCAAGGGGCGGGAGGCGAGCGAGCTCTCGTTGGAGGTGCTCGCGCTCTTCTACCGAGACGTGGCGCTGGCGGCGGAGGGGCTGCCGGACGAGGCCCTGGCCAATCGCGACTTGGGTGATCTGGTGCGAGCCGCCGCGCAGCGCGGGGGGCCGGACGCGCTCCGCCGGCATCGGCTGGCAAATCGGGCCAAGGCCGCCATCGGCCGCCATGGCATCGCCAGGCTGGCCATCGAGAAGATGCTGCTCTCCTTCGTGATGCCGGAGGTGGAGGCATGAGCGCCGTCTTTGCAACCCCAGCCCCACGCACGCCACGCCCGGAGGCGGTGTTCCCAGTAGTTGGCGGCGACGAGGCAGGAAATGGCCGCGCCACGCGCCTGCGCTCGTCGGGGAGACGCCGATGAGCGCAGCGATCGATCCGCTCCTCGCTCAGGCGAAGGCCGGCAAGGCGAGCCAGGTGATCCTCCTCCACGGCGAGGAGTTCCTCGCCCGCAAGCTGGCCGAGGAGCTGGTGGAGATCCTGGTCCCAGCCAGCCAACGCGACTTCAACCTCTCCCTGCTCGAGGCGGCGGCGTCGCCGGGAGACGTCGCCAGGGATCTCGCCACGATCCCGATGTTTCGCGGCACCAAGGTGGTCTGGCTCCGGGATCCGGAGTTCCTCGCGCCCAGGCGGGCCGCCCGGGGCGATCAGCTCGCCAGGCTGCGGGAGCTCTGGGAGCAGGGAAGGGAGAAGGAAGCCACCCGCCGTCTGCTCGCGCTGGCCCAGAAGTCGGGGCTCGATCCCGCAGCGGCGACGGCGGCCGAGTGGGAGTCGGAGGCCGGGATCGCCGCCGACGCGGGCGATCTCGCCTTCTGTCGGGACGCGGCGGCGCTGGCGGCGGAGCAGCAGATCAAGGCCCCCAGCACCGACGCCGGCGAGATGGAGAAGCTGCTGCAGCAGGGGATCCCCGAGGGGAACCACTTGATCATCTCGGCGCTGGCCCTCGACGGCCGCCTCTCCCTCTACAAGAAGCTCAAGGCGGCAGGCGATGAGCGCTCGTTCAAGGCGCCGGTCCGGGAGAAGCGCGACGTGGCGCAGCTCTGCCGCGAGGCCCTGGAGCCCCTGGGCAAGCGGATCGCGCCGGCGGCCGTGGCGCGCCTCGAGACCTTGGTGGGCGGCGAGCAGGTGCGCCTCCTCCACGCGGAGCTCGAGAAGATCGCCCTCTACGTCGGGGAGCGCGGGACCATCGAGGCGACGGACGTGGACGCCGTGGTCGAGCCTTCACGAGAGGTGGAGTTCCTCCTCACCAACTCCCTCGAGAACCGCAACCTTCAGGGGGCGTTCGAGGGTCTCGCGCAGATCCTCGACGCCGGCGGCGGTCCGCCCCAGGCGGTGGCCTCCATCGCGGGCTGCGTGCGCCAGCTCCTGGCGGCCCAGGAGGCCACCCGGGCCACGGGCGGGCGGCTCCCCGGCTTCGGGCCTGGCGCGACGGGATGGGTGGCGGAGTTCAACGCGGCGGGGATGAAGATGGGCAACCCCAACGCGGCCAAGTTCAAGGCGGAGGCCGCGGCGCGCTTCGGCAGGGATGAGCTGGTACGGGCGCTTTTGGACGCAGCGGAGGTCGACCTCGTGGTCAAGAGCGGGGGAGGGCGCCTCGACGTCGAGCGCCTGCTCTGGACGATCTGCGAGAGGCGATGACAGGCGCGCCCGCCTGCGACTTCCAGCCGGTGGACCCGATCGAGACGCCCCTGCGCACCCACCTGCGAACCTCGTCCATCCGGGGGCCCGGCGTTCGGAGAGACGCCCCTGCGCACCCACCTGCGAACCTCGTCCATCCGGGGGCCCGGCGTTCGGAGAGACGCCTCGGCGCACCCGCCTGCGAACCTCGTCCATCCGGGGGCCGGCGTTCGGAGAGACGCCCCTGCGCACCCGCCTGCGAACCTCGTCCATCTGGGTGCCGGCGATCGGAGAGGCGCCCCCGCGCGCCCTCCCGGCGACATCCGGGGAGAACCGTGCCGGTAGAAATAGCCGCCGACACGCTGTAGGTTGCCCCCTCTTCGCCAAACGTGGAAAGGCAGTGCAACTTGTCTCAGAAGATCCTCGTCACCAGCGCGCTCCCCTACGCCAACGGTCCCAGTCACCTCGGACATCTGGTGGAGTACATCCAGACCGACATCTGGGTGCGCTTCCTCAAGCTCATGGGCAGGGACGTGATCTACGTCTGCGCCGCCGACAGCCATGGCGCGCCCATCGAGCTGAACGCGGCCCGGCAGGGGATCAGGCCGGAGGAGCTGGTGGCGTCGATGCGGGAGCTGCAGATCCGCGACTTCGGCGACTTCCTCATCGAGTTCGACACCTTCTACACCACGCACTCCCTTGAAAACCGCCGGTGGTCCGAGGAGATCTTCCGGAGGCTCCAGGCTGGCGGCCACATCGAAGAGCGCCCCCTCGAGCAATGGTATTGCGAGATCGACCTTCGCTTCCTCCCGGATCGCTTCGTCAAGGGCACCTGCCCCAACTGCGGCGCGGCCGATCAATACGGCGACGTCTGCGAGGTCTGCCATAAGGCCTACGCCTCCACCGAGTTGAAGGCCCCCTATTGTTCGATCTGTCGGAACCCGCCGGTGCGGAGGACCTCCCAGCACTTCTTCTTCAAGCTCGCGCACTTCACGGACTACCTGAAGGACTTCGTGAACCGTGAGGGACGCCTCGAGCCCCAGGTGCGCAACTCGGTGCGGGCCTGGCTCGACAGCGGGCTGCAGGATTGGTGCGTCTCCCGGGACGGCCCCTACTTCGGCTTCGAGATCCCCGGGGCGCCCGGGAAGTACTTCTACGTCTGGCTCGACGCGCCGGTGGGC
Source organism: Vulgatibacter incomptus (assembly GCA_040391605.1). Classification (GTDB taxonomy): domain Bacteria; phylum Myxococcota; class Myxococcia; order Myxococcales; family Vulgatibacteraceae; genus Vulgatibacter; species Vulgatibacter incomptus_A. The sequence continues at coordinate 36,736 of JBEBXK010000001.1, forward strand.
TACCTCTCGTCCTCCGTGCACCTCCTCGGCGAGGAGCGCGCCCTCGCGGATTATTGGAGCCAGGAGGCGAACAGCCGGATCGTACACTTCATCGGCAAGGACATCGTCTACTTCCACGCGCTCTTCTGGCCCGCGATGCTGGAGGCCGCCGGGCTTCGGGGGCCCGACAGGATCCAGGTCCACGGCATGCTCACCCTCGGAGGCGAGAAGCTCTCCAAGAGCCGCGGCCGGCTCGTCACCGCCCGCGAGTACCTGGACGCCGGCCTCGACCCCGAGTCGCTGCGCTGGTTCTACGCCTCGAGTCTGAGCGCCGGTCCCCTGGACCTGCCGCTCTCCAAGGAGGAGATCAAGAATCGGGTGAACGCAGAGCTGGTGAAGACCCTGGCCAACTTCGTGGCCCGCTCTCTCACGCCGCTGGAGAAGGACTTTGGCGGCAGCCTCGCTGCACCTTCTGACGACCCCGCCTCCACCGAGCTCTGGGCCAAGGTGCTGGAGCTCTCCGCTGCGATCCATCGGGCCTACGACGCCATCGAGCTGCGGGACGCGACCCAGGGCCTGGTGCAGATCGGCTTCGAGGCCAACCGCTACCTCCAGGAGCGCGCGCCGTGGAGCAAGCGCAAGCGGGGCGACGAGGAGGGGGCCCACCGCGATCTCTCCCTCTGTGCCAACGTCGCCTACGCGATCGGCTGCTGGCTGGCGCCGATCCTCCCCAACGCGGCGGCCAAGCTCTCCGCGATGTTCGACGGCGTGGCCCTCGATCCATCGAAGCTCGCCGCCGGCGCGGGCTTCCCGCTGCCGCCGGGCAGCAAGTTGGGCAAGGTGGTGCACTTGGCGGCGCCCATCGACGACGCGAGGCTGGACGCCCTCTGGCCCGATCTACCCGAGGCCGAGGTCGTCCTCGAGGAGGAGAAGCAGAAGCCCGCACCTGCACCAGGTGTCGAGAAGGTTGCTTCGAACAGTGCGGCCACGCTCCCATCGGGGGCCAGCGGTGGAGGAGCTGCTGAGGGGCCTGCGAGAGTTGGTGCGGGAGAGGGCGCAGCGGCCGGCGTTGCGGGAGGCGGCGTCGCCAGAGCGACCCAGGCCGCTGAGGCCCCGCTCGGGATCATAGGCTTCGACGACTTCACCAAGGTCGAGCTCCGGGTAGGGCGAATCCTCACGGCCGAGCGCATCCCCAAGGCAGACAAGCTGCTCAAGCTGACGGTGGACGCCGGCGACGCTGAGCCCCGAACCATCGCCGCCGGGATCGCCGCCTGGTACGAGCCCGATTCGCTGCCCGGAAAGCAGGTGGTGGTGGTGGCGAACCTGGCCCCCCGAACCATCCGCGGCGTCGAGAGCCGGGGGATGCTCCTGGCAGGCGGAGGCGATGACGGCGCCGTGGTCTTGGTGGAGGCGCCCGGTGCCCGCCCCGGATCGCGGGTGAAGTGATGAGCGAGTCCAAAGACGAGAGCCTGCAGCGGGCCGAGGAGATCGCGCGGCGGCTGGATCGGGAGCCGCCGCGTAAGGAGCGGGAGGCGGCCCTCGGCGATCTGATCGAGATCTGCCGCGGCAGCGAAGCGGCGCGCGAGCGCTATCTGATGCGCTTTGTGACCCTCCTCGCCGACGACGCGCCCTACGCCCGGGGCCTCGCCAGCCTCGGCGTCGTGCTCTGTGACGACAACGAGCAGCACGTCGAGCGGGTGGTCCGCCTCCTGGGAGATCCCTCCCCAGGCGTTCGTCTCCAGGCCATCCACGCGCTGGCGCCGCTGGGCCTCGCCTCCCTCCACGATCGCTTCGCCGAGAGCCTCCATGATCCGGACAGGCTGGTCCGCCTGGCGGCGGCGGTGGCCCTGGCAGCTGGCGGCGATCTTCGCGGCACCGACGTCCTCCTCGAGGCGATTGCCCGACGCAGCACGAGGCTCGACGCGCTCCTGGCCCTGCGCCGCGCCGCCGCCGACGGCCCCGATCTCCGGGCGAAGATCGAGCCCGAGGTCCGCAAGATCTTCGGCGGCTTCCTCACCCATCGCTTCGATCGAGTGGCAGCGGCGGCGGTGCTGGCCACGATGGGGATCAAGGAGGGCGGCGATCACCTGATCGAGCGGGCGCGCAAGGGCGGCGTTGAGCGGCCGATGGCCCTGGAGCTCTGCGGCGAGCTGCAGATCCCGGGTGGCGAGGCCGTCGCCGCCGCGATCGCGGCGGACAAGGACGACGCGCTCCGGGGCACGGCCCTGCGGGCGCTGGCCTCCTACGACGGCGCTTCGGCGGCCGATCTCTGCTCCCGCGCCCTCCTCGACGAGGGAGAGGACGCCGACGTGCGCTGCGATGCAGCCGAAGGGCTGCTCCTCCTGGGCACCGATGCGGCCCGGCGATCGCTCGAGGAGGCCCGGGAAGGCCCCGGCGACGAGCGGGTCCGGCGAGTCGCCGCGACTTGCCTCTCGCTCTTTGGCAGACCCAGCGAGGAGGTGCGCCTCTACCTGCCCCTCTCTGGCGAAGAGGTGATCTCGTAAATTGAGCCACTCGATTCCTCCGCGAGCCCGCGGTCGTGGGCTTGCCTGGCTGTGTTCAAAGGTTGCCTCGTGATGGAGTTCTTCGATTCCCATGCCCACGTCGACTCGGAGAAGTTCGACGCCGATCGCGACGAGGTGATCGCGCGGGCCCGGGCGAGCGGCGTCACCCGGGTCGCCGCCATCGGCCAATGGCGCGATCCCGGCGACTTCGGCGGCGCCCTCGAGCTCGCCGCCACCTACCCGGACCACTTCGTCGCCACCCTCGGGATCCACCCCCACGAGGTCGCGCGTGTCCCCGACGAGGATTGGGCGGATCTCGAGCGCCTCGCCGGCCTCCCCGAGGTCGTCGCGGTGGGGGAGATCGGGCTCGACTACCACTACGATCACTCGCCGCGAGAAGAGCAGCGACATTGGTTCCGCCACCAACTCGCCCTGGCCGAGCGCCTGGGCAAACCGGTCGTGATCCACACCCGCGAGGCCGACGACGACACCGTCGCCATCCTCCGCGACGCGTCAGTAGGTAACGGAGTAATCCACTGCTTCACGGGAGGCCCCGAACGGGCCCGAACCTACCTCGACATGGGCCTGCTGCTCTCGATCCCCGGCGTGGTGACCTTCAAGAACGCCGAGCCCCTCCGCGAGGCGGTGCGCGCCGCCCCCCTCGATCGGCTCCTCATCGAGACCGATTGCCCCTACCTCGCGCCAATCCCCCACCGCGGCAAGCGCAACGAGCCCTCCTTCGTGAAGCTGGTCGCCGAAGCGATCGCGGCCCTCAAGGGCCTGCCGGTGGAGGAGGTCGCCGCGGCCACCACAGCCAACGCCCGCCGCTTCTTCGGCGTCTAGCCTCGGCCAGGGGGAGGGAGGCGGCTAGGAAGCTGAAGCGCGATCCCTCCGGTATGCAGCTTGCGATCGCGGACTTCAGTCTTCGCCATCCGGCTTGGTCTCGGTGGGGGAGATCGGTGGCACTTCGGCTGCCGCAGCCTTTGGTTCTTCGCCTGGCGCGTCGGCGGCAGGAGTGGGCGTGGCCTCGGCGTTCACCGGCTTCGCCTCGGCGGGAGCTGGCGCAGCTTCCGCGGGGGGCGGGGTGTCGATCGCGGTGTTCTCGGGGGATGGAGTCGCCTCCACGGGGGCCACCAGCTCGGACTCGGATTCGGTGCGGGCCTGAAGGGTGGCCGTAACCGGCTCATGGGCCTCGGCTTCGGCGGCCTCGCCCTCGGGCTGGGTGAAGGCGGAGAAGGGCTTGAAGGTGAGCTTCTCCGCGGCTGGGGGCTTGGCGGCGCCTTCGGCTCGCTTGAGGATCTTCGGACCCTTTCGCGCTCCGGCCTCGTGGGCCTGGGGCGCCTCTACGCCGACCTGGGTCGCGGGCGCAGGCTGGCGCTCTCGGCTCGGGCGCTCTTGCGGCGGCCGCTCGCGGCGGGGCGCGGGGGACTCCGGGGCTGTGCCGGTGGCTCCGGGCTCGGCTGCTGCCTGGCGCTTCTCCTTGCGCTCGGCCCGGCCCTTGCCGAAGCCCTTGGCCGGCGGGCCGCGTCGCTTGCCGCCCTCGGTGGGCGCCGATCCCTTCCAGAGCATCCGCTCATAGCCCTTCTGCGGATCGGTCCATCGGCTGCCCGGGCTCCGGGCCATCTGGCCGAGCATCGCGTTCATGCGGCTGTCGATCTCGTCGAGCTCGTGGACCAGGAAGGCCTCGATGGTCATCGGGAGCTTGGGCGAGCCGTACTCGAGCCTGCCGTGGTGGGCGAGGACGATGTGGATCAGGTGATTCTCCAGATCCTTGGGGAAGCCGGAGAGCACCCGGGCGCGCTCGCGGATCCACGTGGCCGTCATCACCAGGTGGCCGACCAGCTTGCCCTCGTCGGTGTACGAGGTGCCGCCCTTTCCATAGGAGAGCTCGTCGATCTTGCCGAGGTCGTGGAGGAAGGCGCCGGCGATCAGCAGATCGCGATCGGCCATCGGATAGTGATCGGCCAGGCGGCCGGCCAGCCGCACGCAGGAGAGGATGTGATCGAGGAGTCCACCGGCATAGGCGTGGTGGATCTCCTTGGCGGCAGGCGCCCGGCGGAGCTTCGACACCAGGGCGGGATCGTCCACGAAGGAGAAGAGCAGGGCGCGGACGTGGGGATCTGCGACCTTCCCCAGCTCGCTGCGCAGCGCCATGAACGGCCCGTCGGCTGGCGCGGCCTGCGCCACCGGCGCTTCAGGGGCCTCGAACTCGAAGTCTTCGGCCGGGAGCTCGTCCTGGGATTTTTCGAGGGCGTCGATCGTTAGCTGGGGGAGTCCCTGAAAGGTGCCTACCTGTCCCTCGACCCGCAAGCGATCCCCCACCTCGAAGAGCGCGCCGAGCTCCTCCGCCTGATTCCACACCCGGGCGTCGAGCTGGCCGGTCTTGTCATGCAAGATCAGCTTGAGGAAGACTCGCCCGTTCTTGCCGGACGCCTGCTGCTTCCGCGCCACCGCGAAGATCCCCGCCGCTTTCTGCCCTACCTGGACGTCCTTGATCCACGACCGATCCATGCTCTGCTCCACTCGTAGTACGCCCTTGGATTTCGATGAGTTCTACAGACGAGAGGCGTCGCCCTCGCCGGTCCATCCCTGCTCGTGGCAGCCTGGCTGCCTTGTGGGCAAGGGCTGCGAAGGCCAGCCTGCTCGCCATCGGAGCGGGGAAGCTAACAGACGCGCACGTGTGGAACAACGCGGAGATCGCCACACTTAAGGAGACCACATGAAACGCCACGTCCTACTCGCTATCGCGTTGCTCCTCATCGCCCCCTCGACCAGCTTCGCGATGCGACCAGGGGAGCGGAAGGCGAAGCACGACGATCTCTCGGTGGAGGTCCGCGAGATCCCCGGCAGCGTCGCCGAGGTCCGGGTGAGGGGCCGGATCGACGCGCCGCCGGAGCGGGTCCTCGCGGTCCTCGCCGACGTGGACGCGTACAAGGAGACGATGCCCCATACGGACGTCTCACAGATGGTGAAACGCGAGGGGAACCATATCTGGCTCTACTCGGTGGTCGATCCTCCCTTGGCCAGCAAGCGCGACTACTGCGTGGAGATCACCCTCTCGGAGGAGCCGGGTGGCGTGCTCAAGACCGATTGGATCCCCGCCAACGACATGGCGCCGCCAGAGAAGAAGGGCGTGGTGCGGGTCCAGGTGAACGACGGCTCGTGGACGATCCGCCCGGTGGATGGCGGCAAGGCCTCCGACGTCGTCTACCGCCTCCACGTCGATCCGGGCGGGGACCTCCCGAAGTGGATCGTGGACAAGGCCAACCGCACCTCGGTGCCGGACGCCTTCAAGGCGGTGCGAAAGGCGGCCACCTCCAAGCGCTACGCGAACGCGACTTCGCCGCTGGCCCAGGAGTAGTCGCCTCCGGCTCGCAGGAGCGTAACGCGAAGCCCTGCGGGGCCTCCAGATTCTGTATCGAGCGCCCCGAATGCGAGGCAGGCCCGGCCCTCGGGCGGAGCGCAGATCCAACGCGGCAGGCGGGATCCGCGGCGGTCCTCCGGATGGTCTCGTCAGGGCAGATCAGGATCGCGTCGATCGTCGCGATGCGCGCGATCGCGGGGCAGGCGGGACCACAGCCGATATCCGGACGATCTCGTCAGAGGCGGATCAGGATCGCGACGATCATGGCGATGAGCGCGATCATGCCGGTGATCATGAAGACGGTGGTGAAGCGCCGGGCATCCAGGCGCTCGGCTCGCATCATCGAGGCGTATTCGGGGATGTCGCCGAGCCGTCGCCACTTCTCCTGCCCCTCGCGGCGGATCTCGTCGTCCAGGTCGAGGAAGTGCTGCCGCAGCAGCCGGATCACCTGCTTGCCGTCGGCCACCTCGAGCTCTTCGCCCCCCTTGGATCGAATGTGGTAGCGCACGCCCAATCGTAACAGATCAGGCCCGGAGGATCAGGCCCTGGGGATCTAGGCTTCGCCCGATCGGTTGTCTGCCTCCTCGCGAAGCTCCCGGGTCACCAATTCGAGGATCTCGCTCGACGCGGCGAGGATCTCCTTCGGCGAGAAGCCGCCTTCGCGCAGCTCCCGGTAGAAGGAGCGCGCGAGGATCTTCGGACCGCTGGCCCCGGAGAGGAGGAGGCCGTTCATCTTGGCTTCGAGCATCTTCTCGGGGACCATATCGTCTTGACTCCTTGGCCACGAAGCGGGCCGGTTGGTTGGACGAAGTGCCGGCAGGGCCGACGCTATCGCATTGCGTAGAGAGGGAGAACGGAGCAACATGCGGGCCAACTCGCAGGTCGCTCAGCCGCCGGTCGTGATTCCAGGTGGTTGGCGAAGCCCCACCTCCATCCGGGGCGCCGGGTGCGTCCCTGCCTACGCAGCCAGAGGCGCGAAAAGGCTTCCGGGGCGCGAATGGGAGTACGCACTCCCATGGCGAGCCGGAGCGCTCGCTTCCGGCGGGCATCTTGTCCTTGACCGAAGGGGAGCCCAGCCCTATGTACGCGCCATCGGCAACAGCTTTTTGCGAGGCGCGCACCCCAGTGGAGCGACGCCATTCGTACGAAAGGTAGGCGAGCGATGAAGTTTGCCATCAATGGTTTTGGGCGGATCGGCCGCTGTATTCTCCGGGCCTCGTTGCAGCGCAAGGAGAAGGACGTCGAGATCGTCGCGATCAACGACCTGGACTCCCCCGCGACCCTGGCGCATCTGCTGAAGTACGACTCGGTCCACGGGATCTTCCCCGGCGAGGTCCGCGCCACGGAGAACTCGATCGTGGTCGACGGCAGGGAGATCCCGATCTCCGCGATCCGCGAGCCGGAGAAGCTCCCGTGGAAGGCGCTGGGCGTCGACACGGTCTTCGAGTGCACCGGGCGCTTCACCGACAGGGAGGCGGCGGCGAAGCATCAGGCGGCCGGCGCCAAGAAGGTGATCATCTCCGCTCCCGCCAAGAATCCCGACATCACCATCTGTTACGGGATCAATCACGGGCTCTACGATCCCGCCAAGCACCACATCTTCTCCAACGCCTCGTGCACCACCAACTGCCTCGCGCCGGTGGTCAAGGTCCTGATGGAGTCCTTCGGGGTCGAGCGCGGCCTGATGACCACGGTGCACAGCTACACCAACGATCAGAGCATCCTCGACCTGCCGCATAAGGACCTGCGCCGCGCTCGTGCGGCGGCGGTCTCGATGATCCCCACCTCCACCGGCGCTGCCAAGGCCGTGGGCGAGGTGATCCCCGCGATGAAGGGCAAGCTCACCGGCATGTCCGTCCGGGTGCCGACGCCGAACGTCTCGTTGGTGGACTTCACCGCGGTCCTCACGAAGAAGGCCACGGTCGACGAGGTCAACGCCGCCATGAAGAAGGCGGCGCAAGGGCCCCTCGCCGGCGTGCTGCACTACACCGAGGAGCCGCTGGTCTCCATCGACTACAACCACACCCCCTGGTCCTCCACCATCGACGCGCTCTCCACCATGGTGATCGACGACATGGTGAAGGTGCTGGCCTGGTACGACAACGAGTGGGGCTTCTCCAACCGCATGGTCGACCTGGCGAAGATGGTAGCCACCAAGGGCTAGCCGCCTGGAGGCGGCGCCCTGCGTGGCGTCGCTTTGGGCGCTGGAGCCCAGCGCAGCGTCCCGCGACGCGAATCAAGAAGGTGCCGGAGAGCCCATGGCTGCCGGCACCTTCCTTTGCATGGAGGTGGAAGATGTCCATCCGCACCCTCGATCAGCTCGAGCTCGCCGGCAAGCGGGTCTTCATCCGCGTCGATTTCAACGTACCGCTGGACGATGGCGTGATCGGAGACGATACCCGCATCCGGGCAGCGCTCCCCACCATCGAGCACGCGATCGGCCGCGGAGCGAAGGTGATCCTCGCCTCCCATCTGGGGCGCCCCAAGGGCAAGGTCGATCCGAAGTACTCGATGCTGCCGGTGGGCGAGAGGCTGCGCTCCCTGCTGAAGGACGCCGACGTCATCGTCGCCGACGATTGCGTGGGCGACGGCGTCGCCAAGGTGGTCCGCGACCTCGCCGACGGGCAGGTGCTCCTGCTGGAGAACCTCCGCTTCCATCCGGAGGAGGAGGCCAACGACGAGGAGTTCGCGCGGCAGCTCGCCGCCAACGCCGACGTCTGGGTGAACGACGCCTTCGGCGCGGCCCATCGCGCCCACGCCTCGACGAGCGGGATGGCGAGGTTCGTGAGGGAGAAGGCCGCCGGCTTCCTCATGCAGAAGGAGCTCGACTACCTCGGCGCGGTCCTGACCAAGCCCGAGCGACCCTTCGTGGCGATCTTGGGCGGGGCCAAGGTCTCGGACAAGATCAAGGTGATCGAGAGCCTGATCCCTCGGGTGGACGCGCTCCTGATCGGCGGGGCCATGGCCTACACCTTCCTGGCGTCGCGAGATGTGCCGGTGGGGCGCAGCCTGGTGGAGCGCGACAAGCTCGAGCTGGCCCGTCACCTCCTCGAGGCCGCCGAGCGGCGCGGCACCCAGCTCCTGCTCCCCCACGATCACGTCTGCGCCGAATCGCCCAAGGAAGGCGCCACGGCCGTGGAGGTGAAGGAGCGGGCCATCCCCGACGAGCTCATGGGCCTCGACATCGGGCCGAAGACGGTGGAGCTCTATCGGGAGAAGATCCGGATCGCGAAGACCGTGCTCTGGAATGGGCCGATGGGCCTCTTCGAGATCCCTGCCTTCTCCCGGGGGACGATGGAGGTGGCAGAGGCCCTTGCAAAGAGTGAAGCGACGTCGATCGTCGGCGGCGGAGATAGCGCGGCGGCTGTGGAGCAGGCAGGGCTCGCGTCGAAGATGAGCCATGTATCCACCGGGGGTGGAGCCTCTCTCGAATTCCTCGAGGGCAAGGAGCTCCCGGGCGTGAAGGCGTTGGAGGCCTAGATCATGAGCAGCCGAAGGAAGTTCGTCGCGGGCAATTGGAAGATGCATCTGGGGATCTCCGAGGGCGTGGCGCTGGTCACGAAGCTGCGTGCCGCCATCGGCGACGGAGCCTCGGGGGCGAGGGTCGCGGTGGCACCTCCCTTCACCGCCATCGCCTCGGTGGCCAAGGCACTCGAGGGCAGCGGCATCGAGGTGGCCGGTCAGAACGTCCATTGGGAAGGGCAGGGCGCCTTCACCGGCGAGATCTCCGCCGGGATGCTCGTGGACGCCGGCGCCCGGGCCGTGATCATCGGACACTCCGAGCGGCGCCAGCTCTTCGGCGAGACCGACGAGACGGTGCGCCTGCGGGTGCGGGCGGCCCTGGACGCCGGCCTGACGCCGATCGTCTGCGTCGGAGAGACCCTGGAGCAGCGGGAGGCGGGGCGGGTGATGGATGTCATCGGCGGGCAGCTCCGCGGGGGGATCGGCGGCCTCGTCCCGGACGATCTGGCCAAGGTCGTCGTGGCCTACGAGCCGGTCTGGGCCATCGGCACCGGCAAGACCGCGACCTCGGCCCAGGCCCAGGAGGTCCACGCCGCCATCCGTGGGATGCTCCGGGAGCAGGGCGGCGATCTCGCCGATCGCATCCCGCTGCAGTACGGCGGCAGCGTCAAGGCGGAGAACGCCGCCGAGCTCATGGCCCAGCCGGACGTCGACGGCGCCCTGGTCGGTGGCGCCGCCCTGGCCGCGGACTCCTTCGCCGCGATCATCGCTGCCGCTCGAGGCTGAGCCTCGGCCATGGAAGGCGCCCGTGTCGGTGGCGCCTCTGCCCAGACCCTGGGCCACACGCGGGACGGGGCGCGGGTAGGGATTGTCACGCCGGTTGACGAGGCGACCCCTGAGCCACACGCGGGGGGCTCGAGATCAACGACGATGCCACTGGCCTTGACGCGCCTTGGGTCAGACGCGGGAGGGGGCGCGCGATCATCGGCGATGCCGCTGGCCTTGAGGCGCCCAGGACCACACGTGGGAGGCGGGGTGTGCGTAGGCAATTGTAGGAGTCCAAACTACAGGCGATCGGTTTCGATGCCCGAATCTCGCCGTGCGCCTCGGCGATGGACGGCAGATCGAGGCCGCCGACGATCTGCATAGAAATGTTGCGACTCCAAGGATAGCCCCCATGTTGGGGGGATACGCGGCGAATCGCTTGCCAGCTTAATCTCGATTTGATTGTCTGACGCTCAATCGCGGAGTGTCGTGCATGGTCCGCGCTCGAACAGTCGTTCCCAATGAGGTCAGCAATGCAGCCTAAGCTTTGGATTCTCTCGAGCCTCGCAGCTCTCTCCCTGGTCTTCGCAGCATGTGGAGACGATCCGGCCCCGCCTAAGGACAAGGACTCCAAGGCCGTTGAGATCGTGTCTCTATCGGTGGACCCTGCCTCAGTGGAGGCAGGCGACACGGTCAAGGTCTCCTGGGAGACCCGCTATGCGGAGTCGATCGCCCTCACTGCCAATGGAACGTCGATCGAGGTGGGAGGAGCCGATCTCGGGCAGGGATCGGTCGAGGTCGTCGTCGAGTCGACCACCACCTTCCAACTCGTCGCCACTGGCAAGGCCCCTGGCGACATCGCGAGCCGCACGGCGGAGGTCCGGGTCGGAGCAGAGACCCTGGCTCCGGAGATCGTCAGCTTCTTCTCCGACCCTGCGTCCATCGAGGGGCCAGGCGAGGTCGAGCTTCGCTGGACGACGCGCAACGTAGAGACCCTGCGGCTCCTGGACGGGAGCGGTTCGCCGGTGGACATCAGCGAGCAGCCCGCGGAGGAAGGCGCAGTCCTGGTCACGGTGGAGACGACCACCGCCTTCACCCTCATCGCCGAGCGCGAGGGGGAGAAGATCGAGCGAGAGCTTACGGTCGAGGTGACCGTCGCTGCTCCGAGGATCGTCGCCTTCGAGGCGAACCCGGCAGAGGTGGACGAGGGGACGCGGACCACCCTCTCCTGGACCACCCTCAACGCCAAGACCGTCCGGATCGAGGACGATACCGGGGCGCCCATCGATCTCCGTGGCCAGCCGGCGGTGGAGGGCTCCGTCGAGGTGCTGATGCAGCGCTCGCGGACGTTCACCCTCTTCGCTGAGTCGGACGATCTCTCGGCCGAGCGCACCGTCCACGTCAAGGTGACCGGTACGCCGATCGTGACCCTCACCGCCACCCCCGAGACGTTCAGCTTCGGCGAGTCCACCACCCTCCGCTGGATCACCGACGACGCGGTCTCTGTGCGAATCACCGACTCTCACGGTGAGACCATCGTCGACACCACCGAGGAGCTGACGGGCCAGCGAATCCTGCGCCCCGAGGCCAACACGACCTACACCCTGACCGCCATGGGCACCATCCGTGCCGCGACGGCCACCGTCAGCGTGGAGGTGAGCCCCACCATCATGGTCTTCGAGGCGGTGGATCCCTCGGGCGGCGGTGTGGGGGATCTCAAGGAACTCCGCTGGGTCGTGGGCGGCGCCCAGGCCGTCGAGATCTCCAACGGGGACGGGATCGTCGAGACGAAGACCGGCGCCGCCGCCGCCCAGGGCACGGTGGTGCTCCCCATGGGTGCCGCGGGGCGCTTCGTGCTCACCGCGACCAGCGGCAGCCACGTGGTCGAGTCGGAGTTCTTCCTCCCCATCGTGAACGCGCCGGGAATCGGGACCTTCAGCGCGGCAGCGGAGATCGTCAGCAAGGAAGCCGGCGGCACCGCCACAGCCTCCCTCTCCTGGAGCGGCGTCAATCGGGCCACCACCCTCGAGCTCGACTCCGACACCCTCGGCCTCATCGATCTGGGTAGCCGCTCCAAGGTGGCAGACAGCATCGACGTCTCCATCACGGCCGACACGATCTTCACCCTGACCGCCCGCAACGATGACGGCGAGTCGAGCCGCAGCGTGACGGTCCGGGCGGTAGACCTCCCGGTGATCGACTCGCTGGACGTCTCTCTCTCGTACGCCGGGGTCGGCGAGGTCATCGACGTGAGCTGGGCCACCACCGGCGCCACCCAGATCGTCCTCAAGCAGAACGGCCTCGTGGTCCCCGGGATCCGCGCGGCCGCCGGCACCATTCCCCTCGAGGTCAGCGTCGCGACCACGTTCACCCTCGAGGCACTCAACGACGCCGGCGACGTGGCGACCTCGACCGTCGACGTCGCGGTGGGTCCCCCCTTCGTCTCCTCCTTCACCGCGTCGCCCGTCCACGCCTGGCTGGGCGAGAGCGTCACCTTCGCCTGGGAGGCGGGCGGGGCGTCGCTCCTCAAGGTCTCCGCTCCCACCAGCATCGTCTGCACCACCAGCGTCCGTAGCGAGATCGAAGAGGGGAGCTGCACGAGCGGTCCGCTCAGCGAGGCGGGCACCTTCGTTTACACCCTCGAGGTTCGCAACACCGTGGGGCAGATCGCCACCGAGACCGTCTCGGTCCAGGTGGGGAGCGGCCCCAGCATCCTCAACTTCACGGTGGCCCCCTCCGGGCTGCTCTCGGGCCAGTCGATCTCCGTGAATTGGACGGTGACGCCCGATCCCGACGGCGCCGCGCCGACGTTGGCGTTCGAGGCCGACGTCGGCGGGCCCTACGTCCTCCCGGCCGGGAACTCGGGGACGGCCTCGTTTACTCTGACCGACGCCGGCGTCTACAACTTCACCCTGACGGCGACCACCGCCTCGGCAGGCTCCACCCCCGCGGTCAAGACCCGCTCGGTGACGGTGTACGCGGAGCCGACCGTGACCCTCGCTGCCGATCCCCTGGTGTTTGACGATGAGATCCACACCGGCGTCGATCTCGCCTGGACCTCCTCCGCCGCCGATCTCTCGCTGCAGCTCTTCGAGCTCGATGCGGCCGGTCAGCCGATGCTGATCCACGATGTCCCGTCGGCCGACCGCGCCAGCGGTTTCTGGACGGTGAACGGCTCGAGCACGACCGTCGTTACCTACCGCGTCGTCGCCACCAACGCCCTTGGGATGACCGCGACGGAAGAGATCGAGGTCCACCCGGCGTCCACCGAGATCCTGACCTTCACCGCCACGCCGCCGGTCTACCCTGTTCCTGGAGATCCGGATGTCGTGGAGGTCTTGGCAGGCGACGAGGTGCTGCTCGAGTGGACGACGAAGCGCGCGACCGCGGTCGAACTGGACCTCCTCAAGGGTATGGTCATGGGGCCCAGCCAGAACCCGTACCTAGACAACCCCGTCGGCGCGACGCATCTCGTGATGGACAACTGCGGCACCTCCTTTCAGCCGGGAGATGAGGGCTGCGCGGTGATGGACTTTCCCGCTGGCTTCGTCTTCCCGTACGATGGCCAGGACCACACCCAGCTGAAGGTCTATCTCAACGGCCTCGCCAGCTTCGATCTGGCTCGAAGGTTGAGCTCCTATACGAAAGCGGATCTCGCTGCCAACACCTCTAGCACATATGCGTATGCTCACTTCGCCGTCTTCTGGCGCGACCTTTTCACGCCCACCGCGTTGTCGACCGGGAACGTCTTCTATTGGGACGACGTGGACGCCAATGGAGATCGTTATGTCGTTGTCCAGTGGAAGAACGCCGCCTTCGCGTCCGGAGGGACCGATGATCTCAACTTCCAGATTGTCTTTTGGGAGTCTGGCGTTTTCGAGTACCGCTATGGCCTGATGTATGGCTCGTCGGTTTCGAATCAGGAGAGCGCGAACGGGAAGGATGCAGCGATTGGTTACCAATTCCCCAACCTGGGCGGTGGAAAAAACCTTTCCTACAATACCCAGGTTCCAGGGGGCCTCTCCAATCGGAGCTTCTCCTTCACGCTTCCTCCATCTCTGGGCCTGAACGATAGCTACGTATGGACACCGGTGTCCGGAACGGCCGTCACCACGAGGGCCGCGACGCTGAAGGCCACCGGGATGGGCACGGACACCAAGACGGTGAGCGTCTCGGTTCATCCGCGGGCGACCGTCACCTTGAGCGGGCCGGAGTTCGGCACTCGCAACGTACCCTTCACGATCAATTGGACCAGCAGCAACGCGACGTTGGTCGAGATCCTGGACGAGGTCGGCACCGTAGTCTGCACCTCCGGCTCAACGTCGGTGGCCAGCGGCTCCTGTGATCTCGTCGAGCCCGCTTCCGGACCCGTCATCTACACGGCGGTGTCGACCGGGGCGTTGGGGCATACCGTGACCGCCACCATCGAGGTCGTCGTCACGTCGGCGGACTTCGCGATCACCTCTTTCGAGGCGAGCGACGACCTGGTGAATTACGCGCAGCCTGTGACCCTGAGCTGGGAGACGGGCGACGCCGACGAGCTCACGATTACGGCGAACGGTCAGCCCGTCGCGCTCCCCCCGACCATCGACTTCGATTCGGGCTCCTTTACGGTCCCCTCGCTGACGGAAGAGACCGAGTTCGTCCTCAGCATCTTGAATACGGCGTCGGGCGGAGAGCGCACTGCAGCGGTGACCGTCGGGGTCCGGACCTTCACCCTCAGCTTTGACGCCGATGTGACGGATCTTCACCCTGGAGATCCCGTTACCCTGACGTGGGCCGCAACGTCCCTCACCGGCGGGACCGTTGAGATCAGCATGCCGGGCAAGCCGATGACCGAGGATCTCTCCGGCTCGAACGCTTTCATCGACATCAGCGGGGAGCCGGGCGTCGAGACTCTCGTTGGGACAAATATCGACGGCTTGATGGTAACCCACGACTTCACCGATGGCTTCACCTTCCCCTACCAGGGGACCGATCTCACGCAGGTCCGAGTGTCGGCGGATGGGTGGCTCTCCTTCGATGTCTCGGCCGCAACCTCGACCAGCAACCAGCGGATGCCCGCATCGGGAAGCAGCTACAACAAGGTTCATCTGGCGCCGTTCTGGAACGACCTCCATACTCGTACTCCGGGCAGGGTGTACGCCGCAGCGGTGGGCTCTGACTATGTGATCTCTTGGGACCACATCAGCCCGTTCTCCGGCTCCTCGAGCACCAGCGCTTTCGATCTCAACTTCCAAGTGGTCCTTCATGCTGACGGATCGTTTGATTATCGTTACGGGGCGATGACGCCGCCGCCATCCACCTCGACGAGCTGCTATCCAAGCACGTGTGTGAACGAGGCCAATGGGGCGAGCGCCACGGTTGGATATCAGGGCCCGGGTGGACTCGATGGCTACACGCTCTTCTTCGGCGGGACCTCGAACAGCGCGAGCAACCCGACCTTCCCCGGAGGTCTTGCGAACCGGACCTTCACCTATGATCCGAACCTGACCGGGAGCCTGACCCTGAACCCCTTCGAGACCGGGGACTACGAGATCTGTGCGAGCCTGGGCGGTTACACCGAGTGTCGTACCGTGACGGTCCGTGCCGACTTCGAGATCAGTGAGTTCACGCTGTCAGAGAGCGCCATCGACTGGGGCCAGAGCGTCGAATTGTCGTGGGTCACGAAGGGTGGCGACCTGCTCTCGCTGAAGGAGAATGGGGTCGAGATCGTAAACCAGGATACCGTGAACATCACGGGCCATACCTTGCTCCTCACGCCGGATAGGACGGCGACTTATGAGCTGGAGATCGAGAACACCTACCTGGGGCGAAAGCTGACGGCGACGAAGAACGTATCCGTGGCGCAGTTCGATATGTCGCTCTCGGCGTCGGATTCGAGTGTCGTACCCGGCTCGGAGGTGGTTCTGAGCTGGGACTCGGGAGCTTTCAACCCGAACGCCCAGGTCGTCCTCTTGAGCCCGATGGAGGAGGTAACGGACACCTCCGCGTTCGTGGATGTCCGAACCATTGCTGGCTTCGAGACCATCACGGGGGCCGGCGACGACGATGGCCTCAAGGTCCATCCGCTGCCCGCTGGCTTTACCTTCCCCTTCATCGGTGAGGTGAAGACGAGTCTGTTGGTCTCTACCAATGGCTTCATCTCTTTCGATACGGGAACCATCTCGACCAGCTGGACCAACCAGCGACTGCCGGTGACCACCTCGGACTATAAGAAGGTCCACCTCGCTCCATTCTGGGACGATCTCCATACGAGGTCGAGCGGCGGCGTGCACGCTGCTGCGATCGACGACACCTATGTGATCCAGTGGTCGCAGGTAAGCGCCGCAGGCGGCAGCAACACGAATGAGTATGACTTGAACTTCCAGGTCGTGCTCCACCCGGATGGTGCGTTTGAGTACCGCTATGGTTCGATGACGCCACCGCCGTCTACTTCCACCAGCTGCTACCCAAACACCTGCGTGAACGAGACCTTGGGGTCGAGCGCGACGGTGGGCTATCAGGAGCCGACCGGCACCTTCGGCTATCAGCTCCATTACGGTGGGGCTTCTGGGTCAGCGTCCAATCCCGTGTTCACGGGAGGGCTCGCCAACCGGGCCTGGATGTTCACGCCGACCTCGGGCCTGTCCGGGACCATCACCGTCAAGCCTTCGGATACGACCATCTACACCGTCTGTGTCCAACTCGGGGCGACCCGGAACTGCTCTTCGGTTACGGTCGAAGCCAACTGGGCGATCGAGTCCTTCGCTGCCAGCCCGCCGAGTTTTGTCCTCGGTGAGGATGTGGTGCTCAGCTGGCTCACGTCCGGTGGAGACAGCTTCGCCATCAAGAAGACCGAGGGGACCGTCGTCACCGATCTGACAGTGGCTGGTCTTGACGTTGATGGAGATTCGTACTCCGACACGCCCACTGGACCAACGACCTATACCTTTGAACTCTATTCGCTGGGGAGAACGAAGACATCGTCGATTTTCGTTGACGTGCGTACGGTGGGGGTCGAACTCATCGGGACGACCGACTCGATCCTCGCTGGAGAGTCGGTGACCTTCAACTGGGACGTGACGGCCTTTGATACGGGTACCCCGGAGGTATGGGGTCCGTTGCTCGAGATGGATGCCAGCCCGGGTGGTGGTGGCACCTTCGCGGACACCGACATCAGCGGACTCCCGGGAGTCGCGACGGTACATGCCGGCGGGCTGGACTCCACCGTCAGCAACCACGCGTTCCAGGACGGGTTCACGTTTCCGTTCGGGGGAACCACCTATTCCAATGTCCATGTATCGGTGGACGGCTACCTCTCTTTCGTGACCAGCACCTCCGGGTCGGGATCGAATCAGATGATTCCGAACACCAGCACCACCTACAATAAGATGAATTTGGCGGTGTTCTGGGACGATCTTCACACTCGTTCCAGCGGTCGGGTCTACGCTCTGGCGCTCGATCCGGACACCTACGTCATCCAGTGGAGCCACATCAGCCCCTATTACGGATCGTCGAACACCAATGAGTTCGACCTGAACTTCCAGGTCGTCCTCCATTCTGACGGAGCCTTCGAGTATCGCTACGGGACGATGACACCTCCTCCCGTGCCGACTACGTCTGCTAGCGACTGCGGTCTGCCGAGCTGTGAAGGGGAGGCGCGGGGGTCGAGTGCCACCATCGGCTACCAGAACGTGGCGGGCACCATGGGGCATCAGCTGCACTTCGGAGGCACAGCACGGAGTCCGTCCAATCCGTCGTTCCCGGGAGGTCTCTCCAACCGCTCGTTCCGCTACGACCCAAACCTCCCGCAGACCTTCACGTTCTCCCCGCGAGGAACGCATACGGTCACCATGTGCGCGTCGCTCGGGGCGTACCGTGAGTGTAAGACAACGACGATCTTCGTACCCGGGGAGGGCGACGTGATCATCTCGGAGGTCATGATCAATCCCGACGGCGGTCCGGGGGAGCAGTGGTTCGAGGTTCGCAACTTGCTCCCAAACGAGATTGATCTCGAGGGTTGGACGATCTCGACCGACGCTGCATCCCACGTCATCGTAGGTTCGCTTGTCATTCCTCCGTCGGGCTACGCGGTGCTTGGAGGGCCTGCGTCTGCGGGCGTCGCCGACTACCTCTACGATCCGCAGGTCACGATGGCGTCCGCGGGTGACACCCTCTCCCTCTACGCCTCTGCGGCGCTGGTCTCGTCGCTCACCTGGGACGCCAACTGGGTGATCCCGGTCGATGCGTCTCTCGAGTTGGACGCGACACGGCAGAGGCGTGGATACGGAGTCTTCGTCAAGGCCTCCGAGTTCTGCGAGGCGGAGAGCCTCTACGACGGCGTGAACGCGGGGTCTCCTGGCGCGGATCCGAGCTGCACCATGATGCCGTACAGGTATTTCCCCCAGTCGAGCATGCCCGCAATCGACATCTCGTCGATTGGCCAGTCGATTTCGACGATCAACGGGAGTATCACCAAGGGCACCGCTCCGCTGAACTTCTCCTTCCCGTTCTACGATGGGGTCTACACGACGGTCTATCCGACCTCGAGTGGCATCGTGGCGATGGCCAGCACGACGAACTCGGGAATCACGAACTACGAGATCCCCTATCTCTCGGATCCTGCCAGCGTCGGCATCGTCGCGCCGTATTGGGGGTATCTGGTGCCGATCGGGACCGCTGATTTCAAGTGGGCGCAGCCGATGGTGGCCGGATCGCAGGTGGCGGTCTTCCAGTGGAACCACTGGAAGCACACCACCGACGCCGGTGACGTGACGTTCCAGGCGCAGCTCTGGGAGAACGGGGACATAGTCTTCGTCTACCTCGACATGCAGGGATTGAGCGGGACGGGTGGGAGCTTCACCATCGGCATCCAGGAGCGCGGCACAACGAGCCCTCAGTTCATCCAGCACGGGTTCAAGGAGCAGTCGGTCGTCCAGGGGCAGTCGATCTACTTCCAGAGGAAGTGACGACCACTCGAGCGCCTTAGCGTAGCGTCGGAGGGCCCGATTCCAGGTTGGAGTCGGGCCCTTTTCATTGCAGGCCCGGCATGGGCGGCGACCCAGCCTCCTGCGCGGCCAGCCCCTGTCGCGCCATTGCCCGACGGGAAGGAAGGCTCAGGGGGCCGGCGGGGGCAGCTCCCGCTTCATGATCTTGCCCATGGCGTTGCGGGGTAGGGCGCCTAGGAGGACGACCTGTCTTGGCCGTTTATGGGGAGCGAGGAGGGAGGCGACGTGATCGATGAGCGCCTCGGGGGCAGGTGATTGAGCCGGGAGCGCGACCACGTAGGCGACGATCCGCTCGCCGAGGTCTTCGTCGGGGACGCCGACGACGGCAGCTTCGCGGACCATCGGGTGTTCGAGGAGGGCCCCTTCGACCTCGCCGGCGCCCACCTTGTAGCCTCCGGTCTTGATCAGATCGGTGGTGCGCCTGCCGACGATCCGGAGATAGCCATCGCCGGAGCGGGTGGCGAGGTCGCCGGTGCGGAAGAAGCCCTGATCATCTAGGGCGGCTGCGGTCGCGTCGGGCCTGCCGAGGTAGCCCGCGAAGACGTTGGGGCCTCGTATCGCGATCTCGCCGAGGCTCGAGTCGTCGGTCGCATCCACGGTCTGTCCGTCATCGTCGACCAGGCGGAGATCGATGCCCGGGAGGGGCGGGCCGACGGTGCCGGCGCGGCGCTCGCCGTCGTGGCGGATGGAGCAGTTGATCAGGGTCTCGGTGAGGCCGTAGCGCTCCACCACCCGCTGGCCAAGCAGGCTTGCAAGGCGCTCGTGTTCCCGGACGGGGAGGGCGGCCGAGCCGGAGACCAGCAGGCGGGCGCCGGCGAGGACGTCTCGATGTTTCGGGCTGGCCTCGAGCTGTTCGGCCAGCCGGTGGTACATGGTGGGGACGGCGAAGAGCATGGTGCCGCCGCCTGGACCGAAGGACTCCGCCACGGCGTCGGGGGAGAAGCGCGGGAGGAGCAGGAGCTCGGAGCCGGCGCGGAGGCTGCCGAAGACCCCGAGGATCAGACCGTGGACATGGAAGAGGGGGAGGGCGTGGACGAGGGTGTCGGCGCCGGACCACGCCCAGGCCGCGGCGAGGGCGTCCAGATTGGAGGCGGCGTTCCCATGGCTGAGCACGGCGCCCTTGGGCGAGCCCGTGGTGCCGGAGGTATAGAGGACGAGGAGGGGATCGCTCGCATCCAGGTCGGGCCAGGTCGCCTTGCGTGGCCCCGCGGTGGCGATGGCCTCGATCTGCGGGGCGCCCGGCGGCATCCGGGGGGCGAAGGTGGGGGGCTGCTCGGCGAGGATTCGTCTGGGCCCGGCGTCTTGGAGGATGTGGCCCAGCTCCTGAGAGCCGAGGCCAGGGGCCAGAGGGACGGTGATGAGGCCGGCGAGGGCGTTGCCCACCATGGCGGCGACGGTGGAGGCCGTTGGGGTCGCCCAGACCGCCACGCGGTCGCCGGCCTGGAGGCCGTCGGTGAGGAGGCGGGCGGCCGAAGCCTCCGCCGCGCGGAGGAGATCATGGTAGGAGAGGCGCTCGTCGCCGATGCGCAGCGCGGTGCGGGCGGCCCTGCCGTGGTTTCCGGGGAGGAGGGGATGCATGGCTACGAGCCTACTCCCCGGCACCAGGAAATTCACGGGCGCAGACGTGGGTTGCGATGGCGTCGGCTCATGTGTTAGGTTGTCGCGCTTTTGAATGCTGGTTGTGTGCCAGCCATCCCTCCACCGGTGAATGGTGGCGGGGTGTCACACGTAACGCTCTTCGTGAGTAGAAACGATCCATGGAACTAGCGATCCAGATCCTCCACGTGCTCGTCGCCGTCTTCCTCGTCCTCGTGATCCTGCTCCAGGCAGGCAAGGGAGCGGGCATCGGCGCGGCCTTCGGCGGCGCCGGAAGCTCGACGGTCTTCGGCGGCAGAGGGGCCCAGACCTTCCTCGGGCGGATGACGGCCACCGCCGCGGCGATCTTCTTCCTGACGTCGCTGACCCTCTCCTACGTCTCGTCGACCCACGGCCGCTCGGTGGTGGCAGGTGAGCACGCCGCGCCGATCGCCGCCGAGGTGGAGCCCGCGCCTGCCGCCGACGCGCCGGCGATCCCGGCAGCCGATCCGGCGCCCGCCGTCGACGAGGCCGCGGCACCTGCCGAGGCGCCTGCCGCCCCGTAGCCGAGGCGCCTGCCGCCCCGTTGAGGCGAGGTGGCCCAAGGCCGCGACCGCCTCTAAGGTGGGTGACGCGAACCCCCGGGCTCCGGATGGGGACGGGCCGCCTGGAGCGCGCGGGCCGGAGGAATTCGGTCCCGCCTCCGATGCGGGCGAATATCTGCACGAGGGCCCGGAAAAAGTGCTTGCCGGCCGACGGTCGCCGCTGGTACACAGCGCATCGTTCTTCGGCGGGAACCCGCGGGAATCGTAGCAAATCAGGTGAATATGCCCAGGTGGTGGAACTGGTAGACACACCATCTTGAGGTGGTGGCGCTGAGAGGCGTGCGAGTTCGAGTCTCGCCCTGGGCACCAAGAAGAGAGAGGGGGATCCGGCGGCGTTCGGATCCCCCTCTCGCCTTTTTGGGCGTTCTCCTCCGCGTGTGACGCGGGCTATGATCGGACCGCGCCATCAGCCGTCCGTTGGAGCGTTCGGCTGGCCTCGGCGTTAGCTTCTCGTTCCCACTCTTTCGACGGCCTCGCCGCCCGGGCGGCCAGGGGCCAGATGGAGCCGCCGTGATCGAGCCCAGCACCGACGCCGGACCCTCAGCCATTCGCCGTATCCAGGTCTTCGACACGATCCTGCGGGAGATCGTCTGGGAGACGCCGGATACCGTGACCCTCCTGCTGGATCCGGGAGACCACCCACGCGACTACCTGGCGGGGCAGTTCGTCTCGATCGATCCCGCGCAGTTCCCGGAGCTGAGGCAGCAGCTCGCCTACTTCGAGAACGTGAAGGGCAAGCGCGAGGCGGTGCGGGCCTACTCGATGGCGTCGACCCCGGACGAGCCCTACCTCGCCATCACGATCAAGGAGGAGACCTTCTCCGCGGGCTCCACCGACTACCCGCCGATCCTCTCGCCGCTGCTGGTCCACGGCCTCACACCGGGGATGACCATCACGGTCAAGGGGTACAGCGGGTTCTATGCGGTAGGGCCGGATCTCTCGCAGCGCACCGATCACGTGGTCCACGTGGTGGCGGGCTCGGGGGTGGTGCCGAACTTCGCGATGGTAAAGTGGGCGCTGGTCCACCAGCCCACCGTGCGTCACACCTTCGTCTACTCGAACAAGACGTGGTCGGAGGTGATCTTCGGGCAGGAGCTGAACGAGTTGGAGGCGGCGAGCGGGGGCAGACTCCGAGTGATTCACTGTCTCACGAGGGAGCCAAGCCAGCCGGCGGACTCGCCCTGCGCGAAGCTGGGGCGGATCAACCGGGAGGTCATGGAGGAGGCGATCCCCGATCCCTCGAAGTGCCTGGTCTTCGCCTGTGGTCCGGCGCTCACCCGCTGGGACAAGAGGGCGGCCCGTGAGCGAGGCGAGGAGCCGAGCCCGCGCTTCATCGAGACGGTGAAGTCGATCCTCGCCGAGCTGGAGGTGCCCCGAACCGCCATCCACACCGAAGCCTATGGCTGACGCCGTCGTCGCTTCCGAGCCTGGGTGGACGCAGAGCGAAGATCCCCGCTTGGCCCCGGGAGGCCCGAGCGGGTGGCCGAGGATAGGATGGCCCCAGCGGGCGGATGCGGATCGGATGGCCCAGCGAGCGGGCGCGGATCGGATGGCCCAGCGGGCGGTTTCCGTTATTGGATAGGGAGCGCTTCGGATACGCTGCATCGCGTCATCCCAGAGGAGAGTGCCAGCCATGTCCGCCGAATCTTCGAACTTCTTCCGAGACAACGACGACCTCTACTTCCAGTTTCGCCACGGCTTCCGCTGGCAGGAGATCGTGGAGCTCGCCGAGAACGGCTTCACCCTCCCCGACGGACCGAAGTCCCTCGAGGAGGCGATGGAGTTCTACGAGCAGGTGATGGACGCCACGGGCGCCTTCGTCGCCAAGGAGGTCACGCCCCGGGCCCAGCGGATCGACGCCAAGGGGACCCGTCTCGAGGGCGGCGAGGTGATCTTCTCGGAGGAGTTGGACGCGATCTTCGAGGGCATGAAGGAGCTGGGCCTCTTCGGCCTCTCCACGCCGCGGGAGCTGGGGGGCGCCAACGGGCCGCTGGCCCTCTACTTCGTCGCCAACGAGCTGATCGCCCGAGGTGACGTCTCGGTGATGACCCACTTCGGCTTCCACGGCGGTGTCTCCTCGTCGCTTTTGGCCTATGCGATCAAGGAGGGCTCGGCGAAGTTCGAGGATGGGAAGTTGATCGACACCCGCTGGGCCGACGTGATCCGCGAGATCACCGCGGGAGACACTTTTGGCTGCATGGTGCTCACCGAGCCCGGTGCCGGATCGGATCTGGCCGAGATCCGCACCAAGGCGGTGGAGCGCGACGGCAAGTGGCGCCTGACGGGTGAGAAGATCTTCATTACCTCCGGCCACGGCCAGCATCAGCTCGTCCTGGCCCGCTCGGAGGATCCCGCCACCGGAGGAAAGGCCGGCCTCAAGGGGCTGTCGCTCTTTCTGGTCCCGCGCGTGATCATCAGAGATGGCGAGAAGGTCTCCAACGTGGTGATCAGCAAGATCGAGGAGAAGCTCGGGCATCACGGCTCTGCCACCTGCTCTCTGCAGTACGAGGACTCGGAGGGAGAGCTGATCGGGGAGCGGGGGCAGGGCTTCGAGCTGATGCTGCTGCTGATGAACTCGGCGCGGGTGGGGGTGTCGGTGGAGGCGATCGGCAACGCGGAGGCGGCGCTGCGGATGGCCCGTGCCTTCGCTGCCGAGCGGGTCACGATGGGCAAGCCGATCGCGGAGCACGAGCTGATCGCGGAGAAGATCCTGGACATGGAGACCTGGATCCCGGCCATGCGCGCCCTGGCCTTCGAGGCGATCCACGCGGTGGAGCTCGCCCAGCGTCTGGAGTGGAAGCTGCAGATCGAGCCTCCGACGGATGCGGAGGAGCTCAAGGCGATGAAGGCGAGGCAGTCTCGGCAGAAGCGTCGCGCCAGGCGGCTGACGCCGCTCCTCAAGTACATCACCAGCGAGAAGTCGGTGGAGATCGCCCGAGACGCCATGCAGATCTTCGGCGGCATGGGCTACATCGACGAGACCGGGGTCCACAAGCTGCTGCGGGACGCGTTGGTGATGCCGGTCTACGAGGGGACGTCTCAGATCCAGGCCTTGATGGCGACCAAGGATCATCTGGGCTGGGCCGCGAAGGATCCCGCGGGCTTCCTGCGGCGGGGCGCCCGGGCGAGGCTGCTGGCCCGCACGGCGCAATCGCAGCTCCTGCGTGACGTGAACCGGGCGGACGCCATGGTCTTTGGCGCCACGGAGTCGATCATGCTCCGGATCTTCGGCAAGAAGCTGAAGGCCGAGTGGGAGGGCGGCATGATGGGGCGGGATCCCGCCGCCTGGGGCCGCTTCCTGCGCAAGCGCTTCCTGCGGCAATG
The DNA here is from genome assembly GCA_040391605.1 of Vulgatibacter incomptus. Classification (GTDB taxonomy): domain Bacteria; phylum Myxococcota; class Myxococcia; order Myxococcales; family Vulgatibacteraceae; genus Vulgatibacter; species Vulgatibacter incomptus_A. The sequence continues at coordinate 61,304 of JBEBXK010000001.1, forward strand.
GGACGCGAAGGCGGACTTCTCGCCGGGGCTCCTCCACGCGGAGCGGCTGACGCGGATGCTGGCGGACGTGGCGATGGCCAAGGTCCTCGCCAATCAGGCGCGGCGCTTTCCGGAGCGGAAGGAGCTCGCCGAGCGCTTCGTTCACAAGATGCTGCTCCGGGTGGAGTCGACCGCTCGGGAGATCGAGGAGGCGGACGACAGCGTCCTCAAGTCCATCGCCAGGCTGCAGCGGTCCACGGAGGCAGTCTGATCGAAGCGTCGTCGATGGGATGGGGTCTCGATGCTCACCCATGAAGGCAAGGAGCGCTCGTTCGCGGCGACGACGATCCTCGCGGTGATCCTCTCCAGCGTCGCGGGCATGGTGAACGCATCCGGCTTCTTTGCTGTGGGTGCCTACACCTCACACGTGACGGGGCACGTGAGCATGGCGGGAGACGAGTTCGCCCAGGGACGAAGGGGGGCCGCCACGGCGGCGCTGGCGCTGGTGGCGCTCTTCATCATTGGAGCCATCACCGCGTCGCTCTTCGTGGAGGGGGCCAAGCGGCTGGGGCGCGCGCCCTACGCTGGTGCCCTGATCACGGAGGCGGCGATCCTGGTGGTCATCGCTGGAGCCAGCGCCTGGATCCCGCTGCCTGCCGGCGGGTTCCAACTCGTCCTCACCGCGCTGCTCTGCTTCGCCATGGGGATGCAGAACGCGCTGGTCACCCGGATCTCAGACGCCGTGATCCGCACCACCCACCTCACCGGCGTGGCCACCGACATCGGCATCGAGATCGCCGCAGTCGTCTTCTGGTTCCGGGATCGCGCCAAGGGCAAGGGCGCCATGGGCTGGATCACCGCGCTCTTCGAGGCGCCGAGGGTCCGGGAAGCCCGCCGGCTCTTGCTTCACCTGGCCATCTTCGGCTCCTTCCTCGCCGGTGCTGTCATCGGGCCGATGCTCTACCTGCGCAGGGGACATCTGGCGATGCTGCTGCCCGCCGGGTTGATCCTCCTGCTGGTGGCCTTCGACGTCCTGGGCAACGCGTGGATCCGGCCGTCGTCGATCCTCCCAGCCCCTTCCGAGGAGGAGGCCGGCATGATGAGGCCGCTCGAGCCTTCGGTGTCGGCCCTCGCTCGTCCTGCCGGGGAGGAGGGCGGCACCATGAGGCCCCTCGAGTCTTCGGCGTCGATCCTCGCACGTTCTGCCGAGGAGGAGGGCGAACCATGAGGTCCCTCGAGCCTTCGGCGTCGATCCTCGTGCGTCCTGCCGAGGAGGAGGGCGAACCATGAGGCCCCTCGAGCCTTCGGCGTCGACCCTCGCTCGTCCTGCCGCGGAGGAGGGCGAAACGGTGGGGCCTTTCGAGCCCCTGGAGTGATCGCGAGGGACATCGGTTGCCTGCCCCGCGGGATCTTGCGAAAAGAGCCCCAGTGAACCTCGTCGATCGCCGCCTCCTCGCCCTGCTGCGTCCCTACCGCCTGCGTGTCCTGGCGGCGATCGGCTGCGCGGCCCTCGCGGCAGCGGGCATGGGGGCCTACGCCTTCCTCGCGGGCCCGGCCTTGCGGGCGCTGGTGCAGGGTGACTCCCTCGACGTCGGCCCGATGCTGGGGCGGATCGTTCCGGCGGAGCTGGTCGCGGCGTTGTCGGGGGGCGTGTTGGGGAGCCTGCCGCTCCTCCTCGTGGCGGCGGGGCTGGTGAAGGCGGCTGCGTCTGCCGGCTTCAATGTCTGGCTCCCCGGCGCGGTGGCAGGTGCGAGCGCGGATCTGCGACGCACGCTCTACCGGCGGCTCCTCGCCGCCGATCCCTCCTTTTTTCAGCAGCGGTCCACCGGCGACCTGGTGTCCCGCTTCACCACCGACGTGGCCTCGGCGGAGACCGCGGCCTCGCAGGTGGCCGTGACCCTGGTGCGCGATCTCGCCCAGGCGCTGGCGCTGGTGGTGGTCTGCGCGGTGATCGACGTGCGGCTGATGATCGCCGCGGTGGTGGTGATCCCGGGGACGCTGGTGCCGGTGTCCCGCTTCTCCTCTCGTCTGCGCGCCATCGGCAAGGAGCAGCTCGACGCCCAGGGCGCCGTGGCTCGGCGGGTGGAGCAGGCCCTCTCGGGCCATCGGATCATCCAGGCCTACGGCGGTGAGGGCCACGAGCAGCGGCGCCTCGCGAAGGCCAACGACGCGCTCCTCGAAGTGATGAGGCGATCGCTGCGCTGGCGGGCGGCGTTCACGCCGGTGATGGAGATCCTGGGGGTGCTGGGCCTGGCGGCGGCCATCGCCTACGCGGGCCGGGCGGTGGCCGAGGGCAGCCTCCCTCCGGAGGCCGTAGTCTCCTTCGCCGCCGCGGCGCTGATGCTCTTTCAGCCGCTGAAGGCGTTGGGGAACCTGGGGCAGCAGCTCGCCCAGCTCCGCGCCGCAGCGGATCGGGCCTTCGAGCTGCTCGACGCGCCGGACGCGGTGGTGGATGCGCCGGAGGCGATGGCGCTTCCGTCGCCAAGGGAGGTGCGGCTGGATGGTGTGGGGGTCTTTTACGGAGAGCGAGAGGTGCTCAAGGGGATCGATCTGGTCTTTCGCGCCGGCGAGACCGTGGCCCTGGTGGGGGAGAGCGGCGCCGGCAAGAGCACGATCGCCGGGCTGCTGCTGCGCTTCGTCGAGCCGACCTCGGGGAGCATCCGCTTCGACGGACGGGACATCCGGGAGGGGAGCCTGCGCTCGCTGCGTTCCCACGTGGGCTATGTGCCCCAGGAGACGGTGGTCTTCACCGACACTGTACGTGCCAACCTCGCCTGTGGCGCAGACCTCCCGGAGGAGACGATGCGCGCGGCGGCGTCGGAGGCCAACGCGCACCTCTGGATCGAGCGCCTGCCTCTAGGCTACGACAGCGAGCTGGGGCAGGGCGGGGGCGATCTCTCCGGCGGCGAGCGGCAGCGTCTGGGGGTAGCGCGGGCCCTGGCTCGAGACGCGAGGGTGCTGATCCTGGACGAGGCGACCAGCGCCCTGGACGCAGAGAACGACGCGCTCCTGCAGGAGGCCTTCGCCCGGGCGTTGGGGGGCGATCGGATCGGGATCGTGATCAGCCATCGGCTGGCGTCGCTGCGCGGGGTCGATCGCGTCGTCGTGCTGGAGGAGGGCCGGATCGTGGAGGAGGGGACGGCGGAGGAGCTGCTCCAGCGCGGAGGCCGCTTCGCCCGCCTATGGGAGCTGCAGGCCGCGGCCTGAGACGCTTCACGTACTCTCGGCGGACGGCGTGGATGAGGCCTCGGCGCGGGTGTGATCGCGGAGCCAGACGAGGACGTCGACGTAGGAGAGGATCCCGACCAGGTGATCCTCGTCGTCGACGACGGCGACGGCGCCGATCCGGTCGTCGGTGAAGACGTCGAGGATATCGGTGAGACGATTGTTCACTCGGACGATGATGGGATCCGGGGCCATCACGTTGGTCACGACCTCTTCGAGGCGGCCCTGCTCCACGGAGGTCCAGTCCAGGAAGTCGGTGCCGAAGTAGGAGCGGAGATCACGCTCCGAGAGCATACCGACCAGGCGCTCGTCGGCGTCGACGACCGGCAGGTGACGAAAGCCTCCCTCCAGCAGCGCGCCCGCCGCGTCACCCAGGGTGGCGTCGGTGGCGATGGTGATCGGATCGGCGGTCATCACCCGCGCCACCACCAGGGACGAGAAGTCGCGCACGGGCGCGGCGGCGCCGGCCACCGCAGCCAGGACGTCGCTGTCGGTGACGATCCCCCGGAGGACGCCGTCCGGATCCACCACGGGGAGCGAGTGGATCCGATGGCGCCTCATCAGCTCGGCGGCCTCCTCCACCTCCGCCTCGGCGCCGATGGTCACCGGTGGGCGATGCATGGCGTCGTAGACCGGGATCAGCCGAGGGTTCCCCGGCCGGCTCGCCTGCTCGACGAGATCCATGCGGGAGAGGACCCCCACCACCCGGCTCTGGGCGTCGATCACCGGCAGATGGCGAAAGCGCCGGAAGCGCATCAGGTCGGAGGAGAGGCCGAGCTCGTCCCACTCCCGCACCGTGGCGACGTTCCGGGTCATCAGCTCTTCAATGCGCATCACGATCCTCCTGCGGGCGTTATAAAGGGGGCCTTCCCCCATCAAGCTAAGGCGCCGGCGCCGACGCGGCGAAGCCGGCGTTCGATCATTTGCGCCAAGAGGTACCGACCATGCTCTTCCCCAAGCCGCCGGCGTCCGATCGCCAGATCCTTCGCCGGATCCTGGAGACTGCCCGCCGCCTCGGCCCCTCCGGTGTCGCCGTCTTCGACCTGGACTCGACCCTAATCGACAACCGGCCGCGGCAGGCGCGGATCCTCCAGGAGATCGGCGCCGTCTTCGCGTTGCCCGCGCTGATCGCCTCGTCGCTCTCCCATTGGGGCTCGAGCTGGGACATCCGGGGCGCCATGCGCACGGCAGGGCTGGCGGATGGAGACGCCGAGCGGATCCTGGACGAGGCGATGGAGCTCTGGGCCGCCCGCTTCTTCACCGACGAGTACTGTGTGTATGACCAGGCCGCCGCCGGTGCGAAGGACTTCCTGGGCGAGCTCCGCTCCGCCGGCGCGAAGGTGGTCTACTGCACCGGCAGGCCCGAGCTGATGCGGCGCGGCACCATCGAGAGCTTCATTCGCTTTGGCTTCCCCGCGCCGGACGATCGGGAGGTGGCGCTGGTGATGAAGGCGTCTCCCGAGGATCGCGACGACGACTTCAAGCGGGAGGCCGAGGCCCGGCTCCGGGGACACGGCGAGGTCTTCGCCGCCTTCGACAACGAGCCCACCCACATCAACGGCTACCGCGTGGCCTTCCCGGAGGCCCACGTGGTCCACCTCGCCACCGATCACTCGGGCCGGCCGGTGACGGTAGCCTCCGGCATCCCGGCGATCACGGACTTCCTCCTGCCGTAGGGTCCGCCACGCTGCGTGAGCGGGCTTGCTCCATGGTCCCGTCGCCCGGAGTTGGGCGCAGCATCGGATCCGCCTTGGCCTGGCCGAGCTCCCGCGTCGGCCAAGGCGCCGCGGCGGCGCCCGGGGATGTCAGAGCCCTGTGGTATGAAGGTCTTTCCGATCGAGAGCCGGGGCCTGCCCTGCTCTTCATGGAGGATGAGGGGCGTTCGCCGTCTCCAGCGCCTCCTTCGAGGACATCATGCCTGCCGCGTCCAAGCCGCCCGCCCTTCGGAGACCCTCCCTCCGCGCCGCGCTCCTGCTCGCCACCGTCGCCACGGCAGTCGCGGGGACCGCCTGTGGGGGCTGCGGCGGGCAGACGACGGACGTTACGGGCGAGGAGGGCCGGAGGCTCGAGCCGCTCCCCGAGGCCCCGCCGCTGGACGTGGAGCCGCTGGCTGTGCCCGGCGCCGGGGGCGCGCTCGCCGTGGTGGTGGCCCGGCCCATGGGCGCCGCCCCTGGCGCGATGGCCCCGACCATCACCTTCTCCAAGCCGATGATCGCCCTGGGAGGCGTGGAGGAGGAGCGGGCCCTGCCTCCGCCTGCCACCATCGATCCGCCGATCCCCGGGGTGTGGCGTTGGCTCGGCTCGGCGAGCGTGGAGCTGATCCCCGACGGGCCCGTGCCCTTCAGCACGCGCTTCCACGTGGAGGTCCCGGCCGGGCTGACCGCGGTGGACGGATCGAAGCTGAAGGAGGCCTATCGCTGGGAGTTCACAACACCTGGACCACGGGTTGTGTCGATCGATCCTGCTCCTGGTGATCGCTGGCTCGAGGCCTCGACCATCTTCTCCATCCGCTTCGATCAGCCGGTGGCGGATCCTGCCGCCCACATCCGGGTCGAGGTCGAAGGCCAGGGCGAGCTGCCCCTCCGGCTGGTGCGGGAGGTGGAGATCGGCAAGGAGGAGCAGCAGCAGATGGAGGCAGCGGCCTCGGCCCGCGATCGATCGATCCTCCCGGTCCCGAGCCGCGACCTCCTCTACGAGTTGGAGGCACGGCTCCCCCTCGATCGCGGGTTGGAGCTGGTGATCGACGGGGCGCTGCGGGGGAAGGAGGGGACGCTCACCCTTGGTGATACAATGCGTCACGGCTATCGCAGCCACGGAAGCATGCAGATCCTGGGGGCGGAGGGCTGCTTCTGGAAGGGGGAGCGCTGCTCGTGGGGGCCACTGGTCCTCGCGACGAGCAACGTCGCGGAGATGGAGAGCCTGCGGAGCCGGCTGACGATCGAGCCTGCGGTGGCCCTCGATTGGGAGAACGCCTTTGCCCGCAAGCCCAATCGATGGGAGAAGCGAAGCGAGGCTTACGTGGTGATCCCGGGGGCGTTTCGTCCGGGGACCACCTACGCCCTCCGAATCGCGGCGGGCGTGAAGGATGAGTTCGGCGGATCGGCCCCTGCTTTCGAGGGGGAGCTGCGCCTGGACGATCGGGAGGCCTCGCTCGATCCGGGAGCGAGGGTCGCGCTGATCGAGAGCGGCGGCGACGGCGCGCTCCCGGTGCAGACTGTGAACCTGCGGCGGATGGACGTCTCCCTCTGGAGCCTCAGCCCGTCCCAGGCGGCGGTGGCGCTACGGAGCTGGAATCTGCCGTCGACGAACCCCGATCGTCGCCTCGAGCTGGACGTCTCCTCGGCGAAGAACGCCACCAAGTGGTCGCCGGTCAAGGTTGGCGAGGTCTTCGCTCCAGGCGCCAGGACGGGGATCTTCGCGGCGCGCTTCGAGTCGGCGGAGAAGGCCGATCGCTATCCGCCAGAGGTGATCGGGCAGGTGACGGACTTCGCTGTCCACTCCAAGCTCGGCGCCACGGCTGGCCTCGTCTGGGTGACCCGTCTCTCGACCGGCGACTCGGTAGCCGGCGCGGCTCTCTCCCTCTTCGATTGGGGTGGCGAGCGGCGCTGGCAGGGGCGCACCGACGCAGAGGGGATGGCGCAGATCCCCGGCCTCGACGAGCTGATCCCCACCGACGAGCCGGGGCGGTGGAGCGTTGGCCGATATGCCATGGTGGCGGCGGAGAAGGACGGCGAGATCGGGGTTACCGCCTCCCATTGGAACGCCGGCCTGGGCCCCTGGGCCTTCGGCATCGGTAGCGATTGGGGTGGGAAGGTCCCCGACGGCCTCGGGCTGATCTTCGCTGAGCGTGGGATCTACCGGCCCGGCGATACGGCGCATCTCAAAGGCTTGGTCCGCTTCCGCCGGATGGGCGAGATCCACACGCCGCCGAAGGGCACGAAGGTGAAGGTCGTGGTCAGCGATCCCAAGGGCGACGAGCTCGTCTCCCGGGAGCTGGAGTCGAGCGATCACGGCACCTTCTTCCTGGATGTGGAGCTGGGTCGGGAGGTTCCGCTGGGCACCTTCTCGGTGGAGGCGCGGATGGAGATCGAGGGCGAGCCGCTGCTCCGCTTCGGCGAGTTCCGGGTGGAGGAGTATCGGGCGCCCCAGTTCCGGGTGGATCTCTCCGTGGAGCCCCAGGCGCTGATCGCCGGGGAGCCGGCGACAGGGAGTGTGCTGGCCCGCTATCTCTTTGGTGGGGCGATGGCGGAGTCCAAGGTACGTTGGAGCCTGATCCGCAAGGGCGGCAGCTTCACGCCTCCCGGCTACGAAGCCTTCACCTTCGGCTCGAATACCTGGTGGTGGGACGATGGGGAGCCGGTGCCGTCGCGGGAGGTGATCGGCAGCGGCGAAGGGCTCACAGGACCGCTGGGGGAGCTCACCCTCGATCTGGGGACCTCCCAGGCGCCGGGGGAGAAGCCCTACGACTACACCCTGGAGGCGGAGGTGGCGGACGTGAACCGCCAGCGCGTCGCCGCCCGCACCTCCTACGTCGTACATCCGGCCGCCGCCTACGCCGGGGTCCGGACGACGTCCCCCGGCTTTCCCCAGGTGGGGGCGCCGATGGCGATCGAGTTGGTGGCGGTGCGCCCCGACGGCAGCCGGGCCGCGGGCTCGAAGATTCACCTCGAGGTAAAGCGGCGGGAGTGGAAGTCGATCCAGAAGAAGGGGGTGGGCGGCCAATGGTTCACGATCAGCGAGCCGGTGGAGGAGGCCGTCTTCTCCTGTGACGTCGTGACAGGCGACGACGCGTCGAGCTGCGCCTTCGAGCCGGCGGCGCCGGGGCTTCATGTGCTCGAGGCGGTCCTGGTCGATTCCGCCGGGCGCAGGCAGACTACTCGGGACTCGCGCTACGTCGTAGGGAGCGGCTGGGTCTCCTGGCAGCGAGGCGACACCGATCGGATCGAGTTGGTAGCCGATCGGCAGAGCTACGAGCCGGGAGAGACGGCGCGGCTCCTGGTGAAGAGCCCCTTCCCCGAGGTGGACGCGCTGTTGACGGTGGAGCGCGAGGGCGTGATCTCCCATCGCAAGCTGCGCCTCGAAGGGAACGCGAGCACCCTGGAGGTCCCCATCGACGAGTCGATGGTCCCCAACGTCTTCGTAAGCGTGCTCCTCTCACGGGGGCGGGTCGAGGCAGACAGCGCAGAGGGGGGGGAGGATCCCGGACGGCCGTCGATCCGCCTGGGCTACGCCGAGCTCCGGGTGGAGAAGCGCTCCAAGCGGCTGCAGGTGGAGTTGACGCCGGACGCAGCCGAGAAGCGGCCCGGCGACAAGGTGCGGGTGGAGCTACAGGTGCGGGATCATCAGGGCAAGGGCGCCGCCGCCGAGGTGGCGGTCTGGGCCGTGGACGAGGGGGTGCTTCGCCTCACCGGCTACGAGATCCCCGATCCGGTGGAGGCGATCCATCCGCCGAGGGGGCTCTCGGTGCAGGTGGGCGAGCCGCTGATCCACCTGGTGCAGCGGCAGCTCTACGGAGAAAAGGGCGAGAGCGCGGGCGGCGGCGGCGGCGACTCCGCCGGGGCGGGCTTCCGCTCGGACTTCAAGACCACCGTCCTCTTCGCGCCGGAGGTTCGCACCGACGCCCAGGGACGGGCGCAGGTGGAGTTCTCGCTGCCGGACAACCTCACCACCTATCGGATCATGGCGATGGCGATCACCGACGGCGATCGCTTCGGCACGGGGCAGGGGCAGATCCAGGTGTCGAAGCCGCTGCTGGCGCTGCCGGCGCTGCCGCGCTTCGCCAGAGTGGGCGACGAGTTCGAGGCAGGCGTGGTGATCCACGCCAACGGGATCGAGCGGGCGGAGGTGCAGGTGAAGGCCTCGGCGGAGGGCGCGGTGCTCGAGGGCGCGCGATCGACGTCGACCCTCATCGCAAAGGGGCAGCCGCGGGAGGTGCGCTTTCGCTTCGCGGCGAAGGCGGCGGGAATCGCCACCTTGCGCTTCAGCGTGGAGGGCGCCGGAGAGCGAGACGGGGTGGAGCAAGAGATCCCCATCCACCTGCCGGTGGCGATGGAGGCAGTGGCGGCCTACGGCGACACGGTCGATGAGCGGCTGGAGGCCTTCGCGCCCCCAGGCGGGATGATGCCGGGGCAGGGAGGCGTGGAGCTCAGCTTCTCCTCGACGATCCTTGGTGGCTTCGACGAGAATATGAGGCAGCTCGTCGACTACCCCTACGGCTGCCTGGAGCAGCAGGCCTCCCGGCTGGTCCCCTTCGTGGCGCTCCGTGAGATGTCAGGGCGGTTCGGCACGCCGTGGCAGAGTGAAGCGGCCCGGAGCTGGATCGGAGACGAGACCCTCGCCACGCGGGGAAGCACGGATCCCGACACGGTGGTCCGCGAGACCGTCCGCGCCATCGAGAAGCTCCAGAACCACGACGGCGGCTACCGTTACTGGTCGTCGTCCGGCTGCTCGGCCCATTTCGCCTCGGCCTACGCGGTGCTCAGCCTCGCTCGAGCGAAGGAGGTGGGCTATCCGGTGGACGCCAAGGGCTTCGCCAGGGGGCAGGCCTTCCTGGCCAACGAGGTTGCAGCGGGCGGATGCGAGCGCTGTGGCTGGGGCTGCGAGCCTGCCGATGATACGACCCGCGTCTTCGCGCTCTATACCTTGGCGCGCACCGGCGCCCCGCTGCCCTCGTACTATGGGGAGCTGGTGAAGGCGCGGAGCTCGCTGCCACTCTTCGCCCGGGCGATGCTCACCGACGCCCTCTTCGTGGGCAAGGGAGACAGGCGCCAGGCGCAGCAGCTCCTGGACGAGCTCCTCGGCTACGCCAAGGAGAGCGCCCAGGAGGTCCACTTCGAGGAGGTCGATTCCCGGCAGTTCGCGTCGCTCTGGTCCTCGGACACCCGAACCACCGCGCTGGTGCTGCAGACCCTCGCCACCGTCTCGCCGGACCATCCCTACGTGGCCAAGATGGGCCGTTACCTCGGCACGGTCCGGGGGAGGGATGGCCGCTATCGCAACACCCAGGAGGCGGCCTTCGCGCTGATGGCCCTCTCGGAGGTCAGCCGGACCAAGGAGCGTGTGAGCCCCGACTTCACCGCCAGCGTGCGCCTCGGAGAGAGGGAGCTGCTCTCCACCCGCTTCCTGGGACGATCGATGAGCATGGAGAAGGCCGAGCTCGCCGTGGATCGGCTGGGGGGCGGCGGGCAGCTCTCCTTCCGCAAGGAGGGTGAGGGGGTGCTCTACTACGGCGCGCTCCTCCGCTACGCGCCGGCGACGATGCCGACCAAGCCCCTCGATCGCGGGATCACGGTGCAGCGCTGGTTCGAGCCCTACACAGGTGGCGGACAGATCCGCGAACTCCTGGCGGGGGAGCTGGTCCGGGTGAAGGTGCGGATCGCCACGGCACAGGAGCGTCACTTTGGGGTGATCTCGGTGCCGCTGCCTGCCGGGCTGGAGGCGGTGGACACCTCGCTGGCCAGCACCGCCGCCCTGCCGGAGCCCGCGGAGGACGAATCGACGGGCGAGGACGAGGCCTCCAACCCTTGGGCCACTCGCTTCTTCAGCCCCTTCCATCACGTGGAGCGTCGGGACGATCGGGTGGTCTTCTTCGCCGATCGCCTCCCCCCGGGGATCCACGTCACCAGCTTCATCGCAAGGGCCACCACCCCCGGTGACTTCGTCCTTCAGCCTGCCCACGCCGAGGAGATGTACGCGCCGGAGGTCTTCGGCCGCTCCGACGGGGGCAGGATCGTGGTGGTCGATCGCGCCGAGGTCGCCGAGAGATAGGTGTCGGCCATCTCTGCCAGGAGAGAAGCTCGCACCCTGCGTATCGTCGCCCCGGCGATCTGGCGATGGTTCGCCTCGGCTGGGCGTAGGGGAAGATCAGGCACGCGTGGGTTGGGCAGGGGTGGGGGACGGCGCTTCCGCGAAGGCTCTTCTCGGCGCACCGTGAGAGCACTCTTCCGATGGCTGATGAGAGGCGTCGTCGGAAGCGCGCTGGTCGGCGGCGTCGCGGTGACGCTCTTCGTGGCGTGGCCGTTGCCGGAGGGGCTGCTCGATCGGGAGGCGATGACGTCGATTCGATTCACGGATCGGGAGGGCGGTCTGCTGCGGGAGCTGCGGTCGCGGGAGGACGGCAGAGCGGTGCCGCTACCGGCCGGAGAGATCCCGTCGCTGGTGCGGCGAGCCTTCCTCGCCGCCGAGGATCATCGCTTCGAGCTTCATCCGGGGGTGGATCCGATCGCCATCGTGGGCGCGGCCCGGAGAAACCTCGCGGCGGGACGGATCATCGCGGGGGCGTCCACCATCACCCAGCAGCTCGCCAGGCGGCTCATCCCCAGGGAGCGGAGCTTCTCCGGGAAGGCGATGGAGGCGCTCTGGGCCCTACGTCTTCACGCCCACCTGCCTCGGGAGCGGATCCTCCTCGAGTACCTGGATCGGGTCCCCTTGGGGAACTCGACCTTCGGGGTGGAGGCAGCGGCGCAGCTCTACTTCGGCAGGCCCGCAGCGAGGCTCTCCATCGGGCAGGCAGCGCTCCTGGCAGGGATGGCGCGGGCGCCGGCCCGCCTCGATCCCCATCGACGGCCCGAGGCGGCGCTGGCCCGGATGCGGACGATCCTCCATCGGATGGAGGCGCTCGAACTCCTCACGCCGGAGGAGGCGAGGGTGGCGGGCCAGGCGCCGCTCGATCGGGTGCCGGCGGCCAGGGCCTTCGAGGCGCCCCATCTGATGTCCGAGCTGGCCAGCTCGCTGGCAGCTCTTGGATTGGAGCCGGCGGTGCGGGTGGAGACCACCCTCGACGCCGCCCTCCAGGCAGACGTCGAGGCCGCGGTCCGGGAGGAGCTCGCGGCGCTGGAGGCCCATCGGGTGGGGCAGGCCGCGGTGGTGGTGGTGGACAACGCCAGCGGTGAGATCCTGGCCTACGTGGGCTCGGCCGATTTTTTCGACGAGGAGGGCCAGGGGCAAAACGACGGGGTCCGGGCGCTGCGTCAGCCGGGGAGCGCCCTCAAGCCTTTCGTCTACGGCCTGGCCCTCGCCGACGGGAAGACCGCCGCCTCGGTGCTCTCGGATGTGGAGGTCCATCTGGCGACCCCCTCCGGCGACTACGTGCCGAAGAACTACGATCGGCGCACCCACGGGCCGGTGCGGCTGCGGGCGGCGCTGGCCAGCAGCTACAACGTGCCGGCGGTGCGGATCGCCGAGGAGGTGGGCGCCGATCGCGCGCTGGGTGTCCTGCATGGCGCGGGCTTCGATTCGCTCCAAGAGGATCCCGCCCACTATGGGGTGGGCATCGTCTTGGGCAACGGCGACGTGAGCCTGCGGGAGCTGGCCAGGGCGTATCGGGGCCTGGCACGCGGTGGCGTGGCGGGCCCGCTCCGCGAGGTGCGCAGGGCCTGGGACGCCTCGGGCAGGCGTCTGCTCGTGGGCTCGGAGCGCGACGAGTCGCGCTTCCTCCCCGAGGATGTGACGGCCCTGCTCACCGACATCCTCTCGGACGAGGGGGCGCGGAGCCCGGGCTTCGGATTGGACAACGCCCTGCGGCTGCCGTTCCCGGTCGCGGCGAAGACCGGGACCAGCCGCGCCTACATCGATAATTGGGCCGCGGGCTTCACCAGAGAGCGCACGGTGGCGGTCTGGGTCGGGAACTTCGATGGCAGGCCGATGCGCGGCGTCTCGGGGATCACTGGGGCCGGCCCCTTGTTTCGCCAGGTGATGATCCGGGCCATGCGGGGGATCTCGCCGGCGCCCCTCGTCGATCGGGAGCGCTTTCACGAGCTTTCGATCTGCCCGCTCTCCGGCGGGCAGGCAGGGCCCGGATGTGAAGGCGCCATTCACGAGATCTTCCTGCCGGGGACCGAGCCCACCCACCGCTGTCCGATGCATGGCCTCGTCTCGGTCGATCGGGCGACCGGGGCGCCGGCATCCTGCGGGGCGCCAGGCTCGGCCCTGATCCCTGCCTTGGACGTAGGCCCCGGCTTCTACGGCTGGGCCTCGGCCGAGGGCTTGGGCGCCGGCCCGATCGCGAGATGCGACGACGGGCCGCGGGCCGAGGGCCACGCTCGGATCCTCCTCCCGGCGGATGGAGACGAGTACCTCCTCGATCCGGGGCTGCCGGTAGGATCCCAGTCGATCCCGATCCGGATCGTGGCCCCCGCTGGCGCCATCGCCCTCGAGCTGCGAACGGAGGATGGGGCGATCGTCCCGCTCTCTCCACCCTTCACCGCTCGTCTCCCCGCCCGGCGAGGCAGCCGGCGGGCCGAACTCTGGCTGCCGGACGGAGACGCACCCCTCGCCAGCTCCCGCTTCGTGGTCCATTAGCAGGGTCTCCAGAAATCTACTGCGCACCCCGACCGCTTCGTCGGATCTGCGCTCCGATGCTCACGCACGCGAGCCGAGGCGAGCCAACGGCAAGAGGGCCCTTTGCGCGCAGCGCAGGTGAGAGAATCGCCTCCGCCTTGGCGGGGGTGACTCTCTCACAGGCCCTGGTGTGCGCTCCGCTTCGGTGCTCGATCCGCCTCGCATTTGGGGCGCTCGCTATGATTTCTGAAGACCCTGCGACGGCAGGGGGAGGGGTCCGCGAAGCTGCGCACCCCGCTAGGGGCGAGGGGGCGGCGGGAGAGGGGGGGACGGTGGGCGGCGGGTTGCCCCTTGCGGGGAGCGTCCCAATGATCCCGATGGGACCGTGTAGGGCAGCCAACAATGAGCAAGGCCCGCAGCTCCCTCCGTTGCTCGTTCGCGCTGGTGCGCGGCGCGCATGGTCAACCATAGGTGACGGGAGGTCAAAGTGGCAGATACAACATACAGACGAGAGGACGTTCGAAGCGACCTGGTGGCGGCTTGGAAAGAGCCCCATCGACTGAGCCTGGCAGGCATCTTTGTCGGTGCCTTCACGGCTTTGGCGTTGGGGCTTCTCTTCATCTCGCTCGGCGTTGCCGCGGGGATCGTGAACATCAGCGCCGCGGGCCCGGCGGCAGCGGCCCACGGCTGGGTCGGCGGCGGCGTCTGGGTGCTGGTCAGCATCTTCGTGGCCAGCTACATCGGGGCGGCGGTCGGGGTCAAAGGCTCGGCTCTCACCTACCGGCGGGACGGCGGTCTCCAGGGGATGGTGACCTGGGCGCTCTCCTTCCTCTTCACGATGGTCCTGCTGGGTTCGATCGTCGCGGCGGTCATGGGCAACATGGCGGCCGCCGGTGGCGGCGGGGGCTCGTTGAACGGCGGACCTGGCTGGTGGTTCTTCATCTCGGCCTGTGCGGGTCTGGTCGGGGGCATCTTCGGCGGCCTCTCCGGCGTGCCGGTCCATGGGGAGCACGGCAAGGAGGTCGGTGCCCGACGGTCCCACGTGCTGCGAGAGCGGGAGGTCTAGCGAGCTCCGAGTTCTGCTGAACTCCGCGCCAGCGGAGCATGCGCACGAAGCGAGGCGGTCGGATGCACCACGCGTCCGGCCGTCTCTCTTTGGAGCACCGAGGTAGATCGGCGCGTTGGCGCGTCTGTCCACAGCCTGGACGCTGTCCGCTGCCCCTTCCGTCCTTGCGTCTGGAACGGGCCTCGCGTTACGTGGAAGCCCTGATGCGCCCTCCACGCTCCGTCGTCCTCCAACTCCACGGGGAGTCATTCGCCCGCCGCTACCAAGTGGTCTCGCTGGCGATCACGGCGGCCGCTGCCGGCGATGAGGTCCTCATCGTCCTCTGGTTCGACGCGCTCCGCCGCTTCGTGCAAGGAGGCTTCGATGATCCGCTCCCGGGTGAGGACGTGCTGGTGGCCGAACGTCACGCTTCGCTCGGCTTGCCGCGTCCGAGCGAGATGCTGGCGGAGGCCCGCGCCCTGGGAGCGAAGCTCGCCGCCTGTGAGACGGGCGTCCGCCTCGCCGGCCTGGAGCCCGACGAGGTCTCGCCGCTGGTCGATCGGCTCCCCGGGCTCCAAGAGATCCTCCAGGCCGCCACCGACGCCCGCTTCGCCATCTACGTCTGATCGTGCATTTTATGCCGCCGGGGCGGTAGAGTCCTTCGATTCGAGAGTCTACCGGGGGCGGAGCGACGGACTTGAAGACGGCCACCTACACGGTGATGTTCACCGACATCCAGGACTTCACCGGGAGGACGAGCCGGCAGACCCGCGCCCAGAACGAGCGCTTGCTGCGGCTGCACGATGAGCTCCTCCTCCCCGTGATCCAAGGCTATCTGGGTCGGCGGGTGAAGACGATCGGCGACGCGTACCTGGTGGTCTTTGACTCTGCTACCAGGGCCCTGGCCTGTGGGGCCGCGATCCAGGATCGACTGGCCCGCTTCAACCTCGAGGTGGAGGAGGACGAGCGGATCGAGGTCCGGATCGCCATGAGCGCCGGCGAGGTGCGGCTGGTGCGGGGCGACGTCTTCGGCGAGGCGGTGAACATCGCCTCTCGGGTGGAGGGGCTGGCCCGCGGTGGCGAGGTCTATTTCACCGAGTCGGTCTTCCTGCTGGCGGATCGTGCCGGCTTCGATCTGGAGGATCTGGGATCCCACGAACTCAAGGGGATCCCGGAGCGGGTGGGGATCTTCCGGCTGCGCCCCCTCGGAGGGGCCGAGCTGCCCTTCGGGGGCGACGCGCTCAATGCGCTGGATCTTCCGCCCTTCCAGCCGCGTGAGAGGGGATTCCGACGTGCGGCGCCGAAGGCCGGGCTGATGTTGGCGATGGTGGCCTTCGCGGCGTTGGGAGGCTTCGCGATGATGGCCTGGCTCGCCCCGGCTTGAGCGCTCGAGGGGAGAGATCGAGGAGAGACCTTCGTACAATGGGCATGAGAAGATCGCTCCCGCCTTCCGTGGGAAGACAGGCGGGCGCATCGCTTCCACTTGGCGCTGGGGAGATCGCCATGGGTTTGAGTAAGTGAGGTGCATACAATGAGCAATGAGCCGACCCTCACCGGGTTGGATGTATTGGTCGCCGAGGACTTCCGCCGGCTGCGCGGGCTGCGGGTGGGGGTGATCTGCAACCCGACCTCGGTGGATCGCGACTTCGTCCATCTGGCCGATCACCTGGCTAGCGCCGAAGGCGTGACCCTGGCCGCGCTCTTCGGCCCGGAGCACGGGATCCGAGGGACGGCGCAGGACATGATTCACGTAGAAGGCGAGGCCCGCGACAAGCGCACCGGCGTACGGGTCCACTCGCTCTACGGCGCCACCTTCGACTCCCTCTCTCCGACGCCCGGGTCTCTCGAGGGCCTGGATGCCCTGATCTTTGACGTACAGGACGTAGGATCCCGCTATTACACCTACGTCTACACGATGGCGCTCTGCATGCGGGCGGCGGGGCGCGCGGGGCTTCGCTTCTTCGTCCTCGATCGTCCGAACCCCATCGGCGGCACCGTCGTGGAGGGGAACTCGGTCCGCCCGGCGTTCCGCTCCTTCGTCGGCCTCTACGACCTGCCTGCGCGGCATGGGATGACCGCCGGCGAGCTGGCGAGCCTCTTCAACGAGCGGCATCCTCCGGAGGAGCGCTGCCAGCTCGAGGTCGTCGAGCTACAGGGCTGGGACCGAAGCCTGGAGTGGGACGCGACGGGCCTCGCGTGGATCCCGCCGTCTCCGAATATGCCGACCCTGGATACGGCGCGGGTCTATCCGGGCCTCTGCCTCCTCGAGGGGACGAACCTCTCCGAGGGCAGGGGCACCACGCGGCCCTTCGAGATCTGGGGTGCCCCCTACCTGGATCCCGGCGACCTCGCCGAGGCGCTCCAGGCGCAGGGCCTGCCCGGGGTCGCGTTCCGCCCCTGCTGGTTCGAGCCTACCTTCCAGAAGCACGCAAGGCGGTCGTGTGGAGGCGTGATGATCCACGTCACGGACCGCGACGCGTTCCTGCCGGTGCGGACCGGGGTGGCCTGCCTCATCGCGGCCCACAGCCTGGGAGGCGAGGCATTCCAATGGCGCACCGAAGAGTACGAGTATCGCAGCGACGTCCCCGCGATCGATCTCCTCGCCGGCACCGACGAGCTCCGCCGGGGGATCGACGCCGGCTCGGGCCTGGAGCAGCTGGTGGCCGGCTGGGACGCCGAGCTGCGCGACTTCCACCCGGAGCGGGCGCGTCATCTGCGCTACTGAAGGGCGTGTAGATCGTGAAGATCGCGCTCTACGGCGGCTCGTTCAACCCGCCCCATGTCGGCCACCTCCTGGTGATCAGCTACGTCCTCGCGACCGCCGACGTGGACGAGCTCTGGCTGATGCCCGCCTACCGCCACGCCTTCGGCAAGGCGCTCGTCCCTTTCGCCAATCGGATCGAGATGTGCAGGCTCCTCACTTCGTTCTTCGCGGGGGGCGTCGGGGTCACGGGGGTCGAGGCGGAGCTGGCGGGCTCGGGTCGCACCCTGGACACCCTCGAGCATCTGCAGGCCAATAACCCTGACGCCTCGTTCCGCCTGGTGGTCGGCTCCGACATCCTCGAGGAGGCGGCCAGCTGGCATGCCTTCGACGAGGTGGAGGAGCGGGCGCCGCTGCTGATCGTCGCCAGGAGCGGGCATCCCCATCCCCGCGCGTCCGGCCCCTGGATGCCGGCGATCTCCAGCACCGAGGTCCGCGACCGTCTGGCCTCCGGCGTCGGCGCCGAGCGCCTGGTGCCCCGGGTCATCCTCGACTACATCCGAAGCCGCGGCCTCTATCGCTGACGGATGAGCGCTCCTCCGACGGCATACGGCGCGCTGCGCTCGAGCGGGATCTCAGGGATCGTCTTCGGCCGTGGGCTTGCATCGTTCGCGGATTGCGCCAACGACTCCCGGGGCGGAATCGATCAGCTCTTCTTTGGCTTGCGGCGCCGGGGTCGTTTGAGGAGGCGCTCGATTCGCTCCAGCCCGGGGGCGTCGGCACCTCGCTGCTCCCGGGCGAGCTCGAGGGCGCGCCGGCCCAGGGCGCGGTAGGCGTCGAAGGCCGGGGACTCCGCCAGGACCTCGAGGTGGGACTCCACCACGACGGCGTCGCCTCGTGCGATGGGGCCGGTGAGGGCGGCGGGGAGGCCGCGCTCCTCGAGGCCCCGCACGGCGGAGTCGAGGAGGGGGACGAGGGCGTCGAGGGCCTGGCCCGGCGGTACCCCGGCGGCGACGAGGAGCTCGGTCGCGAGGTCGGCGAGGGAGACCAGGCCATTGGCGGCGAGGCTCGCGGCGGCGTGGTAGCGCGCGCGCTCGGAGGAGGCGACGGCGATCGGGCGCAGCCCCGAGTCGCGGGCCAGCCGGCGCAGCAGGCGCAGAGCCTTGGGTGAACCGTCGAGGGCAGCGGAGTGGCCATGAAGCCCGACCATCCCGGGCGTCGCGGCGGCCAGGGGATGGAGCGAGCCGACCTCCAGACCGGCCTCTTTCAGCGGCGCCAGCGGCGCGAGATCGAGGGCGCCGGCGCAATGGGCCGCCACCTGGCCGCGGGAGACCCTGCCCGAGTCGGCGAGGAGCTGGGCCATGGCGGCGATCACTCGATCCGGAACGGTGAGGATCACCAGCTCGGCGTTCAGCGTCGGCGGGATCGGCCCGACGTGATGATCGATCCCCTGGAGCCTGGGCGGCCTCGAGGTGCGGGACCAGGTGTCCACCTGCCAGCCGGTGGCGGCGAGGCCCCTCGCCAACGCCATGCCCAGGCGGCCGGCGCCCACGATGAAGACGGAGTGCCTGGCGCGCTCGCGCTCCAGATGAGGCTGGAAGCCTACGCCGGCCTGTCGCGGATGGTCGTTCATCTCATGGCATCGTCGCGAGGGTCGAAGACGATGGCCCCGTCGCGGAGGACGGCCTCGATCGTGTCTCCGGCGGAGACGCCCCCGCGCAGGATCGAGTCGGCCAGCGGCGCCTCCATCACCCGCTGAATGAGCTGGCGCATGGGCCGCGCGCCGAGGCTCACGTCGTAGCCGCCGTTGGCGACGAGGTGCTCGATCACCTCGTCGTTCACCTGGAGGCGGATGTCGCGCTCGGCCTCCAGGCGGCGTGAGGAGTCCGCCAGCAGCAGCCGCGCGATGGCCGCCACCTCGTCGCGCTCGAGGGGATGGAAGAGGCAGCGTTCGTCGATCCGATTCCAGAGCTCGAGGGGGAGCTGCTCCCTGGCGATCGAGAGGGCGCGCTCCTCCCTGGGATCGTCGGCGGCGCTCCCATCCCGGGCCGCGGCGGCGAAGCCCACCCGTCCGGCGGAGCGCCCCGGCGTGAAGGCCTCGCCCCCTAGGTTGGAGGTGAGGATCACCATGGTCTGGCTGAAGTCGATCAGCCGGGCCTTGGCGTCGGTGAGGCGGCCCTCGTCTAGGATCTGCAGGAGCAGGAGCTGGACGTCGCGGTGGGCCTTCTCGATCTCGTCCAGAAGGACCACCGACGCCGGCCTGCGGCGGACCGCCTCGGTGAGCTGCCCGCCCTCGCCGTGGCCTACGTAACCCGGCGGCGCGCCGATGAGCCGGGCCACGCCATGGGGCTCTGCCAGCTCGCTCATGTCGATCCGGATCAGCGCGTCGGCTTCACCGAAGAGGATCTCCGCGATGGCCTTGGCCATCTCCGTCTTGCCGACGCCGGTAGGGCCCAGGAAGAGGAAGGAGCCCAGGGGGCGATGGGAGGAGAAGCCGGCGTAGTTGCGGCGCAGCGTCCCTGCGATCCGGCTGATCACGTCGCCATGCCCCACCACACGGGCGGAGACCGCGTCCTCCAGGCGGAGCAGGCGCTCCGCGTCGTCGGTGATCAGCCGCTCGAGCGGGAGCTTGGCGGTGCGGGCGACGACGTCTGCGATGGCCCGGACGTCGACCACGTCCTTGCCGGCGCGACGGGAGCGGGAGCCGGCGAGATCCATGACCTGGATCGCCTTGTCTGGGAGCTGCCGATCCCGGATGTAGCGGGAGGTGAGGGTGGCGGCTGCCCGCAGCGCGGCGGCCTCGTAGCGCACGCCGTGGTGCTGTTCGTAGCGGGGTGCGATGCCCCGGAGGATCTCGATGGCCTCCTCCGGCGAGGGCTCCGGGACCTGCACGGCGGTGAAGCGCCGCTCCAGCGCCGGATCGGCCTCGATGAACTTTCGATATTCGTCGTGGGTGGTGGCGCCGATACAGGGGAACTCCCCTCGGGCGAGGGCCGTCTTCAGCTCGTTGGCGGCGTCCTGTGGGCCGTCGCCGGTGGAGCCCGCTCCCACCACGGTGTGGAGCTCGTCGATGAAGACCAGCACCCGCCCCGCTGCCTGCCGCACCTCTTCCTTGATGCCGCCGAGACGCTCGGAGAACGAGCCGCGCAACGAGGTGCCGGCCGTGAGAGAGGCCATGTCGAGCTCGACGAGGATCCTCGGATCGAGATCGCCCGCCACCAGCCGCTGTGCGACCCCCTCTACGATGGAGGTCTTGCCCACGCCGGCCTCGCCCACCAGCACGGGGTTGTTGCCCCGGCGCTTGCCCAGGATGTCGACGACCTCATCCACCTCCCGCTCCCGGCCGATCACCGGATCCAGGCGGCCGCGGAGGGCGGCGACGGTAAGGTTGCGGCCGAAGGTAGAGAGGAGGGGAAAGCGCTCGGCGTCGAGCTGCACCTGCCGCAGATCGGGCGCTCGGCGTGGCAAGAGACGACCGTCGTCGTCGACGCGGCGGGTGGCGTCCCGACCGGGCGCCAAGGCAAGACGCTCGTCGGAGCCCCTGCGGGCACGGGCGGTATCATCGAGGGAGAGGGAGCGCGAAGGGGAGAAGCGATCGTCGGAGGCGCCAACGGGAGGAGGCTTCACGCTCCCGGTGTCCACGGCCCATGGGGAGAGGCGGCCATCGGCTGCAGCTCCGTAGGTGGAGGCTACGCCGTCGTGGAGCGCCGGAGGAGATGAGAAGCGATCCTCCCGCGGCACCCCAGGAGCGTCGTCGGAGGCTTCGGGGCGGCGAGATCCTTCGCGCTGCTCCGGCATCGAGCAGTCCTCCCCGGTGGCGGGCGGCCTGGGGAGATGACCGTCCAGCCCGCCGGCGCCGCGCCCCTGCATGAGGTCGTAGTCGCGGGAGGAGGCGGGGGGGCCGGCGGTGCCACGCTCCGGAAGGAAGTCGTCCTCATCGAAGAAGGGCGAGACAGAGAGGCGATCGGCGGCGGTGCCACGCTCCGGAAGGCAATCATCCTCATCGAAGAAGGGAGAGGGAGGGAGGCGACCGCCTCGGGCGGCGGAACCTCGGCCGGCCATGAGGCCGCCGCCGAGGTGGTCGTCGTGGGAGGTGAAGTCGGGATCGGGCGCGCGATCCCGTCGAGGGAGGGGCGGGTGGCGTCGCGGCGCAGGGGTCACCATGTTCCCGGCCCGGCCACCGCCCCCCAAAGGCTGCGGCGCCGTGGCGTAGTGCTTGGGGACTTTGCCGCCAGTATACCAGGAGAGGATCGTGTTTCGGAGGGCAGCCAGGGGGACCCCGCAGCGCTCGAGGAGCGCATACGCCAGCGACTCCTGGCTGCGGCTGATGGCGATCAGCAGGTGGAGGGAGGTGGCGTCGACCCCGACCCCTGCGGCGATCTCCCTCGTGCGGTTCAGGAGTTGGGTGGCGACGCTCGCCGGCTCCCTGGGGGCGCCGCTGAGGGCATCGAGGATCTGTTGGCTGCCGGTCCCTCGCTCCCCGAGGAGGGCGGCGGCGGACGACGGCGTCGCCCATATCGCAAGGAGGAGGTGGGCCGAGGTGAGCGCCTGGCCGGCGGAGCGGGCGATGTCGTCCGCCTCCACCAGGAGCTGCTCCAGTTCACGAGCGTCGGGCATGATGCTTTCGCGGTACCAAATGGCGTTCCCCGGCGGCAACCGGAGAAGAGGCGCGGGCTGTGGATAGACCGTCCGCCCCTGTGTTAGAGCGAGGACATGACATCGACGCAGTCTAGCCGGCCAAAGCTTTCTTGCGGTAGCGACCATGCCTCGATCGGATGGCGTTTTCTCCCGATCGTCGCGATCGTCGCTGCCGTCAGCGTCGGATGCAAGGAGGCGCCGGCATCCAAGGCGCCTACGCCCTCGGCTCTCGTCGAGCTGCGCCAACACCTGGAGGCCGCCGGTGTCGAGATCACCGAGATCGAGGCGTTGAAGAGCCTGCGCGAGCTGCCGGGCTGCCCCAGCGCCGAGTTTCGATATCGGCTGCATCTGGGGAGCGGGGGGGCGTTCCTCAACGTCTCGCGCTTCGACGGGGCGGGCGAGGCAGAAGCCTGCCGCGAAGACTTCCGCAACATGGCCCTGAAGGGGGGAGCGTCAGCCTGGGAGCGGCTGCGCCGCGACGTCAGCGTCCACGGCCCGTGGCTCTTCCTCTTCCCCCCCGAGCGGCCAGGCACCGAGGCCCGCGAGCGGATAAACCGCGCGCTCCAATCCTTCGACTGAGAGTTTGTGAAGAAATCTTTGCGAGCCGGAGGCGAGCGAGCGCTAGAAAGGAGCCGTAGCGCGCAGCGCGGGTGAAAAGATCGCCCCCCACAGCGACGCGAGGGCGATTTTTTCACAGGCTCTGAGTTTGCGAGCCGGAGGCGACCCGCTTCGTGGCGTGAGCGAGAGGATCGCCACCGGTTGGGGCGGAGGCGATCCTCATGGGCTGGAGCGCTTCGCTCAGGCCCTTCGGCGGCGTAGGGCGGCGAGGCCGAGACCGATGGCGAAGGCGAGGAGGGCGGGATCGGCGCCGGCTGCCTGGCAGCCCGTGGAGTCTCTCTTCTCGTTGGGGACGTGGAACTCGTGTGGCTGCTGAACGAGGATGGAGAGCGAAGCCGTGTTCGCGCGGTTGTGGGGATCGACAGCGCGGACCATGAAGGAGAAGACCCGTGAGAGCTCGCCGTCGAGCTCGGCGTCCGCGGGGCTCCCGGCGATGTTTCCGTCCGGATCGAGGGAGAGGCCCTGCGGGAGCTTGCTCCCTGGCATCAGCGCCCACTCGATCGCTCCGTTCCCACCTATGGCCTGCAGCTGCGTCAGGTAGGACTCACCCACCGTGGCGGCGGGCAGCGCCTGCGTCGATACGCTGAGTCCGTGGTCCACGAGGACCTCGACCCTCACCTCGCAGACGATCGACTTCAGCGGCTGACGGGTGGCGTCGCGATCCAGAGACTCGTGTACGTCAAGGCTCCAGAGGTATATCCCGGCGCGGGTAGGCGCGCCGGTCACCCGACCATCGGCCCGCAGGACGAGTCCGGGAGGCGCCTCGCCAGCGCGGATTTCGGACCCCTGCCCCAATCCGCCGCTGAGGTATTGGGTCTGCCGGGTGACCCAGGTGACCCTGCCGCCAGCCGCGAGGAGGAACACCTCGTCGTAGGGATCGTCGATGGTGTGGGTGGGGAAGCTCTGGCTGGCGCAGACCAGGGAGTTGGGAGGCATGACGACCACCTCCAGCTCAGCTTCCGCGGAATCACCGACGGTGTCGCTGACGCGGACACGTACCGGGATGGTGCCGTCCTTCAGCGGCGTGCCGGCGATGATCCCTTCGGGATCGAGGTGGAGACCGTGGGGGAGCGCGCCTTCGACGACAGTCCAATGATAGGGAGGCAGACCGCCGATGGCGACGAGCTGACCCAGGTACCCCACGTTGAAGGAGGCGGGCGGGATCTCACGGGTCGAGACCGCCACGGGCAGACCGCTGGGCAGGATCTCCAGGCTGAACTCCGCCCGTTCGACGAGCCCGGCGGACTCGACCAACAGCGAGAAGTCGAAGTTTCCAACCTCACTCGGACTCCCTCCGAGGTGAGTGTAAAAGGAGCGACCCTCCGCTCGGGTCTCGGAGGGAGTCTCGATCAGGGAGAGTCCCGGCGGGAGGCGGGAGCCAGGCTCCACCGACCAGCCGTGGATCCCATCGCCGCCGCTGGCCGTCAGCACCACCGAGTACACGCTGCCGAGCTCGGCGTCGGGGAAGTACGTCGTGGTGATCGCGAGGGTCTCGTCGTCGGCGACCTGCACCGGATTCGAGATGCCGTTGTTGTTCTCCCGCTCATGCTCGAAGAGGACCTGGTCGGGATCGATGAGGACGCCGAGGAAATACCGACCGGCCTGCAAATCGGCGGGCATCCGGATCGTGTCGATCACGGGCGTCGTCTGCAGGGCGGCCACATCGAGCAGTCCTTCGTAGAGCGTGGGATTCGAGGTGTTCGGCAGGTCGTGGGTGGAGAGGACGACGCGATAGGGGACGGCGCGCGCGTCGGCGCTGCCGATGTTTGCTGCGTTCCAACTCAGGGTGAAATCACTGCCTGGCTTGACCCGCTCGGGAGCGACGATGTCCGTCGGTGTCAGGTTGGGCGCCGCCAAGCCGATGATGAAAGGGGGAGACGCAAGGACGGTCGATGCCCGGGAGCTGACCGGGACGTCGTGGTTCGGATCGACCTCCGAGATGATGTAATAGGTGCCTTCAGTCAAGTGAATCGGCAGCCTTGGGTTCATGGTGAAGACCATCGAGTCTCCCGTTGGAAGATCGACCGTGCCTGCGTTTGTCCCCAGCACGATCGCAGAATCACCGAGGGAGGGTGCGTCGTTGATCCAGAAGCGGTGGGTGAACCCTTCTGCGTCCTTCGCGCCGAAGCTCGTGACGGTGGCTTCCATTTGCATTGGCACGCCGGCGAAACCCGCCGGTGGCACACGCACCTGGTCGACTTTGAGTTCTGGACTCTGCGAATAGGAGATGATGGTGTTGGTCGGCCAAGCAGCGCCATCGCATTTGTTGCAGGGGAGGCCGAGATGGTATTCGTTGCCTGTCTGGTTCTGGATCCCTACGGTCACAGTGCCTGTACCATAGTCGCTGGGGCTGGCGTAGCTGCCATAGTGGACGTTGATCGTACCGGACCCTTCGGAAAGCCAGACCTGCGCATGCCATTGAGCCGAATAGGTCCAACGAGAAGCGTTGAACTCGATGATGAACTGACGGTTCGGCGCAGTACCGATGGTCTGCGTCACGATACAGTCGGCGATAAAGCGGCAGTCACCCAGATTCCACCAGACCGCGAGGATGTCGGTGGGGTCGTTCGTGCTCGGGAGCGCCCAACTGGAGAATTGGTCCAAGCGGTTGCCGGGTTTGAAGGTGATGTACCCGTTGGTCGTAGCTGCGAGCGACGAGTAGCTGACGCCGAAAAAGCTGAATGGGAACGGAAGCTGAATGGTGAAGCCTTGATCACCCGTGACGTTGGCGCTTCCTGCCACCCGGGTAGTTGTACCTCCGGCGAGTGGAAGCGCAACATATGGTGCGCTCTGCGTCACTACGATGTAGGAGGCGGAGGCCTGTGCATGGGCCGTCGCTGGAGACGACAGCATCAGCGCTGACCCGGCGGCCACGACCAGGGAGGCGAGGAGCGGGTGGATCGCGATCCTTCCTCTGTTGGAATCACCTCGAGAACAACTCGATAAAGCTCGCATGCTGCTCCTCCTCTTCGCTAGAGCGATCCGCGATCGATCGAGGATCGTCTCACGTATTCTCCCTGCCGATTCCTGTAAGGGAGAAAGCCTACCGAGAGTTTGGAGCAGAAAGCAAGGGAGGCTGCACGGACGTCTAGCCCTCGTGTGGGAGAGGGTGCCCTCACGATCCGTGCAGGACTCGCCCCCGGCGCAGGACGGGAGCGGACCGATGTGGATCCGTCGCGGCCGCTCGGCGGCGGATCGGGGGCTCAGCGAGCCCGGCGGTGGCGCCTCCGGAGGGCGGCGAGGCCGGCGCCAGCGGCGAAGAGCAGCAGCCCCGGCTCGGCGCCACCCGCCTGGCATCCGGTGGAGCTCTTCTGCTCCTTGGGGACCACGAGATCGAGGGGCTCGGAGAGGGTGATCGAGAGCGACCCCATCGCGGTGCGATTCTGGGGATCCGCGACCCGGACCAGGAAGGCGAAGGTCTTGGAGGTCTCGCCGCCGAGCTGGCCTGCAGTGGGTGTCCCCTCGATGCGTCCGGTGTCGTCCAGGCTGAGGCCGGAGGGGAGCGGGCTCCCGGGGAGCAGCGACCATCGCAGCGTGCCGTTGCCGCCCTGGGCTTCGAGCTGGGCGACGAAGGGCTCATCGACGATGGCCCGGGGGAGCGCGCGGCTCGAGAGGGTCAGGCCACGATCCAGCTCGACCTCCACGAAGACGCTGCAGGCGATGGACTGCCGATTGCTCTGATCGGCGACGTCGAGGGTCCAGAGGTATTGACCGGCGCGGGTGGGGGCGCCCGTGACCCTGCCATCCGCCCGGAGGACGAGGCCTGGGGGCGGCAGCCCTTCCAGGACGAAGGCCTCGCCGCCGAAGCCGCTGGCGAGGGCCCGGGTGTCGCGGGTCTTCCAGGTGATGGGCCGGCTGCCTCCTGCTGCGAAGAGGTTCTCGTTGATGGCCTCGCCGATGGCGCGGCTGGGGAGCCTGTCGCTTCCACAGGTGAGCGCCAGGGGAGGGGAGACCGTGAGCTGGAGGCTGCCCTCGGCCTGGGCGCCCAGGGCGTCTCTCACGCGCACCGTGGGGATGAAGGTGCCGTCCTGCTTGGGGACGCCGCTGAGCCGGCCCTCGGAGTCGAGGAGGAGGCCAGCGGGGAGGGTCCCCTTGCTGAGCGACCAGGTGTAGGGAGGCTGTCCGCCGATGGCGGAGAGCCTGGCGTTGTACATGGCGCCGAAGGAGGCCTGCGGCAGCCGGGCCACCGTGAGCTGGAGCTCGATGGCGCTGCGGCTGACCTCGAGGAGGTAGTCGTGTGTGGCGACGAGGCCTGCGGACTCCACCTGGAGGCTGAAGGCGGATGCGTCGAGGACGTTCGGGGTCCCGTCCAGGACGGTGGAGAAGGGCAGGCCCAGCGCACGGGCGCCGGCGGGGATCTCGCGCAGGACGAGGCCCGGGGGGAGGCTGGTGCCGGTTCCGACCGACCAGATATAGATCCCGTCGCCGCCCTCGGCCTCCAGGACCACGGAGTAGGGGGCGCCGAGCTCACCGGCCGGGAGCTCCAGGGTCGCGATGGCGAGGCTGCGATCGTCGACGACGGCGATCCTCTCCGAGGTGCCGATGTTGTTGGCCTTCTCGTGCTCGAAGACCTGGTCGTCGGGGTCCATGATCACGCCGATGTAGTAGTGCCCGGCCGGGACGTCCCCCGGCATCAGCACCTCGTCCGTCAAGGCGACGGAGGAGAGCCGCTCGATGGTCACCTCGCCCTCGTGGATCACGCGGCTGGCGGGGCCTGGGAGATCGTGTGTGCTGAGGACCACTACGTAGGGTGCATGGATGGCGTCGGCGTTGCCGATGTTGCCGGCGGACCAGCTCAGCTCGAAGAGGCTGCCCGGCGCGATGCGCTCCGGCGGGCGGATCTGAGTCGGCGTCAGGTTGGCCGCAGGGAGGCCGATGACGAAGGGAGGCGAGACCCCCACCGTCGGGCCGCGGCTGCCGATCGGCACGACGTGGAAGGGATCCGCTTCGGCGACGATGTAGTAGGTGCCGGGTTGGAGCGAGACCGGGAGGCGAGGCTCCAGGACGAACTCCAGGCTCTCGCCAGGCGCGGCGTCGAAGGCCCCATCGACGGTGCCGAGGGGGATCGAGTCGTCTCCGAGCGAAGGGGTGGGGCTCACCCAGAAGCGGGTGGTGAAGCCGAGGGCCGGCTTGCCGCCCACGCTCTGCACCGTGGCTTGGACGAGGAGGGGAACTCCCGCGTACGCCACGTCAGGCGTGCGCACCGACGAGACCCTGAGCTCGGGGCCCTGGGAGTAGACGATCTGGCTGTTGGTCGGCCAGAGGTTCCCATCACATTTGTTGCAGCCAAGGCCCAGGTAGGACTCGGTGGCCGTGTGGTTCTGGATCCCTACCGTCACCATGCGGCTGCTGCCGTAGTCGCCGGGGGTGGCGTAGCTGCCGTAGTGGGTGAGGATGGTGCTGGAGCCTTCGCTGAACCAGAGCTGGGCCTGCCACGCGCTATTCTTCGGGCTCCAGGACGTGCAGTTCCATTCGATGACGAACTGACGGTTCGGCGCGGTGCCGAGGGTCTGACGTCGGATCGCGTCGGTGAGGTTGCGGCAATCCGACGCGGCCCACCAGAGCGCGATCAAGTCCTTCGGGTTGCTCGTGGACGATCCGGGCAAGGTCCAGCTGTTGAAGACGTTGCCGTTGTTGCCGCTGGCGAAGGTGACGTAGCCGTTGGTGCCGATGGTCACGGCGTCGTAGCTCACGTCGAAGAAGCGGACGGGGAAGGGGAGGTTCACTCGATAGGAGGTGTCGTAGCCGGAGCCGACGTTGGTATAGCTGCCCCCTCCGATGGGCAGGGGCGCGAAGGGCGCCGTCGAGCGGGTCACGGAATAGGGTGCGGCGCCGGCGAGCGCGGGCAGGAGGAGGGCGAGTCCGGCGAGAGCCGCGCCTGCCAGGACGCGCCGCCTCTGCAGCATGGGGTTGGAGACTGCGGGCGGCGCCGCCTGAGCGACCGATGCCAAGAACGACATGAGACCTCCAACCAGCCGCTGGAAGACGCGGTGATCGGTACGGATCCGGACCACAGGGCCAGGATCACTCCGTTGGAGGTCAAACAGTATCCCGTCAAAGTAATTTAGGGCAAGCCCGGTCAGCTTGCCCCGCCGGAAGGTGGGCTTTCCTTGCGCTTGCTCGCCGTCGGCTCGCCCGAGCCTGTGAAGGGATCGCCCCCGCAAAGGAGCGGGGGGGATTCCTTCGGCTCGTGCTGCGGGCGAGAGGTCTCTCCTTACGCTTGCTCGCCTTCGGCTCGCCGATGCCTGGCGGCGAAGCCCAGGGCGGCGAGGAGGGCGAGGACACTGGATTCGGCGCTTGCGGCCTGGCAGCCGCCCTCGACCCGCTTCTCCTTGGGCACGTGGACGGTTCGCGGCTGCTCGACCAGGATGGAGAGGGTGACCCTCGCCGTGCGGTTATGGGGATCGGCCACGTGAACCAGGAAGGGGAAGAGGCGGCTCTCCTCGCCGTCGAGCTGCGGATCGGTGGGCGAGCCCAGGATGAGCCCGCTGGCATCGAGGGTCAGCCCCTCCGGGAGCGTGCTGCCTGGCATCAGGGACCAGGTCAGCGCGCCTTCGCCGCCGCTCGCCTGGAGTTGGGCAGTGTAGCCTTGGTTCACCACGGCAGGAGGGAGGGCCTGGGTCCCGACGGTTAGGCCGCGATCGAGGCGGACTTCGAGCCTGATCTCACAGGTGATCGGCCGCAAGGGCTGGCGCATCGTCTCCCGATCGAGGACCTCGACCACGTCGAAGTTCCAGAGGTAGGCGCCGGCCCGGGTGGGTGCGCCGGTGACCCTTCCATCAGCCCGGAGCGAGAGGCCGGGAGGCGCCTCGCCCGGCCGGCTCTGAGACTCCTCTCCGTGGCCACCTGCCAGATACCTCGTCTCCCTCGTGGTCCAGCTCACCCGGCCGCCTGCCGCCAGGAGATATTCGTCGTACGGCTCATCGATGGCCTTCGTGGGGAGCTGTCTGGTGGAGCAGACGAGGGAGTTGGGCGGAAGGACCACCAGATCGAGGCCTTTCTCGGCGAAGGAGCCGCTGGCGTCGCTGACCCGGATCGTCGCGATGAAGGTGCCGTCCTTCATCGGGGCGCCGCTGAACCTGCCTTCGGGATCGAGGAGGAGCCCCTGGGGCAGGGAGCCATCGATCACCTTCCAATGATAGGGCGGGGTCCCGCCGATGGCGGAGAGATGCGCGGTGTAGGGCCTGTCGAAGAAGGCCTGGGGCAGCTCGCTCGTTCCGATCTGGAGGGGGAGCCCGCTGGGGAGCCCCGTCAGCCTGAACGCTTCTGCGCTGGGTATGCCGGCGGACTCCACTTCGAGCGTGAAGCCGAACTCGCCTGCCTGATTGAGTGCCCCCTGTAGCGCGGTGGAGAAAGGCCGCCCGGCCTCGCGGGCACCAGCGGGGCTCTCTCGAAGCGAGAGCCCCGGGGGGAGGCTGCTTCCAGCGGCGACCGACCAGCTGTAGACGCCGTCCCCGCCCCCGGCCAGCAGCGTCACAGAGTAGAGACCGCCCACTTCGGCGGGGGGGAGCTCGGCGGAGCTGACGATGTGGACCTCGAGGTCATCCGCGACCTGTACGGCGTCGGAGGAGCCGATGTTGTTGGAGATCTCATGCTCATAGATCACGCCGTCGGGGTCCATGATCACGCCCAGATGGTATTGACCGGGAACGACGTCGGCGGGCATGGCGATGGTATCGGCCATGGTGATCGCGTCCAGGACCGGGATGTCGACAGCGCTCTCGTAGAGGACGCGGCTGGAGGGGCCGTGGAGGACATGGGTGGAGAGCACCACCCGGTAGGGCGCACCCACGGCCTCGGCGTTGCCGATGTTCTGCGCCACCCAATTCAGGGTGAACTGGCTGCCAGGCGCGATTCGCTCGGGGGCCACGATGTGGGTGGGGATGAGGTTGGGCGCCGGCAGGCCGATGGTCATCGGCGGCGAGGCCGAGATGGACGAGCCGCGACTGTTGACCGGTACGGCGTGATGAGGATCCGCTTCCGCGATGATGTAATAGCTGCCCGGTGTCAGGTGGATAGGGAGTCGAGGATCCAGCGTGAAGTCCGCCGAGTCGCCAGGATCGAGATCGACGAGGCCCGGTACGAGGCCGAGGTCGATGGCGCCGTCGGTCAAAGACGCAACTGAGTTGATCCAGAAGCGGGCAGTGAACCCATCGGCCGGCTTGCCGCCGACGTTCGAGACGGTTGCCTCGACGTGGGCCGGGACCCCTGCATACGCAACGAACGGCACCCGCACCTCGCTGACTCGAAGCTGAGGCCCTTGCGAGTAGGTGATGCGCGTGTCGGTCGGCCAGTCGCTGCCGCCGCATTTATTGCATTGATTGGCGAGGCCCAGGTGGAATTGGGTTGCCGTCTGGTTCTGGATCCCGACGACGAGCTGACCGGCGGGGAAGACGCTGGTGTTCTGATGGGTGCCGTATTCTGTTGTGATGGTGCTCGAACCTTCGTCGAGGATGAGCTTGGCCTGCCAGGTGCCGCTCGAATCGTTCCACCTATGGCAGGAGCGCCATTCGATGGTGAATCGCCGGCTCGGCGCCGTGCCGCTCAGCTGGGAGCGGATCCCGTCCGCCGGGCAGGTCTGCCAGTACCACCAAAGGGCGATGAGGGGCTTCGGATCTTTGGTGGGGTCGGGCAGCGGCCAGCTATTCCAAACGCTGGCGTTGTTTCCCGGGAAGGTGATGTAGCCGTTGGTCCCCACCAGGATCTGCGTGTAGGTCTGCCCGAAGAAGGCGAAGGGGAACGGGAGGGTCACTGGGTGATGGGTGTCGACACCACCGCCGACGACCGTCGAGGTGTTGGGGAGCGAGGTGTAGCCGATGTTGGAATCTCGCGTGACGACGTAGGGAGCCTGCGCGTTCGAGGAAGTGGGGATCAGGAGGGCGGCAGCGAGGAGGCCCAAGGCGGAGCGTCGGAGAGCCAGGATGGGCGGGAGGCGACGGGGGTATTCGTTTGACTTCAAAGGGATTCTCCTTCGACCTACCAAGCGCGCGGTAGGAAAATGACGGTCGGCTCGCTGATTGAGCCGGCACGTCCTTCCTGGAAACGGACTTTGCGGAACTTACCGCAGTTGCTTCCTCGGCGGCAAGCGAAGGGGTTGGGTGATCCATCGCCGCGATCCCGATTGGGGGGGGGGCGGCGTTGCCATCGCCAAAAAACTGGCAAAACCCTGAGCTGCGATCAGAACGAGGCGCCGACGCCGAGGTAGGGGCGATGCCCGCCGAGGGGGCCCGCGTCGAAGCCGTAGGCGTGGCCGAGGCGGATGGAGCCGGCGAAGCCCCAGCCCAGATCGACGCCGAGGCGCAGCTCGGCGCCGACGCTGGGGTGGAGGCGCAGGGCCTCCCATTCGTCGAAGGCGTTCCCGGCGTCGGCGAAGATCGCGGCGGCGAGCTTGCCCACATAGACGGGGAGGGTGCCTGGGCTCCTGTCGATCCAGAGCAGGGGGAAGCGGTATTCGACGGTCCCCAGGAGGAGGTGGCTGCCGACGAAGGCGCCCGGGACATAGCCGCGGAGGGCGCCGCTGCCCAGGAGCTGGCCGGTGAAGAGGAGATCGATGAGGGGGTTGCGGAGCTGCGGGCCGCCCAGGCCATAGAGACGCCGCTCTCCCAGCTCGCCTGTGCCGAGGCCGGCGCGGCCGGAGAGGAGGAGGACGTGGTGCCGGGTCCAGGGCACCCGCAGGTAGGCGGCGGCCGAGAGGTCGAGGGCGGCATATTCGTAGTCGCCGCCGAGATGAGGGGAGCCGGCTCTGCCGAAGACCCAGACGGCGACGCCGTCCTCGGGGGAGACGGACTCGGCGGGCTGCTCCGCGGTGCCGAGCTGCCAGCTGAGCTGGAGCTCCGTGGCCAGGCCGGGGCGGGGTTGGAAGGAGGGGACGGGGGCGTCCAGGGGCGCGAAATAGGTGGCCTGGTAGGCGAGGCCCAGCGATTGTGACGAGCGCGTGGTGGACCAAGGCCAGGAGACGCCCAGGCTGGCTGCGCTGTTGCGTTCGGTGGTGCCGAGGGGGAAGCCCGGCGTGGAGCGGAAGGAGGACCCGCCGGCGAGGGTGGGCTGCAATCTGGAGCCGGCGTAGCGGTAGGAGGCGGCGGCCTCCGCCTGCTGGGAGTCGATGCCGTAGCCGGCGGCGAGGGTCCAGGCGTGGCGGCCGACCACGTCGGATCCGGCGAGGGTGGCGCCGAGGATGGTGCCGGCGCGATCGCTGCCGAGGTAGGGAAACCACGATTGGGGGCCCAATGTCTCCAGGGGGGCGTAGCGACGGATGGGATAGATCGCTCCTTCGTCCCGCGGGATCGCCGGTGGTCGATCGCTCACGAAGGGCTCGGCCGGCGTCGGGGAGAGACTGGCGAACTCGATCGCTGCGACGTCGAAGCCCCCGCTGCCGTAGGTGGTCCACGCCAGCCATTGGCCGTCCGGCGAGACGTCGGGTTGGAAGGCGCCGGTGACGACGTTGGTGAGGCGCGTGAGCTCTCCCGGGCGGCTAAACGGCACGGCGTAGAGATTGAAGACCCCGCTGCGATCGCTCGCGAAGATCACGGCGCCGCCATCGGGCATCCAGCTCGGATCGAGATCGGTGGCGCCGTCGTTGGTGAGGAGGATGGGCGTGCCGCCTCCTGTGACGGCCACGCTCAGAGCGGGAGGCGAGAGAACACCAGGAGAGGGTTTCGCCCGTAGCGCGAGTGACGAACTCGCTTCTGCCTCGCGCGGGGGCGAATGTCTCACGGGCGCTGCAGGGATGACGAGGATGTCCCGGCCGCCGCCGGGCCGGCTCTGGGAGAAGGCCAGCCAGGCACCGTCGGGGGAGACGCGCGGCGTGTAGACCACGGCCCCGTCGGGCGGCTGGTAGACCAGCTCCGAGCGATGATCTCCGTCGAGTGGCAGGCGGAAGAGCGCGGTCCTGCCGCGATCGCGGCGCACGAAGTAGGCGAAGGCGCCGGCGGGATCGACGTCGGGCTCCGAGGCGCGCAGGCCCTCGCTCAGCCTTCGCTCGCCATCCTCGCTGACGAGGAAGAGATCGCTGTAGATCCTCCAGCTCCCGTGGAACTCGGGCCGGGCCAGGAGCACGTCGCGCGAGTCGGGGAGGGGGGCGATGGTGCCGGAGGCCCCCAACTCGCGGATCGCCCGATCGCCGCCGTCGCCGACGTCCAGCGCACGGAGCCTGGGCCGTCCGTGGCTGGTGGACTCCACGTAATAAAGCCTGTTGCCCTCGTGGGAGAAGCGCGGCGCGCCGGTCTGCTCGCCGAAGGAGGTGCGAAGGCGAGGCTCGGTGATCGGGCCTCGGGAGCGGATCACCTCCATCTGCTCCCGGTAGCGGAGGCGGAGGGCGTCCACCCACTCCTCCCAGAGATCGTTGAAGTCCACCCCGGCGCTCTGCCGCAGATCGTGGTCGATGAAGTAGGGAATGAGGTTCCTGCCGTAGGCGTGGATGTACGCCTGGACGGCCTCGTCGCCCCGGGTCTCGGCGAGCCACGCGAGCATCCTGCCGCCGTAGAGGTAGGCCGCCGTCCCCCGCGGCCAAAGCAGGGTGCCGCTGGTGAGCCGGGAGAGCGGGAGGACGCGATCGTCGAGGACGTCGGCGCGCAGGTACATATCGAAGATGGCTGAGCGGATCCTGCCGGCGGAGGTGAGCTGGGACTCGTGGTAGGTGGCGAGCCCCTCGGTGAAGAAGCGCGGGTGGACGCCGTTGGGGGTCCAGAGGTCGCCGAAGATCCAGTTGAGCCAGGAGGGGACGCCGCTGACCAGGCCCAGGTGGAGTACGTGGACGTACTCGTGGGCCACGAGGAGGAAGACGTAATCGTCGTAGTCACCGAGCACCGAGAGGTCGTCGGGCGGCGGGGCCAGCAGCCAGATCCGGGGGCGCAGGCTGGCGGTGGCGGAGCCGTTGGCTGAGTCCGTGTCGTCACTTAGCACCACTTGTGTCTTGCGCCTCGGCTGGGCGGCGAGCAGGGGCACCATCTGCTCGTGAGCGGCCTCGAGGGAGCGGGCGGCCCGAAGGGCCAGCGGGTACAGGCCCTCGTGGAAGTGCACCTCGAAGTGCGGCGTCTCCAGGGTGCGCCAGCGATGCTCCGGCGCCAGGGCGGAGGCGGGGAGGCCGACGGCCCACGCCGCGGCGAAGAGGATCGCGCCGGCCAGGCACCCGGACGAAGATCGCGTGGCCGCTTGAGTGAACTTGGGGATCATGGATCGACGAGCGGGCCGGGCCCTTCGGATAGGATCACACGCTGCCTAAAGCCGGGATCGGCGGTCCATAGGCTGGCACGCGCATCGGCGGCCGGCAAGGAGAGGCAGCCATCGTCATGGCGCAGGGCTGCTCTCGCGTATAGCTTTGAGGTCCGAACCCATGGCCCGACGGGACTTCCTCGCGCATACGAGCTACGAGGCAGAGTTCGCATTTGGTTGAAGCGCCGATCCCTGCCATTCGAAGGCAGGAGGAATGGGAGAGCCAGCGGAAGAGATGAAAGGATCAACTCAGATGAGGACCCATCGGGAGGATCCTTCGAGGGAGGAGCCGGGTCACGCACATTCGCCGGGGCACGCCCACGCGCACCATCACCTGCCCGACGCGCGGGCGGTCGCCCGCATGCGCCCGGAGCAGCGGGCCAAGGAGCGCCGCTCCCTCCTGCTGACCTTCATCCTGGTCAGCGTGATCATGGTGGTGGAGTGGGTGGGCGGCTGGCTCACCGGCTCCCTCGCCCTGCGGGCCGACGCCGGGCATATGCTCACCGACTCGGTCGCGATCATGCTGGCGCTCCTGGCGCTCTCGTTCGCGGCGCGCCCGGCGGATCATCGCCGCACCTTCGGCTTCTACCGGATGGAGATCCTCGCCGCGTTGGCGAACGGCGTGACGCTGGTGTTGTTGGCGGCGTGGATCATCGTCGAGGCGGTGGGCCGCTTCCGCCACCCCGCCCCCATCGACGCGGGGCCGATGATGGCCATCGCCGCCATAGGCCTGGTGGCCAACGCGATCGGCCTCTTCGTGCTGCACAGCAAGGACGGATCGATCAACCTCCGGGGTGCGTATCTCCACGTGCTCGGCGACACCCTCTCCTCGGTGGGGGTGATCGTGGCGGCGGCGGTGATCCTGATCACCGGCTGGACGGCGGTCGATCCCATCCTCTCGATCGGCATCTCGCTGGTGATCGTCTGGAGCGGCCTGCGCCTGGTCCGCGAGGCGGTGGACGTGCTGCTGGAGGCGGTCCCCGCCCACCTCGATCTGGCGGAGGTGATGCATACGATGGAGCAGACCGACGGGGTCTCGCGGATCCACGACCTCCACATCTGGACGATCTCCTCCGGGATGCATTCGCTCAGCGCCCACGTCGTGGTGGAGTCCTGCGACATGGGTCGCAACGGCGAGATCCTCCACGGGCTGCGCCAGGTCCTCGCCTCTCGCTTCGAGCTCGACCACGTCACCCTGCAGATCGAGACCCCCGCCCACTGCGAGGGGATGGAAGATCTTCATTGATCGGGGAGACGCTCGCGCTGACGCCCTCAGCCCTTGATTCGTACTTGGCTTGACGGCGCCGATCGCTCCGGCTACATCGCGGGCCGTCCTGCCCCTTCTGCGCGGCGAGCGCAGGCGGCGATGACGGGCGGGCGAGGGTCACCGCAGCGCGCCGCGAGGAGACGATGCGAATCATCGCGGGCACAGCGAGGGGACGGCGGATCGAGGTCCCATCTGGCTTGAACACGCGGCCGACCTCCGATCGGATCCGGGAGTCGATCTTCAACATCCTGGGCCAGTTCTTCGATGGAGGCGCGGTGCTGGACCTCTACGCCGGCAGCGGCGCCCTGGGCCTCGAGGCCATCTCCCGCGGCGCCAACCGTGCGGTGCTGGTGGAGCGCGATCGGGAGGCGGCCCGGATCTGCTCGCAGAACGTCGAGGCCCTGGGCTTCGGCTCGCGGGTGGAGGTGATCCGGGGGGAGGCCGCCGACACGCTCCGCCGCCTCGCCGCCACCGGCGCGAGCTTCGATCTGCTCTTCGTGGATCCCCCCTACGCGGAAGGTCCCGGGCCGGCGCTCGATCTCCTCGGCTCCCTGGGCCTCGTCGCGGCTGGGGGCAGGGTGGTCGCCGAGCACGATCGACGGCATCCTCCCGCGGGGCGATTTTCCTCCCTGGAGAGCACGGACCTGCGAAGCTTCGGGGCGACCTCGGTGTCGTTCTTCGAGAGACCAGCGTCGGAGTCACCATGAAGCGAGTCGCGATCTATCCGGGATCCTTCGATCCCCTCACGAACGGCCACCTCTCGATCATCCATCGGGGCCTCCAGACCTTCGATGGGCTGATCGTCGCCATCGCGAACAAC
Organism: Vulgatibacter incomptus; assembly: GCA_040391605.1. Lineage (GTDB taxonomy): Bacteria > Myxococcota > Myxococcia > Myxococcales > Vulgatibacteraceae > Vulgatibacter > Vulgatibacter incomptus_A. The sequence continues at coordinate 98,085 of JBEBXK010000001.1, forward strand.
TCGAAGAAGACGCCTCTCTTCAGCGTGGACGAGCGCAAGAGCTTCATCCAGGCGGCGATCGAGGACGATCCGCGGGTGGAGGTGGACTCCTTCCAGGGGCTCTTGGTGAGCTACGCGCGCAAGCGCCAGGTCCCCACGATCCTCCGCGGCCTGCGGGCGGTCTCGGACTTCGAGTACGAGTTCCAGCTCGCGAACATGAACCGCAAGCTCGATCCAGCCTGCGATACGGTGTTCATGATGACCGGCGAGGATTACTTCTACATCTCCTCGCAGCTCGTGCGCGAGGTCGCGTCCCTGGGCGGAGACGTCAGCGGCCTGGTGCCCCCCGCCGCCGCCCTGGCGCTGAAGAAGAAGTTTGGCCACGAGTAGAGAGGCCATCCATTGCAAACATCGGGCGGGCCCCTCGAGCCCAGGTACCCTCCCTTTACGGACGAGGAAGCATCCAGTGAAGATCAGCCGCCGCGCCAACGCCATCCAGCCGTCTCCCACCCTCGCGATTACGGCGAAGGCGCGGGCGATGGCCGCCCAGGGGATCGACGTCGTCTCCCTCGGCGCCGGGGAGCCGGACATGGACACCCCGGCCCACGTGAAGCGGGCGGGGATCGAGGCCATCGAAGCAGGCTTCACCAAGTACACGGCGACGGCGGGGATCCCCGAGCTGCGCCGCGCCATCGTCTCGAAGATGGAGCGAGAGAACGGCCTGCGCTACGAGGAGTCCGAGGTGATGGCGTCGGTGGGCGCCAAGCACGCCCTCTACAACGCCATCCAGGCCCTGGTGGACGAGGGCGACGAGGTGCTGATTCCCGCGCCGTATTGGGTGAGCTATCCGGATATGGTGCTGCTGGCGGGAGGCAAGCCGGTGATCGTCCCCACCAACGCCGCAGACGGCTTCGTCCTGAAGGCGGAGGCCATCGCGACACGGCTGACCGAGCGCACGGCGGCGATCATCCTGAACAGCCCCTCCAACCCCACCGGCGCGGTGTGGAGTCGGGAGGTGCTGGAGTCTATCGCCAAGGTCCTCGAGGGCCACGACTGCGCCATCATCACCGACGACATCTACGAGCACCTCATCTACACCGGCCAGCCCTTCCTCAACATCCTCAACGTCGCGCCGCAGCTCCGGGATCGGACGGTGGTGGTGAACGGCCTGTCCAAGAGCTTCTCGATGACCGGCTGGCGGATCGGCTGGGGGGCCGGACCCAAGCCGGTGATCGCCGCGATGCAGAAGATCCAGGATCAGTCGACCTCCAACCCCAGCTCGATCACCCAGAAGGCGGCGATCGCCGCGCTGCAGGGGGGCAACGCCTTCGTCGATGAGATGCGGCAGGCGTTCGACGCGAGGCGAGCGTACGTGGAGGAGAGGATCCGCGGGATCCCGGGGCTGAGCTGCCTGCCCATCGGCGGCGCCTTCTACGCCCTGGCGGACGCCGCCGCCCTCTGCCAACGGAGCTACAAGGGATCGCCGATCGGCGGCAGCAGCCAGCGCCTGGCAGACATCCTGCTCGAGGACTTCCGGGTGGCGGTGATCCCAGGCGCGCCCTTCGGCGCGGAGGGCTTCATCCGCCTCTCCTTCGCGACCTCGATGGAGAAGCTGGAGCAGGGGCTCGATCGGATCGCGGCCTGCGTGGCTGCGCTCGACTGAGGGACCGACCGCGCTTCACCCGAGGCTCTCCCGGACGATCGCCCAGCGGTCGTGCCTGGAAGGGCAGGGCTGGCGAAACAATTTCGTCTTCTCCCCTTGCTATTCATGGCCGGTCCGTGCATGGTGCCGGCGTTTTGCAGAATCAGGCATGGACAAGGTGTCCACGGTGGTTCTCTGCAGAGCACCGGCTCTATCGCCGGACTGGAGGGTGCGTACGGAACGCACCCGTGAAAAGGAAGTAGCAGAATGGCTCAGGGAACTGTGAAGTGGTTCAACGACACCAAGGGATTCGGCTTCATCTCGCAGGATGATGGCGAGGACGTCTTCGTTCATCACACCGCGATTCAGACCGAGGGTTTTCGGTCGCTCGCCGAAGGTGAGCGGGTCGAGTTCGAGGTGACCCGCGGCCCCAAGGGGCTTCAGGCCGCCAACGTCCGCAAGGTCTGATTCAAGATCGATTGCGACTTCACGGTTCCGGCGAGCGCCGGAACGTGAAACACCGGCCGCACCTCCTTCGAGGGGGGAGCGGCCGTGCTGTATCCGGGGCGCGCTAGCCGTCGCCGGCTCTCTGCGAGCCGGAGGCGAGCGATCGCTAGAAGGAGCCGAAGCGCGCAGCGCACGTGAAAAAAAACTCCCCCCTTATACGAGGGCGGTATTTTCACAGGCTCCGATCCTTCAGCTTCCATTCGGGGGATTGACGCCACCTATAGCGTGTCGACTGTTTTTCCGCCAACACCGCCCCCCTCGCGCGTTGAGCGTTCGCTCTTTCTGCTTCAACGAGGTGAGTTTCACGCACCAGACCAGTCCGCACGCCAGCGCTCCCCTCTCCACAGACGTTTTTCGTCTCCACCTGCTCGGCGGCGACGTCTCGCACCAGGGACGATCCCCTGCTGCCAGACAGGTGTCCAGTGCAAGGTCGAGCTCTCAGGTCGAAACTGTCGACTGGCTCTACCTCGTCAAGTCGGCGTCGCGGGGACGGCGATTATCTGCTACAAGGCGCGCGCCCGCCGAAAGGCACGTGCGAAATCCTCCTTCGGCGCCAGCACCCCAGCGCGTCTCCGTGATCGGCGCCCCGCCGGAAGGACAACATGCCCCGCCGCACTGACCTCCAGACCATCTTCGTCATCGGCTCCGGCCCCATCGTCATCGGACAGGCGTGCGAGTTCGACTACTCCGGCACCCAGGCCTGTCGCGCGCTCAAGGAGGAGGGCTATCGGGTGGTCCTCCTCAACTCCAACCCCGCCACGATCATGACCGACCCCGAGATGGCCGACGCCACCTACGTCGAGCCCATCACGGTGGAGACCGCCGAGCGCATCCTCGCGAAGGAGCGCCCCGACGCCCTGCTCCCTACCCTGGGTGGTCAGACGGCGCTCAACCTCGCCAAGGCCCTGGCCGAGGCGGGGATCCTCGAGAAGTACGGCTGCCGCCTCCTGGGCGCCTCCTTGGACGCGATCCGCCGCGCGGAGGATCGGGAGCTCTTCGGCCAGGCCATCGAGAAGATCGGCCTCGAGGTCCCGAAGAACGGCGTGGCCCACTCGGTGGAAGAGGCGTTGGAGATCGCAGAGCGCACCGGCTTCCCCGCGATCTTACGCCCCTCCTTCACGATGGGGGGCGCCGGCGGCTCGGTCGCCTACAACCGGGTCGAATTCGAGGAGAAGGTGAAGTACGCCCTCGACGTCTCGCCAGTCCGCAGCGTCCTCATCGATGAGAGCGTGCTGGGCTGGAAGGAGATCGAGATGGAGGTGGTGCGCGATCTCGCGGACAACATCCAGATCATTTGCACCATCGAGAACTTCGACCCCATGGGGGTCCACACTGGCGACTCGATCACCATCGCGCCGGCCCAGACCGCCACGGACAAGGAGGCACAGGCGCTGCGCGACGCCGCCTTCCGGGTGGTCCGGGAGATCGGCGTGGAGAGCGGCGGCTGCAACCTGCAGTTCGCGGTAAACCCCGCCGACGGGCGCATCCTGGTGATCGAGATGAACCCCAGGGTCTCGCGCTCGTCGGCGCTGGCGTCGAAGGCCACCGGCTTTCCCATCGCCAAGGTCGCCGCCCGGCTGGCGGTCGGTTACACCCTCGACGAGCTCGCCAACGATCTCACCGGGATCACCAAGGCCTCCTTCGAGCCCGCTATCGACTACGTGGTCACCAAGGTGCCGCGCTTCGCCTTCGAGAAGTTCCCCTCCGCCAACGCCGTCCTCACCACCCATATGAAGAGCGTGGGGGAGGCCATGGCCATCGGCAGGACCTTCCGCGAGTCGTTGCAGAAGGCCATGCGCTCGTTGGAGACGGGCAGCCACGGCTTCGAGTCGCCGCTCGGCAAGCGCCCCGGCGCGGACTACAGCCCGGCCGAGCTGGAGCAGATCCGCAAGGACGCGCGACAGCCGACCGCTGAGCGGATCTTCTGGGTGGTGGAGGGGCTCCGGGCCGGGATCTCGGTGGAGGAGCTCTTCGAGCTTACCTCGATCGATCCCTGGTTCCTGCGGGAGCTGGAGGCCATCGTCACAGAGGAGGCCGCCGTCGCCGCGGACGGACTGGGCGACGCCGACCGCCTGCGGTCGCTCAAGGCGCAGGGCTTCTCCGATCGCCGGCTCGCCTGGCTGACGGGAGAGAGCGAGGCCGAGGTGCGCGCGACTCGGACCCGCTTCGGCGTTCACCCGGTGTTCAAGCGTGTCGATACTTGTGCCGGTGCGTTCGAGACCCGCGCCGCCTACCTCTACTCCTCCTACGAGGCCGAGTGTGAGGCGCGACCCACCGACCGCAAGAAGGTGCTGATCCTCGGGGGCGGCCCCAACCGGATCGGCCAGGGCATCGAGTTCGACTATTGCTGCGTTCACGCCTGCTTCGCCCTGGCCCAGGCCGGCTTCGAGACCATCATGGTCAACTGCAACCCGGAGACGGTGTCCACGGACTACGAGACGGCGGATAGGCTCTACTTCGAGCCGCTCACCCTCGAGGACGTTCTGGAGATCGCCCGGACGGAGAAGCCCGTCGGGGCGATCGTGCAGTTCGGCGGACAGACGCCGCTGAAGCTCGCTGTGGCGCTGGAAGAGGCCGGCGTGAAGATCCTGGGCACTTCGCCTGACGCCATCGATCGCGCCGAGGATCGGGAGCGCTTCGCCGAGGTGGTGGAGAAGCTCGGCCTGCTGCAGCCTGCCAACGGCATGGCGCGCTCCGCCGCCGAGGCCTTCGAGGTCGCGGGGCGCATCGGCTACCCGGTGATGGTCCGGCCCTCCTATGTACTGGGCGGCCGGGCGATGGAGATCTGCCACGATCGGGAGCAGCTCGAGAGCTACCTCGCCCACGCGGTGCAGGCCTCTGAGGAGCGGCCGGTGCTCATCGATCGCTACCTGCGGGACGCTGTCGAGGTGGACATCGATGTGGTCTGCGATGGCGATCGCGCCGTGGTCGGCGGGGTGATGGAGCATATCGAGGAGGCCGGCGTCCACTCCGGCGACTCGGCCTGTGCGCTGCCGCCGTACTCGCTGCCGGCCCCCATCGTCCGCACCATCGAGGAGCAGGCCCTGGCCCTGGCCAAGGAGCTCGGGGTGGTGGGCTTGATGAACTGCCAGTTCGCGGTGCAGGAGGGGCAGGTCTATGTGATCGAGGTGAACCCCCGGGCCTCGCGCACCGTGCCCTTCGTCGCCAAGGCCACCGGGGTAGCGCTGGCCAAGCTCGCCGCCCTGGCCCAGCTCGGGATCCCGCTCCCGGCGGAGCTGCCGGCGCGGCCGCGGATCGCGCATTCGGCGGTGAAGGAGTCGGTCTTCCCCTTCATCAAGTTTCCGGGGGTGGATCCCGTCCTCGGCCCGGAGATGAAGAGCACCGGCGAGGTGATGGGCATCGATCTCGACTTCGCTGGCGCCTTCTGGAAGAGCCAGGTCGCCGCGGGGAACGCGCTCCCTCGGAGCGGCCGCTGCTTCGTCTCGGTGCGCGACGAGGACAAGGCGGCGGCGGCTTCTTTGGCGCGCCGGCTGGCGAAGCTGGGCTTCGAGCTGATCGCGACCAAGGGCACGGCCACCTACCTCGCCGAGCAGGGGATCGAGGCGGCCACCGTCCTCAAGGTGGCGGAGGGGCGTCCCCACGTGGTGGACAAGATCCTCGACGGCGCGATCCAGCTCGTGATCAACACCACGGCGGGGAAGAAGGAGCTGGCAGACAGCTACTCCATCCGCCGGGAGACGCTGAACCGGGGCATCCCCTATTACACCACCATCCCCGGCGCCCGTGCCGCGGTCTCGACCCTGGAGGCCATCGAGAGGAACGGTGAGCCCGATGCCCGGCCGCTCCAGGCCTACGCCGTGACGGCCGGACGATAAAGGAGTCCTTCTTGCGCCACGCGGGTGGGGAGAAGTCCGATCCAGAGGCGTGCACGATCTCTTCACGGCTCTGACGGCCGCTCGACCACTGGGACGTCCTCTATGCATTGACACCCAGGGGGCCGTTGGGCAGACTCGGCTCATCGAATGCGCGGCCGATCCGGACCACCGGAGCCGGCCGCTTGGCGTTTTTGGACCCTTCGACGGCTGCAGGCTGTCGAGGTCGAGTGTGAGGCTCCAGGCGAGACATGTCCGACAGGATCCCGATGACCGTTGCCGGCAAGACGCGGCTCACCGAGGAGCTCAAGCGGCTCAAGTCCGTCGAGCGTCCCAAGAACGTCCGCGACATCGAGGAGGCCCGAGCTCACGGCGACCTCTCCGAGAACGCAGAGTATAAGTACGCCAAGGAGAAGCAGAGCCACATCGAGGGGCGGATCCAGCAGGTGGAGGATTGGCTCGCCAGGGCGGACGTCATCGACGTCTCCCAGCTCTCGGGAGCTCGGGTCGTCTTCGGCGCCACCGTCTCTCTGATGGACGCGGACTCGGAGAAGACCGTCCGCTATCGGATCGTGGGGGAGCCGGAGGCCGATCTGAAGCGGGGGCTGATCTCGGTGACCAGCCCCATCGCCCGCTCGCTCATCTCCAAGGAGGCTGGCGATACCGTCAAGGTGCGGGCGCCCGGCGGAGATCGCGAGTACGAGATCCTCGACGTCACCTTCGAGCCGGATGAGGAGTCGGTGGCCGAGGGCGCCTGAACGACGCGCTCGAGCCCTTGCGCGCGTGGACGCCAAGACCATCCTGGGCGAGCTCTTCGTCCCCTTCCGCTTCATGGCTCGTGACGGCTTCGCGAGGGCGGGCAACCTTCGCGATCTCGCCAGGCTGGTGGACCACGTCGCTCGTCGCGCCAGGGACGCCGGCGGCGACGGCGCCGACTTGGACGCGCTGATCGCTTCCGCGGCGAGCTTCGACGCCGCCGCTGCCGGTGCGCGCGGGGCCGCTGGGCGTGGGGTCCTCGCCTCGCTGGCCCGCCTGGTCGAGCTCCCCCCCGACCTTCGCGGTGCCATCGCCGCTCCGGCTGCCGCGGCGGAGGCGTCTCCGGATCGTCGAGCTGCGGCCGGGGCCTCCTCGGAGGCGTCCCGGGATCGTCGAGTTGCAGCCGGAGTCTCCGCGGAGGCGTCTCCGGATCGTCGAGCTGCGGCCGGGGCCTCCTCGGAGGCGTCCCGGGATCGTCGAGTTGCAGCCGGAGTCTCCGCGGAGGCGTCCCCTGATCGTCGAGATGCAGCCATAGTCTCCGCGGAGGCGTCCTCGGATCGTCGTGGTGCGGCCGGGGGCTCCGCGGAGGCGTCGTCGAGGCCGCGCAGAGCAGCTGGCTCCTCGATGCGGCCGTCACCGCCTCGGCCGCGATCCGGTGGCGGGGAGGGCGGGGGGGGGCCGTTTCGGTTGGAGGCGCCGGAGCCTGGGCCGAAGAGGAAGGCCGGCGCGGCGCGCGGCGCTGCTGGCAAGGGCAAGCCGCCGCGCACCGGGGCCGAGCGGGTCGGCGAGGAGGAGAAGGGCGGAGGGCGCTCGCGGATCGGCGTGCCCGCCTTCGCCAAGGGGATCCTCGAGCAGCCGGTGGAGGAGGTGCGGGGGATCGGTCCACACCTGGCGGCGCTCCTGGCGAAGAAGGGGATCTCCCATGCAGGGCATGTGCTCTACAACCTGCCTCGGGGCTATCAGGATCGCCGGTTGGTGGGGACGATCCAGCAGCTCCTCCCGGGACAGAAGGGCCTCACCGTGGGCGAGGTCGTGGAGGGGCGGGAGATCTTCAACCCACGGTCGCGAAAGAAGATGCTACGCGTGGTTCTGGCGGATCATACTGGCCGACTGGCCCTGACGTTCTTCCACTATTGGCCGTCGACGATGAAGCGCTTCGTCCCCGGAAGGCGCTTCTTCGCCTGGGGCGACGTGAAGCTCTTCGGGACGCAGAAGCAGATCGTCCACCCCGAACTCGAGGAGGTGGACGATCTCGACGCGGGAGGGGAGTCGCTGAGCGCAGGGCGCATCGTCGCGGTCTATCGCGGCATGGACGAGGTGGGGCAGGGCAGGTACCGCGCGCTGGCCCGGGCGATCGTCGACGAGCACCTGGGGTTGGTCCCCGAGATCCTGCCCGAAGCGCTGCGGCGGGAGCGCGCCCTGCCCACCGAGCAGCAGGCGCTGCAGAGCCTCCACTTTCCGGCGCAGGGCGCAGACGCCGACGCCCTGGCCGCGGGAGCTTCGCCGGCTCATCGCCGCCTGGCGTACGAGGAGCTGCTGCTCCTCTCCATCGGCCTTGCCCTCAAGGCCCGCGGCGTCCAGGTGGAGCCCGGCCATCGCTTCGATACGTCGCCGCCGCGGATCGAGCAGGCCCTCGCCGCGCTCCCCTTCGAGCCCACGGGGGCCCAGCGCCGCGCCATCGACGCGATCGCCGCCGACATGGCGCTCCCCTCGCCGATGAACCGACTGCTCCAGGGCGACGTCGGCTCCGGCAAGACGGCGGTGGCGTTGGTGGCCTGCCTGTTGGCCGTGCAGGACGGACGCCAGGCCGCGCTGATGGCCCCCACCGAGCTCCTGGCCGAGCAGCATCACCGCAGCTTCACCGCCCTGCTGGAGGGCAAGGGGATCGAGGTGGCGCTGCTGGCGACGGGGCGGGGGCAGAAGGCCCTGGGGCAGGCGAGGGAGCGGGTCGCCTCCGGCGCCGCGCGGATCGCCATCGGCACCCATGCCCTGGTCTCCCAGGGCTCCGCCTTCCGCGAGCTGGGCCTGGTGATCATCGACGAGCAGCATCGCTTCGGCGTGGAGCAGCGCGCCGATCTGATCGGCAAGGGGCTGCGCCCCGACGTGCTGGTGATGACCGCCACGCCGATCCCCCGCACCCTCTCGCTGGTGGTCCACGGCGAGCTCACCCAGACCGTGATCGACGAGCTGCCGCCGGGGCGCAAGCCGGTCGGCACCAAGGTCTTCACCGCGAAGACCCGCGAGAAGGTCTATCAGCAGGTCGAGCGACAGCTCGGCGAGGGCCGCCAGGTATACGTGGTCTATCCGCTGATCGAGGAGAGCGAGCGCTCCGAGCTCGAGGACGCCACCCAGGGCCTCGCCAAGCTGAGCGAGCGCTTCCCTGGGCGGCGCCTGGCGCTGATCCACGGCCAGATGAAGAGCGAGGAGCGCGACCAGGTGATGGCGGCGTTCAGGGAGGGATCCATCGATCTGCTGGTGAGCACCACCGTGATCGAGGTGGGGGTGGACGTACCCAACGCGGCGGTGATGGTGGTGGAGCACGCAGAGCGATTTGGGTTGTCACAGCTTCACCAGCTCCGCGGCCGGGTGGGCCGGGGGGCCGCCAGGAGCTTCTGCTTCCTGATCGATCACGGCAGCGAGGGGAGGGCGCGCGATCGCCTGGCGGTGATGGAGCGCACCAACGACGGCTTCGAGATCGCCGCCGCCGACCTGGAGATCCGTGGGCCCGGCGAGTTCCTGGGGACCCGGCAGGCGGGCCTCCCCGAGCTGGACTTCGCGGACCTCTCCCGCGACGCGCGCCTGCTCGAGCAGGCCCGGGCCGACGCCTTCGCCCTGGTGCGCTCCGATCCCCACCTCTCCCGCCCCGAGCATCGCCTCCTCAAGAAGGAGGTCTTCGAGCGATTCGCCGAGCGGATGAGCCTGGCCCAGGTCGGCTGAGAGCCGAGGCTCGACCTTCGGACTTCGCTTTTGGACACCGGATTCCACTTGGAACTCGGTGCCCGTAAGCCCATCGGCTAGAAGCGTGAAGGGGCTGAGAGATTCGTTCTCGACCGCCGACAACGCCGGCCGATCACCGGCGGCTAGATTCGGAAATAGACGACTCGGGAATTGGTCCGATCGCCAATCCAAAGGATGGGTGGATCGAACGCCAAGCCCGCGGGAGAGAAACCAAGGGGAAGCTCCCAAATCTGGTTTCCTTGGGTGTCGATCCTCTGGAGGCGCCCGCCCTTGGCTTGATCCACCACGAAGAAGTAGCCAGTCCCATCCATGGCGATCCCCGATGGCGACGTGAATTCCGCTGGGCCATCACCCGGCATGCACGTAGCAGTGCCAAAGCCAGTCGAGCCAACTCCAAGCGATCCAAGCGGGGCAAAATTGGGCGCGAATTTCTGAACCCTATGGTTTCCGGGATCGACCACAAAATACCCGTCGAGGTAGCTCCCAGCCATGGCAGGAAGACCGTCTTCATCGTTGAACGCAAACTCTCCGTTCGCAGTTCCGGGGCCGCCCAAAGGAGGCTCCTCGAACCGGTTCGAGGAGAGCGAGTACTTCAGGAGTTGATCGGTTCCCGTTCGGACGAACATCGTGTCAAACCATGCGCCCAGCAGCATGGGACGCGTAAGCTCGGTAGCGACGACCGTCGAGGCACCAGACATCACATTGTATTTGAGAATCCGGTCATGCGCCGTGTCGGCAACAAAGAAGGAGTCGTCCGTGAAGAACGCAACGGGTCCGGTGGGTCCATCGAGGCCGGCGTCTGCCGTGGGCCCTCCCTCGCACCCAGCAGCTTCACCTGACGAGTGCCGACCGTTGGTCGAGCCATCGCTGCCGTACCAATCCAGAAAGGATCCCCAAAGATCAGCCGTCAGGACCCTGACCCGATTTCCTCCTGTCTCTGTGACGTAGAGACCGCCAGGACCAATGGCAAAGCCTGAGGGCTGCACGAACTGATCGTCTCCACATCCGCGTTCACCGAACACGATTCGCGAGTGGGCCACGCTGTTGAACCCCCAGAACGGGACCCGACGCGTCTGGATTGAATCGCCGTTCGCAGATTCTACCCTCGCGCTGACCTCTGCCTCGTAGACCTTCGATGAAATCGTAGGCTCGTTTAGCGTGATCTGGACACCCCGCTCCGACGGCATCATTGCGACCGTGACGAATCCATCCACAGAATAATGACTTTTCGCAGAGTTCTCAGTCCATTCATCTCCGAGCGGCTGGTTGAAGATGAATTGAACCATCGTTGGACTTGAGGCGTACGCGGTGACAAGCCGCAGCGGCTGGCTCACCTCGAAGATTCGTGGGTCAGAAGACCCTCCTCCCGGCGTCGGATTGGTCGCGATCACCTCGAGCTTGGCGGGCAAATCAAGCTGATCATTGGGAACCGGCACGAACAGCGAAACATCGGTAGCTCTCGTCCAGTCAACCGGAACCTCTACTCCACCCACGGTGACCGTCGTGACCTCGGGCGCGAACCCCCTGCCCAGAAGCTGTACCGTAAGATCCCGTGTTCCAACCAAGACGGACGGCGGCGCGAGCGAGTTGATAGCCGGCCGAAGATAATCAGAGTTCACCGTGAATACGGGACCTTCGACAGTCATGGCTCCGCTGCCATGGTCGACCACGACCGAAATCGGCCCGGTTTGGGCGGTCTTGGGGACGTAAGCCGTAAACCACTTTCCGCCCTTGTCGACTTCGACCACCCTACTGGATGGGCTGCCTGCAAAGACAATCTGATTCTTTGCCGAGATCGTCCCGTTGAATCCCGATCCATGTACCGTCACGAGCAACCCGGGCGGACCTTGAGAAGGCTCTACCCGAGAGACCGTAGGCAGTAGGTCGTTCACGATACTTCCGCCGCCCCCTCCTTCACCGATCTCCCCGCCTGCTCCCCCTTCTTCGCCCCCTCCAGTCCCCGGCCTGGAGTTGCCTATGTCACATCCACCCAAGACTAAAAGGATCAGGCCGGCAGCTAAGCTCATTGAGAAAACTAAGCGCATTGTTCCCTCCGTCATCGCCTCGTGGCTCGAGTGATAACCTACGCGACAACCTGGTGTTTTCATGCTCAGTTCGCGATCCGCCGATCGAGCTAACATCTGGCTACTCCATGACACCAGCTTCGGCTCTCTCTGAGACAAATCACCGACGTTCCACAAGCCCTTCCGGCTAGACGCGAGCCATGAATTCGGGACCTCATCAGGCGCTGACTGTACCTCCGCTCTCGAAGGTCTGGACGCCATGCCGAAAAATGCTATGTCTAGAGAATCAATTACTCCAAGGCATCTTCGTGGACAATTCCGCATTCTCGCCTCATGAAGCCGACTGCGCGTTCACGATATTCAGCAATCAGAATATCTTGCCTATTCCCACCGAAGTTCGCCGTAGCCGCGGCTACCGGTACTCCGAGGCTTCCATCTGCAAATTCAAATGATAGTTCGATGTCTCCAGACCCACTGGTCTGCACGAACGCGGTTCGGCCTTCGGTCCCGAATATAAGCCAGTCCCTTCCATTTCCTAGGCAGCCATCACCGAGCCGTACAATAGACCTCGGAGCCCTCATTACTGGAAGCTCAGCCACCTTCTCAAAACTAAACCCAATTTCATTTCCAACCCTGATCGTCTGAAGTGTCCGGTCGCCATAGCTCAGTGCCGCGAGTATCAGATATCCATCCTCGACTGCGAGATCGAATGAAATCGGAGAGTTGATCGGCACTACCCCGAAAAGTTCGAATCCGAATGGCGACCCTAGGAACACACTAATCGAGTCTCCAATAAACGATGAGACGAATAAGTCATCGATGCCGTCGCCATTGACGTCGGCGACCTTAACCACGGCGGGGCTCTCGGTTTTGACCACGTGATTCATGGCGAGACCCTGGTCACTGCTCCGAAAGATCGTTACGACAGATCCGTTGAGGGACGCCGCCGCCAACCCGGTTGCACCGTCACTGAGCGTGATTAATGAAAGTTCCCGGACATCGTTCGTGTCCACCTGCTTCCCGGTGGTGAAGCGCCCGGTGCCGTCCCCGAGGAAGACATATAAACCGTTGACAGTTCCAACTACCAAGTCCGCGAAACCATCAAGATTGGAATCAATGGCCGAGACCGAATTCGAAATGCCAGACGTCACAAGCCTGGTTGTATCCCATCTTCCGCTCTCGTCCATTGCACCAATCAAGACTCCTGGCTGCTCATCTCCTATAGCATCGAAAGTGGCTAACCATTCATCTCGGCCGTCTCCGTTTAGATCGCTAGCCGCGACGTTAGTCACTCTGTTTGGAAGCGGAAGCCAGGAGGTAGATTTGAATGAAAATTGTTCCTTCTCTTCCTGGGGCTGCAACACCGATAGGGCCCCGGGTCTGCCCGAAACTATTAGCGGAGCCTCGCCTTCACCAAGACTCGCTACATTGAGAATCCAGGGCTCCTCGACCGAGGCTGCCTCGACGTACTTTAGGTTGTTCTCGGACCACCTGAATAGCTTGATCGAGTTCGAGGAGAATGCGGAACCCACAATAAACGGTGGGTTGCCTGTAGTCTCTACGCTCGCATGGACATCCCAAGCTCGGACCGCCGGGACGAGAGGCAGGAAGCGGATGGTTCCGTCATCTGACACCAGGCCGACCTGGAGACCGTCGGTCGTCCCGAAAATAACATCATCAATTCCGTCTCCGTCTAAGTCGCATACGTCAAAGTTTGAGCCGGCCAGATGTTGTTTCGAATACGGCAACAAAGTTCGTGCGTGACTCTCGAAGCTGCCTCCCCCGCCTCCATCGAAAATCGTGAGACTGTATGCGAATCCTGACTCTTCGGGAACTGGAGAGGGAGCCGGGAGTCGGCTGAGTACAAACATCCGTAGCCCCGTCGGCCCCGTCCGGCCCACGACACCCAGGACCTCCTCTCTGACATCGACTCGGCTGACTAGCCTCAAGGTATTTGACTCAGGTTCCAGCGACAAGGCCAAAATGCGCGTACCCCCGAACTCGACAATCATGGCGAACTTGCCGTCGCGGTCAACCATTGATCTAAACGCTCGGAACTCGGGTGGGTCTCCTTGCTCGTCATCGAGGGGCATAATCTGTGGTCCAGCATTAGTGAACTCACCATTCCCAGTTCCTAGATAGAGTTCGATGTTACCGTTATCGGGATTGCGTGAAACAATATCGGCGAACCCGTCGCCGTCTAAGTCTGTCACTTCCAGATACTCCGATTCAATTTCAATCGGTCGCGCTAGATCGAGGCTGCCATCGCTCAAGGATGGTATCCAGAACACGTTATGGCTCTCTCCAACGACGACGATGTCAAGGCGCCCATCCCCATCAAGGTCGCCAAACTTTAATTCTCGAATCCGTTCATCCAGGCCGATAGAGATCGTCTTTGGGCGGACAGCATCGAGAATGCATCTGAATTGGTCTTGCCTATGGGATTCGGTGGCGCATTCATCATGCCCGGAAGGCTCGGTTACGCGCTGCTTCTCTGTACCGCAGTCACATCCCGCCAGGTACACTACGAGAAGAAGGCTGCAGGTTTTGAATCGGGTCAGGGTTTTCAAAATGTCACCTGCAGCCTTCTCTCGAAGAAATAGAAGTTCTCTGTCACGTAAAGGTTTCGAATTTATGGCGTGATAACTGAACTCTCGGAGTCGGCGAACCCGTTAGCTGCCACGTAATATGCGGACGCTTCGCTCCAATTGCTTGACCCCCAGTCAAATTTAAATCTACCTTCGTTGTCCACCTCAATCCGCTTCACGCCCTGGCCGGAGGTTGACTCTATGGTGAACAATATGAAACCTCCAGGCGGAGGCGGAGAGTTCGTCCTCGTGACGGCCACCTTCCCCAGGAAACTCCCTGGTCTGCCGGGGTCCTCGTTGAATTCGGTAAACCTGGTGGCCAGTCCAAAGTCGACCTCTACATCAGCACCTCCAACATAAATAGGGTGATCAAAGACCGCGTCAACTGGATCAATGAATCCACCTATTTCCACAGCATTCGCCACCCGGAAATACGGAGTATCCCGCGGAACCTCGTCCTCCAACGTGTATTCGAACATCGCCTGGACAGTGGCAACTTCGTTTGGAGCCAGTCGAACCCAGCGATTCGACAGGTAGGTGCGATAGAATGGATTGGACTGCTGCACGGTGACGTAAAAGACGGCATCGGTGGTGAGTGGATTCGTTATGTCGAGCGTGGCGACCTTGCGGCTCGCAGGTGATGCCGATGCGGATATAAACTTCGTATAGTTTGTTTGTGCTACGTTGTTCTCTGAGTTGATTTCGATGTCGCCTGTGACCGGAGACTTGTACGGATGAATTTTTACCTTAATGCAGTGGTGCTTTCCTGTTTTTGGCGGGATCCATGGGACAGAGATGGTTCGTGATTCCCCCGGGGGAATGTCAACGTGTCGGATCCCTAATGATGTCTCGGGGGGCTTTGAGATTGTGTAGTCCATTGTCAATACTTCCACTTCGACATTGTCGGCAGGAATCCCACCTGAATTCGTGATGGTTGCTTCGACGATGTTGTCGTGTCCTCGCCATGGCATATTCTTCCATTTCGCGCTCTGTCTGTTGCGTTCGTTTATCACTTCAATGTCCGGGCTTCGGTTCTTTTTCTTTTGACCGTCGGGACCAGTCCGGATTGATGGGTCAGGAGCGTTGACCAAGCCGTAGTCGATCGTCATGTCTGCAAAGGGCCTTCCATATGCGTCGACATCGATAGTGGTTACATGGCCTTCGAAGAGTGACGGTTGGATCCCTCGATCTAATATCCGGTAGACGTCATTTGATGCGAGGAATGGGCGCTGTCCAAAGGGATCCTCGGTAGCGACCAAAATGGCTGGGCGCTCCACTGACGTCTCGCGAAGCGACTTGTACGAAATCACATCGGTTACTAGAACTCGATCGTTGACCGGTAGCTTTAGGTCGCCCAATCCCCCGCTCGCCCTTCGGTATTCGAAATAGAGGTTCTGACCGGAAGTCACTCTGTATTCAACTCCATCCGTCCGATTCAGAGGCGGATTGATTTCGCTCGATGAAGGATGAATCTCAGTGGATATCTGGCTGCCCATTGGAAGAGTGGCGGCGTTCAGTGGCCAAATTCCGTCGGCCCATCCCAACATCATTTTGTGCGCGAGGGTAAGATGAGGCAAGTCTCCGTCCCAACTCATGATGTCCCAATCGCCAATGTCTCGAGGGTTCTCCTTGGTGTTTGGGTTGCCGTTGGTATACTGGTCGGATAGGCGAAAGTTATGGAGGAGCTCGTGCGAGAGTGTGGCGTGGACTGAACGGCCGTCATACGCGGGCCAATTCGATGGCATGCTGACTATCGCCAGATTGTACCAGCCCATGTTCTCGGTGAGTCCATCGTAGAAAAAGATTTCGTTCTTCCCTAGCGTTGCCCGCGGCCAGGTGAACTTGGTCTTGTCGTCTGGCGATTTCATTACCAGAATCACACTATCATAGCTGGATAGGTATTGGCCGGACGTGCGAATTTTGGCGAGTATCGTCGATGTGGCTTTGGGTGTTCTTCTCCACCCCTTCGAGGTCTTCTGGTGGTATGTGTCGAAACTGTCGGGCAGGTTGATTGACTTCGATGCAATTGACGGGCGTATGGTGAGTTTGTTTCTTGATACCTCAGAAAAGTAGTCGGTGACTAGTGACAGTTCGTTCTGCCAGTCAGTTTTGAGAGTAGCTAGGTCCGCGCTCGTGTATCTCACGCCTTTTGTGTCGAGAAATAGGACTCGCACTCGCCAGTCACCCTTTCGAGGGAAGACGTCCAGGTTCTGCATGGTCGCCGGGCCCTCGCCGATTGCGCTTCCCGTCTCTTCGTAATCGGGTGATCCCTCCATCCAGACTGACGGCCCCAGTTCGTCGTCCGTCCAGTCATCGGAAATTTCAAAAATTCCGATTCCCATTACTGTGCCATTGGGGTCTCTGATGGTCACGTCGTGGGTGCCGGGTTCATCGCCCAGTAGTAGCATGATTTGTGGGTTGCTTGGGTCAAATGAGTCGTCCCGGGAATACGAGACGCGTCCTGCCTCCGGCTTCATTTCGAAAGTTAGATCGTCAAACGGAATGGATCCCGGAGGGTCTATCTCTACATTTACGTTCAGATAGGTGCCTGCGAATATTGGTTCCGTAGGCAGTATTAGCTTGACCGATGGAGCGAGGACGTTCGACTCTGTCGTCGTGGAGAGCCAGTCCGTTGTTGTCTCGTCTGGGTTCGTGCCCGTGCATCCAAGATCTGATATGATCAGGAGGGATGCGCAGACTATGTGGACGAAGGTTGGCTTTCTGATGATATAGGCTTGCGTGTCTGGTGGGTGATTGATGCCTGGGTGATTTGACCATCCTGGATTCATGACACTCTCCCTTGCGTACCATGATTGGTTGAGTCATCTGGATTCTATGGTGGGTCTTGACTGGTTTCGTACAGGCTTGTGGTCCTCCGGGGCTGAGGTTGTGGCTCAAGCCGACCCCATCGTTTCACGTATCGTATGAAGGGTCAAGTGCCGGTTCGGTCGGGAGGGGGAGCGCCATCCGCGCGAAATCTGATCCGACGAATCCGCAAGAGCTCCGAGCTCGAGGACGCCATCCAGGGCCTCGCCAAGCTGAGCGGGCGCACTCCCCGCCCACTCAGCCGACACGCAAGCGGAAGGACTCTCGCGATCGTGCTCGTGCCGGTGCGGGGGCGACCTCGTGGTTGGTTGTCGCGTGGCGGTGATGGGCCGGCGGCGGCAGGCGAACGCCGCGGCTCCGCAGGATCAGAAAGACGAGCCGGGTTCGAGCAGGAAGGCCTCCTCCTCCGGAGTGCTGGCCCTGCCGAGGATGCGGTTGCGGTGAGGGAAGCGGCCGAAGCGGTCGACGATCACCTGGTGGCGGGTGGCGTAGTCGACGAAGCCGTCGTACGTGGAGCCGGAATCCGGCGGGGCGGCTTGGGCCAGGGCGCGGTAGGCGTCGACGCAGCGCCGCTGGATCGCGGGATCCTCCGCGTGCTCCAGGGGGAGGTAGAGGAAGACTCGCTCGATGGGACGCAGCGCTCGATCCTCGCCGCTCGCGAGGGCCTCGAGGGCCATGGGCAGGGCGATGGGATCGCCGGCGAAGGCGTCGGGCTTGCCGCGGTGGATGTTGCGGGTGAATTGATCGAGGAGGAGGATCCGCGCCAGCCGCCCGCGAGGTGTAGAGGTCCAATCGGCGTAGCCACCGGCGAGGGCGACCTCGACGTCGGGTCCGAAGCGCAGACGGAGCGTCTCGTCCACCTCATCGCCGCCGCGGAACCAGATCTCTTCGCGGCCGGGAGCGGCGAGCCAGCCCTCGCCCTCGATGGGACCGAACCAGTATCGGAGGATCTCTTCGCTGCGTTCCATCGCTTCACCGTGTTAGATGTGGGTCATCGCTTGTCGAGATCGCCTGATGACCGTTCCACAGATCATCTGCCCATTCTGTCATAGCCGCCAGCCCAACGCTTGGGATTGCGCGGTCTGTGGCAGGGCGCTGCACGAGCGCCCGACTTCCCAGGGCCTCCAGGTGGCGCCGCTCCCGGAGCTGGAGCTGCATCGGCAGGCGGACGTCGGCGATGTACCGGACGCTCCGGTGGATGGCCTCGAGCTGACGGCGCTCGCCGACGGCTCGGGGGGCGACGCCGCCGCCCTGGAAGGCTTGGAGCCCACCCTCCTGGACGACGGTGGAAACGTGGCGCTGCCGCAAGATCCCTCGCTGGAGATCGAGCATACCCAGCTGGACGATGGGCCGATGAAGCTCGCGCCGGGGCCGGTGATCTGCCGCTACTGCGGCACGCCCTGGCGGGACGGCTCCAGCATCTTCTGCGCGCGCTGCGCGATGCGGATCATCTGAGTGCCTGCCATCGGGGAGAAGGAGGCGCCTGAGTCGAAGGTGAGCACGACCTCTCGAGGTGGGGCGAAAGTGATGAAGCCAGGGTTGTTCATCGTCCTCGAGGGCCTCGATGGATCGGGCACCACCACCCAGGGGCAGGCGTTGGCGCGGCGCCTCGAGGCGGAGGGGCATCGGGCCCATTTCACCGCCGAGCCTTCGAGCGGCCCTATCGGCTCGCAGATCCGGATGATGCTCGCGGGTCGTCTGGTGGGCTACCGTGGCGCCCCTTGGGATCGGCGCTCTTTGGCGCTCCTCTTCGCCGCCGATCGCCTCGATCACCTGGCCTGCGTGATCGAGCCCAAGCGTGAGGCCGGCGTCCACATCGTCTGTGACCGCTACGTCCTCTCCTCCCTCGCCTACCAAGGCCTCGACAATCCGCCGGAGTGGGTGGCGGAGCTGAATCGCTTCGCGGCGCGTCCCGACGTGACCTACTTCCTCCGGACCTCCGCAGAGGTCGCGCTGAAGCGTCGTCAGCTCGCGAGCCCCGGGAAGGGCGATCTCTTCGAGACCCTGCCGCAGCAGCGGCGGATCGCCCAGGGCTACGAGCGCGACATCGCGACGCTCGGCGAGGCCCAGCGGGTGCAGGTGGTCGACGGGGGCGCCCCCATCGAAGAGGTCGCGGCGCAGATCTGGGCCGACGTCCAGCGCCGCCTCTGACGACGCGGCGAGGCGGAGACGAGCCAACGCCAAAGTAGAGAGCCGTGGGGTGCGGCGCGCCTGAGATAGTCGTCCCCACCTTCGCGCAGGCGATTCTTTCGCAGGCTCTGAGGCCCCCATAGCCGAGGGATACCTCTCCTCTCGTCGATCCACCGTCCTTGGCGTCACAGCCACGAGTCCGGGAGGGATGGATAGTCTTCATCGGCGCACGGCCCGCGGCTCGGCGGTCCGGACGACCCGCGGAAGGGATGCATGGCGCTCTTGCCGCAGCAGGCGGCGATTCTCCAACCCCTCATCGAGAGAGGGTCGTACCTCGTCTTCCTGATCGTGCTCCTGGCCGCGGGCCTGGGGGCGCCGGTGGCGGAGGAGCTGGTGGTCCTCACCGCCGGCGCGCTCTCCCGTCAGGGCATCGTGAGGTGGTGGTGGGCGCTGGCGGTCTGCTACGTCGGCGTGGTGGGCGGGGATCTGCTCCTCTTCCTCGCCGCCCGGCGTTTGGGCGGAAAGGCCCTCGAGCATCGTCGCTTCCAGAGGCTCCTCCCGCCGGAGCGCCGGAAGAAGCTCGAATCTTTCTACCGCCGGCGAGGCGGGCTCGCGGTCCTCGTGGGTCGCCACATCCCCGGGGTGCGAGCGCCCCTCTTCGCCCTGGCGGGAATCAACCGCATGGAGCTGAAGCGCTTCCTCTTTTGGGACGCGCTCTCGGCCTGCATCAACACGCCGTTCATATTCTGGTTGGGCTGGGAGTTCTCGGATCAGCTGGAGAGGCTGCATAAGAGGGTGGCTCATATCGAGCATTGGGTGATCGCGGTCGCGGTCGCAGCGTTCGCGGTCTACGCCGCGATCTCCTACTGGCGCAGCAGCGGAGGTCATCCGGTCGCTGCGGGCAGGGAGCGCTGGCGCAAGTTCAGGGAGCGACGGCGCAAGCGATCCAACTGAGACACTCGACGGAGGAGGGGCTCGCGAGAGCCTCGTGGCTACTCCGCGGACTCTCAGTCGAAGCCGGCTGGCGCGATCGCCGGGAGGATGTCGCGCTTCCACACGCGGAGGAAGGAACCCACCATCGCGGCGAGCAACGGCCCTGCCAGGGCGCCGATGGGGCCCATCACCTCGATCCCGCCGAAGAGCGTGAGGAAGATCAGCAGGGGATGGATCGAGACCCGCTCCTTGGCGAAGTAGGGCTTGACGAAGTACTCCACCGAGCCGAGCACCACCGTCCCCCAGAGCAGCACGAAGATGCCGCCGAAGATCTTGTCGTGTGCGAGGAGCCAGATCCCCGCGGGGACATAGACCAGCCCGGTCCCGATGATGGGGACGAGGGAGAAGACCAGGCCGAGGAAGGCCATCAGGGCCGCCCAGAGAAGCGCGTTGGGGAGGCCTCCGATCCAGAAGCCGATCGCGCCGAGGATCCCCTGGATCACGGCGGTGACGAAGCTGGCCACGAAGAGGGCTCGCAGGAGGCTGACCATGTCGCCGGCGATCTCCTGGGTGTGGCGAGCCTCCATCGGGGCGAGCGCGATGAACTCGCGGAAGAAGCGCGGCCCGTCCAGGAAGAAGTAGTACATGCCGAGGATCACCACGAAAGCCTTCACCACGAGAGTCGCCACCAGCGTCGCCGCCGCTCCCAGATGGGTCGAGAGGAAGGAGGCGGCCTCGTCGAGGAGGCTCCGCAGGTATTTCTCGGCCCCCATGGAGTCGAGCTGGCGAAGCAGCGGCGCGAGGGGCTCGCGGATCCGACCGGAGAGGAACGCGTCGAGGCCGCCCTGGCTCAAGGTGGTCCTCCAACTCGCGATGACCGCGGCCACCTCTTTCACCACGAAGTACGCCACCGCGGCGGTCGGGATCGCCACGAGGAGGACCGCGGCTGTCGCGATGAGGATCGACGAGAGGCGGCGCCGGAAGTGGACGTGACGGAAGAGCCACTCGTGGACGGGGGCCAGGATCGCCACGGCGGAGGCCGATAGGAGGAGCGGCACCACGAAGGGGGCGATGATCCAGAGGAAGGCGACGACCATGACCAGGCTCGCCACCAGAAAGCTGGCGTCGGGCCCGGTGATCCCGCGTGCCTCCTTCATCAGCTTGCTCTACGGCTCATGGTCGGTCGAAACCTATCCATGCGGAGCGCAGAAGGAGCGCAGAAGATCTGATTTCCCCCCAAAGGGGAGGGAGCCAGTTGCTTGCGTTCACGCTGGGCGTGAGAGCGTTCCTGCCGCGTTTGCTTGCCTGGGGCTCGTGAGCGAACGAAGAATGCCGATGATGAGACCGCCTCCGGCCAGTGGCGCGATCCCTCGATTCAGGCGGAGGCGAGGGCGGTGTCGAGAGCGGCTTCGGTGGGGGCGAGGAGGAGAGCGGCGCGATCGCCGAGGGGCAGCCGCAGGACGCCTTCGGCGGGGCGGGTCGGGGCGCGAAGCGAGAAGATCCAGGCGCTGGGGACGTCGAGGAGGCCGGCCTCCCGGGCTCGTTGGAGCAAGCCGAGGGCGATCGTTCCCATGGTGAAGCGGGCGTTCAGCTCGACGACGGGCCGCAAGGTCTCCTCGCCTCCAGGGCCGGCGAAGGTGAACGCGTCCACGCCACAGGCGCCGAAGAAGCCCGCGTCCGCCGCGGCCGCACCCAAGCGGAGCGCGGCGCTGCGGAGGGCACCGTCGAAGGGGCTTCCCGAGTCGCACGCCCCGTCGGAGCCGAGGATCCCGCGGCTGCCCAGGTAGACACCGGCGGGGCTGAGGAGCTGTCGGGTCGTCCCCAGGATCTCGACCACTCCCGAGCGGGCGATGTGGAGTTGGGTCGAGAGATCGACCCGCCGATCCAGCCACGGCTCGAGGATCGCGCCGCCGCGCCGCCCCAGCCGAGCCAGCGCCCTGGGCGGGGTGCGGGGGAGGCCGCTGGCGGCGCCGTCCATCGGCCCCTCGGCCGATGGCTCGGCGAGGCGACCACCAATCCTTCCGCGGCCGCTGCTGCCGATCCGGGGCTTGATGGTCCAGGAGCCGTGGACCCAAGGGGGCAGGCGGGCGATCCAATCTGCGATCCGATCGGTGGCGACGCCGGTTCGCAGCTCGAGGGGATCGAGGATCTCCAGGTGCTCCCGCAGGCAGGAGGGGACGAGCTCACGCTCCAGGGCCACTTCGAGGGCGAAGGCCTTGTCATGGACCCTCTCGACGATCGCCGGCGTCGGCATGGCGGGGGCAGCACCCAGCTCCCGGAGCTCGTCCCACGCGCTTCGGGTGGAGAGCCAGGCGATCCCTCGCGCCCGATCCTCCACCCAGGGGAAGGCCGGCGCGCCGCTCCGTGGCTCGAGGGCGGGAGGCCATGCGATGGGGAGGTCGCCCACCATCGTGGCTCGATCGGAGAAGAGCAGGGCCCAGAGCGACGTCACGTCGCGCAGGATCGGATGGGAGCGATCGGCGACGTGGCGCGGACCCTCCTCGGCGCCGAGGTTTGGGAGGAGGACGGGACCTCGACTCATCGGCGAGTCCGGGGTCCGCCAGCAGGCAGGGGATCGGATGCGTGATGCGGATGGCCCCCGCGCCCGGTGTATACTCCATCGCGTACATATGGTTTCGATATCCGGACGTGCTCGATCATCGCCTCGGAGAGCCCCGCCCGCCGCCGCGCCGGCACGTCGAAGCGCCGACCCTTGGCCCGTGCCGCCGACAGAGGGAAGGGAGTGCCGCGCAGGTAGGCCTCCACGTCGCTCTGGCCGGGATCCTTTAGGCGCTCGAGCCATGTGATGGCGAGCTTCACATGGCCGATCTCGTCGTCGTGGACGGTCTGCATCACCCTGGCGCTGGCCTCGTCTCCTGCCATGCGAAAGGCGTCGCGGTAGAGGAGGCTGAAGTCCAGGTTGGCTTGCTCGAAGGTGAGGCCCATCGCACAGAGAAAGGCCACGGGGCCATTGGCGCTGGCTGCGATCGACGGGACGCTCCGCCAGAAGTAGTCGGAGAGCGGGTGATCCTCCAGCCGGCTGCCATGGGCCTCGAGGCGATCCATGTAGAGCGCCAGATGCGCCTGCTCCTCCTCCAGGGTGAGGAGGAGGCCACGGCGAAGCGAGGCGGGAAGCTCGGGCCAGCGCAGCAGCGCCCAGGCGAAGAGCTCCACCGCCATCATCTCGTGGTGGGCGAAGCGAGCCAGGGTCGCCGCCCTGGCGTCATCGCGGACGAGATCGCCCAGCCGCGGGAGGCGCTCGGATCCCTTCCGCAGGCGAAGCCCAGGGAGCCGGGTCGGCGAATCGATCCTCATAGCGGCGCCCGGCGTATCCGCCAGCCATCTCCCATCGGGCGTCCGGGGAGAGGCGAGCTTGGAGGCCAGGTCGCCAGATTCCAGGATGCGCCGGCAGAAGTCGCGAACAGAAGTCATGGGCGAGGTAGAATAGCCTGGAGCGCGAGCCGGAGGTGAGCGAGCGCAAGGGGGGGCGTAGCGCGGAGCGGGGAGGTGGTCCATGACGGGTAGCAGCGGCGCCGCGGCGCTGATCATCGGCGACGAGATCCTCACAGGAAAGATCCGGGACGCGAACGGTCCTTTCCTCATCGACACCCTGCGAGGGCTGGGGCTGCCCCTGGGCAGGATCCTCACGGTGCGCGACGACGTGGACGAGATCGCGTGGGCCCTGGGCGCGTGCCTCGATCGGCATCGGCCCATCTTCACCTCCGGCGGCATCGGTCCCACCCACGACGACGTCACGGTGGCGGGGGTATCCAAGGCGCTGGGCCGCGCCGTGATCCGCCACCCCGAGATCGAGCGCCTGGTCCGCTCCCACTTCGGCGAGGATCTGCAGGAAGAGGCGCTGCGCCTGGCGAACGCGCCGGAAGGGGCGATCCTCGTCCGCTCCCCGCAGAGCTGGTATCCCCTCCTCGCCGTCGACGAGATCTACCTGCTCCCCGGCGTCCCGGAGCTCTTCCGCATGCACCTGGTCGGGATCGCCGAGCGCTACCGCGGCGCGCCTTTTCACCTTCGCTGCGTCTACCTCTCGGTCGGCGAGACCGCGATCGCGGCGATCCTCGATCGGCTGGTTCGCGAACATCCCCGGGTGGCGGTGGGCAGCTACCCGCGGATCGACGATGCCGATCATCGCGTGAAGCTCACCCTGGAGTCGCAGATCGAGGCGCCGGTGGACGAGGCGCTGGCCGCGCTGCTGGAGCTCCTGCCCCCGGCGACCGTCATCCGGGTGGAGTAGGGTCGTCGATCAGGGTAGCCCCAGGCGCAGCGCGCCCCGGAGGCGGAAGTGCTCCTCCGCTATGGAGAAGCGCAGCAGATCGACGATGTCCTCCCGTCGCTCGAGCACCTCCGAGAGTTCCCCGTGGCCGTCCGGGCCGCGCGTGCCCGATCCCTCGCGCAGGAGCAGGCCGAGGCAGGCGGGTACGTCGCCGCTCAAGGTCATCCCCGCGCGATTGGCGGATCGCCTGGCGCCGCGCAGGAGCTCGTCCACCCGGAGGGCGCCGCCCGTGGAGAGGAAGTCCGCCACGGGTTGCTCCAACGCCTTGCGGCCCTTGCGGCCCATGGCCTTCGCCAGCCTGCGGGTGGCGTCGTCATCCACTGGGCCGGCGTCGTAGCCCGGCGCGTGGATCCGCACGGCAGCCACGATCATCTTCTCCAGGGTGGGGACGGTGAGCCGCGAATAGAAGCTCGATCCCTGCCGGATCATCCAGGCCATCCGGGAGAGGAGGAAGGTCTGCTCCCGATGCGAGTGGGCCGAGGTGAAGTCGCGACCGATCACCAGCGTGGGCTGGGGGGCGATGGCTGGCTCGACTGCGATCGCGCGGGGCGTGATGTAGGCCGCGACCTTCGATGGATCCATGCCGAACGTCCCGAAGATCCGGTCGATCTGCCGGCGCAGGGGATGGTCGGCCCGCAAGCGATCGTCCCGCTCCACCTCCCATCGTCCGAGCTCCACCCCTGCGAGCGGCGCGATCCGCTCCTCGAGGGCTTCGACGATCGCCGCCATGGGACTGCGCTCCACCAATTGGGTGAGCGCCCGATCCGCGGCGCCGCTCGCGATCGCGCCGGCGGCCTGGGCAGGGAGAAGGCCATGAAACTGCGTATAAAATCCCGACTCCGCTCGATCCGCCGCGCGGAGGAAGTGAAGGACCGACGCCGCGACGAAGGCGCGATCGCGCTGCTCCTGCTCCCGCCAGATCCGAAAGAGCGATCGATAGCCGCCGGGCCAACGGGGATCAGCGTCGATGGCCAGGCGATACTCCTGGATGGCGACGTCGAAGAACTTGGGATCCTGTGCGTAGAGATCCGCGAGGGCGGTGCGGATCTCCCGATCGTCCCCGTTCCACTCCAGGGCCTTCTGATAGGAGCTCGCCGCCTGGATGGGATCTCGCAGTGGCCCAGCGTAGATCGCGCCGGCGCGGGCGCGCACTGCAGACGCCCGTTCGGCTCGTCCTCCTCGTGCGAGCACATCGGACCATCGCCCCAATGCGCCTGCCAACGACTCGAGGTCGCGGGCGCGCTCGTAGAGCCGGCAGAGTCGCTCCAGGGTGCGTTCGTCTTCAGGGCTCGCCTCGAGGACGCGCTCGAGGCAAGCGGCGGCGGCCTCGAGATCGCCCATGCCCTCCTCGAGGACTCGAGCCAGATCCTCCTGGATCCGGTTCCGCCCCACGGGATCTTTCTCCAGCGACTCCAGCCTTCGCAGGGCCTCGACGGCGCCGGGCCAGTTCCGCGCGTCGACGTGGAGTCGAGCAAGGAGGATCAGCGGCTCGCGTAGCGAGGGATCGGCGGCAAGCGCCGAGTGGAGGTGGGTGAGGGCGCGGCCCCCGTCGCCGGCTGCCGCGAGGTGCTGGGCCACCCGGTAGTGGATCGGCGCCAGCTCCAGCGGATCGCCGCCGAGGCGGAGGCGGGCGCTGAAGGCCTCGATGGCGTCCGAGGGCTTCCTGAGGGCCTCGCCGAGGACGCCGCGGCGCTCCAGGGCTTCCACGTGCTCCGGCGCCTTGGCGATGGCCTCGTCCAGGAGCTTCGCGGCCCGCTCGAGATCCGCGAGGGTGTCCATCTGCAGGCGGGCCGCTGCCACCAGCGACTCCGCTGCCTGGACGGGGTCGCTCTCTCGCGCGGCGCGCGCTTCATAGAGCCCGGCGACCTCGCCTGCGTCGCCCCGCGCCGTGAGGATCTGCTCGAGCCTCGTTGTCGCCAGGGGGTCCGCGGGGAGCCGCTGCAATGCCTCCCGGTAGTACGCTGCGGCAGCCTCCGTCTCACCCAGGGCCTCGCTGATCTCGCCGATTCGGATCAGGGTGCGGGCGACGTGGGTCGGCGCGCGCTCGGCTGCGGCGTGCAGCAGGAGGAGCTGCCGCAGCTCCGCCAGGTCGCCGGAGTGCTCGACCAGGCGCGCCGCAGCGGCCAGGGTGGGGAGGTGCGAGGGGTCCACCTGCAACCCGTCGCGATAGGCGGAGAGAGCGGCCTCCGGATCGCCGAGGCGGGTCTCGCGCAGCTCGCCCAGGCGGAGCAGCAGCGCGACGTGTAGGGCAGGGTCGGTCGCGGCTTCGGCCCGTCGCTCCAGCAACACGGCGAGGCGGATCGGATCGTCGTCGGCCGTCAGCGTCCGCTCCAGGACCTCTCGGGCGTGCTCACTCCGGGGGTCTGCGTCCACCGCTTGCTCCAACGGCCTTTGGCTCGATTCGCTGGGGCTCGAACGCTGCCGATCCGCCGCGGCTTGGAGCAGCAACGCGGC
The DNA here is from genome assembly GCA_040391605.1 of Vulgatibacter incomptus. GTDB lineage: Bacteria > Myxococcota > Myxococcia > Myxococcales > Vulgatibacteraceae > Vulgatibacter > Vulgatibacter incomptus_A. The sequence goes on from JBEBXK010000001.1 coordinate 125,003, forward strand.
CGACAGGCGGGGATCCAAGACCTCGGAGGCAAGGGTCTCGCGCAGTTCCGCGCGGCGTCCGGGGTCGCGCTGGATCGAGCGGATCCGCTCCATGCTCTTGAGGAGAAAGAGATCGTTGGGGGCGAGGGCGAGGGCGGCCTCGCAGACTCTTGCGGCGCCGGAGGGATCGCCGATGAGGTCGAGCTGCAGCGCGACGAGTTGGGAGAGCGCGACCACCCGCTCGCTGGCCTCCCCCATCGAGCCCATCCGCTCCAACACCCCCGCCAGCGCCGGCCAATCGCCAGCCTGGGCATGGATTCGCTCGAGGGCGCGCAGCGCGAAGAGGTGCGCCGGATCCACCCGGAGCACTTCGGCGTAGGCGTCCTCGGGACGGATCGCGTCCTGGAGGTGGTCCTCGCAGAGCTCAGCGATCTGGAAGAGCACCGCCGCCTTCTCGCGCGGATCGGTGCGGGTCGAGGCCTCGCCGCGGAGGATCTCCACCAAGTGCTGCCAGGCGCCCTGGCTGCGGTGGATCCGTGCCAGGCTCGCCATGGCGGGGAAGTGGGAGGGCGAGAGCGTCAGCACCTCGCGATAGGCGTCGATGGCCTTCTCCTCCATCATCAGCTTGTGCTCGTAGAGCTCGGCGATCTGGTAGACGAGGGTCGCCGCCGCCGTGGGGGACGACGCGATCTCCGCCTCGCGCCGATGCATGCGCAGGAGCTCCTTCCACATCCCTCGCTGGGCATAGAGCCTCCCCAACGCCCGCAGGGCCGGGAGATAGGCAGGCGCCAGCGAGAGGACCTTGCGGTAGGCCTCGATGGCGCGGGCCTTGTCCTCGAGCTGCTCCTCGAGGATCTCCGCGTTGCGATGGAGCAGGCTCACCACTTGACGTTGGTCGCCAGTGTGGGCCGCCTCCGTCTCATGGGCCCCGAGAAGCGCCTCCCAATCCTTGGCTTGCTCCGCCAGCCGCGCCATCGCGCGGATGGTCGGCAGGTGCCCGGGCGCCACCTCCAGGATCTTGCGCAGGCTCTCCAGCGCCGCCATCGGATCCTCGAGCTTGGACTCCTGGATCTCTGCGACCCGGGTGAGCCCCGCGATGATCTGATCGCGATCCAGGAGGCCGGCGACCTCCTGCTCGATCATCGCGACCAACTCAGCGTAGCGGCCGGCTTCACCGTACAATCGCGTGAGGGCTTTCTGAGCCGGCAGGTAGCCTGGCTGCACGAGGAAGATCGCGCCGTAGCGATCGATGGCCTCCTCCACCTTGCCCAGCCGCTCCTCGAGGACCGCCGCCGCCTTGAAGCCGTGGGCCGCCTTCTGCTTGGGATCCTGCGCGACCAGGGCCTCGGTCTCGATGGTCTGGAGCAGCCCCTCCCAATCACCCTGCTGATATTGCAGCTTGCCCAGCGCCGAGAGGGCGATGCGGTTTCCCGGCGCGAGGCGCAGCACGGCGCGGTATTGCTCGATGGCGCGAGCGGGCTGGTCCATCTTCGAGTCGAGGAGCGCGGCGAGCTCGAGGAGGATCGTGATCTTCTCGCCTTCGTCCGCCGCCGCACCGGCCCTTGCCGCCAGGACCTCCGCGAGGGGATCCCAGGCCTCCCGCAGCTCGTAGATGCGGGAGAGCTCCGTGGCGATCAGGGGATCGCGGGGCGCCAGCCGCAGGGCCGCCAGCAATGAGTCGACGGCATCGTCCTCGCGATCCATCCGGAGCTGGAGCCTGGCGATCTCATGGCAGGTCGAAGCGGCGGCTGCCGGCGAGCCATCCATCGCGCGCTCCAGCTCGGCCTGGAGGATCCGGATCAGCTCGTCGTGCTCGCCGGCGCCGCGGAGGTGCCGGCGAAGCTGCGCGCTCACCGTCGGATCGCTAGGATCTCGGGTGAAGGCCCGGCGGCTGAGCTCGAGGGCGCGGTGCCGCTGATCGGGGAAGCCCTCCAGGAGCCGCGCCGCCGCCGCGAAGGCGTAGGCCGAGGCGCGGGGATCCTCCAGGACCTCCGCTGAGCGGATCAGGATCGCGACGAGGGCACGGCGATCCTCCGACGAGACCAGGATCCCCTCCAGGTAGGCGAGGATCTCCAGGTTTGTGGGATCCAACTCGATGGCACGCTCGAAGGAAGCGCGGGCCTCCGGCGTTCGGGAGAGCCGCTCGTTCAGGACCTCGCCGCGAGCGAAGAGCAGGCGGGCCTTGGTGGGGGCGTCCTCCACCGCTTCGATCTCGGCGTCGAGTAGCTGCGCCACCATCGGCCAGTTGCCCACCTCGGCGAAGAGCCGGCGGGAGGCCTGGAGGTTGGGGAGGTAGCCTCTATCCGCCTGGAAGGCCGCCTGGTATGCGATCGCCGCGTTGCGCGGGCTCTGTAGATGCTGCTCCCAGAGGCGACCGATCTCATAGAGGAGGGGAGCGCTGCCGGTCTCGCCTGCGCGGGCGCGGACCTCGCGCTCCAGGAAGGCGATCTGATCGGCGGTCGAGAGAGGAAGAGCGGCCGGCTCGCTGACGGTGCTTGGGAGGGGATCTCGCGTGACATCCCAGGAAGAGATCGGTGCCGGCTGGGGGAGTTCGATCTCCAGGGTGGGCTCGGGGCCCGGCAGCGACTGGGAGAGATCGACCTCCACCGTGGGCTCGGCGCTCGGCGAAAGGTGGGCAAGATCGAACTCCACCGTCGACTCCGCGCCAGGCGGCCGCTGGGTGAGATCGACCTCCACCGTGGGCTCGGCGCTCGGCGGAAAGTGGGCAAGATCGAACGCTACCGTCGACTCCGCGCCAGGCGGCCGCTGGGTGAGATCGACCTCCACCGTGGGCTCAGCGCTCGGCACGAGGGTGGCGTCATCCCGCGTGTCGGCGAGGCGATCGTCGTTCATCGGTCAACCCCTTCGTGTCCGCTGGAGGCCTGCGAGGCCTGCGAGGCCGGCAGGAGGCCATGGCTACACGTGGCGTGATGGACTTTGCGTTGATCCCTACCACGGCCCCGGCGGGGTGCAAAAAGACTGGAGGGCCATAGGGCTGCGAGTGGGGCAGGCGAGCCGAGGGTTGCGCCGGGGCGCCGGGCGCTTCATTCTCTGACGACGAATCGGGCGCGGAGGGAGTGATGGTCAGGGCGCTGGCTGGGGCGCGAGACGCCGGGAGCGTGGCTGAGGCGATCTTCCGGGTGGAGGACGAGCTCCTTGCGGCGGAATGCGAGCAGCCAGGGGTCTCCTTCGCGCGGGTGCTGCGCGATCCGAAGCTGCCGCTGATCTACGACGTCAACGGCCTGCGGGACGTACGAGGCAGACCCGACTTCGACGAGCTGCTGGGGGCCCTCGAGAAGGCCTGTGGCAGAGGGGCGAACCGGCACCTGCGCCTGGTGGCCCGGGAGCCCTCCACCGTCGCCCACCTGGACTCGCTGCTCTTGCCGCGGGGCTTTGGGCGCCAGGCCTGCATCGCCATGGCGCTCGGCGGCCGCGCGCCCTCTCTTCCCATCCCGAAGGGCCTCGAGATCTTCCTCGTCGATCCCGACGACGCGAGGATGATCGCCGCCATCGCCTACAGCCAGGACCAGGTACGGAGAGAGGAGCTCTGGTATAGCCCGGAGGTCTCGCGGCAGATGGACGTCCTCGCCATGAGGCAGGTGCAGGCCGGTGCGGAGTTCCTGGCTGCTGCCACCTCCAGGGGAGAGGTCGTCGGTTCGCTCTTGCTGAGAGTTTGTGACGGGATCGACATACCCTCGGAGCCGGAGGCGAGCGGACGTCAGAGGCGACCTTCACGCAGAGCGCTAGTGAACGACATGCTTCCGACTCGCCCGGGGGCGCGTTCTCCACTGGCTCGGAGCAGCAGGGGAGGCGTCGGCTTCATCGCCGACGTGGGGACGACCCCGGCCTACCGACGCCGGGGCGTCGCCTCGGCCCTGGTCGCCGCCGCTGCCGGCCTGGCAGAGAAACGCGGCTGCGAGATCGTCGGCCTCACCGCGAGGCGCGACGGGAGCCCGAGGCGGATCTACGCCAACCTCGGCTTCGAGAACGTCGGCGAGAGCGTCGACTGGCTCCGCATCAGCTGATCGATCACCCTCGGGGCGCGGCGGCCTCGACGGCGGCCAGGATCCGTCCATCGTCGATCATTCGATTGACCGCCTCGATGTCCAGGTGCAGCTCTCGATCGTTGTCCATATGCGGGATCTCGGAGCGGATCATGGCGTGGGCGGCGGCGACTCCCACCCCCGCGCGCAGGCCCCTGCGCATGTCCAGGGCCTGGGCCGCGGCGAGGAGCTCGATGGCGAGGACCGAGCGGACGTTCTCCACCACCTGCCGCGCCTTGAGGGCGGCGCCCATCCCCATTGAGACGTGGTCCTCGCGCCCTGCCGACGAGGGGATCGAGTCCACGCAGGCGGGGTGGCAGAGGATCCGGCTCTCCGCCACCAGGGCGGCGGCGGTCACCTGGGCGATCATGAAGCCCGAGTTCAGGCCGGAGTTCTCGGTGAGGAAAGCGGGCAGGCCGGAGAGCGAGGGGTTCACGAGCTGCTCCACCCGCCGCTCCGAGATCGCCGCGAGCTGGGTCACGGCGATGGCCAGCATATCGCAGGCCTGGGACACCGGCTGCCCGTGGAAGTTGCCGCCCGAGACGATCAGCTCCTCCTCGGCGAAGACCAGCGGGTTGTCGGTGCCGCTGTTGATCTCGATGGCGAGGGTCTCCCTGGCGAAGCGCACCCCATCCCTGGCGGCGCCGTGGACCTGTGGCATGCACCGCAGCGAGTAGGGATCCTGCACCTTGGCGCAGTCGGCGTGGGCGACGACGATCTCGCTGTCTGCGAGGAGGCGTCGGAGGTTGGCGGCGCAGGCCACCTGTCCGAGCTGGGGGCGGGCCGCGTGGATCTGCGGGAGGAAGGGCTTATGAGAGCCCATCATCGCCTCCACCGTCATCGCGCCGGCGATGTCGGCGATCTCCAGGAGCCGGGCCGCGCGCTCCACCGCGCCGCCGCCTACGGCGCAGATGGCCTGGGTCCCGTTGATCAGCGCCAGCCCCTCCTTCGCCTCCAGGATCACCGGCTCGAGGCCCGCCTCGGTGAGCGCCGTCGACGAGCGCATCCGCCTGCCCTCGAAGATCGCGTCTCCCTCTCCAATCAAGGTCAGGGCGAGGTGCGCCAGCGGCGCGAGATCGCCGGACGCACCCACCGATCCCCTGGAGGGGATCACCGGGAGCACGTCGCGGTTGATCATCTCGATCAGGGTGTGGACCGTCTCCGGGCGGATCCCCGAGTGCCCCTTCGCCAGCACGTTCGCCCGCAGGGTCATCAGCGACCGGGTCTCCGATGGCGGCAGCGGCTCGCCCACGCCGGCGGCGTGGCTCAGGATCAGGTTCCGCTGCAGCTGCTTGAGATCCCCCTTTGCGATCCGGACCTCGGCCAAGGTGCCGAAGCCCGTGTTGATCCCGTAGGCGGCCTTGTCGCCCGCCGCGATCCGGTCCACCAATGCTCGAGCCTGGCGCAGCTTTTCGAGGGAGGAGGGGGCCAACTCCACGCGGGCGTCGCGGCGCGCGATCTGCTCGAGCTGGCCGAGCTCGAGGGTGTCGCCGTCGAGGTGGATCGTCGTCTGGTTCATTTCATTCGTCCATCTATCGAAGAGGATGATCGAGGCCACTGCCTGGGAGCTTATGGAGACATGGTCCTGCAGGAGCCGGGGCGAGCCTTCATGGCGGGGCGCGGATCCACTTGGACGACCCGCTGCCGTCGGGGGCCGCATCCTAGTCGCAGCGTTCAGAACCCGCCACCTCCACGTGGTGCAGGCGTCGCAGCCTGAGGCCTGGCGACTCGCATCTTGTCTGCCCCCTCGATCCCGCGTCGCGTGGTGGTAAGAACTCCGATCGACCGCAGCAGTCGTCCGGAGCCTCGAGTCCATGTCCCTTCCCGCTTCGACCCACTCCCCACCGGACGTCGGCCGCTTCGTCGTGACCACGGTGCGTCCGGCCGATCTCGGCTCGTCCCCGATCGATCTCTCGAGCCTCGTCGGCGCCCACGCGGGCCGGATCGCCAGTCGGGAGGATCTCCAATTGGAGTCGATGGACGCAGTCGAGCATCGGATCGTCCTCGAGCCGGGCGCCGAGCCCGCCGCGCTCAAGGCGGCCCTCTTCCAGGAGGCGGCGCGGGGCTCGTTCGATGTCGCCTTCCAGCGAGAGGCCGTTCATCGCAGACCCAAGCGCCTGGCCGTCTTCGACATGGACTCGACCTTGATCCGCATCGAGGTCATCGACGAGCTCGCCCGGGCCCATGGGGTCGTCGACGCCGTCTCCGCCATCACCGAGCGGGCCATGCGGGGCGAGCTCGACTTCGCCGAGTCCCTCCGCGCCCGGGTCGCCCTCCTCGCGGGCTTGCCTGCATCGACCCTCGAGGGCGTCGCCGCCAGCCTCCCCCTCTCCCAAGGCGTCGAGGAGCTGATTCGCTCGTTGAAGGCAGCGGGCGCCAAGGTCGCCGTCGCGAGCGGCGGCTTCGACGTCGCCGCCGCCGCCCTCGAGAGGCGGCTCGGCCTCGACCACGCCTACTCGAATTCACTCGAGGTAAAGGAGGGGGTCCTCACCGGCAAGGTCGAGGGGCCCATCGTCGATGGTCCACGCAAGGCGGCCGTCCTCGCATCCCTCGCCAGGGAGCAAGGCCTCGATCCCGCAGAAGTGCTGGCGATCGGCGACGGCGCCAACGATCTCCTCATGCTCCAGGAGGCGGGCCTCGGCGTCGCCTTCCGCGCGAAGGCCATGCTCCGGGCCGGCGCCGACGCCACCATCTCCATCTGTGGCCTGGATGCCGTCCTCGCCTTCCTCGGCGGCCGCTGACTGTGGAGGCACTTTCACGGGAGCAGGTCCATCGGTCGACGATCCGATGCGGCGGGCGCCTGCGATCCCCTTAGATCTCCCCCGTCTTTGTAGCGATCGCCACGGACGCTCGAAAGCGGGGCGAAGAGCGGGGCGAAATGAGGCTGCGAGGCTGCGTCGCCACCATCTGGGCCCTCCTGGCGATCCTGGGCATCGGCCTCTGGCCCGAGCCTCGGCTTGCTCCAGTCGTCGACGCCTGTGAGGAGCGGACTCGGCTGGAGCTCGCGGGGAGAGAGGCGATCCGAGGTGGAGCGCCCGTCCTTCGCTGCCCCGGCCATGCCGAGGCTGGCTGCGACGGCTGCCGGCTCCTCGCGCCGGTGGGAGCGGCCGCGCTGCTGTTGGGATTGCCCATCGATCTGAACCTAGCGGGAGAGGCCGAGCTTTCGGCGCTCCCGGGGATCGGCCCCGGCCTCGCCAGCCGCATCGTCTCGGATCGGGAGGAGAGAGGCCCGTATCCGAGGCTCGAGGCCCTGTCCCGGGTGAAGGGCTTGGGGCCGGCTCGGGTCGGGGCGCTGCGAGGTTGGGCGGAAGCCAGGCCCCTGGGAGTGGAGGGGCGGCCCCTGGTAGACGAGGGAGGCGATCGTTTCTGAGATCGTATCGATTCATCCAGGGATGGTCGGGATGCCCCCCGCGGCATGACGCAGGGAGGATGGCAGTCCATGCCAACTCGGATGGGGGCGCGCCCTTCTTGGGCAGGGCGGACCGGCGATTCGAGATGCATCTTGGCGGTGGAAAGAAGTCCGGTGCGCGGGATTCGGGGTCGTAGAGCCCTTCCGTCGCCCGAGGTTGCAGCCAGGGGGCGGCTCGGCAGGGGATCGAGCGAGACCATCGCAGCAGGGCTGAGCGAGAGGGCATCGCCCTCATCGGCCGGCCATGGATCGAGGGGGGACGGTGGCCTGGATCTTCTGGCTCTGTGCGCTGGGGTTGCTCCACACCTATGTCTTCTATCCACTGATCCTCGTGGGGCTGGATGCCTGGGGCGGGGTAGGGCGGGACCTTCGCTACCTCGTCGGCGGGAAGGATCGCCGGCTCCCTGCAGAGCCCCTCTCGCTGCCGAGCGTCTCGTTGGTCGTGGCGGCCTGGAATGAGGTCGGCGTGATCGGCGCGAAGCTCGAGAACAGCGTGGCGTTAGACTACCCGAAGGAGCGCCTCGAGATCGTGATCGGCTCGGATGGCTCCGACGACGGCACGGATGAGCGGGTGGCCGGATATGGGGATCCGAGGGTGCGCCTGGATCGCGCCGATCGGGTCGGCAAGATCGGGGTCCTCAATCGGGTGGTGCCGACTACCACTGGTGAGATCCTGGTCTTCTCCGATGCGAATACGGTGATCGAGCCCGCGGCGATCCGGAAGCTGGTGCGGCATTTCGCCGATCGGAGGGTGGGCTGCGTCTGCGGCAGGCTCCGCCTCTACAACCCACGGAATGAGACCTTCGAGGAGAGCGCCTATTGGAGCTACGAGTCCTTTCTCAAGCTCCGGGAGGGGAGGCGTGGCGTGGTGATGGGGGCCAACGGCGGCATCTACGCCCTGCGGCGATCGCTCTTCCCCAAGCTCCCCTCGAATACCGTGGTGGAAGACTTCGTGATCGCCACCCGCTGCCTGCTGAGGGGCTATCAGGTGGTCTACGACCCCGAGGCGCTGGCCTGGGAGGAGACCACCGAGGACTACGCCAAGGAGCGACAGCGCCGGGTGCGCATCGCCGCAGGGAACTTCCAGGCGCTGCGCCTGATCGGCGGTCTCCTCCATCCGCGCAACGGCTTCGCGGCCTTCGCCTTCGCCTCCCACAAGCTGCTCCGCTGGCTGGCCCCCTTCTTCCTGATCGGCCTCCTCGCCTCCAACATGGCGCTCTTCGGCACGCCCTTCTTCAGCGTCGCCCTCGGCCTCCAACTCCTCTTCTACTGGCTCGCCGCCATCGGCTTCGCCACCCGACTCCCGGGCCCCATCGGCCGGCTGGCCTCGCTCGCCCGCTACTTCGTGGAGATGAACGTCGGCATGGCCCAGGGATTCCTCCGATGGCTTGTTGGTTCACAGAAAGTGACCTGGCAGCGCACAGCAAGGGTCTGAGCCTCGCGAGGAAGAGCCCGAGGCGCCTGCTCAGCGGATGGCCTCGAGAGAGAGAGTCTCCCTGCGGAGGCAGAGCCGAAGCGATCGCTGCGTGCAGGACCCGCTCCAAAGACGCGGAGATCGTGACGCGGCTGCGAGCGCTCATCAGCCGGGTAAGGGGAGCGCGGGCCATGGATCGCAGGCGATCGATTGACGAGGGCCGGGCGCCGCGATTATGGTGCCGCAACGTCCGTTCAGCATCGACTCCTCATGACCGTCCGCCGCTATCGCCTCCAGCCTGCCATCCAGGCCCCCGTCTACCGGATCGACTACGCCGGCCAGCTCAACAGCGAGCAGCTCGCGGTGGTGGAGGCGCCGCGGGCGCCGCTCCTGGTGATCGCCGGGGCTGGGTCCGGGAAGACGCGGACCTTGATCTTTCGACTGGCGCGGATGCTGGAAGGCGGGATCCCGCCGGAGCAGATCCTGCTGCTGACCTTCACCAACCGCGCGGCGAGGGAGATGCTGAAGCGGGCGGCCGAGCTGGTGGAGAGGCTGCCGGGGATAGACGTGCGGCGGATCTCCGGCGGCACCTTCCACCACGTGGGCAGCAGGCTGCTCCGGGAGCATGGCAGGCTCCTGGGCTTCGACGGCACCTTCTCGACCCTGGATCGCGAGGATCAGAAGGGGTTGATGGAGAGCTGCATCGCCGAGCTGGGCTTCGCCGTGGGGCAGCGGCGCTTCCCCAAGGCGGACGTGGTTGTGAACCTCTTCTCCCACGCGATCAACACGCAGAAGAGCCTGGCTGAGGTGATCGTCCAGCAGATCCCGCAATTCGAGGTGCTGGGCCGGGAGATCCTCGAGGCGACGGCGCGCTACGTGGAGCGCAAGCACGAGCTGAACCTGATGGACTTCGACGATCTGCTCCTCCATTGGAAGCGGCTCCTCGTCGAGCAGCCCCAGGTGCGCTCGGCGCTGCAGGATCGCTATCGCTGCATCCTCGTGGACGAGTATCAGGACACCAATCGGCTCCAGGGCGACCTGGTGGATCTGATGGCGGCCACCCACCAGAACCTCACGGTGGTGGGAGACGACGCCCAGTCGATCTACTCATTCCGCGGCGCCAACTTCGCCAACATCCTCGAGTTCCCGGCGCGCTATCCGGAGTGCGAGGTTCATAAGCTCACGGTAAATTACCGATCCACGCCGGAGATCCTGCGCCTCGCCAACGCCTCCATCGCCAGGAACATCCGGCAATATCCCAAGGAGCTGACGGCGGCGCGGGGAGAGGGTGGCCCGCTGCCAGCACTGATACCGGCCCGGGACGCGGGGCAGCAGGCGTCGTTCCTGGCCCAGCGGATCCTCGAGCTGCGGGACGAGGGGATCCCCCTGGAGGAGATGGCGGTCCTCTACCGAGCCCACTCCCAATCGATGGAGATCCAGATCGAGCTTGCGCGGCGCGGGATCCCCTTCGTGATCCGCAGCGGCGTCCGCTTCTTCGAGCAGGCCCACATCAAGGATGTGCTCGCCTTCCTGCGGGTGGCCTCGAACCCCTCGGACGAGCTGGCATTCAAGCGGCTGGTGAAGCTCTTTCCCGGTGTGGGCACCGGCTCGGCGGACGCGCTCTGGAGCGCCTGGCGCACCTCGGGCGAGCTGGCCAGGAGCGCGTCCGCAGATGCCCTGCTCCAGCCGGCCCTGGTGGAGCAGCTCGGTCGAAGGGCCAGGCCGGGCTGGCTGCAATGCCGGCAGCTCCTCCACGAGATCAGCGGGCCCGCGATGCTGGCAGCTCCCTCCCAATCGATCGAGGCGGTGCTGGCCGGGGGCTACAAGGACTTCCTGGAGTCGCAGTTCGTCAACGGTGATTCGCGCCTCGACGACCTCCGCCAACTCGCGGACTACGCCCTCCAATACCCCGACGTCGGCGCCTTCCTGGCAGAGGTCTCCCTGCTCTCCGAGCTCAAGGGGGAGGACGTGGTCGAGGGCGCCGAACCCGACGAATTCCTCACCCTCTCCAGCGTACATCAGGCCAAGGGCCTCGAATGGCGGGCGGTCTTCGTGGCCTGGCTCTCGGACGGACGCTTCCCCTCGGCCCCCGCGCTCCGCGACCTCGCCGGCGAGGAAGAGGAGCGCCGCTGTTTCTACGTGGCGGTTACGCGGGCCAAGGACGAGCTCTACCTGAGCTACCCGATCCTCGCCGCGCCAAGGGATGGGCAGCGTGTGGTGATGAAGCCCTCGCGTTTCGTCTCCGAACTCCCGGCGGGCGAAGACGCCCCCTACGAAAAGTGGAGCCTCGACGAGGACGAGCCTGCGCCGGAGATCCCCGCCATCCCCTCCCGCGCCGCCCTCGCAGCCCACGGCCTCCGCCTCCTCGAGGGCGGCGTCGAAGAAGATGGATCCGCCGACGATCCCGTCGACGAATAGCCCGCCGGCGCTCGGATCCAAGATGGGGGATTTCCCCGCAAAATCCCTGCCTTTTCGTTTGACACCCAAGACCGCGATTCGCATACTGCGCCGCGCTGTTGGGCCTGTTCACCGGACCTCCAGCACCGCAGCGATGCGGGCGATTAGCTCAGCGGTAGAGCACCGTCTTCACACGGCGGGGGTCGCTGGTTCGAAACCAGCATCGCCCACCAACAGAGGCCCCGATTTCCGTAAGGATCTCGGGGCCTTAGTTTTTTGGCCTCCCGAGTGTGCCAGGGGGGTGCCAGATTCGCCGGCCCCGGCAGCCTGCCGGAGCTCGACCACCTGGCCCTCGTGGCTGGCGACGCGGATGGCACGAGACGGCTCCGCAGAGTGTCGCCCACGGGAGCGTCGTGTAGGTCTGCACACGTCCGAGCGGCTCGGAGTGAGGGTGGTCTGTCGGAACACCCCCCGGGGGGCCCATCGTTCCGGGCGATCGAGATCATCGTAGGCCGGAGGCACTCCAGACGCCGGGGATCGCGGAGCGTGGCGGGGATCAGCCGAGCTGGCGGAAGACGCCGACGACGAGGCCGAGGATGTCGGCGGCGCGGCCTTCGCGACGGCGGACGTAGATCGGTTGGAGCTCGGGGTTGGAGGGTTGGAGGCGGATGCGATCGCCCTCGGGGTAGAAGCGCTTCACGGTGGCCTCGCCCTCGATCATGGCGACGACGATCTCGCCCGGGCGGGCGGTATGCTGCTGACGGACGAAGATGGTGTCACCGTCGAAGATGCCGTCGCCGATCATCGAGTCGCCCTTGACCCGGAGCGCGAAGATCTCCTCTCGGCGTCGCCTGCCCAGGAGCGAGGGATCGATGCGGATGGTGGAGTCGCGGTTCTCCTCGGCGAGAATGGGAGCGCCGGCGGCGACCCTGCCTAGCAAGGGGATTTCGATCAGATCGTCGTCTCCGACCGAGTGGAGGGCGGGCGCCGAAAGGTTGGCGCTCCGTCGCGTCGGCGCAGCCGAGGTGGACTTGCCACCTGCCACCGCGCGCAGCGTGCGGGGTGGAGGCAGATCGTTGGCGGCGCCCGGAGCCGCTGGGGGCTGGATCCCCACAGCGTGCCAGCCCTCGGCGGTGGGGATGAGGGCGCGGCTCTTCATCTCGCCGCGCTCCAGGCAGCCCTTGCGCTCGAGGGCCTTGAGGTGATCGTTGACCCCGTTGGTGGAGCGGATCCCCATGGCGAGGCCGATCTCGCGGATGGTCGGCGGGAAGCGCTCGTTTACGATATGTTGGGTGATGAACTGGAGGATCGCCCGCTGGCGGTCGGTGAGCTCTTCCATTGCCGCTCCTTCGCTGAGGGTGCCCGTCGGGTCGGGAGATCCGGCGACGACGAGGCGAGACGGAACAAAAGTATCGCTGAACACCCGAGCAGAAGTCAAGAGCCCGCTCGATCGCCTCCTATGGCTCATTCGCACGCTCGGTGAAGGCGCGGCCGGCCGTGCCGAGCGGGGGAAGAAGGTTGCCGGATCCAGGCTTCGCCTGTATGTTCCGCGCCTTACCGCATCCTGGTGCAATCCATTGCGCTGCCTCTCCGCCAGACTCCTCGCCGCCTCGACCGTCCTCCTCCTCTGCGCCTGCGGAGCCAGGGGGACGTTCCGGGATGGGGCGTTCCACGGCCAGGAGGCCGTCTATCGGGTGTCGCCCCTGGAGGCGCCGTGGGCGCGGGTCTCGTTGTCCGGGAACGACCTGGCCTGGGCAGGTCCCGCCGGGGCTGTCGTGGCGGTGAACGGCCTCTGCACCGGCCACGGCGATCCGAGCCTCAAGGTCCTCACCGACCATCTGCTGATGGGCTTCGACGCCCGCGAGATCCTGGGCCGCGAGGAGCTGATGCTCGCAGGGAGGGCCGCCCTGCGGACCCGGGCCGCCGCCAGGCTGGACGGGATCCCCATGGAGATGGAGCTGACCGTCCTCAAAAAGGACGGCTGCGTCTATGATCTGAGCTACTCCGCTCCTCCCTCCTCCTTCGAGACGGGGCTGGGGGCTTACCGCGCCGTGGTGGAGAGCTTCGAGGCGATGGGGGCCCGCCGTTGAGTGACGCCGGGCTCCCGCTGGCGACTCCGTCCGCCGGCGCGCGGCCGTTCTCCGAAGCGCGCCGCTGGATCGTCTCCGGATTGGAGCAGTTCGGCGGCGCCGGCCTGCTGACCTGGCAGGTCTTCACCCGAGGGCTGCGCCGGCCCTGGGAGCTGCGGGCGGTCACCTATCAGATCGAGCATATCGGAGTGCGCTCCACCACCATCGGCGCTCTGACCTCGATCTTCGCCGGCATGGTCCTGGCGATCCAATTCGGCTACTTCCTGGAGAAGTTCGGGATCGCCTACACCATCGGCAGGGTGCTCTCGCTCTCGGTCCTGCGCGAGCTGGGTCCTGTGCTTACTGCGCTCACCGTCGGTGGTCGGGTCGGCTCGGGGATCGCCGCGGAGCTGGGCTCCATGCAGGTCACCGAGCAGATCGACGCCATCCGCGCCCTGGGCGCGGATCCGGTCAAGAAGCTTGTGGTGCCCCGGGTGATCGCGGCGATGATCTGCCTGCCGGTGATCACGATCTTCGCGGACATCGTGGGGGTCGGTGCTGGCGCGGTGATGGCCAAGACGAACTACGGGATCTCCTACACCGCCTTCTATCGCGAGGCGGTGGGGGCGACGATGCTCAACGACTTCACCTCCGGCATCTTCAAGTCCGTGATCTTCGGGCTGCTGATCGCCATCGTCGGTTGTTACAAGGGCTTCCGCACCAGCGGCGGCACCGAAGGGGTGGGGCGCGCCACCACCGAGACCGTGGCGATCTCCGCCGTGGGCGTGCTGGTCGCCGACTTCCTCCTCACCAAGCTCCTCCTCTCCCTCTGAGGCCGACTTGAGCGTCTCACACGCCATCGCCGCGCCGAAGCCCATCGCCAAGGGATCGCTGCGGGCGCAGCCCGGCGAGGAGCTGATCACATTCCGCGGGATCCGAAAGGCCTTCGGGCCCAAGCGGATCTATGACGGCCTCGATCTCGAGATCCGCTGCAGGGAGACCATCACCCTCATCGGGGGCTCGGGCACCGGCAAGAGCGTGCTGCTCAAATGCCTGCTCGGCCTCCTGCGGCCAGACGAGGGCTCGATCCGCTTCGACGGCGAGGAGCTCACCACCCGTGACGAGGAGGGCTTCCTCCCGGTGCGGCGGCAGATCGGCATGCTCTTTCAGGGGGCCGCGCTCTTCGACTCCCTCGACGTCGCGGAGAACATCGCCTACCCCCTCCGGGAGCACGATCCGAAGATGGGCGCCGGCGAGATCGCCGATCGGGTCGCCCACAAGCTCGAGCTGGTGGGGATGCCGGGCATCGAGAAGATGCGGCCCTCGGATCTCTCGGGGGGCATGAAGAAGCGGGTGGGGCTGGCCCGCGCCATCGCCGTCGATCCGGCGGTGGTCCTCTACGACGAGCCGACCACCGGCCTGGACCCGATCAACACCCGGCGCATCAACGAGCTGATCATCGAGTTGAACGAGAAGCTCGACGTCACCTCGATCGTCGTGACCCACGACATGCAGTCGGCTCATATGGTTTCGCATCGCATCGCGATGCTCTTCGACCGTCGCATCCTGGCGACCGGGACCCCGGAGGAGATGAAGCGCTCACCGATCCCGGAGGTACAGGAGTTCATGGGCGGGATGGACGGCAAGGAGAGGTGATGGAGCGCGAGAAACGCTTCTCGGTCCGAGTCGGGGCCTTCTTGATCATCGGGATCGCGCTGTTGGCGACGGTGGTCTTCATCCTCGGCGGCGACCGCGGCTTCTTCAGCAGGCACGTGCGCTACACCGCCTCCTTCGAGTCGATCGACGGCCTCAAGCCAGGATCACCCGTGCGCCTGGCGGGGGTCGAGATCGGCCAGGTGGTGAAGATCGCCTTCTTCAAGGATCCCGCCGATCGGAGGGTGCAGGTCACCCTGGACATGCAGGCCTCTTACGCCGATCGGATCCGCGCCGACACCACCGCGTCGGTGGGTTCGCGGGGCGTCCTCGGTGACAAGGTCATCGATCTCTCGTTGGGCTCTCCGGAGCAGCCGCTGCTCCCGGAGGGAGGCGAGATCCAGGTGGGGACCTCGGCGGATTACACGGAGATCATCAAGAAGGGCGCCGAGGTCATCGACAACACCCTGGCGATCACCTCGGATCTGCGGCAGCTGGTGGCCTCCTACAACACGCCCGAGATGCGCGAAGGTGTCGGCGAGGTGGTCGACTCCACAAGGGATATCCTCGCGAGTATCCGGACCGGCGACGGCGCGCTCCACGCGCTGATCTATGATCCGCGCTCGGGGAAGGAGCTGCGAGAGCTCCTCGCCAACACGTCGGGGGCCGCGCGCAAGGCGGACGCCGCCATCGGCAGGGTGGATGCCGTGATCGCCCAGGTGCAGCGGGGCGATGGGATGATCGGCGCGATGCTCTACGACAAGAGCGGCAAGCAGGTGGTGCAGGATCTCGGCGTCGCCGCCTCCGAGATCGGCGCCCTCGCCAAGGCGATCCAGACGGAGAAGGACGGGCTGCTCCACAGCCTGTTCTACGGCAATGAAGACGGCAGCCCCGGTATGAGCCAGGACCTGGCGATCGCCGCCCGCGAGCTGCGAGAGATCATGGCCCGGGTCAACGCCGGTGACGGAAGCCTCGGCGCGATCATCAACGACCCCACGGTCTACGAGGACCTCAAGGGGATCCTCGGGAACGTGAAGAGGAACCGGATCCTCCGGGAGCTGGTGCGATACTCCATTTCCAAGCAGGATGAGATCGAGCGCTACGGCAAATCAGAGTAGGAGCCTGGCTTGGCCGATGACGACGAGCCCGACGACAAGGTTGGCCCCGAGTCGCGCGAGCCGCTGACAGCCCGCCTGATCCGGCCGCCGCCGACCCGCGACGACGGCAGGCCGGCCGATGCCCACGCCTCCGGGGGCGAAGGGGAGGAGCGAGCGCCACCCCCGCCGGAGGGGCCGATGGTCGCGCGCCTCGTGCGGCCTCCCGAGACTTCAGCTCGTGTCCAGCCTGACGCCGGCTCCTCCTCGGAGGTCCTCGAGGCTCGCCGCGTCCAGGCGCCGTCTCGAGCGGGAGAGGTGGGGGAGGGCCTTCCCCCGGACGAGTCTGCGCCGCCGGCTTCGGAAGAGACGCCCGAGGTGACCGGAAGGAGCGGGCCACCTCCGCCGTCCGGAGACGGGCGGCACCTGGGGCCGATGTCCTTCGGCACGATCCTCTCGAATGGTTTTCGGGAGGCGCTGCGCGCCCCGCTCCTCAGCCTCGGCGTCGCCGTAGCCCGCGGGACCTCGGTCCTTGCTTGGGGCATCCCGGGGCTGTTGATCGTCATTATCTTCCAGCAGGCGCTGGCGCAGCCGAGCCGCTTCTTCCACGTGATCGCCAGCGAGCTCTTCTCCCCGGCCTTCCTTCTGGCCACGATGGGGATCGCCGGCTGCGCCCTCCTGCTCTCTTTCTTACTGGAGGTCGCGACGATCTCCGGCGCGGTAGGGCTCCTGGCCGCCAGAATCCGTGGCGACGGATCGCTTACGCCCACCGGCAACTTCGCCCGCTCCCTCTCGGCCTCCTTTCCGACCTTCCTCGCCATCGCCGGGCTGATGGCCGCAGCGTGGTCGGCCTGGAGCCTCGCTCTCGGGGGCCTGGCGCTCGCCGCCGGCCTATGCCTCTTCGGCGCCGATGGATCGATCCCGCTCCGCGTCGTCGGCGCCGGGGGGCTGGCGCTGGCCGGCGCGCTCTGGGTCATTGTGATGGCGCTGCTACCGCTGGTGTCGGCGCTCGCCATGGCCCGGGCCGGCACCTTGGGCGAACGCGCCACGGCCGCGATCCACCAGGCGGTGGCCCAGCTCGGCCGGCGGCCCTTCGCGCCCATCGGCGCGGCCATCGTCTTCGGCGTGGGCGGCGCGCTCCTCGCGAGCGCCATCCTCTCGCCCAGGGCCGCCTTGCTCGAGCTCTCCTCCCTCCCCCCCGGTCTTCTCCTGGGGATCTGGCTCCTGCTGGAGATCCTCGCCGTCGTCGTCACGGCCTTCGCCGTCGTGGCGCGGCTGGGCGCCTACGTCTCTACGGCCCTCGACGACGTTCGGGCGCAAGAATGATTCGTCCCCGCAAGGAGCGGGAGCGAATCATTCAACACCCGCTCCGCGGGAGAGCGCCCTTTGGCGTTCGCTCGCCTCCGGCTCGACGCGTGTAAGAACGACGCGCCCTCGCAAACAGCGGGAGCGATCATTCAGCTCTCGCTTCGCGGGAGAGCGCCCTTTTTGCGCTCGCTCGCCTCCGGCTCGACGGGCGTCGAATGACTCGCGGATGGTGGTTGGGCGCGATCAGAAGCCGACGCTCTTCTTGAGCCTGTCGGCGGCCTCGCGGGCCTTCTTCTTCGCGGCGTCCTCCGCCTCCTTGCGCTTGCGATCGGCCTCGGCCTTTGCGGCGTCGAGCTCCGCCTTGGCTCGGGCGGCCTCCTGATCGACGAGCGCCTTGGCTGCCTGGGCCTCCTCGGCGGCCTTCGACCCGAGGCCGCCGGCGGCGTCCTTTAGCTTCTCGGTGGCACCGTCGCCCAGGAGCTTGTCGACCACGGCCCCGGCACGATCGGCCAGGCAGGCCTTGGCCAGCGCGAGGGCGACCTGGCCGCCGTCGGGGCGCACCGCAGGGCGCGCGGCGGTGCCGGTGATCTGCAGCGGAATGGTGGGATCATCCGCCGCCTGGCAGAGGCCGCCGGTGAGCTGTGCGATGCGTCTAGCACCTAGCGTGTAGGTGCCAGCCAGCTGCAGCTCACCGAAGATCCCCACCGAGCCGTCCAGGATCACCGGGTTGCCGTCCACCATCACCGAGAGCGGCTTCTTCAGCGCCATCTTGCCGTCGCGGACCTCGAATCCTGCCAGCAGATCCCGCAGCGGCTCCTCCTTGGCCACCCGGCTCGACGCGAAGCCGGGCAGCCCGCTGAGATCGCCGAAGACGGCCTGGCTCAGCCCCAGCCCCGATGCCCGGCCCTCCCGCATGGACAGGTTCCAATCGCCGCTGAGATGCTTCTCCAGATCGATCTTCTCGATCCCCACGCCGGCAAGGTCGAGGTGGAGATCGCCCTTGCCATTCACAGGGCTGCTCCTGCCCGTCTCCGCCACGATCAACCGCCCGAGATCCACGCCCTTGCCCTCGAAGCGCAGATGGAAGGGCATGGTGCCCCGCCAGACCTCCGCCGTGGTCCCGTCGGCCTGGAAGCTGCCCCCATAGATGCCGAAGCGCCCCTCCTCCACGCGGAACACACCGTCGCGCAGCGTGATGGTGGCTCGAACCGACTCGAGCTGGCGGCCCGTGAGGGCCACCCGCTTGGCGTCGAAGCTCCCCTCCATCCGGATCTTCTTGAGGGCGGGGTTGTCGGCGGCCACCTTCTTCTCCTTGGCCTCGGGCGCCGTCTGCGGCCCCTGCAGCGCGTCCAGATCGAGGTGGTTCGAGTGGAGGCTGGCGGTGATCTCCGGCGCCTCGAGGTTTCGCACGGTGGCCTCGGCCCGCAGATCGCTGGGTCCGAAGCGGGCCTCGAAGCGGGGCACCTGCAACACGATCGTCTCGAGGCGGGTGGGAGCGCCCGTCACCTGGAGCTCGCCCTCCATCGAGCCACCCCGCAGCTTGTCGGCGGGGAGCATCGGGAACGTCCGCGCCAGCCCCTCGAGATCCACGGGGAGGAGCCGCACCGAGAGATCGCCTGCGCCGTCGCCCGAGAGGGAGCCGGAGGCCTGCATGGCGAGCTCGGCCACCTGGACGTCGAAGCGCTCGAAGCGGAAGCTCTCGCCGTGGCGGCTGGCGGCGACGTCCACGCGGAGCGGGGTGCCTGCGGCCTTGTTCATCAGCTCGTCGACCCGGATCACCGAGGAGCCTGCGTCGAGGAGGAGCGCCACCGAGAGATCGCCGGTCGGATTGCCCTTCGCGCTGGCGTCCAGGCGGAGGCTGCCCTGGAGCTGGGTCTGCGGCACATGCAGCTCGACCCCTTCCAGGGCGACGGCGAGCCTGGTGTCGACCTGACCTGGAGCGCCGCGGAGGTGCCCCTCCACCGAGCCCCTTCCTGAGGCGGAAGCGCCGGCCTTTCGCAGCTCCTCGCCGACGGTCGGCGCCAGGCGCACCAGCCTGTCGAAGGAGAAGGGGGCCGCCGAGAGGCTGAAGTCGTAGACCGGCGCCTCGAAGTTCTCGACCTTGCCCTTCACCTGCAGGGCCAGCTCGTCGATCTGGAAGGTGGAGCTGTGGAGGGTCGCTGCGGTGGGGCTGAAGTCACCGGCGATCCGAAGCGAGAGGGGCGTGGCCCGGGGCTTGGCCAGGACGCCCGGGATGTGGATGTCGACCTCGTCCAGGATGATCGCCACTTTGGCCGTCTGCTGATCCGCGCCGCCGCTGGCCTCGACGTCGATCGAGAGGGGGCCGGCGAGGCGGCTCCCCGCCGGGAGCCCGGCGAAGGCGGGCGGATAGAGGGCCGCGATCCGCTGCGTGTCGATGGACTTGGAGCGGATGGTGAAGTCCTCGAAGCGGGGCGCCGAGCCCAGATCGTGGAGCGCTCCGGCCATGGCCAGCTCCATCTCGGCCGCCTGGATCCGGAGGCTCTCGATGGTGGCCGAGAGGCTCTTTGGATCGGCCCGGAGCTTCGAGTCGATCCGGAGGTCGAAGGCCTCGCCTCCCTCCACCCGCAGCCCCTCGACCGCGAGGAAGCCATCCAGCGTGAGAGGTTGCCCGCTGGCGAGGAGGGGGAGGTCGTAGCGCGCGGAGACCAGCGCCGAGTCCACCCGGGCCGGCATCGCGTCGCCGAGGTAGGGCGCCAGGGGCGCGAGGTCGATCGAGTCGAGCTCGGCGTGGAGGCCGCGGAGGGTGGGGAGGCCGTCCATCTTCAGGTCGGCGGGGAGCGGCCCGACCTGCACGTGGAGCCGGAGGTTCTTTCGGGAGGAGAAGATGGCGGCAGAGAGATCGATGCCCACCGGATCCGAGAGCTTGACGTCGCGGAGCCGCAGGTCGATCTGATCGATGTGGCTCTCGGCGACGGCGCCTGTGGCGGTCTGGTGATCGATGAAGTCGATGGCGGCGCCCGCCAGGCGGATCTCGCCGATGGAGACGTTGCCGACCAGATCGAGGATGGTGGGGGAGAGGCCTTCGTCCGGCGCCCCTTCCGCCTTTGGCGCGGGCTGGCGCCGATCGAGGATGTCCTGAAAGGAGAGGCGTCCCTCGGCGTCGCGCTCGACCCGGAGGCGGAGGCCGTCCACATAGATGGCGCTGACCACGATCCGCTGGCCCCCCGAGAGGATCGCCCGAAGCAGATCGACGTCGAAGCCCGCCTCGCCGATGTGCAGGAGGGGCGCCTGCTCCTCGGCCTCGGCGGCGATGGTCACGCCTTGGATTCGAGCGCCCAGCCTGGGAAAGAAGCGGGTGTGGATCGGACCGACCTCGACCTCGCGGCCGAGCTCCTCCTCGATCATCGGCCGATAGCGCTCGACCTGCTCGGCGATCACGGCGTCCAGATCGACGAAGAGGTAGACCGCCGCGCTGGCGGCGACGAAGAGGCCTGCCAGCGAGGCCAGGGTGATTCCGACGATCTTGACGGCGCGCTTCATGGTGTGAGGTCCTATCACCGGTTGAAGGGCGCGCCGTTGGCGCGACCCCTCCTGGAATGGGATCGGTCGAGCCTATCGATACCTACCGTGGGATGCCAGCGTCGGCGCGACGGGGGCCTGCTCCCTCGCCCGGCAGCGTCTTGCGCGGGCTGTCTACCGGGGCTGCCGTGCGCTCAGGACGCCCCGCTCGCCGCCGCTGGAGCAATCTCTCGGGAGCGACCCGGAGGTCGCGGGCGGGAGGATGCCCGCCCGGGCCTCCGCCATGGGACGGAGCGGCTATGAGCTGGCCCGCTTGCGCTCCTTCTCCGCCTTCGAGCGGAGGTTGGAGTCCAGGATCCGCTTGCGGATCCGGATGCTCTTGGGCGTCACCTCGACCAGCTCGTCCTCCGCGATCCACTCCAGGGCCTTCTCGAGGGAGATGTCCCGGGGCGGCGTGAGGATGATCATCTCATCCTTGCCGGCGGCGCGGATGTTGGTGAGCTTCTTCTCTCGGCAGACGTTGACCTCGAGATCCAGCGGGTGATTGTGTTCGCCGACCACCATGCCGTTGTAGCAGGGCACGCCGGGGCCGAAAAAGAGGCTGCCCCGCTCCTGGATGGAGAAGAGGGCGTAGGCAACCGTCTCTCCCTCGCGATCGGCGACGATGGAGCCGCTCTGCCGCTTGGGGATCGCGCCGGCCCATGGCTCCCAGCCGTCGAACTCATGGGAGAGGATCCCTTCCCCACGGGTGATGGTGAGGAACTCGTTCCGGAAGCCCACGAGCCCACGGGCCGGGATCCGATACTTCACCCGGGTGCGGCCGGAGCCCATCGGCTGCATGTCGACCATGCGCCCCTTGCGTGGCCCCAGCCTCTCGGTGACGACGCCCACCGAGGTCTCCGGGACGTCGACGTAGAGCATCTCCATCGGCTCGAGGAGCTGATCGTTCTCCGTACGGGTCAGCGGCACGGGGTTGGAGGCGGTGAGCTCATAGCCCTCGCGGCGCATGGTCTCGATGATCACCGCGAGCTGGAGCTCGCCGCGGCCGATCACCTGGAAGGCGTCGGGCGCCCCGGTTTCCAGCACTTTGATCGCCGGATTTCGATAGGCCTCGCGCTGCAGCCGATCCCGGAGGTTCCGGCTGGTGACGTACTTGCCTTCCTTGCCCGCGAAGGGGCCGTCGTTCACCCGGAAGATCATCGACATCGTGGGCTCGTCGACGTGCAGGCGGGGCAGCGCCACCGGCTCTTCGAAGTCCGCGATGGTGTCGCCGATCGAGACGTGCTCGATCCCGGCCACCATCACCACCTCGCCGACCCCGGCCTCCTTGATCTCGACGCGCTTCAATCCGTCGAAGCCGAAGAGCTTCACCACGCGGCCCTGCTCGACCTTGCCGCCTTCGCGCATCACCGCCACTGGGGCGTTCTGCTTGATCGTCCCTGCAGCGATCCGCCCGAGGATCAGCCGGCCCACGAAGTCGTCGTAGTCCAGGTTGTTCACCAGCATCTGCAGGTGTTCGCCGGTGGCAGGCGGCGGCGGGGGCACGTGGGCCAGGATCGCGTCGAAGAGCGGCTGGAGCGTCTCGCCGGGGACGTCGAGGGAGGTCGATGCCTTGCCCTCGCGCCCGATGGCGTAGATCACCGGGCAGTCGAGTTGCTTCTCGTCGGCGCCCAGATCGATCAGCAGCGAGTAGACGTCGTCCAGCACCTCCTGCGGCCTGGCGTCCTGACGGTCGATCTTGTTGATCACCACCATGGCCGGGAGGCCGAGTTGCAGGGCCTTGCCCAGCACGAAGCGGGTCTGGGGCAGGGGGCCCTCGGCGGAGTCGACCAACAGCACCACCCCGTCGACGATGCGCAGCGCGCGCTCGACCTCGCCGCCGAAGTCGGCGTGGCCGGGGGTGTCCATGATGTTGATCTTGTATCCCTTGTAGGTGACCGCGGTATTCTTCGCGAGGATGGTGATACCCTTCTCGCGCTCCAGGTCGTTGGAGTCCATGACCCGCTCGACCACCTGCTCGTTGGCGCGGTAGATGCCGGCCTGCCGGAGCATGTGGTCGACCAGGGTGGTCTTGCCGTGATCGACGTGGGCGACGATGGCGATGTTGCGGAGCTGCTCTCGATTCAAGAAGTGGACCTCGCGAAAGATGGGCTTCGTCCAATGGCAGACGAGCAGGGCGGGGCGTTATATTCCGATGTTTGACGCGCTGCAAGGTCGCCTATGACCCGCAGCGACGATCTCTCCCCATAGGTAGAACCATGGACACCCCCGGATTCCACCACTTGGCGATCCAGGTCCACGATCTTTCAGCCGCCGAGTCCTTCTACGCCGGACTGCTAGACCTGCCGGTGATCCGGCGGTGGTCCGACGATGCCGGGGCGCCGCGCTCCCTCTGGGTGGGCCTCGGAGGCGGCGGCTTCCTCGCCCTCGAGCGATGCAGCCAGCCGGCCACTCCCCGCGGCTGGGAGCTGGCCGAGCCAGGCCTCTTCGTCCTCGCCTTGCAGATCCCGCCCGAGTCCCGGCAAGCATGGGAAGTGAAGCTGGCTCGGGCGGGGCATCCCACGGAGCGCGAGACTCGGTTCAGCTTCTACGTCCGGGATCCGGACGGAAATAGAATCGCGCTCTCGCATCATCCGCGAGAGCGCGATTGAGAGGGTCGCGAGCCGAGAGGCGAGCGAGCGCCGGGAGGAGCCATCTCGGGTGGCGGCGGAAGGAACGAATCGGCCCCTTCATCCAGGCGATCCGTTCACGGCGCTGGTGGGATCAGCCGAAGATGCGCTTGGCCGCGTCCGAGACGCTGGTGCGCGGCTCGTCTCGATCGCGCCGCAGATGCTCCTGCAGAGCCCGCGCGGCTGCGTCTGCGTTGGCCGCCTGCAGATCGTGGGCAGAGGACGCAGTAACAGGAGCGGACACCGCCGCTGCGGCGTCGTGCTCGGGACGCTTGCGGACCATGGGGGGCTTCGCCTCCACCGGGGCCGGGGGGGCGGCGCGGTAGGACGTGCCTCCTCCGGCATCCGGCTCCAGGAGGCCAGCCTTCTCGCGGCGGAGCTCCTGCTGATAGTGGCGGGAACACAGCCCCCGCGAACGCGCGGGATCGGTGCAGCCGTGGACCCGGCAGGCGCGGACCTCGCCGCGCGGACGGCCACCGCGGCGGGGCGCCGGGTTCAGGCCTTGCTGGATCCCCAGAGAGACGCCCTCGGCGGCCCGGCGAGGGACCCGATCCGCGAGCTGGTCCAGATCGAGGGTCTGGGCCAGGCCCTCCTGGACGCCTCGGGAGATCCCTTCAGCCAGCGCGCGTCCAAGGCTCTCGCCGAAAGCCCTGAGGGCGGCGCTGAGAGCAGCAGCAGAATGGTCGATAGACACGATATCCTCGTAACTTGAGTCGTTGGTTGGGTTGTCGCGCAAAGGACGGATCGCGCGTATTGGCGGTCAGTTCATGACCGCAACGAGCCGATCTTGTGAATTCAGTCGCGTTTCGTCAAGGGAATCCGCGAGTCCGCCGCGTCGCCCGAGCCGACCCAAATCGTGCAACCCATGAGGACGTCAGGGCTTTTTCGTCCTCCACCTTCCGCCATCCGCCCTAAGAGGCTCCGAGCCGAGGCGAGCGGACGCTAGGCGGAGCCGTAGCGCGGCCAAGGATGCCTAGCTTCTCGAGAGAGGGGTGGAGATCGGAGGAAGAGGTGGCGGACGAGACCAAGAAGGGCAGCCCCGCGGCGCCGGATCTGGACGGCGTCCGCCTCGTCTCGGAGGACGTCGGCAAGCTGCCGGTGCCTCGGGCGGTGCGGGAACTGAAAGGGGAGCGCCTGGCCCCCAGCGACGCGTCGCCCTACGACGCAGAGCGCGGCCTCTCGGCAGGGGCCCGCCGGCCGCATTCCCGATCGCCGCGTCCAGCCGCTCCGCTGTCGACCCGGGAGGAGGAGGCCCGGATGCGCAGGAGCCTCCCCTACGCCGCCAGGACGCCGGAGGAGCTGGGCGCCGCCTTGAGCCGCCAGGGCGCCGAGGGCGTGGCCGATCCCCAGGCAGGCAAGGAGGCGGGCCCTCCGCTTCCGGGAGAGGTCGGACTCGAGGGCGATGAGTGAAGCTGCGCGCAGAGGCCGAAGAGCCGATGTCTCGGCAGCCGGCCTCCTCCGCTGCACAGGTTGTCCACAGCAGGATCCACGCCGGAAACTCGACGTGACGCGGGGCGCCGGTACCGTGTCCTACATGTAGGCCGAAAGCTCACATCGGCCACTTTGGAGACGAGACCCATGGCCGAACAGCGCAAGACCGAGCGAGCCCCCATCGACATCTACCTCAACAAGATCATCGACGAGGCCCGCCATCTGGCGCGGGCCACCGATATCTCCGCCGAGGGGATCTGGATCTCCAAGATCCTCGAACCCGAGACCGGGGCCCGCAGCGTCGGCCTCGAGTTTCAACTTCCCGGCAGCGAGGAGATCATCAACGCCGCCGGTGAGGTGCTGCGGGAGGAGTCGCGGCAGGAAGGCCGGAGGGAGGGCACCGCCATCCGTTTCACCCATATGGCCCATCGCTACCGGCGGATGATCGAGGTCTACGTCTCCCGTGTCGCCGGAAACGCCTGAAGGCTCTTCCCGCCCGATGTTCGAAGAATCGTCCCCGCTTCATCCGGGGGCGATTCTTTCACCCGCCCGGGCTGGTAGGCTGCCTGGGAGGTGAACCTCCCCAACTCGATCACGCTCGTCCGGATCCTCCTGGTTCCGGTCTTCGCCTGGCTCCACCTCACGGGGAGACCGATGGCAGCGCTGATCGTCTTCGTTGGGGCTGCCGCCTCCGACGGCCTCGACGGCCTCCTGGCCCGCGCCCTCGATCAGCGCACCGAGCTCGGCGCGATCCTCGATCCGATCGCGGACAAGTTCCTGGCCCTCACCGCGTTGGTGCTGCTGGTCTCGGTGGAGTCGATCCCCCTCTGGCTCCTGATCTTCGCGCTGCTTCGCGACGGCGTGGTCTTCGCCACGGGCGTCACCTCGAAGCTCGCGCGCAAACCCATCGCCGCCGAGCCTACCCGCATCTCCAAGTACGCCACCTTCACCCTGATGGCCGCCATCACCCTCGGGCTTCTGGTTCGCGCGGATCCCCGGGGCCTCGAGCTCGTGCCCTACCTGGCGGCGATCGGCGTGGTCTCCGCGGAATGCCTCCTGGTGGCGTCGGTGCAATACGGCCTGCGGTGGCGGCAGCTCGCCTCCGGCTCGACGCGCCTGTGAGAGGGCCGCAGTCGTGAGCTCCGCGTGCGGAGTTTGGAATCATTCCGTCGCTCCGGTGATTATTCTCTTGAACCGGACGTGGATCTTCCATACAACGCGCCTCGCCTTGCAGGCCCGTAGCTCAGTTGGTAGAGCACCACCTTGACACGGTGGGGGTCACTGGTTCGAGTCCAGCCGGGCCTACCACGACGAGACAAAGCCGCGCGGGGTCATCCACCGATGGGTGACCCCGCGTTGGTATTTAGGAGCCTACGAGGTCGATCATGGACGCATCGATTCAGGTGACTCTCCCCGACGGCTCGGTGAAGACCGTGGCCCGGGGTACGACCATCGCTGATTTCGTACGCGACCAGATCGGGACCGGCCTCGCCAAGGCAGCCCTCGCCGCGAAGATCGACGGCCGTGAGGTCGACCTCTCCCGGCCGATCGAGAACGACGCGAAGCTCGAGGTGGTCACCGCCAGATCCGACGACGGCCTCGACGTGATCCGCCACTCCTCGGCGCATATCGTCGCCTCCGCTGTGCAGCGGATCTATCCCGAGGCCCAGGTCACCATCGGTCCCGTGATCGAGGACGGCTTCTACTACGACTTCTACTTCCCCCGCGGCTTCACGCCGGAGGATCTCGGCCGCTTCGAGGAGGAGATCGCGAAGATCGTGGCGGAGGACTCTCCCTTCGAACGCAGGGAGGTCCCGATCGACGAGGCCATCGAGCGCTTCCAGGCGATGGGCGAGACGTTCAAGGTCGAGATCATCGAGGATCTCAAGGCCAAGGGCGAGACCAAGGTCAGCCTCTATAAGCACGCCGGCTGGGTCGACCTCTGCCGGGGGCCGCATCTGCCCTCCACCTCGAGGGCGCCGGCGATCAAGTTGATGAGCGTCGCCGGAGCTTATTGGCGAGGCGACTCCACCAAACCCCAGCTCCAGCGGATCTACGGCACGGCGTGGCGGAACAAGAAGGAGCTGGACGAGTATCTGGTCCGGCTGGAGGAGGCGAAGAAGCGCGATCACCGCAAGCTCGGCCGCGAGCTGGACCTCTTCGTTTTCCACCCCTACGCGCCGGGCGCCGCCTTCTGGACCCATAAGGGGACCACGATCTACCGCCTGCTGGGCGACGCCATGCGCACGCTGGTGGTCCGCAACGGCTATCAGGAGATCAAGACCCCGCTCCTCTACAACAAGGCGCTGTGGGAGACCTCCGGGCATTGGGGCAAGTACAAGGAGAATATGTTCCTGGTGCTGGACGCAGAGAGCGGCGAGCACGACATGTCGCTCAAGCCGATGAACTGCCCGTCGCACCACCTCTACTTCGCCACGAAGCGCCACTCCTATCGGGAGCTGCCGCTGCGCTTCCACACCCAGGACGTGCTCCACCGCAACGAGCCCTCCGGCAGCCTGGGCGGCCTCACGCGGGTGCGGCAATTCGCCCAGGACGACGCCCATATCTACCTGGCGGACGATCAGATCACCGACGAGGTCCTGCGCCTGGTGGCCCTCCTCGATCGCTGCTACGACGCCTTTGGCCTGAAGTACACCGCCAAGTTCGCCACCCGACCCGATCAGCGACTGGGCGACGACGCCATGTGGGATCGCGCCGAGCAGAGCCTCCTCGAAGCCCTGAAAGCCACCGGCCTCGAGTACGCGGTGAATGAGGGCGATGGCGCCTTCTATGGCCCGAAGATCGACTTCGAGGTCTCCGACTCCATCGGCAGGAAGTGGCAGCTCGGCACAATTCAATTAGACTATGCTGCCGCGGAGAACTTCGACCTCAGCTTCGTGGGCGAAGACAACCAGCCCCATCGGCCGGTGGTGATCCACCGCGCGATCTTTGGTTCGTTCGAGCGCTTCATCGCGATCTGCATCGAGCACTTCGCAGGCGCCTTCCCCACCTGGCTGGCGCCCATTCAGGCGCGGATCGTCACCGTCAGCGATCGTCAGCTCCCCTGGGCTCGTGAGGTTCAGGCCGGGCTGGCCGCCGCCGGGGTGCGGGTGGAGCTCGACGAGCGAAACGAGAAGCTCGGCGCGAAGATCCGCGACGCGCAGCTCGAGAAGATCCCGTACGCCCTCGTGATCGGGGATCAGGAAGTGGAGCAGCAGGGGGTCACGCCCAGGCGATTGGGCGGCGAGAACCTGGGCTTCATGGACCTGCAGGCCGTGATCGACCGGTTGGTGGAGGAGGGGCGGATCCCCTTCCTCGAAGAGAAGAATCCGAAGGCTGGAGGCGAGTCCGCAGAACTCGCCGGTTGACAGGCGAAGCGCGTTGCATATTCTCCCCGCCTCGCAGCGGGGCTTAGGGGGCTCGAGGGCCCCAATCAGGAGGATTACCCATTAGGGACGCACGTACCAACCGCCGCATCAAGGCACGCGAAGTGCGATTGATCGGGGCCGATGGATCGCAGCTCGGAGTCCTGCCGATCGAAGCCGCTCTGCGGCGCGCAGCGGAGGATGGTCTCGACCTCGTTGAGATCTCCCCCATGGCGCGTCCGCCGGTCTGCAAGATCATGGACTACGGCAAGTTCAAATACGAGACCAAGAAGAAGTCGTCGGAGGCCAAGAAGAAGCAGGTCGTCGTACAGCTCAAGGAGGTGAAGCTCCGGCCGAAGACCGATGAGCACGACTACAACTTCAAGGTGAAGAACGTCCGGCGATTCCTGGAGGAGGGCAACAAGGCCCGGGTCACGATCATGTTCCGTGGCCGCGAGATCACCCATAAGGAGATCGGTCAGAAGCTCCTCCAGAGCGTGGCCGAAGACGTGAAGGAGGTAGGGGTGATCGAGCAGATGCCGCGGCAGGAGGGGCGGCAGATGTTCATGATCCTCGCGCCCAACGCGAAGTACCTGGCGCAGCTCCGAGAGCAGGCCCGCCTGGCCAGCGACAAGGCCGAGAAGGCCGAGCGCCAGACCAGGCCCGAGCGGCAGGAGCGGGCGGCCGCTGCCGCCGAGGAAGAGAACGAGCCGACGAGCGCTGCGCCCGAGACGGCGCAGGTCTCCGCGGCACCCACCGAAGAAGCGAGCGCGACGGCCGACGACGCCTGAAGCACTCAAAGTAGAATACGCGGCCACATTCAACGGCCGCCTGCAAAGGTTCGAGGAAGAAATGCCGAAGCTCAAGACCAACAGCGGCGCGAAGAAGCGCTTCCGGGTCAACAAGAAGGGGACCGTAAAGTACCGGCAGGCCAACGCGCGACACGGCTTCTCGCATAAGACGACGAAGCAGAAGCTGCAGAACCGCGGCACGTCGACGCTGGAGCCGCAGGACGCCAAGAAGGTGATCCGGGAGCTCTTCCCCTACGGGGCGAACTAGCTCGCGGCAAAGAAGATTCAACCAAGCGGATCCGCAGATGCGGATCCCTCGTGACGGAGACCCGCGGGTCACGCCGGCACGGTGCGGAGGCCTCATGGAGAGGCGTCCAATGGAGCAGCAATGAGAGTCAAGAAGGGTTTCAAGGCACGTCGCCGCCGCAACCGCGTCCTCAAGCTCGCCAAGGGCTTCCGAGGACGGCGGAAGAACACCTACCGCCGGGCCAACGAGGCGGTCGAGCGGGCGATGGATTACGCCACCCGGGATCGCCGCGCCAAGCGCCGCGATTTCCGCCGGCTCTGGATCGTCCGCATCAACGCCGCGGCCCGGCAGAACGGCATCAGCTACTCCAGGCTGATCGCCGGGATGAACAAGGCGAGCTGCATCATCGACCGCAAGATCCTCGCGGACCTGGCGCTCTTCGATCCGAAGGGCTTCTCCGCCGTGGTGGAGATCGCCCGCTAGCGATCGAGCCTCTCGCAGCCTATGGGCGATCTTCGGGGCTCCGGGGATCGCCTTTTTTGCTTGGAATTGCTTGGAAGCATCCCCTGGTAGAGGCGGCGGGTCCCTGCTGGATCCGTCGCCGCGAGCGAAGGGCGCATGGAACTCTCTCCCGAACAGTTGGCGACGATCCGCGCGGCAGGTGACGCCGCCCTGGCGGCCATCGACGCCGCCGCAGACGAGCAGGGTCTCGAGGCGGCGCGCGTCGAGTTCCTCGGCAAGAGCGGGCAGATCAGCCTCCTGCGCCGCAGCATCGGCAAGGTGCCGCCCCAACAGAAGAAGCCCTTCGGTGAGGCCGTCAATGGGGTGGTGGCCGAGGTGGAGTCTGCGCTGGAGGCCCGCAGCCGCAGGCTCGCCGACGCGAAGCTGGAGGCGGAGCTTCGGGGTCCGCGCCTCGACGTGAGCCTGCCGGGGAGGCCGCTGGATCACGGCAGGCGTCATCCCCTCTCGCAGACCATGGAGGAGCTCGTGGCCATCCTGGGGAGGATGGGCTTCGCGGTGAAGAGCGGTCCGGAGGTGGAGCTCGACTACTACAACTTCGAGTCCCTCAACTTCCCGAAGGACCATCCCGCCCGCGACATGCAGGATACCTTCTTCGTGGACGACTCGCTGCTGCCCGGCGGCTCGGTGCCGCCTGGGGAGATCCTCCTTCGCACGCACACCTCGCCGGTGCAGGTGCGGACCATGTTGGGGAGCCGTCCGCCGGTGCGGATCATCGCGCCCGGGCGGGTCTATCGCTGCGACAGCGATCAGACCCACTCGCCGATGTTCCATCAGATCGAGGGGCTCTACGTCGATCGTCACGTCACCTTCGCCGAGCTCAAGGGGACCCTGGACGAGCTGGTCCGCACCTTCTTTGGCAGCGAGGTCCGCACCCGCTTCCGCCCGAGCTTCTTCCCCTTCACCGAGCCGTCTGCGGAGGTGGACATCTCCTGCGTGATCTGCAGCGGCACCGGCCGCGCCCGCGGGGCCCCGGCCCTGCATCTGGCGGCGCCTTCCCCGGATCCCCTGAGGCCCGACGCCTCCTTGGGCGCTCCCGCCGCGGAGGATGGCCGCGGCGATCCCTGCAGGGTCTGCAAGGCCACGGGCTGGTTGGAGATCCTCGGGGCGGGGATGGTTCATCCGGCGGTCTTCGAGAGCGTCGGCTATGACCCCGAGCAGTACACCGGCTTCGCCTTCGGCATGGGGGTCGAGCGGATCGCGATGCTCCGATATGGCATCGACGATCTTCGGCTCCTCTTCGAGAACGACGCGCGCTTCCTCGCGCAGTTCTAAGGACCTCTCGCGGCGATCGCCGCGGCTCTCGGAGAGGAGGCTCGTTGGACCTCCTCTCATCTGGACGGTGCGCGCCCATGCGAATCTCCTACAACTGGCTCGCCGATCTCGTGGAGGAGATCCCCGTCGTCGACGCGCTCGCCGACCTCCTCACCCACGCCGGCCTCGAGGTCGAGGCGGTGGAGCGTCTGGGGCAGGGGCTCGAGAAGATCGTCGTCGGCCAGGTCCTGAGCAAGGAGCCGGTGCAGGGCTCCGACAAGCTGCATCTCTGTCAGGTCGACGCAGGGACGGGGGCGCCGCTCTCCATCGTCTGTGGCGCCTCCAACTACGAGGTCGGAGACAAGGTCCCCACGGCGCTGGTGGGCGCCACACTCCCGGGGGGGCTGCGGATCGAGGCGCGCAAGCTCCGGGGGCTGGACTCCGCGGGGATGCTCTGCTCGGCCAGCGAGCTCGGCCTCGCGGACGAGGTCGACGGCCTGCTGCTCCTGGACCCCGGCCTGCCGGTGGGGCGATCCATCGTCCAGGCGCTGGCGCTCGACGACGTCATCCTCACCCTGAACGCCACGCCCAACCGCCCCGACTGGCTCTCGCACGTCGGGGTGGCGCGGGAGCTGGTGGCCCTCACAGGCACCCGCCTCAGGCTCCCCTCGGCCTCACCGGAGGAGTCGGGCGCCGAGGCCTCTTCGCTGATCTCCATCGAGATCCGGCGCCCGGATCTCTGCGGACGCTACGCGGCGCGGGTGGCGGAGGGCGTCCACGTCGGCCCGTCGCCTCGCTGGTTGCAGGCGCGGCTGGAGGCCTGCGGCGTACGCCCGCTGGGCAACGTCGTCGACGTCACCAACTACGTGCTCCTCGAGACCGGCCACCCGCTCCACGCCTTCGATCTGGACAAGATCGGAGGCGCGCGGATCGTGGTGCGGGCGGCCGAAGCCGAGGAGCGGCTCGTCACCCTGGACGGCAAGGAGCGTCGCCTCGCCGGGGATGATCTGCTCATCGCCGACGGAAGCCGCGGTCTCGTCCTCGCCGGCGTCATGGGCGGCGCCCACGCCGAGGTCGGCGTCGGCACCAGCCGGGTGATGATCGAGAGCGCCTACTTCGATCCCGCGTCGGTGCGGCGCAGCTCCAAGAGACACGGGCTGCACACCGAGTCGTCCCATCGCTTCGAGCGCGGCGCGGACATCGGCGCGGTGGAGTACGCCCTGGATCGGGCGGCGCAGCTGATCCAGGAGCTCGCTGGCGGCTCGATCCGGCGGGGCAGGGTGGACGTCCACCCAGCGCCACGGGAGTCCAAGAGTGTTCGACTCCGTCACTCACGCCTGGAGGCGCTTCTGGGGGTCTCCATCGACGTCGAGCGATCGCGGCGGATCCTGGAGTCCCTCGGCTTCGTCGCCGCTGCGTCCGGCGAGGGGGAGCTCCGCTTCGAGGTCCCCACGTTTCGCACCGACGTCTCTCGCGAGGTCGATCTGATCGAGGAGGTGGCGCGGATCCACGGCTACGGCGAGATCCCCGCAGCGTTGCCTGGCGCCTCCGCGAGCCCCGCCATACGCTCCCAGGGGGAGCGGGTCCTCGAGCGGCTCCGGGGCGCCCTGCGCGCCGCGGGCCTCGACGAGGTGATCAACCTCTCGTTTGGCGATCGCGCCGACTTCGCCGCGCTGATGTCGGGCGGCGCCCCGGGGGAGACGGCACCTCCGGGCTCCGACGCGTCGAAGATCGCTGGGGGGGCCGGCGCCGCCCCAGCTGCCGGCGCCGCCGCTTCGCCCGCCGCCGGAGGAGCGGAGCGTGCAGTCTCGACGCAGGCCGATCGACTCCTCCACGGCTTCGATGACGCCTTCCTTCCGATCAAGAACCCGCTCTCCGGCGCCTTGGGCGTGATGCGGCCCACCCTCCTCGCGGGGCTGCTGAAGAACGCGGCGTTCAATCGCAATCGCCAGGTGGAGCGGCTGCGGCTCTATGAGGAGGGCAAGGTCTTCCGGCCCATGCCGGGCAAGGACTCTCCTATCAGCGAGGCCTGGCATCTGGCGGGGCTGCTCGATGGCTCGCGGCATCCGGCCTCCTGGGCCAGCGACGCTGCCGCCACCGACTTCTTCGATCTGAAGGGCGTCGTCGAGGGTGCCCTCGCCGCCGTGGGCATCACGGCGATCTGGGAAGCCGGCGACGCCCCCTGCCTCCATCCGAGATCGGCCGCGCGGATCTCCGCCGGCGGCAGGGTGTTGGGCCAGCTTGGCGAGCTCCACCCCCGGGTCGCCGCGGCCTTCGACCTGCCGTCGGCGGTCTTCGTCTTCGAGGTCTCTTTGGACGCCATCGTCCAGGCGGCGCAGCTCGTGCCCCACTACGCCGGCGTCCCGCGCTTCCCGGCGGTGCTGCGGGATCTCGCCGCCGTGGTCCCGAAAGACGTGCCGGCCGAGCGACTCCGCGAGGTCCTGATGGGGCCGGCCGGAGAGGGCCTGGTGGAGGGCGCCGAGCTCTTCGACGTCTACCAAGGGCCGCAGCTCGGCGAGGATCGCAAGAACCTCGCCTTCGCCATCCGCTACCGCGCGAGCGATCGCACCCTCAAGGATGACGAGGTGCAGCGGATCCACCAGGCGCTGGTCGATGCGCTGGTCCGCGAGGTGGGGGCCGAGCTGCGTGCCTGATCCGCCGCGATCGCGCCCCGCCTGGGGGCGGATCGCCGTGGCCTTGGCTGGCCTCGGGATCCTGCTCTCGTGGATCCCCTGGATCGGTCTGGCGCTGGCGCTGACGGCGCTCGTGTGGTGCCTGTGGATCCGTAGGCGGGCGCGGGTGGCCTGGGCCACCGGCCTCGCCATCTACGGGATCCTCCTCGGCGCGCTCTTCACCGGGATCTTCGTCGCCTTCCCGCCTACCCGGGAGAGCGGCGCGGAGCGCGAGCGGCGGCAGGCCTTCGATCGCCTCTTCGAGGCCCCCGGCGGCCAGGCCGGGGGTGGCGGCGGGGCTGCGGCGCCGTAAGTCGCTGCATCCGTTCAGGAAAATGAGGTCGTCCGCTTGACAGGGGGCGGGATCCTGCGCCAACCTCGGGGCCTCTTGCGCCGATGAAGCTCGTCCCCGGAGGGCACGCTCCACCCATGACCAAGGCCGATATCATCGAGGGAGTCTACGAGAAGGTGGGCTTCTCCAAGAAGGAGTCCGCCGAGATCGTCGAGCTGGTCTTCGACACGCTCAAGGAGACATTGGAGCGAGGGGAGAAGATCAAGATCTCCGGCTTCGGCAACTTCATCGTCCGCGAGAAGAAGGCGCGCCTGGGCCGCAACCCGCAGACCGGCGAGGAGATCGAGATCTCCGCGCGAAGAGTCCTCACCTTCCGTCCGTCCCAGGTCCTCAAGACCGCCCTCAACGGCGGCGAAGAGGAGCTGCCCGAGGCCCTCGCCGCCGAGGAGTAGCGCGCCTGAGATTTCGCAAAGAGGATCACCAACGCGCAGAGACGGAGGCGAGCAGATGTCCGGAAGTGCCCTTCGCGCGCAGGCTCTGAGGATCCACGTGCAAGCAGCCGTTCTTCCCTTGACGCGGGACAGTCGGTTCTCTACAAGAGCCCAGCCTTTGCAGCAATCCATGACGGGGCGTAGCGCAGCCTGGTAGCGCACTTGCTTGGGGTGCAAGTGGTCGCAGGTTCAAATCCTGTCGCCCCGACCATAGAAGCCCCCGTTATCTCAGGGAAATTTTCCCCAAGGTGACGGGGGCTTCGCCCTTTTTGCCCCGCGGTTTTTCCCTTGGGTGCATGGGAGGTGACACGCGAGGGAGCGGCGCTTCGTCGGGTCGCCTCCGCCGCGCCAAGGAATCCAGCCCACGCGCGCAGCAGCTCTCGATTCGCAGGTGGAGATTGCGCCCCCGTGGACGCCATCCCGTCCGCGCACGGGCAGCTCTCCGAGTTGTTCAGAGGGCACCACCCCCCATTTCTTGACGCTCTCCAGGGGGCAAGGGAAGGTCGCCGGCGTGGGAGACCTCGCTCCCAGATCCTTGCTCGCTCTCGTCGCCCTCGCTCTCGTCGCCGGCTGCGCCGCTCCCCGTGCGTCCTGGGTCCGCGATCGTGGGCCGCCGGTGAGCGTCGAAGGCGGAGGCGGACACGCGGATCCGGGCCCCGTCCATGTGGTGGCCGCGGGAGAAAATCTCTATCGCATCTCTCTGCGCTATGGCGTCGACGTGGACGAGCTCGCCGATCTCAATCAGATCGGGGACGCCCGCACCTTGGCTGTCGGGCGGGAGCTGCGCCTGCCATCCTCGGCCCGACGAACCGAGGGCATGGCCTCCCAATCGCCGGTGGCGATGGCAGCTCCGACGGTGGCCAAGCGACCTTCCGGCGGTCTGGCTCGTCTGCAATGGCCGGTGAAGGGCGTCCTCTACAGCCGCTTCGGCACCAGGGGCGCCACCCGCCACGACGGCATCGACATCGCTGCCCCCGAGGGGACCCCTATCGTCGCCGCCGCCGACGGCGAGGTGATCTACGCCGGCACCCAGCGCGGCTACGGGCTGATCGTCATCGTTCGCCACGACGACGGGCTGATCACCATCTACGCCCACAACCGGGAGAATCTGGTCGAGGAGGGCCGCAAGGTCCGGCAGGGGCAGATCCTCGCCAAGGTGGGTCGCACGGGGAGAGCCACCGGGCCCCACTGCCACTTCGAGGTCCGCCGCGGCACCACGCCCCTGGAACCCCTCGACTTCCTGCCGAGGTGAAGGGGAGGCGAGGCTCGCGGTTCGGAGTTTGACGAGGGAGCGGGGGCTTGTTACCCATGCCGCTGCCGGGGAGGAAGGAAGCGCCCAGGCCGGTTGTAGTCCCGAGTCCGCCTCCCCCCAAACCCAGCGGAAATCAAGGCAGCCCCAAGCTCTTGGAACATCTCCTTCAGAACGCGATCTTCTGGTTCATTCCGGTCATGTTCTCGCTCTCCGTCCACGAGTGGGCCCATGCGGCTTCCGCCAACGCCCTCGGCGACGACACCGCCCAGCGGATGGGGCGCCTCACCCTGAACCCCGTGGCCCACATCGATCCGCTGGGGACGGTGGTCTTCCCGCTGATGCAGCTCCTCTTCTCGGGGACCGTGATGTTCGCCTGGGCCAAGCCGGTGCCGGTGAACCCGGTGCAGTTCACCCGCAAGATCTCCATGCAGAAGGGGAACGTTCTGGTCTCGGCGGCGGGCCCCGCCTCCAACCTGGCGATCGCGCTCGCTGCCGCGATTGGATTGGGCCTCGCCCTCCGCTTCGGCTCGGCCCCAGACGCGGTGGTCTTCCTGCTGCAATCTCTCTTCGGGCTGAACATCGCGCTGGCGGTCTTCAACCTGCTCCCCATCCCGCCCCTGGACGGAAGCCACGTGCTCCACGGCCTGCTGCCCACGCGCAGCGCGCTGGCCTACGAGAAGCTCTTCCCCTACGCTCCGATGCTCCTATTGGGCGTCCTCTTCCTGGGACGTGGCCTGATTCGTTGGCCGATGGGCATCCTCCAGGGCTGGATGGGCCAGCTCGCGCTGTTGATCGCGGGATGAGACGCCGCGCAAGCGAGGGATCGTGAGCGGAGCTGGAAGATCGGAGCGGGTCCGCAAGGGACAGGAGCGCGTCGGGGACGAGGCCGAGCCCTCGGCGGAGTTCGTCGCGGCGACGAGGAGCTTCAACCTCAAGCTGCCCAGCTTCGAGGGGCCGCTGGATCTGCTCCTGCACCTGATCCGCGAGCATAAGCTCGATGTCTTCGACATCCCCATCGCCTTCGTCACCGACGAGTACCTGGCCTTCCTTCATCGGATGCGGGAGCTGAACCTCGACATCGCCGGGGAGTTCCTGGTGATGGCGGCCACCCTCGCGCATATCAAGAGCCGGCTGCTCCTGCCCAAGCCCGAGACGCCCACCGAGGAGGGCGAGGAGGATCCTGGCGATCCGCGGGCCGATCTGGTCCGTCGCCTCCTCGAGTACCAGAAGTATCGGGCGGCCGCCGAAGAGCTGGGCCGCCAGGATCTCCTGGGCCGCAACGTCTTCACCCGGCGGGCCGAGCGGGTCGACGTGGCACCTCCCGAGGGGGACCTAGGCCTGCGCGACGTCTCGGTCTTCAAGCTGATCGAGGCCCTCGACCGGGTGCTGAAGAACCTCGCGCCGGAGAAGAAGCACGAGGTCGCGCTGGAGCGCGTCTCCATCGGCGACGCAATCGGCCGCATCGCGGCCCTCCTCGAGGAGCGGACGCAGATCGAGTTCTCCGCGCTCTTCGAGGGGATGACCCGGCGACATCAGGTGATCGCGGCGTTCCTCGGCCTCCTCGAGATGGTCCGGCTCAAGCTCGTCCGCGTGGCCCAGGAGGAGCGAGGAGGGGAGATCATCATCGTCAAGACGGGATCCCTCGGCGGCGACGAGCTCGAGATCCAGGACGACTTCCGCTGAAGTTGCCTTCGCTGGCGCCGCGCATGGCGTGGCGATTCGCCCGCCCATCCCCCGCCCGCTCTGGTAGGTTCGGCAGCCAACGAAGCTGAACGACGTACCGAACGCTGCACGGCTGGCGCTCCCATGGCGCCTTCGTGGAGAGGGGAGGATCTGCTTGCGCGAGAAGACGACCACTCGGGATTCGAACGCTTCCACCGGCCTCGGCGAGACCTTCGACGATGGGGCCCGGAGCTCTTTGGAGGACGAGGACACCGCGGCGTTGGTGGACGAGGCGGCCCTCGCCGCCGCCGCCGCCGATTGGGAGGCCGAGGCGCAGCGCGCCGCTCAGACCGAGGCCGCCGATCCCGAGTCCGGGATCGTGACGGCTGCCGACGCCCTGGCTGACGCGGAGCTGGACGAGCTGACCCGGTCCGAGCTGCTCGCCGAGGAGACGACGGCCGGCGCCGAGGGAGACGACCTCGCCCTGGCTGACGCGGAGCTGCTCGCCGAGGCCATGGCGGCCGACGCCGAGGGAGACGACCTCGCCAAGGCCGACGCGGAGCTGCGGGAGGCCCTGGCGGATGACGAGCCGCTGGACGAGGAAGCCCAGGCGCAGGCGGACTCCGCCCTGGCCCAGGAGCTCTCGGACGAGGAGCCCACCGCCGAGGAGGAGGCGCTCGCCCAGGCCGAAGCGGAGATCGATCCCGACGCGGAGCTGGGCCCGGCGGAGATCGAGGAGGTCGACGAGGAGATCGGCGGCTCGTTGGAGAAGCTGGCGGCGAAGGCCCGCCGGCTGGGGGAGGACGAGGCCCGGCACGCGATCCACTCGCTGCTCTTCGTCGCCGACAAGCCGCTGACGGTGGAGCAGCTCCGCAACAACACGGGGCTGGAGCCGGCGCGGATCCGGGCGAGCCTGGATCGGCTGGCAGGCGAGCTGCGGGAGGGGATCTCCGGGGTGATCCTCTCCGAGGTCGCCGGGGGATGGCAGCTTCGCACCGCCCCCGAGTCGGCGGAGTTCGTGCGCCGCTTCCTGCAGATCAAGCCGCGCCGCCTCACCCGCGCCGCGTTGGAGACCCTGGCGATCGTCGCCTACCGGCAGCCGGTGACCCGCCCCGAGATCGAGGAGATCCGCGGGGTGGACTGCGGCGCCGTGGTAAAGGCCCTCCTCGATTGGAAGCTCCTCAAGATCCTCGGCAAGAAGGAGGAGGTGGGCCGACCGCTCCTCTACGGGACCTCGAAGGAGTTCCTCGAGTTCTTCCAGATCAAGGATCTGGGCTCGCTGCCGAGCCTGCGCGAGTTCCAGGAGCTCAACGAAGAGAGCCGGCAGATCGTCGAGGAAGAGCTCGGCCCGGAGGCAGTCGCGGAGATCGCCGGCACCGTGGCCGCCCTGGCGGATCCCGCCTACGCTCTGGCGGAGCAGGAGCGGATCCTCCGGAGCGAGGCCGCGCTGGCCGATCTGGAGAAGGCCATGGCCGACGCCGAGGAGGCCTCGGCCGAGGTGGCGTCCGGCCTCGACCCGTCCAAGGCGGCCAAGCCACGGAGCGATGCGCCCGACGACGAAGCCGCCGGGGAGCACGTCGAGGCCAGCGCCCCGCCTGCGAGCCGAGGCCGCAGATCCGCGAAGGAGGAGGTCTCGTTGGATGCCAGCGCATCCGCGCCGGAGGAGGTCTCGATCGAAGCTTACGCGTTCGCCTCGCTCGATCCCCATCGCGCCGAGGGAGAGCGGGTGGATTCGCTCCCTGATGATCCCGCCGAGGAGGGGAGCCATTGAGCCGCGTCGACCCAGGGTGTGACGCGGCGGCTCCCTGCGTGTGGATCCCCGTTGCGCCCGGCGGCGTCGGCCCGGCGGAGGAGAGCCACTGAGCCGCGTCGCCCCTCGGTGACACGGATAGGGCTCTCTGCGTGTCGAACTCCGGTGGGCGCGGCGGCGTCGGCCTGGGGGAGACGATCGGGAGGATCGCTCCCTGGTTGCGCGAGAGCGGCTCGTACAGGTACAAGCCCGCGGACGGTCGCGCTGCGCCGAGAGGCCGCCCGTTCGGAGGCGCCCCGGTCCGCGCCCCGAGAGGAAACGACCATGGCCGAAGAGCGGCTGCAAAAGATTCTATCGCGGGCGGGGATCTCCTCGCGCCGCACCGCCGAGGCGCTGATCCTCGAGGGCCGAGTCCAGGTGAACGGCCACGTGGTGCAGGAGCTCGGCACAAAGGCCGATCCCAACAAGGACGTGATCCGCGTGGACAACGCCGTGATCGCCGAGCCCGAGGCGCTGGTCTACTACGTGATGTACAAGCCCGAGCGGGTGGTCACGACCCTGGACGATCCGGAGGGACGCGACTCCGTCGGGGATCTGATCCGGCGGACCAAGGCGAAGGTCTATCCGGTAGGGCGGCTCGACTACGACGCCGAGGGGACCCTCCTCCTCACCAACGACGGGGACCTGGCCCACAAGCTCACCCATCCTCGCTGGGGCGTGCGCCGGATCTATCTGGCCAAGGTGAAGGGCGTGCCCTCCGAGGCCGCGCTCGCGCAGCTACGAGAGGGCGTGCGCCTCGAGGATGGGCTCGCCGTGGCGCTCGAGGCCACCTTCGAGAGGCAGACTCCCCGCAACACCTGGATCCGCCTGGTCCTCGCCGAGGGGCGGCACCACCTGGTCAAGCGCCTCTGCGAGGCGGTCGGGCATCCGGTGGTGCGGCTCTTCCGCAGCGATTACGCCGGGATCGGCGTGGGGGGGATGCAGCCTGGCGACATCCGCAGCCTCACCTCCCAGGAGGTGCAGATCCTTCGACGGGCCGTCGCCACCGAGGCGCCGCTGCCGGCGGGAGGTCGCCCGAAGCGTCGCGGAAGCAGGGCGCCCTCAGCCGTCCGCGATCCCATCTTCGGCACCACTCGGCGTGACGGCGGGAGTTCTTCTCCACGTGGCGGAGCAGGCGGCTCCGCCCAGGCCTTCCGCGGCACCAGGCCTCGGGCAGCCACGCCCCAACGAGCTCCATCCCACCCAGCGGAGGACGGCTTCGAGCGGGCGCCGCGAGGCGGGGCACCTCGCTTTGGCGCCTCCTCCCGCGGAGAACCACGTCAGGGGGAGCTCCGACCTCGTTCGAGCGCTCCCGGCCGCGGCGGCCCGCGCGACCTCGAGTCGCGGCCCCGCACCAGCGCCTCCGGCCGCGGGGGGGCACCACGCGACGGGGAGCTCCGGCCTCGCTCGAGCGCTCCCGGCCGAGGGGGCCCGCGCGACCTCGAGTCGCGGCTCCGCACCAGCGCTTCCGGCCGCGGGGCATCACGCGACGGGGAGCTCCGACCTCGTTCGAGCGCTCCCAGCCGCGGCGCCCCACGCGATCTCGAGTCGGGCGCCCGCGCCTTCTCTCGTGGCGAATCGCCCAGGCCTCGCGCCGGTGGCGCCACGCGCAGCGGGCCGGCAAAGCCTCGTGGGGGTCTCTCTCGAGGACCTCGCCCGGAGGGAGGCTTCGATGCCCCTGGCGGTAGCTTCGGGAGGGGCGCTGCCACACCGCGAACGGGGCCGGGCTTCGGAAAGCCCAAAGGCGGGCGATCCGCTCCGAAGGGCAGCTCGGCCAGGGCACCAGCCCCGCGGGCACCGAGGGGTGCGCCAGGAAAGCGACCGCCCGGCGGGGGCCGCGGTGGCCGGGGCCCCGGCTCGGGCCGCAGGAGCTAAAAGGGGCTCCAGGAGCATTCAGCTCCAGCGGCCTGCTTCCCCTCCGAAGGTCACGCACGACCGCGAGGCCAGAAGGAGAGCTCCTCGGCTGCCGCATTCATGACAGAACCGACGTCGGCCTCGACAAAGCTGGGCAAAATCGGACCAGCGGCCGATCCGGGCTTTGACCCTTTGCGGATGGGCCACGTAGATTGCTCCCGATTGGATCCCCGGAACACCAGACACCCGTCGCGCCTCCCGCTGGAAGGGATCGGCCTGCTCCTCCTGGCCGGTGTCCTCCTCGTGGGCTGCTCTCAGGATCGGGCGCGGGCCCTGGCCGATCTGGAATCTCCGGATCCCTCGGTGCAGGTGCGAGCGCTGGAGATCCTGGCCCGTAGGCCCGCCCTGGCGGATCTGCCGCTCCTGAGCCGGAGCGTGAGGGGATCCGCGGCGGAGGTACGTCGGGCAGCCGTCCTCGCCATCGGAGAGAGCAGGGCGCCTGGCGCCGTCGACCTCTTGGGGGAGGCGCTGGACGATCCCGACGACAGCGTGCAGCGAACGGCGGCGTCCACCCTGGCGCGCCGGCCGGAGGCGAAGGCGAGGGCCTACCTCATGGCCGCCTTCGTTCGAAAGGGCCCCTCCCTGCGGTCGCTCATCGTCCGCGCCGCCTCTGCCGCGGGGATCCCGCCATCCGAAGTGATGCGCGCCGAGGCGAAGCAGCTCTGGGATCGCAACGTCGAGGCGCTCACCCATGGAAGCTCGGGAGAGCGGGCGGGGGCCGCCGGCGAGTTGGGGCGCTCCGGGGATCCCAGGGCTTTTGAGCTGCTGGAGCTCCACCTCCGTGACGAGTCTGCGCCGGTCGTCGCCGCCGCCGGTCGTGGCCTGGGCGCCGCCCGCGCGCCGAACGCCCGAGCGCTCCTCGTACCGATGTTGGACGATCCATCCCCCATGGTTCGCGAGGCCGCCGCCGAGGGTTTGGCCGAGCTCGGCGATCCTCTCGGGATCCCGGCCCTCGCCAGGGCTGCCTCCTCGGGAGCGTCGTCTTCCGCCGCCGCGGCCCGCGCGCTGATCCGCCTCGATACAACAGGCATGGCCGCCTGTGAGGCCGCAATGGAGGCAGTGGAGCCTGTCGCGGCGCGGATCCTGGCGAGCCATGCCAGCCGGCGGAAGGTGAGCTGCGATCGCAGCCCCCTTTCGCGACGCCTCGCCGCAGGAGGCGGCGGGGCCCGGGCCGCGATCGTGGTGGTGCATGAGCTGGGCGCCACGGAGCTGTTGCCGCCAGTCGCTGCCCTCGCCCAGCGTGCGAAGGAATCGGAAGAGGTGCGTGCCCTGGCGATCCGGGCCGTCCAGGCGCTTGGCGACGAGACGCAGCGAGAGGCGATGAACGCGCTGCTGGCGCCTGCCGCCTCGCGGGGGCCGACGCCGGATCCGGCGAAAGACCCCAGGGCCCAGCCGGCCTCCCGGCTGGAGGAGCTCCTCCAACTCGTCGACGCGCATCGGATCGCGACCAGCCGCCGAGAGAAGGTCCTCAACGGATCGCGGGGAGCGGACGCCACGGCCCCACGGGCCGATCCTCCGGATCGCGCCCAGCTCCTACACGATCGGCCGGAGATGCGTGCGGCCGCGGCGACGGCGCTGGCCGACGCCCCCGATCCGCTGGCCCGTCCGATGCTCGAGGCGCTGGCCGCGGAGGACTACTACCTGCTCGTTCGAGAATCCGCGCGCCGCGCCCTCGAGACGCTGGGCGCGCCTCGACCCGCTCCCTGACACACCGGATGTATGAGTTCCATGCGATGGATCAGCCGGGGCGATGGCTCGACCGGCCGATGGCTCGACCCGGGTCGGATGCCTTGGCCCTGTTGGCTACTCGGCCTGGGCGGAGGCGGCCTCGTTGCCCAGCTTGGCAGCCTGCGCCTTCTCG
Organism: Vulgatibacter incomptus; assembly: GCA_040391605.1. Taxonomy (GTDB): domain Bacteria; phylum Myxococcota; class Myxococcia; order Myxococcales; family Vulgatibacteraceae; genus Vulgatibacter; species Vulgatibacter incomptus_A. The sequence continues at coordinate 168,058 of JBEBXK010000001.1, forward strand.
GCGTCGGTCAGCTTGGCCGCGCGGTAGATCTTGTAGCTGGCCTGCTTGTCCTTCACGCTGAGCAGCGCCACCGAGCCCGTGCTGGTGCCGCCACCGTTCATGGTCCACTCCACAGAGTCGGCGGCGCCGGGATTCAGGTAGAGCGTGTCGCTGGGGCTGCCCTCGGCGATGAGCTTCTCGCCCCCCAGGTCTGCGATGGCCTTGCCTCCGGCCTCCTTCACGTTTGCGAAGATGCCGAAGGAGATCCCGCCCTTCTCGATGGCAGCGTTGAGGTTCGAGTCGCCGATGTGCTCCTTGTCCGGCGCGATCACGTCCAAGGCGTTCTCGGTGACTCCCTTGGGCTGACCGTGGGCGAGGAGGAGCACCGGATCGTTCGCCTCCTCGGCGAGCTTGGAGAGCGCGCTGGCGTCGCCTCGGAAGTACTGGCAACCGGCGCGGCCCTCCTGATGGATGTAGCGGGGGTCGTGGTAGCCGGGGAGGGTGATGATGTCGAGGCCGGGCAGATCCACGTAGCGGATCCGATTGCCGTTCAACACGTTGGGGTGGCCCTTGCTGACGGCGGCCACGGCGTCGGTGAAGTCGGTGGTGCGCTCACGGTTCCCGGCGATCGCCAGGATCGGGAGGTCGGCGGCGGCCAGCGCGGTGAGCACCGCCTCGATGGTCGCTCGATCCTCGCCGCTGTCGCCGGCGACGAGGATCATCTCCGCGCCGCCCTCCTTGAAGAAGCCGAGGTAACGCTCGATGTTGAAGAGGTTGTCGGAAGACGCCTCGTTGAGGCTGGCGATCACACCCACGGTGACGGAGGCGTCCGCGTCGGCCTCGCCCTTCCACGTGAGCTTGTAGCCGTTTCGCTCGTAGCTCTGGCCGGCGATGGTCACGAGCTCGGGGACACCGGTCTCGATGGGGCCGACGCAATCCGGCGAACTCAGGCCCTGGGCGCTGGGGGTAGAGGCGTCTGCCCCTGCAGCCACGACCTCCTTGGCAGGCTCGGCCGCGGCAGGAGGTGGCGCTTCCGATGCCTTGTTCTCCTTACAGGCGGTGAGAGACGCCAACGGGATGATGCCGCAGACTGCGAGCACTCGAAGATTCATGGAAAGAACCTCTCGGTCGATGATGAGTGTGGGGAATTGTTGGCCGAGAGTATAGGAGGCCCGCCCCATTCAAGCAAGGCGCCAGCGGCTCGCTCCTCCGGCGGGGCCGCGATCGGCAGGCCAGGGGGCTGCTCGCCCGCAACCTTTCGGGATCCTTGACATCTTTAAGCGTAGTGCTACGAGATCAGCATCGGCGCACCCGAAGGGGGCGTTACGCGAAGGGCAACTGGAATGGAGGCGAGCGAACGGGAAGAGATCCATCGCACGGAGCGCGAGACGCAAGGTTCGGCACCGCCCCTCCGCTGGCGATTCCCTTCCTGACTCTGACATGGATGTCGCGGCCGGACAGGCGGGGCGTCAAAAGTCGGGGCAGAAATGAAGTCGGAGGGTGGTTGGTAGGGTCGTAGGTGGTTGGCTCCCGTTGGTACTCGGCTTGCAGGAAGGTACTGGCGGGTCGTCGGAATGAAAGGATGGCAGGCACGTAGCGCCAAGGTCTGCCGAAGGAGTGTCGTATGCTCGACGCCTTCATCATCGAAGAGATCAAGCGCAAGGATCGCGAAGAGGAGCGACGCCGGGATGACCAGCGGCCCTACCTCGAGATCCCCGTCCCCGGGCTGCCGGACGACCAGATCCTCCCCTCCGGGGTGGGCGACGACGAGGGAAAGCCCGAGCGGGGCGTGATGATCATCGACTTCTGGGGCGACGCCGACTCGGCTTGAGAGTTCGTGGAGTTGAACATTGACTCCCTCCCCGTCGAAGGCGTGGGAACCTTTGGAAAGACTCTCGCGTACACCACGCGAGAGAGGATCGCCTCCGCTTGCGAGCGGGGGCTTTTTCATGCGCTGCACCCGCCGACCTGACGATGGGCCCTGGCAGCCTCCCATGACCCGGCTTGCCTGCCCGGTGCCAGATCGCTATGTTTTCGCCCTTTTCTGACCCTCCTTCCTTCCGACGGGGGGTCGACTTTTTAAGGGAGCGAGGAGCCCAGCCAATGGTCGACATCATCGATGTGCATGCACGTGAGATCCTGGACAGCCGCGGCAACCCCACTGTGGAGGTCGAGGTCGAGCTCTCCACCGGCGACAGGGGGCGGGCAGCCGTGCCATCCGGTGCGTCGACCGGCGCCCACGAGGCGGTAGAGCTTCGGGACGGCGACGGACACCGCTACCTCGGCAAGGGCGTCACCCAGGCAGTCGCCCACGTCAACGAGGAGATCCGGCCGGCGCTCCTGGGTATGGACGTGGAGGATCAGTCCGCCCTCGACGCGACCATGCTCGAGCTCGACGGCACCGCCAACAAGAGCAAGCTGGGCGCCAACGCGATCCTCGGGGTCTCCCTGGCCTCCGCGCGGGCCGCCTCCGTTGCCCTGGCCATGCCTCTGTATCGCTACGTCGGCGGCATGCGGGCCCGGACCCTCCCCGTCCCGATGATGAACATCCTCAACGGCGGCGCCCACGCCGACACCCGGGTGGACGTGCAGGAGTTCATGGTGATGCCCGTCGGCGCGTCGAGCTTCCGCGAGGGGCTGCGGTGGGGCGCCGAGATCTTCCACGCGCTCAAGCAGGTGCTCAAGGGGCGCGGCCTCGCCACCGGCGTCGGCGACGAGGGCGGGTACGCCCCGGATCTCCCCTCCAACGAGGAAGCGCTCATCGTGGTGAGCGAGGCATGTGAGAAGGCCGGCTACAAACTCGGCGCGCAGGTGGTCCTCGCCCTCGACGTCGCCGCCAGTGAGTTCTACGACTCCAAGAAGGGCACCTATCAGCTCGCCGGCGAGGGCCGGGCGTTCGATCGCGCGGGCCTGGTCGAATGGTATGGCGATCTCTGCAGCCGTTACCCGATCGCCTCGATTGAGGACGGCTTCGCCGAGGACGATTGGGAGGGTTGGAAGCTCATGACCGAGCGGCTGGGCTCCAAGGTGCAGCTCGTCGGTGACGACCTCTTCGTCACCAACGTCGAGCGCCTCCGCCGGGGCATCGACGAAGGGATCGCCAACTCGATCCTGATCAAGGTCAATCAGATCGGCACCCTCACGGAGACCATCGACGCCGTGCGGATGGCCCACCACGCCGGCTTCACCTCGGTGATGAGCCATCGCTCCGGTGAGACCGAAGACACCACCATCGCCGACCTCGCGGTGGCGCTGGATTGCTCCATGATCAAGACCGGCTCCGCCAGCCGCTCGGATCGGGTGGCCAAGTACAACCAGCTCCTCCGCATCGAGGAGGAGCTGGGAGCTTCCGCCCGCTACGCCGGCCGCGCCTGCTTCCCGCATCGGGGGTAGCGGGCGCCCGCCGCTCACATCATCGCCGCTGCGGCCTCCTGCGAGACCGCGATGGGCCCCACTCCCTCCGGCTCGATGTCGTCCATGAGCTGGACCAGCTCGTGCTTCAGCTTCTCCTTGGCGCGGATCTCGAGTTGCCTGGCGCGCTCCCGGGAGAAGCCGAAGTGCTCGCCCAGCTCCTTGAGCGTCATCGGCTTGTCGCTCATCACGCGCTTCTCGATGATGAAGCGCTCCCTGGGATCGAGGCGCATCAACGCCTGCTCCACCCGGCTGGTGATGATCTCCCGCTCCTCGGCGTCGGCGAGCTCCGAGTCCTGGCCCGCCTGGGTGTCGGCGACGAAGTCCACGTGGGTGTTGCCGCCGTCTTCCCCCATGGGCGCGTCGAGGGAGAGGTCGCGCCCCTCCATCCGCTGGGTCATCTCCTGGACCTCGGTGGGCTTCACCCGGAGCTTCTTGGCGATCTTCTTGGCGTCCTGGGACTCCTCGGTGCCCTGGAGCTTCTCGATCTCCCTCTTGGTGCGAGCCAGGGAGAAGAAGAGCTTCCGCTGCGCCTGGGTGGTCCCGAGCTTCACCAGCGACCATGACTTGAGGATGTAGTTCTGGATGTACGCCCGGATCCACCAGACCGCGTAGGAGATCAGGCGGATCCCCTTGTCCGGATCGAACTTCTGCACGGCCTTCATCAGGCCGATGTTCCCCTCCTGGATCAGGTCGGCCATCCGGATGCCGTAGGAGCGGTATTCGTAGGAGACCTTGACCACGAAGCGCAGGTTCGCGGTCACCAGGCGGCTGGCTGCGTGGTCGTCCTCCTCGTTCCGAAACTTCCGGGCCAGGGCCTGCTCCTCCTCCTGGGTGAGGAGGGGATACTGGTTGATCTCCGAGAGGTACATCGCGAGCGAGCCCGCGGAAGACGGTAGGGTCGACAGCCTCATGGAACTCTCCTCTGATCCCCGTTCGGGATCGGCCGGCAGTTGGCGCCCTCCCCGCGAGGGGCGCCTCGTACATCTCCCTCTCCTTCTGCGAATGGGGTGCCATGCACCCATCCTCGTGATCCCGCCTACATGCGCAGTTCGCACCCACACATGAGGACTTTAAAGCGGTAAGAACTACAGGGTTGGGACGCAAGGAGGGGCGGCCGAGCCAGCGAAGGCTGTAGAATGTACCGGGCAGGTGCGGGCCCGCCTGCCGCCTCCCCGAGGTCTTGGAGCCTTGAACGAACTCGCCCCCGTGGGGACGGGGGCGACTCTTTCCCCACGTTCAGGGGTCGATGGTTTCACAGGCTCTGCGAGCCGGGGCGAGCGAACGAAAGCAGGAGCCGCAGCGCGTAGCGCGCGTGAAAAAAACCGCCCTCACCTTTAGGGAGCGGTTACTTCACAGGCTCCGATCCTACCAGCGGGACCAGAAGCTGCGACGGCTGGCGATCTGCTCGAGGGCCTCCTGCAGGGCGTAGTCCATCTCCGCCTCCCTCGCGATATCGGTCATCGAGAGGATACCGAGGAGGCGGCCATCCTTCGCGGTCACCGGGAGACGGCGCACGTTCTCCTCACCCATGATTCGAACGACGTCCACCAGGCGGTCGTCCGGACCGCAGAGCTGCACGTCGCCGGTCATCACCTCCCGGCATTTCACGGACGAGGGATCACGCCCCTCCGCCAGGACGCGGACGGTGAGATCCCGATCCGTGATCACCCCCATCACGTGGCCGTCGAGGACCACGGGGACGATTCCGGCGTCCTCCTCCCGCATCAGCCGCGCCGCCTCCCGCACCGGGATCTCGGGGCCCACGACCTTGGGGTCGCTCGACATCAGATCGCGGACCATGGAGCCTTCCCGCTGCCACCGCCCGCCGCGCTCCGGCCGCCGCCAGCTCTCGTACTCCTCCTGCTCGCGGAGCATGTCGTCGAAGCTCATGGAGGTGGGGCGGATCCCCATCCGCTCCGACTCCCAACCGGCGGACTGGCCGGCGGCGCCCATCATCGAGCCGCTGCCGCTCAGGCCACCCGAGACGCCCGATGGGCGATAGGTCCCAGCGGGTCCAGGGCCCATCCCGCCGTAGGAGCCGCCGTACTCGCCGCCGCCGTAGCCTCCGTAGCCTCGCTCCCTTCGGAAGCCCTCGCCGCGATCCTCCTCGCCGCGGAAGCCCCTCCAATCCCCGCGTGAGCCACCTCCGAAGCCGCGGCCCCAATGGCCCCGGCCCCAATGGCCCCGGCCGTGGTGGCCTTCTTCGCGGTAGCCACCCTCGCCGCGGTAGCCGCCTTCGCCGCGGAAGAAGCGTCCGGCCCGGCCGCCCTCATGCCCACGGGCCTGATAGCCGCGGCCTGTCTCGCCGCGGAAGCGCGGGCCCTCGGAGCCATAGCCTCGGAAGCCCCGGCCGCCTCGGCCCTGGCCCTCGTAGCCGTAGTCCGGGAGCTCGCGGCCCTCGTAGCCGCGTCCCATGAAGGAGCGCCCGCCTTCGCTGCCGTATCCGTACTCCGGGGGCCAGAAGCTCCACGGCGGTGCCTCGCCACTCGAGCGGCGGTGCCGCCCGCCCCAGCGCCCCGGAAAGCGCTCGCCACGACGTGCGAACCAGGGGGGCATCTCCCCGGGCCGACCGAAATGACCCGACTCCTCGGAGCGCTGCCGCGCATTCCACATATGGCGTCGGTCGATCTCCTCCTCATCCGTCCGCAAGTCGAGGTCGCGCTGGGCCTCCTCCGGCCCCCAACTCCTCCATCCACCCTGGGACCTCATCCTCTGGTTCTCCTCCATATGCTCCTCCCGATCGCGGGCGCTCCCGTGCCCATTTCCTCTCGGCTCTTCCGTCCTGGCCATCTTCATCGCCTCCTTCCCGGGACAAGCTAGGAGGCGCTTGCAGAATTCGCCCGGCATCGGGGGGGATCCGCGTATCCTCATCGGGTCGTGCTCGACCTCTACCTAGACGCGAGGGCGGCGGGGCTCCGGCCCGCGCTCCTCGACTCCGCCGGCGATCCATCGCAAGACCAGCTCTCGCTCCTCGGGATCGGCCGCGCCCACACCCTCGAGGTCCGCGACGGACATAGCTGGCTCGACGGCGTCTGCATCGGCGGCCCCCTCGAGATCCTGCGGCGCCTGGAAGGCGGCCTGGGGGCGGGCCACTTCCCCGCCTGGATCGGCTTCTTCTCCTACGAGTTCTCGAGGCATCTGGGCCTGCCCACCCGCGAGCCAGTGCCCGGCCTCCCTGACGCCGTCTTTCACTTCTACCCACAGGGGTACGCCTGGCGGGGCGGCGCGCTGATCGAGTCGCCTGCGTCGTCCTCCCCCTACGCCTCTCCGAGTTCGGTGAAGGTGGCTCCGTCCAGCCGCAACGGAGGGCGGGGCGCCAGGGGATCGGCGCCAGAGGCTCCTGCCCCGGCCAGCGCCGACCGCATCGGCGGAGCCTCCGGCCCGCGGGCGGCGATCGCTGGGCTCCCCGACATCAGGTTGGAGACCGACCTGCCCGATGGCGGATATCAGGATGGCGTGCGTCAGATCCGCGAGCGCATCCGCGCAGGCGAGGTCTATCAGGTCAACCTCTCGCAGCGCTTCCGCTTCCACGCGGCGGGCGTCGATCCGCTCCGCCTCTTCGAGAGGCTGCGCGCCATCAACCCCAGCCCCTACATGGGCCTGATGGAGGGCGAGGGCTGGGCCCTGGTCTCGGGGAGCCCCGAGCGACTCTTCGATTGCGGCGCGCCCGACGCATCGGGCTCCAGGCGGATCCGAGCCCGCCCCATCGCCGGGACCCGGCGCCGGGGCAGCGACGCCGCAGAGGACGAGGCCCTCGAACGAGAGCTGCGGAGCAGCCCCAAGGAGAAGGCCGAGCACGTGATGCTGGTCGATCTGCTCCGGAACGATCTGGCGCGATGTTGCGAGGCCGGCTCGGTGGAGGTGAACGAAGCCTTCACCGTCGAGCGATATTCGCATGTGATGCACCTGGTGTCGGAGGTCCAGGGCAGGAGCCGGCGGAGCCTCGCCGAGATCGTCGCCGCGATCTTCCCCGGCGGCACCATCACCGGGGCGCCGAAGGGCAGCGTGATGCAGGCCATCGCCGAGCTGGAGCCATCGCCGCGCGGCGCCTACACCGGGAGCCTCGGCTACGTATCGGGGAGGGGCGCCGACTTCAACATCCTGATCCGAAGCTTCGCCTTCGTCGGTGACGAGGCCAGCTTCTCCGGCGGCGGCGGGATCGTGATCGACAGCGAGGCCGGCGCCGAGTACGTGGAGGCTCGGACCAAGGCGGAGGCCCTCCTCCAGGCGCTGGGCCAGGGATCCGCGGGGAGGCCCCCCGAGCGGCCGCGGCTCGACTCGGAGTGGCGGCCTCCCAGGCCCGTCGGGCGACATCCGGCGCGGGTGCTCTTCGTCGAGAACCAGGACTCCTTCAGCTTCAACATCGTCGACTACCTGCGGATCCTCGGCGCCGAGGTCCAGGTGGTGGACGGCGGGACGGCGCCCGATCTCCAGGGAGGCCTCACCCACCTCGTGTTGGGGCCGGGCCCCGGCGAGCCCGTCACCGCGCGGCGGCTCCTCGATTGGACCCGGGCGGGGTTGGAGTCCGGGCTGCCGCTCCTGGGGATCTGCCTGGGCCATCAAGCCCTCGGCGTCGCCCTCGGCGCCGAGCTTCGTCGCTCACCGCGGCCGATCCACGGCGAGGTGGCCGACGTGCGCCACGAGGGGCGGGGGATCTTCGAAGGCCTCCCGAACCCCGCCGCCTTTGCCCGCTACCACTCCTTGTCGCTGGACCTCCTCCCTCCCGCCCTCGAGCGACACGCCTGGACCGACGACGGGGTCTGCATGGCCATCGCCGACAACAGCGGTCGTAGCTGGGGCGTGCAATTCCATCCGGAGAGCATCCTCTCTCCCGGCGGCCTCCACCTCCTCGGCAACTTCCTCGCGCTGGACGCCGCCTCGCATCCGAGGCGAAATCACGGAGAGCCCATCGATGCGCCAGGCTCCCCTTCGAGCGCGGCGCGAGTCGAGGTAGGCGCAAAGCGTGGGAGGGAAGGAGCGCGATCCTCCCCATCGGGCCACGGCGGAGATCGGCCGGTCGTGTGCCGGCGTGAGGGGTGGGATGCAGGGGAGCGTTGAGCCCGCCGAGCGTCTGCTGATCGATGGCGTCCCCGCCGAGGTGGTGCCCGTGGGGAGTTGGGCCCTCCACGGCGCCACCGTCTTCACCACCGTACGGGTCGAAGACGGCAGGCCACTCCTTTGGGACCGGCACCTGGCGCGACTCTCCCGTCACGCGGCCGCGCTGGGGATCGATCATCCGGGCGACGCCGCCCTGGAGCGCGATCTCGACGCGCTGCGGGAGACCGGCCCGAGGCTGCTCCTGCGCCTCACCCTGGGCCAGGGGATACGCCTCGCTGGTGCGCGAGTTCACGTCCCGCCCCCTCGAACGGTCTATACGCAAGGAGTGAATGTCGTAGTCACTGGCGTCCGGGTCCACCCGGATCTCGCCGCCTACAAGACCGGGAGCTATCTGCCCTTTCTCCTCGCCAGGCGAGAGGCCGAGGCGGTGGGCGCCTTCGAGGCGTTGCTTCGGGACGCAGAGGGCCACGTGGTGGACGGTAGCCGCACCAGCCCCATCCTCTATCGCCGCGGCGGCCTCGACCTCCTCGCCGGGGGGCTCGAGGGGATCACCCGCGAGGCGGTCGCTCGGGAGGCGGAGCGGCTGGGGCTCATGAGCCGGCGCCTCCACCTTGGTCCCTCGGAGATCGAGGCCGTGGGAGGCGAAGGCCAGCTCCTCCTGGCGGGCAGCGGGGTGGGCCTCGTCCCGGTGGGGCCACCGCTCGACGAGACGATCGAGGCGCTGATCGCTCGCTTCCGCCCCGGCTGATCGCGAAGCCTCATCTTCCACACGGGCGGATGCACAACCTTTTGCCATCAGGGGGAAACGACGATGGCGATGCGACCGACCTGGAAGGGTTCGATCAGCTTCGGGCTCGTGAACATCCCGGTGAGCCTCTACCTCGCGACGCAGAGCGAGAGGATCTCCTTCCACATGCTCCACGCCAAGGATCACGGCAGGGTTCGCTACAAGCGTGTCTGCGAGATCGATGGGGAGGAGGTCCCCTGGGGCGAGACCATCAAGGGCTACGAGTATGAGAAGGGCGCCTACCTCCCCATCGAGAACGAGGATCTGGAGTCGATCGACATCGGCATCGCCCACACCATCGACATCCGCCAATTCGTCGAGGCGGCCGCGATCGAACCCGCCTTCTACGATCGTCCCTATTTCCTCGAGCCCGCCAGGGGAGGCGAGCGGGCCTACGCCCTGCTGCGCGAGGCCCTGATCCAGAGCGGCAAGGTGGGGATCGCCAGGATCGTCTTTCGAGATCGTGAGAGCCTCGCTTCGGTCCGCCCTCGTGGCGATGGCCTCGCCCTCGAGACGCTGCGCTTCGCCGCCGAGCTCCGCGACGACTCCAGCCTCAGGCATCCCAGCGGCGAGTCAGCCAGGATCTCGGCGCAGCAGCTCGAGCTGGCGCAGCTCCTCATCGATCGTCTCAGCGGACCCTGGGATCCCGCCGCCTATCAGGATCGCTACGACGAGGCGGTGGAGCGGATGATCGAACGCAAACTCGAGGGGCGGCCCGCACCGGAGGCGCCCGCCCGGGCGCCGCCGGGCCAGGTGATCGACCTCGCGAAGATCCTGCGACGGAGCCTGGAGAAGGAGGGGCAGGGCGCCGCAGCCGACGGGGGGCAGGGCGGGGAGCGGCGAACGGGGCCCAAGCCGCTTGGAGAGGCGCGCGCCGGCCCATCGCGAGAATCGCGGAAGGGCGTCCGCGCCGCGTCGCCCAAGCGATCGATCGGCGCCAGGCGCGGCGAGAACCCGGAGGGCAAGGGGAAGAAGGCGTCCAAGCCACGATGACTCCTCCGCGCCGTGCGGGTTTCCCGGCTGGAACGTTCCTCCGCGTTCCGGACCCTGTGAAGAACGCAAGCTGGGCCAAGCTACGGGTGATCCTTTTCACGCACGCGACGCGCTACCGCTCCTCCCGCCGTTCGCTCGCAGCGTCCGTGAGCCTCTTCACTACCGCTCGGCGTCTCTCTCCGTAGCGCGCCGTCGTCGGAGGGCCATCCGCGGGGCGACACGGAGGGTTTACATTTTCCTCGCCTCCGGATCGCGTATCCTCCCCCCATGTCGATCGCAACCGGCACCTCCGGCCTCCGGCGCCTCGAGCTGGAAGCGCTCCTCGAGATCACCGAGGCGGCGACCAGCCACCTCGACCTCGAGGAGCTGTTGCGGGTGGTCGTGGAGCGGATCGCCTCGGTGATCGAAGTCGATCGCTGCTCCGCAATCCTCGCAGACGGCGAGACCGACGAGGCCATCGTGATCGCCTCGCACGATGTCCCCGAGCTGCGCCGCCTGCCCATCGACCTGCGCCGCTATCCCGAGGTGCAGTACGCGATGGAGTCGAGGGAGCCGGTGGTCATCGACGACGTCCGCACCGATCCCGTGATGGAGGGGGTGCGCTCGCTGCTCTCCTCCCTCCCCGTCTCCTCGCTGGTCGTGGCGCCGCTGGTCGCCAAAGGAGACGCTTACGGCGCGCTCTACCTGAGGCTCGCCCGCGATCGTGCCTTCGCCCCCGAGGAGCAGACCTTCCTGCGCGCCGCCGCCTCGACCCTGGCGAACTCGGTGCGAAACGCGAGCCTCCACACCAGCGTGCGCCGTCGCCGCGACGAGTTGGAGGCCTCCTATATCGAGCGCTACCGCGAGCTCGATCGGGTGAACGAGCTGCTGCGGGAGACGAGCCGGATCAAGGACGAGCTGATGGCGATCGTCTCTCATGACGTCCGCGCGCCTCTGAGTGTCCTCCTCGGACACACCCGTCTCCTCCTCGCCGCACCTCTGGAGCCGGCCCACCAGCGCAGCGTCGAGGCCATCGAGCGCCAGGGCCTGCGGGTGCTGGAGCTCGTGCAGCAGATCCTGGAGCGGGGCAGGGACTCGGGTGCCGAGCTGGTCTACGCGCGGGGGGATCTCGCCGCGCTGGCGCGCAAGGTCGCAAATGATCTCTCGACCCTCGGCGCCGAGAAGGAGATCGAGGTGGTGGCCAGGGGCCTCGACGCCCTGGAGCTGGACTTCGACGAGAGCGCGATCCGCCAGGTGCTCGAGAACCTGATCTCGAACGCCATCACCCACGCCCCTGAGCAGAGCGCGGTGGAGGTCCACGTCAGCTTCGACGAAGCGGGGACCGGTCGTGCCCGGATCGAGGTCCGCGATCAGGGCCCTGGGATTCTGGCGAGTGAATTGCCCCTGGTCTTCGAGCGGCATCGCAAGGGCGCCGAGACCAGCGGCTTCGGCCTGGGCCTCGCCATCGCGCGCGAGATCGTCGAGCGCCATGGTGGCGACATCTGGGTCCGCTCGATGTTGGGCGAGGGGACCTCTTTCTTCTTTTCGGTTCCGCTGCAGCCGCCCGCCACCGAGGGGGAGGAGGAACGCCGGGTGCTGGTGATCGCCGAGTGCCCGGAGCTCCGCGCCTCGCTCACCGAGCGCCTGCGGGGGACCCACGCCCTGACCCTGACGCGCACAGGCTCCGAGGGCGCCAATCGGGCGAGGAGCCTCCTCCCCGACGTGGTCCTGATCGAGCGCGCCCTCCCGGGGGCCGAGGCCGGCGCCAGCGCGCGCTTGATCCTGCGGCAGCCGGGGCTGGCGGAGGTCCCCGTCGTCTTCGTCGGTCCGCCGGATCCCGTGGCGGACGAGAGGCTGCGTGCCAGCGGTCTGCTGGATGGAAGACGAGGCGTCCACCTGACGGATGAGAAGCGGATCCTCTCGCTGCTCGAGGAGCTGCGCCAGGCCCCGGGAGCTGCCGACCCCGATCCCCTGCCGGGGGCGATGTCCGGCGCCGGCTCGCGTCCCTAGCTTGGCCCATCGCGAGGCCTCGAACGCCGCCTCGCCAAGGGTGCGTTCATGGCGGACACGCTTCGTGAGGAAGAGTGGGCGGAGCTCCCCGTGGATCGCGCGGGCTTTCTCCGCAAGGAGTGCAGCACCTGCCGCCGGCAGTTCAAGCTCCGGCGCAGCGACGCCGACGCGGCCCTCTTCCTCCGGCGGATCGCCAGGGCGCTGCCCCACGCCAACGGCCATGAGATCGCCTCGCCGCTGCCGATCCGCGCCTGCCCCTACTGCGGCCATCGCGGGGACGGCGACGAGTGGTGGACCGACGAGCAGCGGCTCTTCGTCACCAAGATCGCCGGCGCGCTGGCCCAGGAGGTGCGCTTCGAGCAGCTCCGGCACGTGGAGCGAACCCTGGGGCAGAACCCCTTCCTCACCTTCCTCCCGGTGGCGCCCGCTCCCTTCCAATCCAGGCTCCGCCCGGAGGAAGACGATATGAGGGTCTTGCCGCTGGTCTGCTGCACGGAGGAGGTCAAGATCCGGGAGAGCTGGAGCGGGACCATCCACTGCCCCTTCTGCGGGATCGAGCACGACACCGATCCGCTCCATCCCGCCTCGGTCTCCGAGTAGCTGCGATCCCGTCGCGGCGCTCCCCTCGATCGATCGCCCTCGCAAAAGAGCGGGGGCGATCCGTTCCGAGCGAAAGGGGGCGTTGGCCTCAGGCGCCCAGGGAGGGGCCGGGCACGGAGGCCCGCGCTCTGCGATCGACCTCGAGGGCGAGGAGGCCGTCGATCAGGAGCGCTGCCTCCTCCGCTCCCGTCCGGTTGAGCTCGCAGGCGAAGGCCGTCTCGGGATCGGCGAGGCGTCGGGAGAGCTCCGCGAGGGCGGCGTAGCGATCGGCCGACGCGCGGGTCTGGGCCAACGCCAGCTCGAAGCCCTGATCCAGACGATCGATGATCGGTGGCACCGGCGCCAGCCGCGGCCCCGAGGCCAGCGCGTGGAGGCGCCGCTCCAGCCGGGTCCGCCGCGTCTGGGCTGCGGCGGCGAGCTCCGTCAGCCGCGCGGCCAGCTCCGGCGTCTCCACCAAATCCGACAGATCCACGAGGAGCGTCTCCGAATGACGCTCGGCGCGCCACTCGAACGAGAGTCCCTCCTTGAGCCGATCGATCATCCCGATCCCCCCCCGATGTGCCGGCACGCCTCGACACCTTCTTTCTGTCTGACGACGTCTCCGCCCGTCATGGCTCCAACGTCAGCAAAATACGGGCCGTCGCGAGCCTACGGCCACGCCCCGGAATCCCGACCGTGAGCCGGAGGCGATCGATCGCCAGAGAGAGCCGTAGGGCGCAGGGCGCCTGAATGAAGGCGCCTCCAACTCGCGCGTTGGCGATCCTTCACAGGCTCTGACGGAAGTTCCCTTCCGCGTCGAGGGCGCCCGCCTTCATCGCCGAAGAAGGCTCCGCCTACGTGAACCTCGGGGTCGCGAGGCGTCGGGGCGTTGCAAGAGCGTGAACGCGCCGCCACCTTGGAGGCGCGGAGGCGTCATGGTCGATGGGCGGCAGGGGACGGTGGAGGAGCTGGTCGGGGTCTTCGGCGCGCTGAGCCACGCGGCGGAGCTGGGCGCGTCGCGGGCCCGCCGCACGGGGGATCCGATCTTGCGGGCGCGCTGGCTCGCCATCGCCGCGGCGCGGGCGGAGCATCGGGAGCGGGTCGCCGCACGGATCGCGGCCCTCCGGGGTCGCAAGCCGCTCCGCCCCGGCGCCGCCAGCGAGCCCGGCGGTGAGCTCGCCCGCCTGCTCCGCGCAGATCTCGCGACGTCGCACGCGCTGGCCGCGCGCTGTCGTCGGGTGGCCCGGATGTCGACGGCCCTGGGTGACTCCGAGTCCGGCGCGCTCCTGGAGCGCTTGGGCGCCGAATCCCTCGGCCACGCCGCCGAACTCGCGCGGGCCCTGGCGCTCCACTATGCTCGCGAGGCCCGCGCCGCCGCGCAATGAGGGTTCAGAGCCGTGTGAAAAGCCCCCCTGGCGGAAGCCGGAGGGCGGTTTATTCACGCGCGCTGCGCGCTACGGCTCTTCCCCGCGATCGCTCGCCTCCGGCTCGCGGAGGGTCCGTCAGCTCTTCCTTGCATCCGCGAGGGGCTCTCGACTATGGTGCGCGCCCCGTCGGTCCAGCAGGGCTTGCGGGGCAACCTCAGTCTCGATGTTCCCATCCGCCGGGCGGGGGAACCTCTCGATGGAGTCAGCATGACCAAGCATCGTGGTAAGGGCCTCCTCGCCTCCAAGATCGGGATGACCTCGATCTTCGGCGAGGCCGGCGATCAGATCCCCGTCACCGTCGTTCGCGCCGGACCCAACTTCGTCCTCGGCGTCAACGTCCTCGAGAACGACAACGGCACCAACCTCCGCCTCGGCTTCGGCGAGAAGCGCGAGAAGCTCGTGAACAAGCCCGAGCTCGGCGTCTTCAAGAAGGCCAACGTCGCTCCGACCCGCTGGGTGCGGGAGTTCCGGGTGGATCCCAAGGACGTGGAGGGCCTCGAGGTGGGCAGCACCGTCGGCGCCGGCCTCTTCCAGGTCGGGCAGTACATCGACGTCACCGGCACGAGCAAGGGCAAGGGCTTCGCCGGCGTCGTGAAGCGCCACAACATGCGCGGCCAGGGAGCTCGCGGTTCTCACGGTGTTCACGAGTTTCACCGCCACGTCGGCTCGATCGGCCAGCGCAAGACCCCAGGCCGCGTCTTCCCCGGCAAGCGGATGCCCGGTCATATGGGCGTCGATCGGATCACCGTCCGCAACCTCCAGGTGGTCGGCGTCGACGAGGAGCAGCACCTCCTCCTGATCAAGGGCGCGGTCCCCGGTCACAACGAGGGCCTCCTCCTCCTCCGGCCCGCCATCAAGGCTCCCAAGGTCAAGCAGGTCGAGGGCGCGAAGAAGCCGCTCAACCCGATGAAGTCCTCCAAGGGCCGCGGCTGAACCTCGTAGCATCGCACGGCCACGACGCGGCCCCGAGCTCCAGAGCCTGCGAAAAAACTGCCCTCGCGCAAGCTGGGGGCGGTTTTTTCACGCGCGCTGCGCGCTAGGCTCTGTCTAGCGTTCGCTCGCCTCCGGCTCGCGCACAGAGCCTGCGAAAAGACCGCCCTCGCGCAAGCTGGGGGCGGTTTTTTTACGCGCGCTGCGCGCGCTAGGCTCTGTCTGGCGTTCGCTCGCCTCCGGCTCGCACACAGAGCCTGTGAGAGTCCGTCCGGGCTCGCATGCCGTGCGTCGAGGCGGTACGCTCTCGATGCACCCGAAGGGAGTGGATGTAGATGGGGCGCTCGGCCTCGATCCCCGCCATCGCCGCGCTCGTACTCTGCCTGCTGGGCTGCTCGGCGCCAGGGGTCCCCGCCTTCCCCACGATCGGGGAGCCGTGCGATCCTTCGGGTACGGACACCTGCGTCGACGGGTTCTGCCTCAGGCTGGAGGACTCCGGCATCTGCAGCGTCGCCTGCAGCAGCGACCACGGATGTCCGGCAGGCCTGAGTTGCCAGGTCGACGTCCCGCTCCAGGCGCTCGTGTGTAAGCCAGGGTCGCGATGCGTAGACGACGCGGGATGCCCCTCCGGCCATCGCTGCGATCGCGATCGATCGGTCTGCTACATTCCGGTAGCGCGCGGCCTCTGTGCGCCCTGTACCTCGGACGCGCAATGCCCCGCCGGAGGGGTCTGCCTCCGAGCGGCGGGGACTGGCGAGCGCTTCTGCACGTCTCCCTGCGAGGCCGGCTCCTGCCCCGACGGCTATCGCTGCCGAACCCTCGATCCGCGGGTCGGGACGGAGGAGGGCCCGCGCCAATGCGTCCCCGAGGCGGAGAGCTGCTATGCGGGCAAGCCCCTCTGCGCTCCTTGCCGGGGCGACGTGGAATGCGCCGACGGGAACGCGCGCTGCGTCGAGAACCTGCTGACCCGCGAGCGCTTCTGCGGGATCTCCTGCTCGCCCTCCTGTGTTTGGGACGACGATCGTGGTCAGCACGTCGACTCGGTCACCGATGCTCCTTGCCGGAGCGGCTGCCCACGCAACTTCAGCTGCACCGAGTTGCCCGGCGCCGAAGGCGAGATCTACCAATGCGTTCCCAACAGTCACACATGTGAAGGATATTGCGACTCGGACAACCCCCTGGACGATCGACTCCAATGCGGCCCGGGCCGGCGCTGCGATCGCCTCGATCACCTCTGCGTGCCCGCCACCGATGGGCGCGCCTGTGCCTCCTGCACCGACGACGATCAATGTAACCCGCCGGGCAGCGAGGGCGGGGCGGTCTGCCTGGTCAACACCGCCACCCATGAGACCTTCTGTGCGCCGTCTTGCGAGGTGCAACGCGACTGCGCCACGGCCCTGGGTCTCGGCTTCTCCTGTGTCGACGTCGAAGGGAGTCGGGTTTGCGCGCCGAGCGGAGGGAGCTGCGAGTCCGGCAGAGGGCGCCTAGGCGACTCGTGCGCGAATGGAGGTGACTCCGACTGCATGGCGGGGATCTGCCTGCGCTACGGCAGCCTCGGCCTCTGCTCCGGTCCTTGCATGGACGACGCCTCCTGTGGCGACACCCGCTATCGCTGCTGCCCGGTCGTCTCCGACGTCGGAGGCGCTACCCTCGACTGCCTCGCGCCCATTGGGCCCTCCGGCGGAGTCTGCGCGCCGAAGGACGGATCGTTTGGCGACGACTGCGAGGCCGGCCGTCCTCCTTGTCTGGACGGCTATTGCCTGAACATCGGCTCCGCCCAATTCTGTACCGCCTCCTGCTCCAGCGACGCGGACTGCGACCTCGCGTCGCGTTCCAGCGGCGCCTTCGACTGCAGGGAGGCCCAGGTGGAGGGCACCTCGGGCTCCGCCGCCGAGGCGGTGAAGATCTGCTTCCCCGCGGGCGGGGGCGAGATCGGATCCGATTGCTCCTTCGGCCCCGCTGCGTGTGCGGGCAGGCTCTGCCTCAAAAAGGAGAGCGGGAACGTCTGCACCCAAGGCTGCGCCGACAAGGACTGCCCGGCAGGCTGGACCTGCACCCTGACCACCACCGTCGACGGGCGCCCGGACGGCGATGGAGCCCCGATGCGGGTCTGCGTCCCCTGACCCTCGCGAGCCCACGGCGAGGGATAGAAGGAGCCGCAGCGCGAGCGCGCGTGAGAGATCGCCCCCTCGTTGGACGAGGGCGATTCCCTCACCGGCTCTGCGAGCCCGCGGTGAGCGATCGGTAGCAAGGAGCCGTAGCGAGAGCGTGCGTGAAAGGACCGCCCCCATCGCTGGACGAGGGCGAGCCTGTCATCGGCTCTGGCAGGAGGAGGTCGGACGTACCGGGTGTAGGTGCTTGAACGACCAGAAAGGACGTGGTAGCAATTTTGACCTCCACTCAGCGGGCGTCGCGGGCAGTCTCCCCGCCGATCGCCTCCCCCCGGAGCCGGCTTGTCCCTGCGGATTTCTCATCATCGATCGTGCGCACCCGGCGTGGAGTGCGTCGCTACCGCTCCGACGTACTTCGCGGCGCGTCGGCGGGTGATGGCGGGGCAGCGCCTCCCGTTGGTGATGGGCCTCCTGGCCACGATGGGCTACGGCTGTGGCGATGGCGAGCCGCCGCTCCGGGGGTTCCGCGAGCCGTTCCGCGTGGTCTCCGGCGTGCCCACGGTTCAGAAGGCACCGCCGCTGGTGACGGGCGAGGGCGCGGGGAGCGATCCGGCCGGCCTCGCAGTGAGTCGATCCACCCACTGCGATCGCTTCCTGCAGCAGACGGTGGAGAAGGTCGACATCCTCTGGGTCGTTCGCCCCTCCCGCTCGATGGAGCCGTGGCTCGACGCGATCTCCGATTCGATGGAGGCGTTCGTCGGCACCCTGGCGGCGGCCACTCCACCGGTGGACTTCCATCTCGGGCTGATCACCTCTGACCTCGACGCGGCCGATCCCGAGGCCGGCGTCCGGCCGGGCTGGTTGCGGAGCTCCTCCCGCGGCGCCCCCGCATTCATCTCCTGTGGGCCGGTCGGGGCGCGACTCCGCTGCAACGTCGGCGACGGCACCCTCGGCGAGGCCGTGGCGGCCTTCCGCCAGAGCCTCGGATCCATCATGGGCTGGGGAGCCTCCACCGGGGAGAAGGGCCTCCTCGCTGCGTCCCTCGCCCTCACCGAGCCGGCGGCCAGCGGGAGGAATGCCGGGTTTCGCCGGTCCGACGCAAATCTCCGGGTGATCTTCGCCGCAGACGAGGACGACGCGAGCTGCGGCCTCGCGGTCTCCCCTCTAGAGGAGCCCGCGACCTGCACTTCGTCCACCATCTGCGCCTGCGACGAGGCTCCGGGCTTCGGTTCGACCTCCTACTTCGCCCGGCTGCTCCTCGGCCTCGAGGGCTACGGCGGCGCTGCCTCCATCGGAGCGGACGCGGTCGTCGCCTCGGCCGTCGAGATCCTGAATCGGGACGACGGCACGGACAGGAGCTATCTCGGCTGCACCACCGACTCGTCGCGAGCCTGTGCGATGGAAGGGGAGGGCGGCGCCCACTGTGGGATCGCAGCGCCCCGCTATCGGGAGGTCGCGGCGGCCACCGGGGGCAGGGTCCTGGACCTCTGCGCCGACGACCTCGCGGCCTCCGTCGCGACCCTCGGATTCGGCGCCTCGGGCATCAAGCGCGAATTTCTGCTGACGCGCGCGCCGATTTCAGGGACCATCGAAACAGTGGTGGTGCCAAACGATCCCGTTTCGTGCGACCATGCGGTACCGTGCGCGGATCCCGCGCTGCAATGTGTGCGGGATCGCTGCGTGGAAGTGGTGAGCCGAAGCAGTGAAGATGGTTGGTGGCACGAGCGCTGTGCAGGCGAAGGTGCCGAGAACGTGATTCGATTCAATGGCGGATCGGTCCCAGGGAAGATGCAGACGGTAGAGGTCTGCTACGACGTCGACGTGGGTTTCGATCTCTCACAGTGCCGGTGACAAGGCGCGAGGCAAGGTAACAACTCTCCATGAAAAGATTCGTGAACCAGAGCCTGCTCTCCTTCTTGGCCGCTCTCCTCACCACCGCGGTGGTCGCGCCCGAGGTCGCCCGGGCAGACGACGTGGTGGATAAGGTGGTCGTCCGCAACCGCCAGTTCCGAACCGCCGGTTCGCTCGAGGTGAGCCCGTTCGTTGGCTTCGCGGTGACGAATCGGCTGACCTCCCTGACGAACTTCCAGCTCGGAGTCGCCTACAACTTCTCCGAGGTCCTCGCCCTCGAGGCCCGGGGCGGCTACGCCCTCAGCGACTTCACCGACGTGGGATTGCAGGCGCGGGAGAAGCTATTCGCAACCGACCCTCTGGGTTCGCTGCCGCTCGACGAGTACTCGGATCTCTGGAGGGTGGAGTGGCAGGCGCTGCTGATGCCGCGCTGGACTCCGATCTACGGCAAGCTCAATCTGGTCACCGAGGTGCCGATCCACTTTCAGGCCTACCTCACCGCCGGTGGCGGAGCCGTGGGCCTGATGCAGGAGTCGGTGGCCTACTGCCAGAACGGAGGGAGCTCGGATCGAAGCCAGTGTGGCGGCTATCTGCAGGAGAATCAGACCACCTGGGCCGTCGCCGGTGGAGCGGGATTCCGCTTCTTCCTCAATGAGACCTTCATGGTGCGCATGGAGCTCTTCGACATCGCCTACCCGGACTCCTATCGAAAGGGGATCAACCGAATCCAGGCCGAGAAGGAGACTCCGGGCAGCGAGCCGCGGGAAGGCACCGTCACCAACGCCGGCCTGACGAACAACCTCCTCTTCAACCTGGGCGCCTCCGTCGTCTTCTAACCTTGCGAGCTGGTCAAAACCGATGAAGATCTATTGGAATCGCATTCTCGCCGGGCTCGTGGCCGCGGCGCTCCCGGCCCTCGCCTTCGCCCAGGACGCAATGTCTCCGGCGGGCGGTGAGCCCCTCCCCGCAGGCTTCGTGGAGGTCTCGGACAACGTCACCAGTCCCAACCTTCGGCTGCACACGGTGCAGAAGAAGGAGTTCTCCGACTCGGGCAAGCACGAGGTGGTCCTCTATCCCGCCATCGCCCAGCTCAACACCAAGTTCACCTCGCATGTGGGGTTTGGGGGCCAATACCTCTACCACCTGCATGAGAACTTCGCCCTCCAGGCGATGGGACAGTATTTCTACGTGAACCAGCAGGTGGGCTTCGTCGAAGATCTGATGAACTCGAGCAGGGTTCAGCCTCAGGCGGCGACCTCGCTCACCTTGCAGTGGGCGGCCACCGGCGGCTTCGAGGTGGCGCCGATCTACGGCAAGTTCGCCTTCTACGACGGGGCCATGGGCCACTTCAGCGTCGTGCTCTCCGGGGGCGCCGGTATCGGCGGCTCCCGGATCCAGCTCACCAACCACTCCGAATCCGCGTTTGGCGACGCAGGGATCAAGTTCGTCGGGCAGGTAGGAGCGGGCTTCCGGGTTCGCCTCGGCGAGAACCTCCTTGTGCGCCTCGAGTTCCGCGACCTGGTCTACACCGCGTCGGTCGACACCATCAACGGCTGCAGCGCCGCCGACTTCAAGGCGATGAACGATAAGGCCGGTACGGTGAGCGGGGCCTGCAATTCGCAAAAGTTCATGAGCAGTGGCGGCCTGAACGAACAGGGAATCAACGCCGGCCTCCTCATCGAAGACAAGTCCTCTGACGTGCTGAACAACCTCGGCGTCTATGGCGGCGTCTCCTACTCCTTCTAAGTGTTCTGGGGATCGATCCTGATGATTCGCAACCTTCGCAAGACCATCACCGGCCTCCTCGCCATGGCGATCCTGATCCCTGGCGCGGCGATGGCGCAGGCCGACCTGACCCCCGCGATCCGGGCCTACAACGAGAACCGCTTCGACCAGGCCGCGGTCTACCTCTACGACTTCATCGCGCAGAGCGGAGCCGACGCCAACCGGGCCAGGGCCGACTTCTTCCTCGGGCAGACCGTGGAGAAGATGGGCCTCAACCAGAGCGCGCTCTTCTTCTACGCCGAGATCATCAAGGCGGGGCCGTCGCATCCCTTCTATGTCCCCGCCACCGAGGGCCTGGTCGACGTCTCCGAGACCCTGGCCGACGACATCTTCATCCCCGCGCTCCTGAACAAGGAGTACAGCGAAGAGTTCCAGCGACTTCGCCCCGAGTACCTCCACAAGGTCAATTACATGGTGGGGATGGTCTCCTATCGCGCCGGGCAGCTCGAGGACGCGGAGGCCTTCCTCTCGGTGGTGCCGCGGGATAGCTCCTACTACGGCAGGGCGCGCTACCTCCTGGGGATCGTGGAGATCCAGAAGGGCCGCGGTGCCGGCAGCGCCGAAGCCTTCGACGACGCCTACCGCAAGGCCAACGCCTTCTTCCTCCAGGTGCTGGAGCTGAGGTCCACCCTCGCCCTGCAGTACGTCGAGCTCCAGGAGCTCCGCGATCTGGCGCGGCTGGGCCTGGCCCGCAACTACTACGGCCTCGGAAACTACGCCGACGCGGTCAAATACTACGAGCAGGTCCCGCGATTCTCTCCCTATTGGGATCAGGCCCTCTTCGAGAACGGCTGGGCGCGCTTCCAGGACGAGGACTTCGGCGGCGCCCTGGGGACGCTCCAGGCGCTCCACGCGCCGCAGTTCGCCGGCTCCTTCCAGCCCGAGTCGTGGATCCTCAAGTCGACGATCTACTACCAGGCCTGCCTCTACGACGAGGCCAAGGAGACCCTGGCCACCTACGACGCTAGCTATCCCCAGATGGTGCGGCAGATCCAGCCCCTCCTCGAGACCGACGCGCAGTTCGACTTCTTCTATAAGTTGATCAGCGACAGCAGCCAGCGGCAGCGGATGCCCCGGGCGATCTACAACTACCTCGCGGCCAACAAGCGGGTGCGGAGCTTCCGCAGCTACATCAACGCCCTCGAGAGGGAGAAGGACACCATCGCGTCGACGCCGGCGTTCCGGACCTCGTCGCTGCGCAACGAGCTCACCACCATCGTCGACCAGCAGCGGAACATGCTGGAGAGCGTCGCCGGCAGGTTCGTGAAGGGCCGCCTCGAGGACTCGCTGGCAGTGGTCAAGGGCTTCGAGAGCCAGGCCAAGATCATCCGCTTCGAGACCTCGAAGGCCGAGAAGGCCCGCCTCGAGTCGGGGGTGGACTTCATGCAGGACCTCGCGATGCAGAGCCTGGAGCGTCCGGTGATCCCCGCGGAGGATTGGGAGTACTGGAATTTCCAGGGCGAGTTCTGGATCGACGAGATCGGCTACTACCAGTTCACGCTCAAGTCGGGCTGTCTGCAGCCGCAGGAAGACTGAGGGTGCCTGCACCGTCAGCGATGGCTCTCTCGCACCTGCTGCAAGCCCAACCTGCAATCCCTCGGCACGGATGCATGCGCTGCATCGGCCTTGGAGGAATTAGATGAAGGCAATGTTTCGTTTGCTGGCGCTCGCCGTCAGCTCCGCCATCGTGGGTGGCCCCCTGGCGGTAGTCGCCGCGCCGGCGCCGACGGCAGGGGGCAAGGCCCCTTCCAACACCGCACCCGCTGGCGCATCGGAGGCCGAAGAGGCACCCGAGCGCACGGCGCCCGCCAGCTTCGCGGGCGGCATGGAACTCGAAGAGAGCAAGCGGACCGACGCCGCCGATCGCAAGCGCGACGAGGCGATCGCCGAGCTCAAGGACATCATCCCGGCCATCGATCCGGGCGATCAGAAGAGCGAGCTCCTCTTCCAACTCGCCGAGCTCTGGATCGAGAAGTCCAAGTTCGTCTACTTCAAGGAATTCGGCCTCCAGGACGAGAGGTATCGGGTCTGGCTCGAGTGCGTGAACACCCAGGGAGAGGCGGCCTGTGGTGCTCAGCCCAACCTGGACAACCACCAGTCGGAGCTCTATCGCACCGAGGCGCTGCGGCTCTATGAGCAGATCCTCAAGGATTCGCCGACCTATCCCCGCAAGGACGAGGTCCTCTTCGCCCTGGCTACCAACCTCTACGAGAAAGGCGAGAAGAGCGCGTCGATCGAGAGGCACCGCGATCTGGTGACCCAGTACCCAGACTCGCGCTTCGTCGGTGACTCCTACGTGGCGATGGGCGAGCACTACTTCGGCGCCAACGAGCTGGCCAGGGCCGAGGCTGCCTACACCAAGGCCCTGGAGGCCTCGGCGAACGAGCCGCGGATCTACAACTTCGCGCTCTACAAGCTGGCCTGGTGCTCCTACAACAGCGGCGAGTTTCAGGACGCCCTGGCGAAGTTCAAGGACGTGGTCGTGCGCTCCGAGGCGTCGCGGGCCCGGAACGAAGTGGCCCTCAAGGGCGAGGCCCTCCAGGATATGATGCTCACCTGGCAGGCCCTCAGCGCAGTCGAGGAGGCCAACGAATACTACAAGCAGAAGACCAACCGCACCGGCGCGCGCCGCTACTTCGCCCGCCTGGCGAACAAGTACTTCGCCGACGGCAACCACGACAACGCGATCCGTTCGTTCCGCCTCCTCATCGAGGAGGATCCCTTCGATCCGAAGAACCCGGAGTACCAGTCCAACGTGGTCCGAGCCTACGAGGGGCTCCGCCAGCGCGACCAGGTCGTCGCGGAGATGAAGGTCCTCGTCGACAATTACAAGCCGGGATCGGCCTGGTCCGAGGCGAACAAGGACAATCGGATCGCCCTCGCCAGCGCCTATGAGCTCTCCGAGGGGGCGATGCGCGAGCTGGTGACCGACTACCACCAGGAGGCGCAGAAGACGAAGGAGGTGAAGACCTACCGTCTCGCCGCGCAGATCTATAAGGACTACCTGGACTCCTTCAGCGAGAGCGACAACGCGTACAACCTCCGCTACTACTACGCAGAGATCCTCTGGACCCTGGAGGAGTGGGAGCTCGCCGCCGAGCAGTACGAGCTGACCTACGAACGGGATCCCGAGGGCAGCTACTCGAAGACCGCGGCCTACAACACGCTCCTCGCCTACGAGAAGCTGATCGCCATCGAGAAGGGCGAGCTCAGCCGGGCCCAGCTCCGCGACGATCAGAAGGTGGACGAGAACAAGGGCAAGGGCCAGGCGGCCCAGACCAAGAAGATCCAGGTGGTCCAGGTCGACAAGGACGTGAAGGAGGAGGTCATCCCGCAGTGGGAGTCGAAGATGATCGCCGCTGCGGATCGCTACGCGCTGATCGCCGCCGCCGACCCGCGCCTCGCCGCAGACGAGATCAACGTCCGCTACAAGGCCGCCTTCATCTACTACGACCGCAAGCACTTCACCGAGGCGGCGAACCGCTTCGGCGACATCATCCTGAAGTGGCCGGCTGACGCCCAGGCCCGCAAGGCAGCAGACCTCTCGCTGAACATCCTCGAGGTCAAGGAGGAGTGGTCCGATCTCGCGCGGCTCTCGCGGGCCTTCTACGGCAACCCGAAGCTCGCCAAGCCCGGTGAGAAGTGGACCCAGGATCTCGCCAAGATCATGGAGGGCGCGCAGTACAAGTACATCGACCTGGTGGTGCTGCAGAAGGAGGAGCGCAGTGAGGACGCCGCGACGATGTTCCGCGACTTCGTCACCGAGTTCCCCAAGTCGGATTATTCGGCGCAGGCGTTGCTCTACTCCATGGAGATCTACACGAAGGCGAACAAGCTCGATCAAGGGATGGCGGTGGCCGGGCAGATCCTCGCCGACTACCCGACCAGCGAGCACCGCGCCGCGGCGATCTGGTCCCTCGCCAAGTTCAACGAGCAGACCGCCGATTTCGCCAAGGCCTCGGCGTTCTTCCTCCAGTACGCCAGGGAATGGGAGGAGAAGGTCGGCATCCGACCCGATCCCAAGGCCGATGCCAAGCGGGCCGTCGCCCTCAAGAAGCCGGCCGACGTGATCAAGGCCCACTCGGACGACGCGGTGAAGGCCTCCGACGCGCTCTTCAACGCCGCCCTCTGGACGGAAGGAATGGGCGCCTTCGAAGAGGCCATCGCGCTCTATCGTGAGTACATGGAGAAGTACTCCAGCGTGCCCGGGGCGGAGTCGTCCTCCAGGCTCGCCTTCCACATCGCAGACATCTACGATCTGCAGCACGATTGGCCTCGGGCCGAGAAGGCCTACGACGACTTCGTGAAGCAGTACGACAAGCGGGCCAGCGCCGGGGAGATCTTCTTCGCCCGTTACAAGCGCGCCAGGGCGTTGGAGCGCCTTGGTCGAAGGGACGACGCCAACAAGCTCCTCGAGGTATGCGCCAAGGAGTTCCCGGGCGTGTCCGCGGAGGATCGTGGCAAGGCCGACTACCGGGACGCCTACGCCTACGCCCAATTCGCCCTCATGGAGACGAAGTGGAAGGCGTACACGGCCATCAAATTCGACAACGTGAGGAAGCTGCGGGATTCGCTGGCCGCGAAGATGAAGGCCACGCCCCTCCTCGAGGCCGATTATACGGCGGTCGTCGAGATCGGCTCTGGTGATTGGGGCATCGCGGCCCTGACCCGGATCGGCATGATGTACCAGGACTTCGCACGGAACTTCGTGGAGTCCCCGGACCCGCCGGGCCTCGACTTCGACCAGCTCGACCTCTACCGGAGCGAGCTCGAGAATCGGGCCTTCCCCCTGGAGGAGAAGGCGATCGAGGCCTACGAGATCGCCCTCGATAAGTCGTACGAGCTCGGCGTGTACAACGAGTTCACGCTGGCAGCCCAGAACGCCCTCAACCGCTTCAAGCCGGGAGAGTACGGCGAGGTCCAGCAGGTGGCGTATACGGGGTCGGAGTTCTTCTCCCGCGCGCCCGCCGCGCTGACCTCGACCGAGACCTTCGGCCCTGGCGTAGGGGCGAAGGCCAAGGCGGCGGCCGACATCGCAGCGGAGGACGCCTCCGATGACGATTCGTTCGATGCCACGACCGAGGCCCCCGCAGTCGAGGAGCCCGCGCCCGTGAAGAAGGGCGTCTTGATCATGGATAAGGCAGCGGCGCAGTAAATCGCGCTCTCACTCGCGGGTAGGCCCCTCACGTCTGAGGCGCCTGCCCCCCGGGATGGAAATGTTCAATCGTAAGATCTTGATGTTCGCTTCTGCCGCCGCGCTCGCCTCCGCTTGTGCCAGCGCGCCCAAGGCGCCGGTTCAGTCGCTCGAGTCCATGGAGGTAAAGGAGCTCACGGCAGACGAGCTCTTCACCGAGGGTACCCAGGCCATGGAGGCCGAGAAGTGGGAGGAGGCTGCCGAGGCGTTCTCCAAGGCCATCGAGCGCGATCCCGCCATGGCGAACGCGGCCTACAACTTGGGGATCATCGCCGAGAAGCAGGGCGATCTGGCTGCGGCCGAGGCTGGCTACAAGGCCGCCCTCGCCGCGGATCCCGCCCATCGGGGCGCCACCTTGAACCTGGGCCAGATCCTCCGGCTCCGCGGCGGCCTCTCGGAGGCGGCGAAGCTCTACGAGACGGCCCTCGAGGCCGATGAGTTCGACGTCGCCTACCTGAACAACCTCGCGGTGATCTACCGACTGGAGAAGAAGTACGACCTGGCGATCGCCCAGCTTCGCAAGCTCCTGTCGCGGACGCCGAAGAACCCCGACGCCTACAAGAACCTCGGCCTGGTCTACCTCGATCAGGGCAACTACCGCCTGGCCGAGTTCGTGTTGGGAGAGGCTCGGAGCCTCGACGACAAGGACGCCGGGGTCTACAACAACCTGGGTCTCATCGCCCTGCACAACGAGGAGCGCCGCCAGGCCCTCAGCCTCTTCAACCGGGCGGTGGAGCTGGATCCCGGCTGCTACTCCTGCCACATGAACGTGGGCGCGGTAGCCCTCGCGTTCCGCGACTACCAGGCGGCCCATAAGATGTTCAGCACGGCGGGGACCCTGGAGCCCAACGCCTTCCAGGCCCACCTCATGGATGGCCTGGCCCTACAGGGCGCCAAGAAGCCAAACGAGGCTGCGAGCTCCTTCGAGAAGGTGCTGCAGCTCCGTCCGGGACAGCCCGAGGCGCTCTTCGCGATCGCAGAACTCTACTACGGCCCGCTGGGGAATCTGGAGAAGTCCAAGGCCCTCTTCCAGCAGTATCTCGGCGGCGAGGCAGAGAAGCGGGAGCTCGCCGAGCAGCGGCTTCAGATGATCGAGATGAAGATCCAGATCGGGCAGGACCAGCAGGAAGCCGAGGAGCCGGCGATCCGGAAGTCCTCCGGGGGCAGCGCCGATCTGGACGACCTCGACTTCATCCCCGAGTCGGTCGATGAGGGGGACGACGGAATGGAGGAGGACTTCGACCCGGAGGGAGGCGAAGGGCTGGTCGATCCCGCCCAGGGATCGGACGTCGAGGACGAAGCCGACAGCGAGGACGCGGGCGAGCTTCCCGCGGAATGAGACGGATCGCCCCCCAACCTGGCACTTCGCGTCGGGTGGGGTTGGCATCGCAGATGTAGGCAGGTAGACTGCCTGTAATCCTTTGAATCCGAATCGATTCGGATTCGGGGCAGAAGGGACCTCCGGGAGACCAGCGCCACCCAGTTGGCGAAGGGCCCGGAGGGCAACGAGCGGACGCCGCAGAGGCGAAAGCGCTCAGGCCGGACGGAGGTAGAGATGTTCAAGTACCTGGTTGCAAGCGTACTCGCGGTTGGCGTGATGGGAGTGAGCGGCGTCGCTCTGGCCCAGGATCGCGTCATCCAGGAAGAGGACCGCGTCGTCTACAAGAAGACGACGGTCGTCGACTTCAACGACGTGACCCTCGAAGGTGAGCTGACCAAGCCCGAGGGCTCGTACATGCTCAACCGTCGCAGGTCGAACTTCAACTCGCTGATCCGGCTCCGGGACAACTTCGTCCCCGAGCTTCAGAAGAGCGTAGACAACCTCTGATCGCTCTCGCCGTGATCCGCTCGCTTCGGTAGCCCGAAGCTGGCGGGTGGCGGTGATGGCGACCCGATTCCATGAGATGGCGCGCGATGCTGCGCGTCCAAAACCCCGTGCGCGAGACGAGGGGCTAAGATGAGCGATTCGAAGAAGGCAGGCATGTTTCTGAAGATCACTGGACCGGACGGCGTGAGCCGTGACGTGACGTCCGACAAGGACTCGGTGATCGTCGGCTCCGGTGAATCGGCCAACGTCCGCGTTGCAGACCCCCAGGTCTCGAGCATCCACCTGATGCTCAAGTGGGAGTCGAACGGGGAGGTCCACGCCATCGACCTGGGCTCCGAGGGCGGCACCCGCCATCGGGGCAACGTCATCGCGGATCCCACGCCCATCTCCTCCGGCGATACCGTGGAGATCGGCGGGACCCGGATCGCGGTCTCCTTCGGCGCAGCTGCCGCGGAGGCCCTGAAGGTGCAGCCGTTCTCCGGTGCCAAGGGCGCCTCCGCCGCTGTCGAGAAGGCAGCGCGGGCAGGGAGCCAGGGCGGCGGCAAGGGCGGTACCATCCTCGGTGGCATGAGGGGGCGCAACGCCTCGGCCCTCTTCTATGAGGAGCTGCCCCAGGAGCAGAAGCCCACGGCCAAGGAGCGTGCCCTCGACATCGGCATGATCTGGGGCGACACCATCATCGAGGCGGCCCAGTTCCAAAGCGGCTCGGTGACGGTGGGCAGCGCCGAGGGCAACAGCTTCAAGGTCTACATCGAGGGCGTCGACAAGCACGTCCTCGCCACGATCAGCGGCGATAAGGCGACGATCAACGCGCCCGCAGGTGGCTCGATCGTGGTCCGTCGCGGCGGCAAGGACGAGAAGGCCGGGAGCTCGGCCACCATCGGCATCGAGGATCGCGCTCGAATCCGCCTGGGTGCGGTGGAGTTCGTCGCCCGATTCATGAAGCCCGATGAGAAGACCAAGTCCGGTTTCTTCGAGGGGATGGATCTCTACTTCACCAAGATCCTCTCGATCGCGGTGATGATCCACATCGTGATCCTCGCGGCGCTGATGATCACCCCGATCTCGAACGAGCTCCTCGCCGAGGATCTCTTCAAGAACAACGCGCGCATCTCTCAGATCCTCCTGCATCCTCCCGAGCCTCCGAAGCCGCAGCTCGATCTCTCCGGGATCGAGGAGGGCGCCAAGGCGAAGGACGACGAGGGCAAGTTCGGCAAGAAGGAGGAAGAGAAGAAGGAAGCGGATCCCTCCAAGAAGGGCGCTCCCGTCGTCGACGCCGACAAGCGGGAGGAGGATCGCAAGAAGGTGCTCGCCTCGGGCCTCCTCGCTGGCCTCGGCTCCGACAGCGACGCAGCCTCCAACATCTTTGGCCCCGGCGGTCTCGGCACCGGCATCAACAACGCCCTGGGCGGTCTGCAGGGGGGAGCCGGCATGGGCGACGCCCACGGCGTGGGCGGCCTCGGCTCCCGTGGCACCGGCCCCGGCGGCGGTGGCACGGGCCTCGGCCTCGGCGGCCTCGGCACCAAGGGCGGCGGCCGTGGTCGTGGCGGCATGGGCAACATCGACTTGGGCGGTCGCGGCAAGGCCACCACCCGCATCATCCCCGGCAGGACCACCGTGGTCGGCGGCCTCTCCAAGGAGGTCATCGGCGAGGTGATCCGCCGCCATTGGAACGAGATCAAGTACTGCTACGAGCGCGAGCTCCAGAAGGATCCGAACCTCCAGGGCAAGGTCGAGGTGACCTTCACCATCGACGGCACCGGCGGTGTCTCCGAGGCGGCTGCTTCCCAGGATACGGTCGGGACCAACGGCGCGGTGGGCAATTGCATGGTCCAGCGGGTTCGCCGCTGGAAGTTCCCCGAGCCCAAGGGCGGCGGGCAGGTCCTCGTGAACTATCCGTGGGTCTTCCGCGCCGCCGGAACCGACTGATAGCGGGAAACCCCGTCGACAGACTTCGAGAACCATTGGCCGCATCATCAACCTTCGCAAGGCAACGATCCCAGCTATGAAGCTACTTCGGCCCCTCCTCTCCGTCGCCCTCGCCGTCGCGGTGCTCCTGCCCGTCGCGGCGCAGGCAGCCACTCCGCTCTCCGGCGTCCCCACGCAGATCCGCCGGGGTTTCTTCACCGAGACCGACCTCGGGATGTTCTTCACCCTGGGCGGCGATCCCGGGGTGTCGAACGCCCAGGTCTACCTCGCCCTCGGCCTTGGCTATGACGTCCTCGCCGTGGACGATCATTTCCTGGCCGTGATGCTCGGCTTCTCTCAGGGGGCATCGGCGGGCTCGTGCTTCGGCGCCTCGTTCGACGGAGAGAATTGTTTCGACTCCCAGGGGGAGACCCTCTCCTCCAACTGGACGGCCCAGACGGTGGAGGCGAGCCTCCTCTACGGCTACCAGATCGTGCCGAGGCTCATGCTCACCTTCCGCGGCCTCGGCGGGATGGCCTTCATCGAGCCCAAGGCCTTCGAGGCCACCGACAACCCGGTCCCCCTGATCGGTGGCGGCATCGGCGCGGAATATGCCACGCAATTCGATCACTTCTCGATCGGGATCGACGCGGCGATGAAGTACTTCATCGGGCCCAACAAGCCCGGCGTCGCCATCGTCCCGCGGGTGAAGTACACCTTCTAGGCTGCGTCCTCCCCCCTTCGCCGCGTGGCTCGTCTTGCGGCGCGCTCCCAGATGCCTCGGCGACCACGCCGGGGCATCGTTCGTTCTGGCGAGTCCTGCCGGCGCTATCGACCCTCGTGGACTGGAAGCGGAAGGTCGGAGTGGCTCGATGCCGCCGCCTGCTGATGCCTGAGATGAGGTGCGTGAACGCAGCTCGGCATGGCTGGACGGATGGGGCTATGCGGCAGCGCAGCGTGGGGACAGAGGATCGAGTAGGCTCGGGCGTTCGATGACTACGATGCTCTCCAGCAGCTCCCCTGGCGCCTTCGAGTCGGCCACGCCGATGATGCGCCAATACCTGCAGACCAAGGCGCAGGTCCCGGACGCGATCCTCTTCTTTCGCCTCGGTGACTTCTACGAGATGTTCTACGAGGACGCGGTGACGGCATCGCAGGTCCTCGAGATCACGCTGACGTCGCGCTCCAAGGCAGGCGATGAGCGGGTGCCGATGTGCGGCTTCCCGTACCACGCGCTCAACGGCTACGTGGCCAAGATGGTGGCCCAGGGCCATAAGGTCGCGATCTGCGATCAGGTCGAGGCCTCGAGCGGTGGGGGTAAGGCCATCGTCAGGCGCGAGATCACGCGGATCGTCACGCCAGGGATGGTGCTGGACGACGAACTCCTCGAGGCCCGCGCCGATCACTTCCTCGCGGCGATCGTGCCCCTCGGCGGCGCCTTCGGCCTGGCCCTCCTCGACGCCTCCACCGGCGAGTTTCGCGCGGCCCAGTTGACCAGCCTCTCGTTCTTGCTCACCGAGCTGGCACGGGCGGCGCCGCGGGAGGTGATCTTGCCGCCGGAGAGCGCGCTCCTGGCGGAGCTTCGCGCGAGCTGTCCGGATGTCCTGGTGCAGGAGCACGAGGATCCCACCATCTTCGAGTTGGCGCGGGCCGAGCGTCGGCTCTGTGCGCAGCTCCACGCCAGCAGCCTGGAAGGCTACGGCCTGTCGGGGCTCCCCGCGGCGATCGCGGCGGGAGGGGCGGCGCTGGCGTACCTCGACGAGACCCAGCGTGGCGCTGGCGCACGGCACGTCGATCGGGTGCAGGTCTATTTCCCTGAGGGGCATCTGGTCCTGGACGAGGCCACCCGCGCCAACCTGGAGCTCACCCGCACCCTCCAGGGCGGCAAGAAGAAGGGCTCGCTCCTGGGCCTGATCGATCGTACGGCGACGGCCATGGGGGGGCGCACCCTGGCGCGGTGGCTCTCCTACCCGCTCCTGGATCTCGAGGCGATTCACCGCCGCCACGACGCGGTGGAAGAGCTGGCGGGCCGCGGGGTCCTGCGGGAGGAGCTGGGCTCGATCCTGCGCGCCATGGGGGATCTGGAGCGGCTGCTGGGGCGGCTCTCTCTCGGCGCGGGGACGGCGCGGGAGTGCCGGGGCCTCGCCGATTCCCTGGGGCGGCTGCCGGCCTTGCGTGAGCAGCTGGGCGGCTGCGGCGCCGCCATCCTCGTGGAGCTCCTGGCGCCGCTTTCGCTCCACGACGAGTTGGCCTCGGAGCTGGATCGCGCCTTGGAGGGGGAGCCTCCCGCGACCACCCGGGAGGGCGGGATGTTTCGCAAGGGCTGGGACCCGGAGCTGGACGAGCTGCTCGAGCTCTCCGCCAGCGGCAAGGAGATCCTCGCGAGGCTGGAGGCGGACGAGAGGAAGCGGACGGGGATCGGCTCGCTGAAGATCCGCTACAACCGGGTCTTCGGCTACTTCCTGGAGGTCACCAAGGCGAACCTCCAGCTGGTCCCTTCACACTACGTGCGCAAGCAGACCACGGCCAACGCCGAGCGCTTCACCACCGAGGAGCTGCAGACCCTCGAGGAGAAGGTGCTCCACGCCGACGAGCGGCGGCTGGAGCGGGAGAGCGTCCTCTTCGAGGAGCTTCGCGAGAGGATCTTGGGCCACGCCGCCACCATCAAGTCCGCGGCGACCGCCATCGCGGTCGCGGACTCGCTGCTCTCGCTGGCCAGAGTGGCCGCCGAGCTCGGCTATGTGCGGCCAGACGTGGACGACGGCGAGCTCCTCGAGATCGTGGAGGGGCGCCATCCGGTGGTGGAGCGGGCGCTGGAGGGGGAGGCCTTCGTCCCTAACGACATCCGCCTCGATCGCAGCAGCCATCAGGTGATCGTGATCACCGGCCCGAACATGGCGGGCAAGAGCACCGTGCTGCGACAGACGGCGCTGATCGCGCTGTTGGCACAGGCGGGCTCCTTCGTCCCGGCGCGGCGGGCACGGATCGGCCTCGTCGATCGGATCTTCTGCAGGGTTGGGGCCTCCGACAACCTGGCCCGCGGACAGTCGACCTTCATGGTGGAGATGGTGGAGACGGCGGCGATCCTCCACGGCGCCACTCCTCGCTCGCTGGTGGTCCTCGACGAGATCGGCAGAGGCACCTCCACCTTCGACGGCCTCTCCATCGCCTGGGCCGTGGCCGAGCACCTCCATGATCAGGTGGGGGCACGGACCCTCTTCGCCACCCACTACCACGAGCTGGTGGAGCTGGCCCGGGAGCGGCCGCGGGTGCGCAACGCGACCATCGCGGTGACGGAGCAGGAGGGGCGGGTGGTCTTTCTGCGCAAGCTCGTGGAGGGGGGCGCCTCCCGATCCTACGGCATCGAGGTAGCGCGCCTGGCCGGAGTTCCACCCGAGGTGCTCTCCCGTGCCCGTGAGATCCTCCTCAACCTGGAGAAGAACGAGCTGGATCCCGAGGGGCGGGCGGTCTTCGCCGGCAAGGGCCGGGGCCGAAGGCCGCCCCGCGTCGATCAGCTCGGCCTCTTCGAGGCGCGCCCGCCCGTCGCAGCCCCGGCGCCGCCGCCCGATCCCAAGGCGGCCGAGGTCGTCGAGAAGCTGCGGGCCCTCGACGTCGATCAGACCACCCCCATCGAGGCCCTCACCCTCCTCGCCGCCCTCAAGTCCCAGCTGAGCTGACCCTTGTCCACAGGCTGGGGGTGTCGTCGAATTTGCGAGGCGATCCTGGGTGTGGTTGCCTGGACCACCTTGGGTACCTTGGCGCGAAAGTGTGGCCTCCTCGCCGTGATCATCGGGCTGGCCGTCGTGGGACGGCCGGCGCCGGCCCGTGCGAGCGCCGCCGAGGAGGAGGCCTATCAGAAGGCCCGAGCCGACTACCTGGAGCTGGTCCGCGACGAGAAGCGCCGCGAGTTCCGGCATCATTGGAATCGGATCACCACACAATTCGATCGCAGCGCCGAGCGGCTGCCGAAGGGCAGGCTGAAGTGCGAGGCCACGTACAACAGTGGCCGCGCCTTCCAGGATCTGGCGGCGATCTCCTATCTGCAGAGCGATCGGGACGAAGGCATCAGGCGCTTCCGGCTGCTGGCCGAGCGCTGCCCGGATTCGACCCTCGCGGATGACGCGCTCTATCACGCGGCGACCCTGGGGGCGCGGGCCCATCCCGATGCGGCCCGTCGTGACCTCGAGGCGCTCATCTCCCGCTACCCCAAGGGCGACATGGCCCCGGCCGCCAGGGTGTTGCTGGCGGAGCTGCCGAAGGGCAAGAGCGCTGCAGCGGTGGCGACGACCCCGAAGGCCAGCCCTGCGGCGCCGCCAGTCGCCAAAGCGCCCCCGTCAAAGCCCGTGCCGAAAGCGGCCGCCGTCACCCCAGCGTCCGAGCCCAAGGCTGGGCCGCCGGCAGCCGTCGGGGCGACGCGTCCCGAGTCGCCGCCCAAGGCAGCCGCCGCAGCGATCCGGACGCCGGCGCAGGAGGGCATCGATCGAGGCGCCGCGTCGGCGAGGACGTCGGAAGAGGACGCCGTCGCCGGTTCGAGCCTTCCATCGGCGGTGGAGATCCTGGCGGCGTTGGATGCCAAGGGCGCCGACGCCTTCCGTCCGGAGGACGTGGCCCTCGCCCGTGATCTCCAGAAGGATGAGGCGGCGCGTGCCCGAGCCAACCCCGCGGGCGCGGAGCGCCCCAAGCCGGCAGCCATCGGGGCCCCGAAGCCGGATCCGGAGCGGCTCCACGCGTTGGAAGGCGCCTTGGGCGGCGACATCCCGCTCTCGCTGGCGGCTGGACTGAAGGTGAAGCGGGTGGTCCTCGACGCGGGGCATGGCGGCAAGGACACCGGCGCCATCGCCAAGGACGGCACCAAGGAGAAGGACATCACCCTCTCGATCACGCGCCGCCTGAAGAAGCGGCTCGAGGCCATCGGCCTGGAGGTGATCCTCACCAGGGATAGCGACGTCTTCCTCTCGTTGGAGGAGCGCACGACCATCGCGAACGATCACCGCGCCGACCTCTTCCTCTCGATCCACGTGAACGCGGCCACCAACCGCAAGGCCTACGGCATCGAGACCTACACCCTGAACCTCAACTCCGATCGCTACGCCATGCGCCTCGCCGCGCGGGAGAACGCGACCTCCACCCGGAGCGTAGGCGACCTCGATCTGATCCTCGCGGACCTCACCACCAAGGCCAACACCGACGACTCGGTGCGGCTCGCCCGTCACGCCCAGGGGCAGATGACCGGCCAGCTCCGCGCAAAGTACGGCGGCGCGATCAAGGATCTGGGCGTGAAGCAGGCGCTCTTCTTCGTCCTGGTCGGCGCCAAGATGCCCGCCATCCTGCTGGAGACGGGCTTCATCTCCCACGCCGACGAATCCAAGCGCCTCCGCACCACCGCCTACCAGGAGGAGCTGGCCAAGAGCATCGCCGACGGCGTGCGGCGATTCATCGAGGAGCGCGAGGCCATCGCCCGAGGCGACGTCTCCGGCCAGTCGATCGTCTTTTGAGTCGGAGGCGATCGACGGCTCGCAAGAGGCCTCCCCCGCGATAGCGCGCTAAAGGAATCCCTCCCGCCTGGAGACCGCTCAGCGTCAGGGCGGGGGTGCCCGAAGGACTGGGTCGCCATGGCGGCGGGGCCTTCGATTTCCTCCCAGCCTCTGACTCACGTTTCGCCGTTCATGCGGCGCTCCTCTTGGGTGTAGGGGGGCATGACGGGCCTCCGGCCAGGAGACGCATGAGCCATGGAGACTCCGGATCAAGAAGGTCGAGCGTCTGAGGCGGGAACGGGCGTAAGTTGATTCGATGCCTGGACCTGAGGCGAGGGGGATGACGACGGCCCTGGAGCTCGGCGACGCCGGGACGCGGGAGCGGCGGCTGCGCGACTTAGTGGACGCGGGGCGCGAGTCGTTGCGGCGCAGGCATGAGGAGGGCGCCGCGGGCCGGGAGATCGTCCGCTCGTACTCCCGGCTCCTCATCCAGGCGACCTCCTCCCTCTTCGAGGCGCTCCTCGTAGAGGCCGGCGCCCCGGAGGGGATGGCGCTGGCGGGGATCGGCGGCTTCGGCAGGTTGGAGTTGGCGCCGTACTCCGACGTGGATCTCCTCCTGATCCATGATGGCCTCGAGGAGGGCGTGGTCGCCAAGGTCGCGGAGCCCCTCTTCCGCACGCTCTGGGACGCGAAGATCGAGATCGGCGCCTCGGTTCGCACGCCGGAGGAGTGTGCGCGGATCGCCGCGGAGGATCATACCGCAAGGACGGCGCTCCTCGACTGCCGCTACCTCGGCGGCGACCGCGCGATCTATGAGCGCCTCGAGCGGAAGGTGCTGGTGGATCTCGGTCGGGCCCTGGTGGACGAGCTGGTCGTGGCCAAGACCGAAGAGCTGCGAAAGCGGCGCGAGCGCTTCGGTGGCTCGGTCCACCTGCTGGAGCCCAACCTCAAGCAATCGCCCGGCGGCCTGCGCGATCTGCAGGCGGCCCTCTGGATCGCGCGGGCCCGCTTTCACGCAGGAGGCCTCTCCGATCTCGTCGCCCTCCAGATCTTTCCCCGGCGGGAGGTGGAGCGGCTGAAGGAGGCGAGGGAGTTCTTGTGGAGGGCGCGCAACCAGCTCCACTACCTCGCGGGCCGCAAGGAGGATCACCTCACCTTCCACTGGCAGGAGGAGGTGGCCCGGACCCTCGGCTATAGAGATCGCGAGCCGGAGGGTCTGGCCGTCGAGCAGTTCATGCGCGACTACTACCTGGCTGCTGCCTCGCTCCGCCGACTGGCGGACGAGCTGATCGAGCGGTGCGCGCCGCCACGTGCCGGCGCCCCCCTCGCCGGCGATCGCCCGCTGCCGGCAGACCTCCGAAGCAGGAGCGGGATCGCCTCCGCGGGGGCGAGCGCCTCCGTGCGCGCAGCGGGTGAGGAGGCCCTCTTCCTGCGCGGCGGCCGCCTCGCCCTGGCAGACGGCGCCTCGCTCTCCATGGATCCCTCCCTCTTCGTGCGCCTCTTCACCACGGCGGAGGCCCTCGACGTGGACCTCGAGGGCGCCACCCGGGACAGGATCCGTGAGGAGGCCAGCCGGATCGACGAGGCGACGCGATGCGATCCCGCCTTGTCCGCGGCGCTGCGCGCTGCCTTCCGCCAACTCGGCCGAGGCGACTGGCTGCGGAGCATGCATCGGGAGGGGGTGCTGGGCGCGCTGCTCCCCGAGTTCGGCAGGATCACCGCCAAGCACCAGCACGACGTCTATCATGTGTACACCGTAGACACTCATAGCATCCTGGCCATGCAGCGCCTCGGAGACCTGCGTCACGGCGCGCTCGCGGATGAAGAGCCGAAGCTCTCCCTGGTGGCTCGGGAGCTTCCTCGTCCCCTGGCCCTCTCGTTGGGCGTGCTCCTTCACGACGCCGGCAAGGGGATGGGGGGCGATCACAGCCTGCGGAGCGCCGAGCTGGTGCGGCAGGTCTGCGCGAGGCTGGGGGTGGGGGAGGTCGAAGCCGCCGACGCCGAGTTCCTGGTGCGCGAGCACCTGGCGATGAGCCACGTCTCACAGCGCAGGGACCTCTCCGATCCCGAGCTGATCGAGGACTTCGCGACGCGGATGGGGAATCGGGAGCGCCTCGACATGCTCTTCGTCCTCACCTACGTCGACATCGCCAGCGTGGGGCCGACCACCTGGACCGAGTGGAAGGGCAGGCTCCTGCTGGAGCTGCATCAGAAGACCGCAGCGGCGCTGACGGGCTGGAGCCAGGCTCATCCATCCTGCGACGATCTCGAAGCCAGCCAGAGGGGATCGCCCTCGACTCGGGGCGCCGCGCAGCGGGAGGCGCTGAGCGCGCGAGGGGCCGATCCCGGACGCATCGACGCCTTCCTCGCCAGGATGCCCCGGCGGTACTTCGCCTTCGCGGATCCGGACGACGCCTTTCGGTCCCTGCGGGTCCTCGAGCTCGGCGCAAAGAGGCCCCTCGCCACCGCCATCCGGGACAGCGGCAACGAGACGAGCCTCACCCTCAGCGCACGCGATCGGCCGGGGCTCCTCTCCTCCATCGCCGGGGTCCTCACCGCCCATCGCATCGACATCCTGCGGGCCGACGTCTTCTCCACCCACGATGGGCGGGCCCTCGATGTCTTCGTTCTCCGCGGGCCCGACGGGGGCAGGGTGGAGCGCGGCAGGTGGCGGGGCGCCCGCCGGGATCTGCAGCGGATCCTCGCGGGAGAGTCTACCGCCGAGGAGCTCCTCGCGCGTCTGCGCCGCTCGCCCGGCCTCCCGCCTCGCCACCTCCCGGCGGTCGCCACCAAGGTGAAGCTCGACGATCGTTCCTCTCGACGCTTCACCGTGGTGGACGTCTTCGCCCCCGATCGCCGCGGCCTCCTCCACGCGGTGACCGCGGCCCTCCACCAGGCCTCGCTCTCCATCTCCGTCGCCCGGATCACCACCGAGGGCGATCGCGCCATCGACTCGTTCTATGTCTGCGACCACGCCGGGCGGAAGATCGAAGGCGCGCCGCAGGTGGCCGAGGTCAAGGCCCTGATCCTCGCGGCAGTCGCGTCCATCAGCTGAGCTCGCGTGCCTACGGGCTCCGACCGGATCCTGCCCTTCAGGCTCGACTGGGCCACGCGCTCAGAGGCAGAGCCAGCTGCCAGCTCCTGCAGCGGTGCTCCCTCCCTCTCTGGCCCCGAGCGATCCCCGGTGCGAGCCAACGCCGGCGGTGCCGCCTCCCTGGCGCTGGAGACGGATCCGAGGACGCCGCCGGGGAACGCAAGCGATCTTTCCGAGCGGCTTCCCCCCTCCGAGGGGATGTGGAGGGCTTGCACGCATCCAGGGGCGATGCCGACCGTATGTCTCGGAGGCTGCATTGGCGAGCCCACTTGCGGCGGCGGAGGAGGGGCGTTGATCCGGTTCGGGGTCGTCACCGCGTTCGAGGAGGAAGACGCGAGCTCGCGTAGCCTCCTCGGCGCCTGCGGGCGCCATGGGGAGACGGTCGCCATCGATCCCGCCGGACTCTCGGTGGCGGTCGCCGGTGGCCGGCTCTCGGTGGCGGTGGCCGGGATCCCAGCCGAGGCGATCGACGTCTTCCTTCTGCTGCGCGGCATGGGCGCCGCTGGTGACGCCGACTTCCAGATCGAGGTCTACCGGGTGCTGGAGCGCGGGGGCGCCCTGGTGATCAACGGACTCGAACCGCTGCTGCGCGCCAGAGACAAGCTGCGCACCAGCGTCCTCCTCATGGAGGCCGGGGTCCCCACCCCTGCCGTGGCGGTGGTGCAGCGGGCCGAAGATCTGGACCCCGCCCTGCGGCGGCTGGGGCCCTCAGTGGCCAAGCCGCAGTGGGGATCCCTCGGCGATGGCATCGAGCTGCTCCAGCCCGGGAAGGACGCCTTGCTCCGGGCGGCGGCGATCCTCGACGAGCGCAAATCCCTCTACCTCCAGGCCTGGGTGGATCACGGCGGTCGCGACGTCCGGGTCTTCGTGGTGGATGGCGTGGTCGAGGCGGCCATGGAGCGTCTGGCGCCTCCGGGGGAGTTTCGCACCAACGTCTCGGTGGGCGGCGTGGCCCGTGCCATCGAGCTCTCATCGGAGGCCGAGGAGATGGCGGTGCGCGCGGCCCGCGCGCTGGGTCTCGATTGGGCCGGAGTCGATCTCGCCTTCGGCCCGAATGGACCGGAAGTGATCGAGGTGAACGGAAGTCCGAGTTGGAAGGGAATCGGCCGCGCCACGGGGCGCGACATGGCCGAAGCAATCGCCGCACATGCGGCGCGCCGCGTGTCGGAGCGAAGGCTGCGACCCACGGTTCACGTCGAAGGAGGTTGAAAGACATGGCAACGAGGAGCACCCGCAAGACCACCACCACCAGGAAAACCACCACCACCGCGAAGA
The DNA here is from genome assembly GCA_040391605.1 of Vulgatibacter incomptus. Classification (GTDB taxonomy): domain Bacteria; phylum Myxococcota; class Myxococcia; order Myxococcales; family Vulgatibacteraceae; genus Vulgatibacter; species Vulgatibacter incomptus_A. The sequence continues at coordinate 207,734 of JBEBXK010000001.1, forward strand.
AGCCCGCCCGGACCACTACCCGGGCCAAGGCGCCCAGCCGCGCCAGCCCCAAGGCGGGGACGGCGAGCAAGACGACCACCCGGGCCAAGGCGCCCAGCCGCTCGACCTCGGCGGCCCGGGCCAAGGCGCCGAGTCGGGCGAAGGCGCCCGCCAAGACCACGGAGAAGAAGACCACCACCGGCAGGGCCAAGGCAGGCGCCCGGGCGGCGCGCCCCAGCGCCAGGGCCACCAGCGCGAGGCAGGTGAAGGCGACCGAGTCCACTGGCGGCATGACCGTTCGGGAGGCAGGCAGGAAGGGCGGGCTGATCGGAGGCCGCAAGGGCGGGCAGACCGTGCTCCGGGAGCGGGGGCCGCAGTTCTACAGCGAGATCGGCAAGAAGGGCGGGCAGCGCGTTCGCGAGCTGATCGAGCAGGCCAAGAAGCTGGAGGCCGCCCAGGGGCGCACGCCCAAGAAGACCACGATGCCCAAGCCCAAGAAGACGACGACCACCGCGCGGAAGACCACCACCCGCCGGACCACCACCAAGAAGTAGGGGCTCGCGCGCTCGGCCCGCCGCTTAGGCAGGCGGCGAGCGGGCGTGGATCGTCCCGAGGGATCAGATTCGTAGCGCGGCAACAACCAGGTTCGCAAAGGGGGGTAGGTCGATGGCCGAAGAGAAGAAGGGCAGCGAGGAGAAGACGAAGGGCAGCAAGGGGGCCATGAGCGTGGCCGAGGCCGGCCGCAAAGGCGGCGAGCGGGTGAAGCGCGAGAGGGGCAGGGCGTTCTACGAGGAGATCGGCCGCAAGGGCGGAGAGACCGTCGCCAGGGAGCGGGGGCGCGAGTTCTACGAAGAGATCGGCAGGAAGGGTGGCGAGACGGTGAAGGCCGAGCGGGGCGCCGCCTTCTACGAGGAGATCGGAAAGAAGGGTGGCGAGACGGTGAAGGCCGAGCGAGGGATGCCCTTCTACGAGGAGATCGGGCGCAAGGGTGGCCAGAAGGTCCGCGAGCTGATCGAGGAGGGGAAGCGCTCCGCCGCTACGACGCCTCCCAAGCCCAAGAAGTAACTACACGATCCGTAGATGTGTCATGTACGCCGGTCCCTTGAGCTGGGGGACCGGCACCGCCAGAAGGAGCCGCAGCGCGTAGCGCGTGAAACGATCGCCTCCACCTTGCGCGGTGGTGATCGTTTCACAGGATCCGAGCAAAAAGGTCTTGCAGCGGGCATCCGGGCGGGAACTTCGATTGCCCGGCTGCGTCATTCTCAGTAGGTTGGCCGGGCATGGCCGACGCACCCATCCTCACCATCGATCCCGAATTCCCCCAGCCCCGCCTCGTGGAGCGCGCCGTCGCCGCCCTCGAAGCCGGCGGCGTCATCGCCTATCCGACCGATACCTATTATGCGATCGGCTGCGATCTCTCGAACAAGCGCGCCATCGAGAAGCTCTATCGGCTCAAGCAGCGTAAGCCGAACAAGCCGCTCTCCTTCCTCTGCGCCGATCTCTCGGACATCTCCCGCTACGCGAAGGTCTCCAACTACGCCTATCGGGTGATGAAACGACTGGTGCCAGGTCCATATACATTCATCCTGCCTGCCACCCGCCTCACCCCCGAGATCGCCATGACCCGGCAGAAGACCGTGGGGATCCGGGTCCCCGAGGCCGCCATCCCCATGGCGCTCGTAGAGCGATTGGGGCAGCCGCTCCTCACCACCTCCGCCACCTTCGGCGACGAGACCCTGGACGATCCGCGGTCCATCAAGGATCACCTCGGCCACGGCCTCGAGCTGATCATCGACGGCGGCTACCAGCTCAACGAGCCTTCCACCGTCCTCTCCCTCCTCGAGGATCGCGTGGAGGTCCTCCGGGCGGGCAAGGGCTCCGTCGAAGGTCTCGAGTAGCGGCGGCGTCGCTCGTTCTTCACAGCCAGCCTCTGCCGCCCCTCGGCTGCGACGGAGTAGGATGAGCCGGTGGCCCGTCCCCGCATCCGCGTCCCCGTCTTCGGTCCCCTGGATCCCCTCCTCGATCTCTTCCTCGGGTACATCCGGGTGGAGAGGGGCCTCAGCCCCAAGACCGTCGACGCCTACGGCGAAGACCTCCGCGACTACCTGGACGATCTCCACCGAGCCGGCCTGAAGCTCGTCGACGAGGTCGAGCCGGCACACGTGGAGGACCACATGGCGCGCCTCCGCGATCGAGGGCTCGGCGGGCGCTCCCAGGCCCGGCACCTCGCCGCCATCCGGATGTTCCATCGCTTCCTCCTCGCCGATCGGATCTCCTCCAAGGATCCCGCCCGTGCCGTCGAGCGCCCCAAGTCCGGGCGCAGGCTCCCCGTCTACCTCTCCGTCGCCGAGGTGGAGGCGCTGCTCTCGGCCCCGGAGCCCGCGACCGTCTTCGGCGCCCGGGATAAGGCGATGATCGAGCTCCTCTACGCCACCGGCCTACGGGTCTCCGAGCTCTGCGGACTGGCCTTGAACGATCTGAACCTCGTCGCCGGCTACCTCATCGCCAAGGGCAAGGGCGGAAAGGAGCGGGTGGTGCCGGTGGGCGGCATCGCCCGCGCCGCCGTCGAGCGATACCTCGACGGCCCGCGGGCGGCCCTCGCCCGCGATCGAATCACGCACCACCTCTTCCTCAGCTCCAGGGCCCGCCCGCTCTCGCGCCAGGCGTTCTGGAAGCTTTTGCGCAAATACGCAGTGGTCGCCGGGATCGATCGCCCGATCTCGCCCCATAAGCTGCGGCATAGCTTCGCCACCCACCTCCTGGAGGGCGGCGCCGATCTGCGGGCGGTTCAGCAGATGCTCGGCCACGCCGACGTCGCCACCACCCAGATCTACACCCACGTGGATTCGCGGCGGCTGCGCGGCCTCTACGATCGCTTCCACCCCAGGGCATGAGCGATCCGCGTCCCAGCCCGGCTGCCCTCGGGGGGCGCGCGAGGACGCTGCCGAACCGCTGGGATTGGATCGCGCTCCCGCTCGTCCTCGGCGCCGTCCTGGCCATCGTCCACGGCGCCCGCGAGATGGGCGGCTCCCTCGAGTCGGTGGTCGAGACGCCGATCTCCCTCTCGCCGGCCATGCTGCCGGATTACGCGCTCCAGACCACCTTGCGGATGTTCGCCGCCATGGCCGCGTCCCTCGTCTTCACCTTCGTCTACGGCACCCTCGCCGCGAAGAGTCGACGGCTGGAGAAGCTGCTCATCCCCATCCTCGACATCCTCCAATCGGTGCCGGTGCTGGGCTACCTCTCCTTCTCGGTGATCTTCTTCCTCCGGCTCTTCCCCGGCAGCGCGGTGGGCGCCGAGCTCGCCGCCATCTTCGCCATCTTCACCAGCCAGGCCTGGAATATGGCCTTCAGCTTCTACCAATCGCTGCGCACCATCCCCCCCGATCTCCAGGAGGCCACCCGCGCCTTCCGCTTCACCCGCTGGCTGCGCTTCTGGCGGCTCGAGGCCCCCTTCGCTACGCCGGCCCTGGTCTGGAACATGATGATGTCCATGTCCGGAGGCTGGTTCTTCGTCGTCGCCTCCGAAGCGATCACCGTCGGCGGCCGGAGCGTGCTCCTGCCAGGGATCGGCTCCTATGTCGCCACCGCGATCTTCCAACGAGACCTGGCGGCGATCGGCTACGCCATCGCGTGCATGGTGATCGTGATCGGCCTCTACGATCAGCTCCTCTTTCGTCCGCTCGTCGCGTGGTCCGCCAAGTTTCGCTTCGAGGAGCTCATGGCAGCCACCCAGCCGAGGTCGTGGCTCCTGCTGCTCTTCCAGCGCGCTCGCGCCACGCACTTCCTGGTCGCGCCGCTGCGGCTGCTCCGCCATCCATTCCTCATCCTCGGGGCCCCGGCGCCCCACGCGCATGCCGCGCCGAGCATGCGGAGGGAGAGGCTCAAAGACATCGTCTGGTATGCGCTGATCGGCGCCGGCCTCACCGCCGCCATCTGGTCCATCTTCTCCTACGTCCGCACCGGGATCGGCTGGTCGGATCTGGCGGAGACCCTGCTGCTCGGCCTCTTCACCTCGGCGCGGGTGTTCTCGCTCATCCTCCTCGCCTCCCTGGTCTGGGTGCCCATCGGCGTGCAGATCGGCCTGCGCTCTCGCCTCGCGGAGAAGGTGCAGCCCCTCATCCAATTCCTCGCCGCCTTCCCCGCCAACCTGCTCTTCCCCTTCGCGGTGCTGGGGATCGTCCACTTCGATCTGCAGCCCGGCATCTGGCTGAGCCCGCTGATGATCCTGGGGACGCAGTGGTACATCCTCTTCAACGTGATCGCGGGGACGATGGCCTTCCCGGCCGACCTGCAGCACGCCTCGGCCAACCTGGGGATCCGCGGCTGGCTGTGGTGGAAGCGGGTGATGCTGCCCGGCATCTTTCCCTATTATGTTACAGGCGCCATCACTGCCTCCGGCGGATCCTGGAACGCCAGCATCGTGGCTGAGGTCGCGAGCTGGGGTGATACCACCCTGGTCAGCCGGGGCCTGGGTGCGTATATCCAGGAGTTCACCGACGCCGGTGATTACCCACGGATCGTCCTGGGGATCGTGGTGATGGCCGCCTACGTCACCGCCTGCAATCGCCTGCTCTGGCGGCCGCTCTACGCCTTCGCCGAGCGCCGGCTGCGGATCTCATGAGGCGCTCGATGCTCCGAAACCCCGAGCCGATCCTGCGACTGCGAGGTGTCCACAAGAGCTTCCCGAAGGCCTCCGGCGCCGAGCTGCTGGTGCTCGACGACGTCGATCTCGAGATCGGCGACGGCGAGATCGTCTGCCTGCTGGGCCGGTCGGGCTCCGGCAAGTCCACCCTCCTGCGGATCATCGCCGGCCTCCTCCCGCCCTCCACCGGCGAGGTCCGCTTCGAGGGCGAGGCGGTTCGTGGGCCCGCCGACGGGATCGCGATGGTCTTCCAGAGCTTCGCGCTCTTCCCTTGGCTCAGCGTCCTCGAGAACGTGGAGGTGGGCCTCGAGGCCCTGGGGCTCCCCCGCGCCGAGATGCGCAAGCGGGCCCTGGAGGCCATCGATCTCATCGGCCTGGACGGCTTCGAGTCCGCCTACCCCAAGGAGCTCTCCGGCGGGATGCGACAGCGGGTGGGCTTCGCCCGAGCCATCGTCGTCCACCCCAAGCTGCTCCTGATGGACGAGGCCTTCTCCGCCCTCGACGTCCTCACCGCCGAGAACCTTCGAACCGAGTTCCTCGAACTCTGGGGTAGCGGGCGCCTCCCGATCCGCTCGGTGCTGATGGTGACCCACAACATCGAAGAGGCCGTCTCGATGGGGGATCGGATCCTCCTCCTCGCCACAAACCCGGGGCGCATCGCCGAGACCATCCGCATCGAGCTCCCTCGTCCGCGGGACCGCTTCGATCCCGCGGTGCAAGCGCTGGTCGATTCCGTATACGCCCGCATGACCGCCCGCCCACTCCCGCCGTCCAGATACGTCGCCCCTCCGGCAGGGGCCATCACCGAGCACCTCCTCCAGGTCTCCACCAACCTGATGGCGGGCCTACTCGAGATCCTGGCCGGACCCGCCTTCGCCGGCCGCGCCGATCTCCCTCATATCGCCTCGCTTCTCCATCGGGAGGGACACGAGCTCTTCCCGCTCCTGGAGATGCTCCAGCGCCTGGGCTACGCCGAGCTGGAAGAGGGTGACATCCTGCTCACTCCGGAGGGCTGGAGGTTCGCCGAGAGCGATCCGGAGGAGCGGAAGGCCAACTTCCGCCGGCAGCTCCTGCTCCACGTGCCCCTTGCAGCCCACATCCGATCGGTCCTCGATACGCGGCCGCGGCAGCGAGCGCCCGTGGTCCGCTTTCGCGAAGAGCTAGAGGATCAGCTCAGCGCCGAAGACGCCAGCGACACGCTGCGCGCGGTGATCAACTGGGGTCGCTACGCCGAGCTCTTCGCCTACGACGATCAGGCCGAGGTCTTCAGCCTCGAGAATCCGTCGTGAGCCGGTGCGGAAACCGCAGCACACGATGGGGCAGTTTTTCATGCGCGCTGCGCGCTACGGCTCTTCTTAGCGTCCGCTCGCCTCGGATCCTGCGGGGCTCACTGCCCCGAGACGAGAGCCGGGGTCGAGGCGAACTCCGTATTCACGGGGAGGCCGAGCCGCTGGTTGTAGTTATAGCCCCAGCAATAGGCCAGGCCGTCGAGCCCGATGGCGCAGCTGAAGGAGCTCGTCCCGATCCATGAGAAGCTCCGGGTCGTCGCCACCGGCGTCGGCGTCGCCTTGAACCCCGAGAAGTCGTCGTCGCCGAGGCCGAGTTGGAAGGTGGTCCCGCTCTCCGAGTCGTTGGAACCCCAGCAATAGGCCTTCCCTGCCTCGGTGAGGCCGCAGCTATGCGTCGATCCCGCGGCGACCTGCAGCAGCGGCTCCGGGGTCAGGGCCAGCACCGGGGTGCTCGTCGCGACGAACGCGTCGTTGCCGAGCCTGCCGTCCTTCGCGTCGCCCCAGCAGTAGGTCTCGATCGACTCACCCATCTTCGACACGCAGGCGTGGGTGCCGCCAGCGGTGAGGGAGTCGTAGGTCTGCGCTCCACCGATTCGCACGGGGTTGGCCGTCGTCAGCGTATTGGGCGCCAGGGTGTCGCCCTCCTTCATCGTACCCCAGCACCAGACCTCACCGCCGTCCGTGCGGGCACAGCTGTAGTTGCCCCCGGCGCCCAACTCCACGAAGCCCTTATCCGCCACCACCAGGAGGGGCTCGATGCTCCTGCCGTAGCTGGAGGTCAGCTTCGCGAGCTGGCCCTTCTCATTGCTTCCCCAGCAGTACGCGTCGCCCGCCTCGGTGACGCCGCAGGTGTGGAAGAAGCCCAGCGCCAGGGTGACGAAGCGATGATCGCCCTTGACCGCGACCGCCTCCTTCGAGGTGGTGTCCTTGCCATTGCCGAGCTGCCCGCGGTGGTTGTAGCCCCAGCAATAGGCCGCCCCGTCTTCCGTCAGTCCGCAGGAGTGGGCCAGCCCCCCGAACGACTGGCCGGTGAAGATCTGGCTGAGCTTGGGGGCGCCCTTCACGGGGACGGCCACGTTCGAGTCCGCGGCGGCATCGATCGCGGTGCGATCGCCCCAGCAGAAGGGGGCGCCCAGCTCACTGAGCCCACAGACGTGACCGCTCCCCAGGGCGAGCGTCGTGAAGCGGATCGTGATCCGGAAGGTCTCGGTCGCCTTCACCCCGCTGATGGTCGCGTCCACGTCGACCTGTCCCGGCATCCGCGCCAGGAGGAGGCCGCTCGACTCGATGCTCGCCACCGCCGGATTGCTCGACCTCCAGACGATCCTGCGCCCCTCCAGGACTTCGCCGTCCGCGTCGAAGGCCGAGGCCTCGAGCTGCAGACTCTCGCCTACCCGCATGCCGCGGACGTCGTTCGGCACCGCCGCGATCGTCACCTGCGCCACCGGCACCGGCAGCACCGTGATCACCGCCTCGCCCACCTTGCCCATGGCGGTCGCGGTGATCGTCACGACTCCCTCCTGCACGCCTCTGACCAGCCCATCCTCATCCACCGCCGCGATCTCGGGGTCGGCGGATTGCCAGCTGATCGCAGCCTCCACCGGCTGGTCGAGGTAGTCCGTCGCCACGGCGGTGAGCTGCACCTCCTCACCGGGGATCACCGAGGCGCTCTCCGGCGTGAGGCGGACCCAGCGCACCGAGTCGTCCACGCCTCCGGTCCCTCCCGTCCCACCACCGCCCGTGCCGCCGGTGCCGGGATCCCCCCCCGAGCCGCCGGAGCCGCCGGTGCCTGGGATATGAACGGGATCCGGATCACTCCCACATGCCGCCGCCAGCAGGGCGAGGGCGGCGAGGACGGGGAGCAGGGCGCGAGGTCTCGCGGAGGCGACGGCTCCACGGGCTCGAATGGGGCGGGCGGTCTGGCTCATCATTTCCTCGTTCCAACAAAAGGGTGTACGGGCGAAGCGCCGCCTGTACGCCACGAACCCTAACACCTCGGAGGGGCAGGGTGGAAGGCGACGGCAGGAGAGGAGAGGGCGCAGGAGACCGCGACAACGAACCGTTGTAGCGAGCGCTCACGCCCATCCCTTGTTATAGACATGCCGCGACATCCGCCCATCCGCCTCGAGGTCGGGCCGGACTCTTAAGCCTCGTCGGCGCGCAGCGTGGGCGGTGCGCAACTTCCATCCGCACCGCAGCCCAGCCGCCTGCGTGCAAGGATCCTCGATGATACGAAAGACCCGCTCGCTCCCCGCCGCAGTCGTCCTCGCCTCGGCCTTCCTCCTCGTCGCCTGTGGTGACGACACGCCCGATCGAGAGGGCGCCGGAGGGCAGGGCGGATCGGACGCCGGTGGTGGCTCCGGCGGAGGCGGCGGCACGCCGATCGAGGAGATCCCCGATCCCAAGCCGTGGGACTGCCCCGGCGAGACCGCGCCCATGGGCGACGTCGACTTCACGCCCTGTCGAGATCACTTCACAGGGGCCCGCATGGAGTGCGCGTCGATCGACGTCCCCCTCAATTGGTGCGATCCCACCGATGCTCGACTCTCCTTCTTCGTCCGCCGCCTCGTCACCACGGCCAACGAGAGCAAGGGGCAGCTCTGGATGCTTCAGGGAGGCCCCGGCAGCCCGGGAGACGCCCTTGTCTACGTCGCTCCCTTCTTCCAGGACCTTGGCTTCGACGTCTACATCCCCGACTACCGCGGCGTGGGGCAGTCCACCGCCCTCGAGTGCGCCCTAGGCGGCGAAGGCGAGCTCTCCCCCTTCTGCCTGACCGCCCTGGAGACGAAGTGGGGTCCTGGCCTCGAGCACTTCTCCACCACCGCTGCCGCCCGTGACATCGGCCACGTCATCGAGGCCATCCGCGGAGCGGACGAGCCCGTCTACGTCTGGGGCGACTCCTACGGCACCTTTGTCGGAAACCGCTACCTCACGCTCTTCCCCGAGCAGCCCACGGCCGCCATCCTCGACGGGATCTGCCCCGCCACCGGCTGCGACGTCCGGATGGATCGCAGCTTCGACGAGGTCGCCCGTAACATGCTCGACTACTGCGGCAGCGATCCGTTCTGCAGCAGCAGGCTCAGCAGCGATCCGCAGGCATGGTTCGCCGAGCTCCTCGACGCCGTCGAGCGGGGACATTGCGACGCAGCCCTGGGCGAGTACACCGAGATGGCCTTGGTGAACGTGGTCTCCAACGCCGTCATCGACCCCCAGCTCCTCGCCATGGGCTTCTCCTTCGCCTACCGTCTCGATCGCTGCGATCCCGCCGATCAGACCATCCTCAGGAACTTCGTCTTCGGCAGCCGCAGCCAGTCCAACTTCGGCCCCGGCGAGTCCTCCGAGTACCTTTACTACCACGTGCTCTTCTCCGAGTTCTGGGACGACGTCCTCACCCCGGCTCAGGCGCGGCTCGAGGCCGAAGATCTCCTCCTCAACCGGCAGACCACCGAATACATGGCCGAGGTCCGCGAGGTCTGGCCGTGGCCCGTCGTCCGCACCGATCCCGGGCTGATGGCCTGGGCCGACACCAAGGTCCCCCTCCTCCTCCTCAACGGCACCCTCGACGGCCAGACCCCCCTCTCCGGCCTGGCCGACCTCGACGAGGCCTTCACCGCCCCCCACCAGCAGTTCGTCGTCGTGCCCTGGGCGGGCCACGTCACCCTCCTCTCCGGCGCGTCCCACCAGACCGGCACCAACCCCTGCGTCGCCACCATGGTCCGCTCCTTCCTCCGCGATCCCACCGCCCCCTTGGACACCGGCTGCACCGAGTCCATCGCCGCTCCCGACCTCGCTGGCAGCAGCTACCTCGCGCGCAGGGTCTACGGCACCGACAGCCTCTGGGACAACGTCGTCACCAGCGCCATGTCCGCCGCCGAGGCCCCCGCGGCCGACGCCCCCACCGACGCGGAAGTCGACGCCCTCCGCGAGCGCCTCCTCCGCCCGGCCCGCACCAGCTGGTAGCTTCAGGCGGCGAGGGAGGCCCGCACAGCGTATTCGGGCGCCTTTCGCTTGCCCGTTCGCGTCGGATGGTCTACTTCCTTTGGCCGTTGTGGCCCCATAGCTCAGGTGGATAGAGCGGCGGTTTCCTAAACCGTAGGCCAGAGGTTCGAGTCCTCTTGGGGCCGCCAAATTAGGTAAGTAAAATCAAGGCTTAGGGGATCGGGGCAGTTGACCGGTCCCCTTCTTTTTTGCCCGATTTTGCCCCGAAATCGCCCGTTTTCGCCCCTTCCGGTAGGGATATGGTAGGGAAAAACGAGCGGCCAGATCGGCGGTAAAAGGGCTCTAACAGGCCCTTTAGACCCATTCTGCCGATCCGGTAGGGACGGGCGGTAGGGAAAATCTCGGGGGGAGGGGTCGAGAGGGCACGAAAAGGCCCCCTGGGACGAATCCTAGGGGGCGTTGGGGGAGCGGGGCGGTAGGGCATCGGAGGGCCGTCCCTACTTTTTCCCTACCGATTTCCCTACCGGGGAGAGGGGGAAGATCGGCATCGATCCCCCGGCCTTCGGCTTGGCGTTCGCCTTGCGGGGGCGGCCCCGCTTCTCGGGGGAGAGGGACCCCGACTCGATCAACCGATCGATCGCCTCCGGGGTGATTCGCTCCCGCTTCCCGACCTTCACCGTTGGGAGCTTCCCCGAGTTCACCAGGGCAACGATCAACTCCCGCCGGACCCCCAGCCGCTTGGCAACTTGGGCTTGGGAGAGGAGAGGGCGATCCGCCTTCGGCTTCTCCTGAATCTGTCGAAGGGCCTTCAACTCTTTGTGGATGCCCTCGATGTCCGCCAGGAAGCCCGAGATCTCCAGGACGCCCCGGACCCATTCCTTGTCCGTCACGCCAGACCCCCGATCTCGGAAACGTCCAGGGTCCAAGCGTCGATCGCTGCGAAGTCGGCGGCCTTCTTGAACAACGGGAACGTCCGTCCGGTCAGGACGTGGGAGACCCCGCCTCTCGTCATGCCCAGCATCCGGGCGATCCGGGCCTGACTCATTCCGTGCCATGCCAGGGCGTGGACCATAAGGACATCGAACGTCGATAGCTGCGGGACCCTCTTACGGGGAATCCCACGGGCCTTCCGATCCGCGTTGTTCTCGGCCACGGTCCCAAGGACCAAGTGGGCGGGATTGGCACACTCGGGACGGTGGCACCGATGGCGGACAACCAAGCCCTCGGGGATCTCCCCATTCTCCAGCGTGTATGCCAGCCGATGGGTAAGGGTCTCCTTCCCGTTCACCTTCGTTCGTCCGTAGCCACAGTTATTGACCGTTCCGGTCCAGGGCCAGCAATCATCCGGCCCGCCCATCTCAACCTTGGCGTACAGCCGTTCCCTCAGTTTCTGCGATTCCATGGTGTCTCCTTCAAGCCCCAGTTCCGGGAACCACGACTCCGATGTTTCCGAAGGTCACGGCATCGCGGGGAAGGCTCGCCATCCCGCCGTCGATTCCACCGGTCTTCCAGGCCGCCAAAAATTCGTCCTTCTCCTCGGATGTCAGTTCGCGGTTCAACTGCATACAGACCATCGGGCGGGGCGGCTTCGTCACCGCTTCAGCATCCGCCATCGTCTCGATCCGGTATCCAAACAGCCTCCAAATTAGCTTCATCATTTCCATCTCTCCTTAGAATCCGTAGTTCTCGTTGGTGGAGGACGACTCCTCCGGAACGTCCGTCCGCCGGTAGGCGTCGGACAGGGTGACTCGGTAGACAACGATTCCGCCCGACCTCAGGGGGACTTCCGACCCACGCACTTTGAGAAGGTCTTTGATTTCCCGCCCGAAGATGACGTTGGACGGGGGAACCTTGACTCCCGAAAATTCGGCAAACTCCTTGAAGGCCGAATAGAGCGCCCCGCCCGTGACCTTGCCCCCGCCGATCGAAACGCAAGCGTCGAAGAATTCTTCGGTAACTGTCTTGTTCCGCATGGGCTCCTGACGGGCCCGGACCTCGGAGAGGAGCGGCTTGATCGGGCTCTCGGAAGTCTCATCAACGGACCGCCAAAGAAGCTCGTAATCGAGACCGTTGATCGCGTCCCAGTCCATGACAGGAAGGGTCTCGATCTGGAAATACCGCCGGACGCTAGTAGGGTCGTTAATCAGGTCGCGAAGGTCCCGGTTGGATGCCCCGATGAACGTGGCGAAGTTCGGAAGCCGCTCGATGTTGTTCGTATAGAGCCGCTTCGCGTCCGCATACGGGCGGGTAATGGCTTCCTTGATCGACTCCACATCGGTCTTCGACGCCTTGGCCATTTCGTCGAAGAACACGATGGAGGCGGCGCAAGCCCCGAAGTCGAAACGTTCATCCTGGAGGATGGAAACCGACTTCGGACGGAAATCGAGCCCCGCCAGCGGGCGGATCAACCGCTTGACCAACTCGGACTTGCCGCTTCCGGTCTTGCCGAAAAGGATCGGCATCAAGTGATCGGAGACTTCGAGCCGAGAGAGCTTCCGCTTAACCTGCCAGGCGAAATGCTGGAACGCGGCCACCTCCACCGGATCGGCACGGCCCGTGACGGCCCGAAGCAGATCGTCCCAAGCAGCCGCTCCGGCCTCCCGGACCTCCGGACGGAAGGCGAGATTGGACCGGACCTCCTCCCGGTATTCGGCGGCGGCCTCCTCCCGCCAAACCTCAATAGCAATCCGGAGGGCGGTTACGTTCGGGGAACCACGGCCCAGCCGCTCCAGGGCCTGATACGCCCGACGCTCCAGGGTGGCGGCGGACAGGGACTCCCGGCCAAGGGTGACGACTCCCGTAGGAGACATCCGGTAGCCCTCAGAGCCTACCCAGGCCGGGAACCAGTTCGACACGATCAACGGCTCGTCTTCGGCGGGGACGACCTCCTCCCCATCGAAGATGGCCTCGTAATCGAGAAGGCCGGTTTCGTCGGCGGTCTCGGCGGTCGCGATCGACGCCTTCCGAAGGTCGTCCAGGATGGAGACAACCTCGGGGTCATCGGTAACGGACCGCGCCTCGTTCCAGCCCCGCCCGATTTCGGCAAGGCGAATCCGGATCGTGTCCGGCTTCCTCGCACGGGCTAGCGCATCCCTCAGGGAGCCGAACCCGGCAATCCAGGTAAGCGCGTCGGTAATCTTCTTCTCGGTTAGAGCCTCCATTACTTCGTTACCTCGCTGGCGATCCGGCCCTTCTCGGAAACGAGATACGAGGGGACGATAGCCCCGAGCCGAATGGTGATAAGGGCCGCAACGGCGGCGGAAAACTGGCCCCTGCCAGCCCAAGCGGCGGGGGTCCGACCGGAGACACCGAGACGGCGGGCAAGGTCAGCCGTCGAATCGATCCGGAGGGTGAACCGGAGCCACCTCAGATAGTCTTCGGTGTCGGCAAAGGTCATGTTGTCGGGGGGAGAAATGAAGACCATATCGGGTTCCTTTTGTTGTTGAAGCATATGTTTATCGTAACTCAAGCAAATTTCGCGTCAATACACGAAATGCATGCGTGTGGCGTTTTTTGTTTGAGTTATCTAACCGGACGGCTCGTTTTCGATCCGGGGGGTTGTCCGTTCATTCCGGGCGGGCCGCGATACTCCCCCAACCTGAGGGCACGTCCCGGAGGGCCGAAAGGAAGCTCCACCGGCTGGAGGGACGGTTCAGGCTGGGATGGAAGTCCGAACCGAGATCCGCCGGAAAAGCCGTCGAAAGCAGATTGGGGAGGGTTGGCAGAAAAACGGGGTCATCTTCTTTTCGGGAGAAATGCATCTTCATTATTCCCGTAGTAACTTTTAGCCAACAAACCCTCCCTACTATCCCCAACGACAAGAAAGAGCGGAGAAACACAGGGGTTTTCATCAGGAGGGTTTCGGTTCCTACCGTCCCCAAAGGGGAGGGTAACCCTCCCCAAGTGCTCGATTTCGGGGCTGGCTCGGCTCGTACATCGGGTCTTCCGGTCGATTGGGGAGGGTTTGGCGGAATACAACCATCCCCAGTTTTGGCCTTCCACCCGGCCAGACATCGGGGGAGTCCCCGGCCCCAGTCAGGAGGGAAGACCCGCCGTTCCGGAATTCTCGATGACCTCCCAAAGGCGGGCCTCCTGGTTCAGCTCCCGAACCAGCTTCCGCCGGTCCAACTCCTGGCGAGCCAGCTTGAAGGTGGACCGCTCCTCCATTTCGATGGCCCTGAGGGCGAACCAAATCGGCGTGGAGCACTTGCGCAGATCGTCATAGAGGAGAGCATCCGGCGGTCCCCAGGAGATCCGCGATCAACCCATCGGTCCAGCCCCGGCGCTTCAGGGTGGCTCGGTTGAGGTAGGGAAGCGGCCCGTTGTAATCCGTGACATCGTTAGCCATATCAATACATTTCCTTTCCGGTCCGTCGTTGGACGATCCGGGAGCTATGTGCAGCCATGACGACTGGCAAGCAAAAAGCGACACGTCGGGCCGTTTCGTGCGCTTGACTATCGCATTACCCCATCCGTAACGCCTCCATGGCCTAGACGCCTCCAGGACGGGCGATCCCCCGGCCCCTTCGCTCCCCTTGGCCCGGTGCCGTTCGTCGCTCCTGGGGCCTCCTGGAGGGCCCGAAAAAACGAAGGCCCGCCCCCTGGAGTAGGAGCGGGCCTCGTACGAATCGAACGGAACTCGGGTCAGGTCTTGGGACCGTGGACGATCTCCGCCAACCTTGCCCACGCCTTCTTGTGCTCAGGCAGAAGTTCGTTGAACCGCTTGGCGTTCGCGAAGATCTCCTCCACCTCCTCTTTCGAGAGCCACGGAGTTTCGACCGCGATCTGGCTCAGCTCCTTCTGCCGTCGAAGAAGGAAGTTCAGTTCGTCCGCCACCGCGTCCAGGGCTGCCGCCGCTTCCCGCCTCTCCTCCATATCCGCCATTGATTCCTCCTTGGGCCCCGGTCCATCCGGGTATCGGGCGAATCGACCATCCCAGGTCCGACCGGTCAAGTTCACGGGGTCGATTTCCCCGACACTAAATCTTCGTTCAGGTGCGGGGACCAATATCTTCGAACGCTCGGACCTCCAACGTTTACCGATCCTCCAGGTCCCCCAGTCCCAAAAACGGGACACGTGAGAATTTCGGAAAATAGTTGCATGCGACCGGTTGCAACGTTTCGCTTTACTGTTATCCTATAGATAGAAGGTGGACCTGCTCCTCCCGCCGGTGAGAGCGCCTTCTACGTGGGTCGGTCCAGGTTGCTCCGTTTCTCGGTTCGGAGCCCTGACTCTCGCTACCCCATGCTGTCTCCTAGGCCCCTCCTTCCCGACCTCCTCCACGGGTCGGAGGGGCCGCCCTTTATCCCTCCAAGGACCGACCATGTTTCAGATCAGATCCAGGCGAGATCTCCGCGGTCTAGTTGGCCCCGCGTTCGTAATTTCGGGGTCCCTGATGGTCCTTCATGCATTCGCCAAGTTCCTGGGGTGGCTCGATTGATTCCGGCCATGACGCCAGAGCAGATCGAAAGCACCCTGAAGGCGTGGGGGAAGGCGTGGGCCAAGGCCCTTCGGGGATTCGCCTTCCAGATTCGAGAATTGCGGGAAGTGACCACTGATATCGAGCTTCGGCTTGCGCGCCTCGAAAAGCGGAACGAATCACCAAACCTTTTTGACCGCTACGAGGACGATTAGACCATGCCTCCAATCAATGAATTCGAAACGCTAAAGGATCACGAAGCAAGGATTCGTCTCTGCGAGAGCGAGCGCGTGTCCAAGGAAGACTTCAAGGAACTCCAGAAGCTGGTTCAGGCCCTCCATTCCAAGGTCTTGATCCTTAGCGCGGTTTGCATGGGGGCCGGGTTTGTCGGGTCAGCCGGTATTCCTGCCCTCATGAAGCTAGCGGGTGGCTGATCTTGGCTCTCCTTCCCAAGCGTACCTGTACGGCTCCAGGTTGCGGGCGGACCCAGCGGGGTTCCCGTTGCGACCTCCACCCGTACGAACGGGATAAACGGGAAGCGGCGGTCTACGATCAGCGTCGTGGCTCAAGTATATCGAGAGGCTACGACTGGACGTGGAAAAAGGCTCGCGATGCCTTCTTGAAAGAGCATCCGCTTTGCGTCCGGTGCCTAGAGCGGGGGGAGATCAAAGCGGCAACGCTTGTAGACCACGTTATCCCCCTGAAGGCTGGGGGACCTCGGCTCGAATACTCGAATCTTCAAGCCCTGGACGACCGGTGCCACGCGACGAAATCGCGGGAAGACCGAGAGCGCTACGGCTCCCTACTCGATTGACCTTCGCTCCCCGGAATCGCGGGAGCCACTGAAACAACATTCAAAGGACCTGTCATGGCTCTATCTACGTCCGCTCGGGACCAGCTTGTAAACAAGCTCTATCGCAATACCGATTTCACGTCTCCCGTTACGGTCTACGTTTCGCTTCACTCCAGCGATCCGGGAATCACGGGAGCGGGCGAAATCGCGGGAGGCTCCTACTCCCGTAAGGCGATCACCTTCAGCGCGCCTTCGGGCGGAATCGTCTCCAACTCCAGCCTGATCGAATTCCAAGGGATGCCAGCCGTAACGGTTACCCACCTTGGTTTGTGGGCGGCTGCCAGCGGGGGCCAGTTCCTTATGGGCGGATCTGCCAACGCTACCAAGACCTACGGGGTTGGCGACACCTGCCAGATCAAGGCGTCCACGCTAACGGCGGGCCTGAGCTAAGCCGATGCCGGACTTGGAGCTAGAGGGGGCGGGGATCGACCTGGAAGGCGCGGGCCTTGAAGCCAACGGACTGGGGGAGATCCAGCCGATGGCGAGTATTCCGGGACGAATCCCCACGGTCATCAAGACCGATTATCCAGCCCGTTGGGAGAACATCGAAATGGCGGTACTGGATCGCTCGGTCGGCTTTGCCACAGCCATGCCAAACGCCGCGCTTCAGTATCTCCAGTTCGGTGGCTTCTTCTCGCCTTCGGACATCCCCGCCGGCGAAGTGATCGCCTCGCTATCATTGAACCTCTACCATCACGGCGAAAACGCGGCGCGCGGAAGCCTGTCCTACGCGCTTAGGAAGCCGGACGGATCTTCGGCGGGATGGAGTGGTTCCGGAGGAACAGATACGCCAAGCGCAACTTGGCTGCCCGGCGGATTCTACTTTACTCCAGGACAGAACGATAACACCCCCGCTACCGTATCGACCTACTTCATCTACGTTAGCGCACCGTCCAACGCAACCTACGTGGACATCGCCAATGTCTCGCTTACGGTAACTACCAAACCGGCCTTCAACACGATTGAACTTGGGGCCTCCTTCTCCAACGCCTCCAGCCTCCTAGCAGACTTCACGAGAGCGGTTCCAACAAGCTCGGCTCTCCAGGCTGTCTCGAACCTCTCGGCAACGCTCCAGGCTCAGATCCAGATCGCTTCGTCGCTCCTCTCGTCGGGGACTCTTTCCGCCGACCTTCAGCGGCTGGCGGTCATCGCGGTAGACGCTGCCCTTCAGGGCAACGGAACCCTTCTCTCCGATCTCCTCCGAGCGGCGGAAACCGAAGGTTCCCTGTTTGGGAATCCGTTCCTCCAGGCGGGACTAGATCGGGCGGTCCCCACCTCTGCGGACCTATTCGCGGGAGCCTTCCTTACCGCTTCCCTAGAGAGAGCGGCGGACCTCCAAGCCTCTTTCCTGGGGACTCCCTTCCTCACCGCCGATCTACGGAAGGCCCTCCCGCCAATCGTGGGACCCGTGGCGAGGATCGGAGAGGCGGGAAGCTCTCTCGATATCGAATCCAATACACAATCCCTAATCATCCTGGGGGACTCCTAAGCCATGGCCTACTCGATCAAAGCGGGGGACGTGAATCCTCCTCTCGATATGTTCCTGACCGACCAGGACGGGAAAGCAATCGACCTCACCGGATGCACGGTCCGGGTAACAATCGCATCCAAGCCCAACGTCCCTCCTATCGTTTCGGGAGAAGCAACCATCCTTGACCCCAAGGCGGGGAAAATCAGGTATATTTGGAGTCAAGGGGAAACAGATCGTCCGGGGATCTACTTGGTAGAAGCAATCATCCGGGACGAGAACGGGGACGAGACCACGGTTCCCGCTTCCTCCTACGGGATGATTTCGATTCATCCCCGGCTTCAGAAGCCCTTCCCGTTGTTCTAGGGCCCAGCCCCCATCCCTCTAGGCGATCGGCCTTCCTAGGGCCGTCCAGGGGCCTTCCAGGCCCTATGCCAGGGGGAACCAGGTCAGCCGATGGGGAGGGGGCCTTCCAAACTTTTGGAGGGGTCCGCCCGAACCGTCTCCCCCCAGGGCCGAAGAACTCGGGCAGGTTTGAAAAAACAAAAACCCCGGAACCGGAAGGAGGCGAATCGGAATGCCGCCCGGTCCAAAACCCCTTACGGTTGACGAAAAGAAGCTGAAGGGGACGTTCAAGAAGTCTCGAAACAAGCTCAACATGCCAACGCAATCGAAGGATCGTCCGATCCCTCCCGCGAATCTTTCGCCCCTGGCCACCGAGAAGTTCAATCTCCTGGCTGATCGGCTCGAAGCGGAAAACAGGCTCTCGGCTTCTCATACCGAAATCTTGGTCTTGGCTGCCCAGCGGTTGGAGGAGATTGAAGACCTAGCCGAGTCGATCAAGGAAGTGGGCCGGGTCTACAAGACCGTTTCGGAAACAGGGTCCGTCATCATCCGTGCCAACCCGGCTTGCTCGATGCTGGATAAGGCCATGAAGCACCTTCACCAAGCCTTGGCTGAACTCGGGTTGACCCCTTCGGCCATGCAGCGGGTAGGGGCTCCAATCTCTACAGCCGAGAAAAAGGAACCGAACAAGTTTCAACTGTTCGTAGCGAAGTAATGAAGGACTATGTAGGGATTGCCAACCAGTATTGCCGAGACGTTCAGGACGGAAAGATCCTCGCCTGTAAACAGGTTCGGCAAGCCACCAAGAGGCATCTAGACGATCTAGAGCGGGCCAAAACAGACTCGTTTCCCTACTACTTTGACCCCAAGAAGGGTTCAAGGATCGCCCACTTTGCCGAACAGCTTCCGCACATCTACGGGGAACTAGCGGGGGAACCTCTCACCCTAGAGCCCTGGCAGACCTGGATCTTGGCGTCCCTCTACGGTTGGGTAAAGAAGGAAGCCCCGCACTACCGGCGCTTTACCTTCGCGTATATCGAGGTTCCCCGTAAGAACGGAAAGAGCTTCATCGGTTCCGCGATTGGTCTCTACGGTCTCGCGGCTGACGGTGAATCCGGGGCCCAGGTCTTCTCCTGCGGCTCCACTCAGAAGCAGTCCAAAGAGATTTGGGACGTTTCCAAGCACCAAGTAAATTGGACTCCCGATCTCACCGAAGCTCTCGGGGTCGAGGCTTGGTCCGGTTCCATTACCGTTACCCAGACCGCCTCGAAGTATCAGCCGTTGACAGGAAAGCCAAAGCACGGCTCGAACCCGTCCCTGGCACTGATCGACGAGATCCACCAGCATCGGGATTCGGAGATCCTGGATACGATCCGATCCGGCATGAAGGGTCGGAAGCAACCGCTGATCGTCTGCCTGACCACTGCGGGCCACGACGTAAACGGGGTTGCCTACCGGATACGGCAGGATCTGGAGAAGGTCCTAGAGGGCTCCGTTGAAGACGAACGTTTCTTCGGAGCGATCTACACGATCGACGAGGACGACGACTGGGGTTCGGACGATGCCATTCGGAAGGCGAACCCGAACCTGGACGTGTCAACCTACCTCTCGGAACTTCAGCTAGAGAGGGATCGGGCGCTTCGAGATCCCCACTTGGCTTCGGTCTTCAAGACCTACCACCTGTGCGTCTACCAGTCGGCCAAGAATCCCTACTTCGATGCAGTCGCCTTCAAGGAGCTTGGCGATCCCTCCCTGAAGCTAGAGGACTTCATCGGCAAGCCGATCCGGATGTTCGTAGGGGTCGATTTCGCTGCCTCCCAAGATCTCTCGTGCGTCTCGGCCATCTTCGAGCACGAAGGGAAGCTCCACATCTTCCCGAAGTTCTTCCTCCCGTCCGATACAGCCGATCGGGTCCGGAACATCCCCTACCGAGAGTATGAGAAGCAAGGCTTCGTGACCTTCTCCGATGGTCCGGTCATGGATGAAGAACTCCTGGCGGACCATATGCGTTACCTCCAAACGCATTTCCATCCGGAAGCCTTCTGCTTCGATCGGTATGGCATCGGCGGAACCATGATTAGGCTCGATTACGAGGGCCTAAATGTGATACACTATGCTCAGACAGTTCGGAATCTATCCGGTGGCATGAAGAAGCTACGGGATCTGATCGTCTTGGGGGAAGTCGTCCACGACGGAAACCCCCTGTCCGTTTGGAATATCTCGAACGTTATTTCCAAGCCGGACAAGCGCAACAACGACTACCCCGACAAGTCCCGAGACGAAAACAAGATCGATATGGCGGTAGCTACCATCATGCCTCTGAAGCATTGGATGGACACTCCCGAGATCACCGGAGATCTGAAGTTGGTTTCTATCCAACTAGGTTGATCTAATGGCATTTTGGAATCGCAAGCCCAAGACAGAACAGACTCGAAGCCTGTCCCTATCGGACTGGAGTCCGGATGTCGTTTTCGACCCTCACAATCCGGATTCGACGCTCTCCATCTCAACCGTTTTTGCGGCCGTCTCCCGGATCTCCTCGACAATCGCTTGCCTTCCGGTCTCCCTGTATCAGGACGTTGACGGGAACAAGGTCAAGGACCCCGATCATCCCCTAACGGACCTGGTTTCCATCGCCCCCAATCCGCTTATGTCGGGACCCGATTTTTGGGGAGCGATCGTTACTTCCCTTCTTCTGACCGGAAACAGTTTCGTAAGGATCGTCCGCTCTCCTGTGGACGCTTCCGTCAAGGCTCTCGTTCCGCTGAACGCGGCTAGGGTTATGGTCAAGCCTACTGAGGGCGGGACCTCGCTCCTCTACTTCGTTGAAGGCTTCGAGGAGCCGCTAAGCAAGTTTGACGTGTTCCACGTAAAGGGATTCTCGGTAGACGGAATCATGGGGATCAGCCCCATTACGACGGTCCGGGAAACCTTCGAACTAGCAAAGCATGCTGATCGGGCGGCTGCGGCTGCCATGAAGAATTCAGCTCGACCCAGCGGCTACTTCGAGTCGACACTGAAGTTTGACGAGAAGGTCATGGACCAGTTCCTTGCGGACTGGAAAAAGCGGCACGGGGGCACAAACACAGGGTCGGCCTCCTTCCTGCCACAGGGAGTCAAGTACACTCCCCTATCGATGTCGGTTGAGGATGCCGGGTGGATCTCGTCCCGGAAGTTCTCCCGAACCGAAGTGTCTAGCTTGTTTCACCTGCCAGGATTCATGGTTGGCGAATTGGACCGTGCGACCTGGGGAAACACTGAGGCTCTAGGCGAGGACTTCAGCCGCCTTACGCTAACCCCCTGGATCGTCCGGATTGAGAAGGCTTTCAATCACCAGGTCCTTCTCCCATCCGAGATTCGGTCCGGCTATTACATCAAGTTCAATCAAGCGGCTCTCCTCCGTGCGAGTGAGACAGAACGCGCCAAGACGCAGGCCGTCCAGATCGCAAGCGGAACGCTTTCCCCGAATGAGGCAAGGCGGCTTGAAGATCGCAACCTTCGAACCGATCCGGCGGGTGACTCCTTCCAGTCTCCCCTGAATATGCGGCTGGATATGACCATCCCCGCCCCCGATACCAAGGAAGACCCACTAGAATGATTACTCGGTTCTACGCCTCCCGGTCCAAGCCCCAGGGAGCGGAAGGGCGGACGCCCAGCCGGATCGAAGCCTCTGACGTTGAAGCCTCCATCTACCTCTATGACGAGATTGGATTCTTCGGTGTCTCGGCTTCCGACTTCGCCAACCAGCTTCGGGCCCTGAAGGCTCCCACGATCCACCTTCGGCTGAACTCCCCCGGTGGGGATGTCTTCGATGCCAGGGCGATCGTTACCGCCATCCGGGAACACCCTTCCCAGGTCATCGCTCACGTGGACGGTCTAGCGGCTTCCGCCGCCAGCTACATCATGACCGCTTGCGATGAAGTCGAAATCTCCGACGGGGCCATGGTCATGATTCACCAGCCCTTTGGGACCATGACCGGAACGGCTTCCGATATGCGGGCCACGGCGGATCTTCTCGACCAGATCGAAGAATCAATGATTTCTGATTACGAGAAGAAATCCGGCAAGAGTCGTGATAATATTAAGGCATGGATGGAAGCGGAAACGTGGTTCACGTCCGCCGATGCCCTAGCCAATGGTTTGGTTGATCGGATCGCTGGGAAGGAAGCTCCTTCCGCTCTCGATCACTCCCAGATTTCCAACCGGATTCAGGCCCACAAAGCATTGCTCGCGGCCCGGCTTCGGCTGGCTGAAGTCTCCAAGTAGTTCGTCCCTGTAAGAGCCCCACACAGGGGCGAAAGAGATTCAATATGGATTACCGTACCAAGATTGCAGAAACCAAGAAGGCTCGTGAGGCACTGCGCGTTAAGGCCGAAGCTATCGTTGCTCAGGACAACCTGACGCCGGAGCAGAGCGCGGAGTTTGACAAGCTCTTTGCCGAAATCCAGGCCCTCAATGACCGTATCTCCAAGCTGGAGCAGCTAGCGGACGCCTCGACTTCCACGGCTGAAGCGGACGCTCCCGTTGCGGTTACGACCTCCACGGCTTCGATCAAGGCGAAGGTCCCGAATATCGAAGCTCGCGAGGCGTTCCGCCGGTACGTCACGACCGGTCAGATCTCGGCTGCGCTGACCACGACCAGCGCGGGAGCCGTGGTTCCTACCGAGTTCACGAAGAAGCTGATCGAAGCCCTCACGAATGAAAACTGGCTTCGTCCCCTGGCGGATGTCCGGACCATCAACGGCAACAACGACGTTCCGGTTGTGACCGTTGCTTCCGGCGCTGCCTACCGGGTTGAGGGCGATCCGCTCCCCACGGTCGATCCGTCCTTTACGAAGGCCCAGCTTAAGCCCCGGATGCTCACCGCTCTTGCGAAGTATTCGATTGAGCTTGAGCACCTGAACGGCATCGAAGACTGGGAAGGTGCGCTTGCCAAGTCGATCGCCAAGTCCATGGCGAACGAGGAGATCAAGCAGTTCCTGACCGGTACCGGTACGGCTGGCCCCCAGGGTGTCCTGACCGGCTCCACCGAGGGCACGAAGGCCGATAAGGGAACGCTGACGGCGGATAACCTGATCGATCTCGTTCACGCCCTGGAAGCTGGTTACCGCAAGAACGCCGTTATGGTCTGCAACTCCACGACCCTGGCGACGATCCGCAAGCTGAAGGACTCCACGACTGGCACCTACGTTTGGGCTCCGTCGATCGCTCCGGGCAACCCTCAGACGGTTCTCGGCCTCCCGGTTTACGAGGACCCGAACATGCCGGACATCGGCACGTCCACCAAGAGCGTTCTCGTCTTTGACCCGACGTTCTACGTGGTTGGCGACCGTACCAACACCGTGGTTGAGCCCCTTAAGGAGGCGTTCATCGCGGACGGTATGCGTGCGGCTCTCGTGTACGCGTTCAACGATGCGCGTCTCTCCGTGTCGGCGGCGGCCAAGCACCTGGTCCACAAGGCCAGCTAAGCAGCAAACCAGCCACTAGGGACGGCTCTCTTTGAGAGGGGGGCCGTCCCCAGGAACCTTCATGCTTTCGATTACTCTCCAGGACGCAAAGAATCATCTTCGGCTTCGGCACGAGGAAGAAGATTCGCTTGTCCTGGGGCTGATCGAAGCGGCGGTTGACCACTGCGAGGGGATCACGAATCGGGACTTCTCCTCGGATGCAGGGGAGCCGATGCCTCCAGCGGTCAAGGCGGCTTGCCTCCTCCTAATCGGCTCTCTCTACGAGAACCGCCAAGCCGTTTCCGAGAAGGCCCTGACTCCGGTTCCCCTGGCTTTTGAAGCGCTTCTTTCCCCTCACCGGACGAAGCTCTACCCGGCGGGGTCCTAAATGGCCCTCGATATTGGTCGGCTAGACAACCCGATCCGCTTCCTGGTTCCCACCGTGGTTCGGGATGGAACCGGAGCAACCTCCAAGAGCTTCACCCGTGGCCCGGTCGTCTGGGCGTCCTACAGCCCGATCACCACTCGGGACAGGGTGTCGGCTCCAACGGTTCTACCGATCTCGGGCGGCTCTCTGACGCTCCGTTACGGCGGACCGATTGACCACGCTTGGCGGGTCGAATTGAACGGCGAGACCTTCAAGATCGTGGGCGTCTCTCATTTCGGCAGGGGACCGGAATTCTCGATCATCCAGATTGAGAAGATCGAAGCCAGCCGTGGCTAAGATCGAAGGTCTGGACCAGCTAATCAAACGGTTCCAGGCGGTCCCCCAGAATATCGAGAAGAAGGTTCTGAATAAGGCCCTTCGAGCTGGGGCCAAGGTCTACCTCGACTCTCTAAAGCAGCACGTTGACAGCCTGCCAATCAGCTCCAGCGGTAAGCGCCGGATCAAACGGTCTCTAATTCTCCGCCCCATCCGTTCCCGGAGAATGGCCAAGGGTTCGGTCAGCTTCGGCGTCAAGATCCGGACCACGAAGAACCGGGATGACCGAAACAAGTCAACTGACCCATGGTGGTACTTCCTGTTTGAGGAGGGGACCGCCGAACGGTTTCGGGAAACATCTCGGACCAATGATGGAACCCGGAAGCATCTAAAGAGCCCCGCCGCAACGGGCCATATCGAGGGTCACCACTTCATCCGGGACGCTCTTTCGTCCGCCAAATCAGCCGCCGTCAACGCCATTGAGCAGACCGCCAAGGCTGAGTTCGACAAAGCAGGAACCATCTAGGAACGCAAATGCACATCGAAGAAGGCATCCGAAACCTACTCCTGGCGTCTCCCGAGATTGCCGCGATGGTAGGGGAGCGGATTGCCCCATACATGATCGATGGCGAAACCGTTCCTTCCGAGGTTCCGGCGATCACCTTTGCTCTTACCTACGAGCGCCCGCTGACCCACTCCCTGGGGCAGTCCTTCACGATGGAAGGGACCCTAGAGCTTACCTCTTGGGTCGCTCCGACCACCGAAGCAACGGGCTACACGCTGGCTAGGAAGCTCGGTCGGGAGATCCGGAAGGCGTTGGCGGGCAAGACGTACGAAGCCGAAGACGGCTCCCTTTCGATTCAGGAAATCACCGAGGACTCTACCTCGACAAATCCCCCCGACTCTCCCGCCGATCTGTGGTCGGTGGATAGCATTTTCTCGCTGATTTACGACGAGATCCCCAAGGAGTAAGCATCATGGCAGCTACCTACGCGACCAATAAGGCCGTTGCTTCGAACAAGGCCACGATCAGGATGAAGGATACCGGCTCCACCTTCATCACGATTGGCGACGTTACGGGAATCACCCACGGCGGTTTTGACACGGCGGTTGTGGACGTTACCCACTCGCTCTCGCAGTTCAACGAAGTTCTGGGCGGCCGGGTTTCGGTTGGCGACATTACCGCCGATCTCAACCTCTCCCCCAGCTCCACCGAGTGGACCAAGATCCTTGCCAACTCGGGCAAGGTTGCAGACTTCGAGATCCACGAAGACGGCACGTCCAGCACTTCCGCCAAGGCGGCTTTCAAGGCCCTGGTCAAGTCCTTTAGCTGGAAGGCGTCGGGGGAGAATACGGTCTTCTCGGGAACCCTGACTCTCACGGTTTCCGGCCCGCTCACCTATACCGCTGGGACCCCGTAAACATGATTACCCCGACTCCGATCAATCTCGACCGGGAGCGGAGCATCGTTTACGACTTCGCTTCCTTTCGGGCCATCCAGACTGCAACTGGGCACTCCGTCCTAGCGGATGGATTCCCGTTCTCCAAGCTAGGCGATACCGCTGTCTTCGTCGCCTGCCTCCATGCGGGCCTTCTGCGAGACGATCCCAGCCTCTCCATGGAGGCGGTCTCCCAGTTCGTGGACGGGCTCTCCTTCGCTGAGGTTGGTTCCATCATGGAAGCGATGTCGGTTGCGGTAATGGCGTCCCATTCGCCCCCGAGGAAGGACGAACCCACCGACCCAAAAGCGCCGACCCCATAACCTGGGGAGCGCTTTGGGCGGTTGCACGCTTCGATCTCGGGCTCTCCAAAGAGGAGTTCCTAGCCCTCTCCCCCAGGCTCTTTGACGCTCTCTATGACCGCTTCGAGCTGGCAGAGAAGCGCCTAGATCGGCGGGCTGGAGTAGCCCTCTCCTGGCTCACCGCTCCCCACCTGAAGCAGGCCCTACAGCCAGACGACTTCTTCCCGAGTCTGGCCCCTCCGAATCCTACCGACGCTAGCGGCGACTCCGTAATGGGGTTCTTCGCTGCCCTCGCGAACGCTCAGCCAAAGGCAACACCAGATGAGTGATTCCGCCAATCTCCTAGTTCGACTTACAGCCGAGGATGGCGGACTACGCTCGACCCTTGCGAACGCGGAGCGGATCACCAAGTCCGCTACTGCGAACATCTCGGCTGCGTTCGATCAGGTCCAGTACGCGGCCCAGAATAGCACTCGGTCCGTCCGCCAGATCGGCGGCGCGATCACGAATCTAGCGGGGGAAGCAGGGGGCGCGGTAGGGCATATCACCAAGCTTGGATCTACCCTCACGATGTCTCTGGCGGGCGGACCGGTAGCGCTTGGGCTCACTGCCGCAGGGCTGGCGGTTACGGCTCTCGTCTCCAAGTATGGAGAAGCCGCCAAGGCATCCGAGGAAGCCGCCGCACGCCAGAAGGCAGCCAACGAAGAAGTCCAGAAGTCCGTTGAAGGCATCGTTGCCGCGATGGCGAAGCAGGCGAAAGCCAAGCAGCTTCAGCTATTCGGCTCCGATGAATCCACGGCCACGATGATGGACCAGTTGGAGGAGCAGGATAAGAAGCTGGAGGACTCCGAGCGGGCCGTAAAGAAGGCACGGACGGAATGGGAACGCTGGTACAACCTCCACAAGCAGAACCCCAACGATCGGACCTCGAAAATCGAGGAGGAGCGCGCCTCTAAGGCCCTCCTGAAAGCCGAGGTTGCCCGAAACGCTGTCAAGGCGGAACGGGACAAGTGGAAGTCCGAGAAGTTCGACGCCTTCACACAGTCCCAGATGGACGTTGAAGCGTTCGACAACCTCTTGACCGAGCAAAGCAAGCTCGACAAGCCCGCTAAGACCAGCAAGACCAAGACGGCTTCTACCTCTGCCATCAACCAAGCCGAGCTAGCGCAATATGACGTTCTCATTCAGCGCGCCCAGCTTCTTGGCGACAAGGAAGAGGAGATCAAGCAGAAGCGCCTAAAGGCTCTTGCGGCGCTCAAGCAGCAAACGAACCTCGACCCCGAATCCCGCAAGATCGCCACCTCCAACATCGAGCTGGAAGCCACCCAGGCCAAAGCCAAGCTCGACAAGGAAGCCGCCGACAAGGCCAAGGCGACCCAGCGGGAGATCACCGACTACGAGCTTTCGGAAGCCGCCCGCCGCGCCTCTATCACCAAGTCCAAGGTGGACGACCTGGAAGCCGCACAGGCCCAGGAGCTGGAAGCCGTAAAGCGCAAGGTCGAAGACGAGATCGTCACCGAGGAGGAAGGACGAAAGCGGATTGCCGCGATCCGCGAGCGGTACACCAAGCAGATCAAGGACCAGCAGACGGCTGAGCTGAAGCTATCCAACGACCAGCAAGAGAAGCTTTCGGCCCAGTACATGACCGCTGGCGCAAGCGCTGGAACCTCGCTGATTCATGGGATGAAGGAATCCATGCAGTCCGGGGACGTTGGCGGAATCGCCAAGGGCATCCTTGGAGCTGCCGCAGGGCTTCTAGCTGCCTTCGGTGGCCCGATGGGAATGGGGATCGGCGCTGGCTTGAATTTGTTTGCCGGGTTCTTTGCCGAAGGTGGCTTGATCCGGGAAGGCACCCACGGGACCGCTGACGACGTTCTTCTCTGGGGCTCCAAGGGTGAGTTCATGCAGAAGGCGTCCGCCGTCGATAAGTTCGGCGTTCGCTTCATGGAACGTCTCAACGAAGGCGTCCTAGATCTGTCTGCCCTCCCCAGGCACGCCACGGGCGGCATGATCGGATCTACCTCGGTCGCTGCCTCCACCGTTTCCGGAATCGGGGAAACCAAGGTCTTCGTCCAGGCGTTCGACCCTTCCACTACAGCCCAAATGCTCGGCCAGCTCCTGGAGCCTGAGCAGTACCGCCGGGGCATGACGCGCGCCGATTCCAAGCAGATCAGCGGGCTTCGTCGCCGCATCGAGTCGCCACGTAGCGGCCGAAGGAACTAGCTCCATGGCGATTGGATACCTACTCGATTCGAAGAACCTAGCTCGCAAGGGCGTTGGCTGGGCTGGAGCTACCGGGACCGCTGACGGGACCTCGCCTGCCGCGCTCAATGACGGCATGGTTGGTCCCCGTTGGCGCTCCAGGACTGCCGCAACGAATCATGGTGCCTGGATTCAGTGGTCTTCCAGGCAGCCCGTTAGCTTCGTGTCGGTCCATGACATCCGGCTTCATGGTTCGGGACAGCTAACCCAGATCACGCTTGAATACCTCAACACCCAGGGCCTTCGGACGGTCATCGAGACCCGGACGATCTCCAGCGATCCGGAACGCGGCAACGTCTACTTCCGCTTTGCCGAAGTGAACACCGATCGAATCTCGGTCTTCCTCTCTTGCTCCCAGAACGCGAACATTTCGATTGGCGAGATCACCGCTGGCGATCTGTCCAACCTGAATGATCACTTCGCGTCTGTCAGCTACTCCGAGAATTTCCCCACGATCACCAACGGGGAATACTCGGTCAAGCTGGGGGCGTCTCAGGTCACCCTCGAATACCAGTGGCCTCCGAGCAAGGCAGACACCTTCAAGCCGATCTTCGAAGCAACCCAGGGCCAGCTTACCACGATCGTCCTAGTGCCTGATTACGGCTCGCAAGTCTGCTATCATGGAAGAATTGAGACGCCCCACGAATACTCGTATGGAACCAACAAGGTCTTCGAGTTTCCAGTTCTCAAGTTCCTGGAGAGCCGGAGGGCCCTGGCATGACGATTGGACCCTCTCTCCCTCCCATCGTGGGTTCGGACAAGAAGCCGTTTTACGTCTCGGAACGAGGGTTCATCGGTGCCGAACACGTCAACGCCTGGACGGAATGGACCCGATCGCATTTCGACCGGGCAACGGTAGAGCACGATCCAGAAGGCTTCCACTCGCAGCCGTTCCATTGCAGGGGCGTTGTCCGGGTCAACCTGAATAACAGCAACAACGGCGCTTACCGCTGGATTGATACTCGCTCCATCTACCACGGCAAGACCGTTGAGCAAGACGCCAACGCAATCATCCTCACGGTTACATCGAGCGGGCAGGGCTACCTAGACTTCTGGGAGGACCTTCCGGTCAACCTTGTGGTCATCGCTGTATTGCCTGGTCTTCGCCAATACGGGATCGCCCTCGATTATGTCCGCGTCTCTGACCGCCGCTTGCAACTGACGGCCAGGACTTCATCTACCGGGCCTCCCTTAATCTCTCGGTTTGAGATCCTGATTTACGGGTCCTAGCAATGGCAGCCTCGCCGCTCTCGATCACATTCGTTCCAGACCAGCCATTCAGCGCGTCGGAGCATAACGCAGTGGTTGACGCGACCGTTGCGCTTCAAGCCGCTTGGCCTTCGGCCCACTCACCGATTGGAACGCACGAACCGCCGACCTTCGAGAAGGGGATTGCCCATCTCTACCGGTCGGGGTCCTTGTACTACGTTCGGATGTCGGAAGGCTTCGATTCGGTCTCGACGGCCACAAGACCGGCGGGCGGGGCAGTCGTAACGGTCAAGGTCTCTCGCCCGTTCCCGACTGAAAACGTCTGGGGCGTCATCGGGCTTGGAGATCACTTCTGGATGGGCTCCGAGATCCTCGCAGGCAAGACAGAAGACACGACCCGAATCGTCTTCCCGAGAACCTGCGACTACATCACCTTGTTTGTTGTTGGAGCACGCCGCGAAGTATGAGCCTCATTGAGCCCATCAAGACCAAGCTTGTAGAGGGGGGGACCGGAGAAGTGATCCCCGTTGAATTGCTCAACGGGACGGTCGCCTACCATAACTCCGCTCTCGATCACCTGAAGGCCCATCATACCGCCGACTTTCGGGGAATCTACTCGCACAAGGGGCTGAACTTCGCTTCGGCTTCCGCCTGCTTCGACTTCGGACCAGACGGACCCAACGTCCACATGCGCCCGCCGTTCGGCGGTCTCCTTTGGGCGGAAGGCTTCAAGGAAGCGCCCCGGATGACCATGGAACCGGTCGTCTCCCCCAGCTCCTACGGGCCAAAACCTGGCTGGTTCCTTCACTGGGAAATGGAGTCGAAGGAGCCCATGACTGTGACGATCGGGGTGGCCCTCGCGAACGACGTTACCAGCGGTCATGACGGTGTTTGGCATCTCGACTTCGTAGACGGGAAAGCCGATCTGAATATCCTGTATTACTCGAAAGAGTACGTGGACAAGGAGACCAAGGAACCGGCCCTTTCCAACGACTTCATGCGGGCCATGCGCCGCATCTACCTAATGGTCCGCCAGTGATCATCGAACGAAACACATCGACAATCAGCTTTTGGGTTCTCCGAGGAAGCTTCGGGAACGGCGATTCGGTCGCGTGGACCTCGGTTCCAGCCGCTGGATATGACAACCGCCTTCTTGAAGACCCAACCGGCTTCTCTGTGGGCGTAGGAGAATCCCTCGGTTCCGCTCCCGAGCTAGCCTCAACGAATGTCTCGCTCAACAACGTGGATGGAGCGCTGAACCGCTACGCCCTTGGCACGGTCTCCGGGCCAGCATCCGAGTTCATTGATTCGTCGTTCCTCGACTTCACCGGGCGAATCTACCGAGCGGTAGTGGGGCAGGGCGGCACGATCACCGAGACGCAATGCACGCCAACGATGGTTGTTTCTGGCCCGGTACAGGACGAACCAGGTTCGATCCACTTCACGTTGGTAGTCCGGGACGATCACATCCTCGGGCCTTCCGACACAATCAAGCCAATCAGCTACTATTTCGACCATTCGAACCCGTCTGTAGATTGGGTTGCGGCTCCTCTCCGTACCTACTTCAAGATCCCTTCGCGGGTTCCTTATAGCTACATCTGGGACCGATGCAGGGCAGCCGCCTACGCCTCCAAGCAGAACCTTGATACGGCAGTTCCTTGGCTCTACGGGGCAGCTCCGGTCCAAATGACGAAGATCGCCCAAGAGACCGAGAGCTACTTCGTTGTTGGCGTCCCCAATAACCCGGATGTCTACGCGAACATCTGGTATCGCATCTTCTACGAGGAGGACGGGAAGGTCATCGAGGTTGAAACGACCGTCGACAACGGGATCTTCACGTTCATCGTCTCCTTCGATGATGTGGACTTGGTTTGCTTTTGCGCCTTCAAGGCGGATCGGCCCTTCCTCGACAAGGAGCTTTGGATCGTCCCAACTGACGCATCTTCCGAGGAATCCACCAACCCGATCTACCTTCTTCGGACCCTGATGGCGGACCACGCGAAGGGTGGACCGAGCGTCATCGATGCAGCTTCCTTCAACGCAGTGGAGGCGGCTTCGAAGCGGTTCAACGGGGCAGTCGCGGGGGTCTTCGAGGACAGCTCCTCGATCTCCGGAATCCTGGAACACGTCTGCCCGCTCCTTGGGCTTCGAACGTGGATCGGTCTGGATGACAAGCTCCACGTCTGCCTAACAGGCATGACCAAGGCTGAGCTGGGCAACCTCTCGGATCTCCCCGAGCTGGACGCTTCCGACGACTACCCGAAGTCCACGGACGGCTTCCCCTCGATCACCGGAACCACTCCATCCGATGCCGACGACGCAGGGGCCGCAGTCACCCGAGTTTCAATCCAGTGGCCCGACATCTACACCAAGCTTTTCCCCATCGAGACCGCTTCTGACCGCTCCTCGTTCAGCAAGAAAACGAAGCTGGCGAAGGAGACCGAGCGGCGGCTTGCTGGCGACTGGATCGATCCCACCAAGGCGTTCTCGATCTTCTCGGCACTGCTTGAACGTTCGGCCTATCCGACGCGAACGGCAACGATGGTTACCCATCCATCGATCCTTTCGGTCCCCACGGGCTCCTTGCTCCGGGTAACCAATCCCTTCGCGCTTGGCGCCTGGGATCGGCGGCTTTGTCGGCTCCTAAAGGCGGACGTTCATCCCTCCGAGCATGCCGCGATCATCCACCTAGACGACCTGGGGCCAACGGAGGGCTTGAAGGCGGGCATGTTGGACAGGCTCTCCAACTGGTCCGCCATGAATCCCAACGGAACCGGCATCAAGCTACGGCTCTCAAACGAGTACGCGAACATCCAGACTTCTTCCGCCGTGTTCTCTGCTTCCATGGTTGGGGCGTGCATTTGGGTTCAGGGATCGTCCGATGCAGGGTCCAACCGTTCCTACCGGATCACCTCGGTAACGAATAGCACGACAGCGATCGTGTCCCCAGTTCCCACGGTCAACGAAGAAATCACCGCTTCGCCCAGTGGAACGGCCATCGAGAAGTCTGCTTGGTCGATCGTTCACACCCACAAGAGCAAAGGCCCCACCTTCCGTCCGGACTACATCCGAGGAACCAACCTCACAACCGGCAAGTTCGATGACGGGACGGGCGGCTTCCAGTTCGTCAGGCACTAAGGTTTTCCCAAATGGCAGACACTACTTATCCGATTGTCAGAACGCCCGAATCGGGAGAAACCCGCGAGCTGGACCCATCGAGCGGGGACACGCTCTCGGTTGGCAGGGTTGACGCGAACTACTTCCCTATCGTCAACGTGGGGTCACCGGTCGGCCCGAATGACGCGGCGACCAAGTATTACGTGGACTCGGTAGCTGGCGGCGGGACTCCGATCACGATCCACAACCAGTTGACGGGACGGTCTACCGCCGATGACCTGCCCCCCGGAAACTGGTCCATGGGAAGCGTGAGCCCAACCGTGTAGGAT
>JBEBXK010000002.1:0-208693 GCA_040391605.1 Vulgatibacter incomptus
GCCCCGCCGATGCCGCCCTCGCCTCCGGCCCCGCCGATGCCGCCCTCGCCTCCGGCGCCGCCCTCTCCACCTGTGCCGCCTGTCGCCTGTCCCGGCTTCTTGGGTTCTTCCGAGCTACACGCTGAGGCGGCAGCCAGAACGAAACACGCGAGCAGTACATCGATCCTGGGGAAACGGATGGAGATTCCGAAGCTGGGAGATATGTTTGAAATTCCGATTCTCATGCTGTCCTTTGCGATGTGGGTCAGGGAGCTGGGGGCCGAGAGCCTGGACCCAACGTGATCGTCAACCACGCCAGAGCGTGCAGTGAGAGTCAAGTTGGTTGCGGCACATACGACCGGGAGTCGCCTGGCGACTGGGCTCCGGCGGGGCGGAGGCGGCTCACGATCCGATGCGCGGCCTCCCGGGCCAGGCGATGGTGGCGGCAGGGCCTATGGCAGCTAGGTCTCTACGCCCGCATCCGAGGAGCAGGCCAACGCTGCTCAGAAATTTGGCGTTGCAGGCCGTGCGGGGACCTCGCCTCGGAGCTGGTAGAGCTCGAAGCGCACCTCGGCGCCGTGGCGGCGAAGGAGGTCTGCCAGGCCGGGATCCTCTGCGATGACGCCGAGGTAGGGGACGTCACCCGGAGCGTGGGAGCGAAGCGCCTCGAGGAGGGGGCGTGCGAGGGTGGGGGAGCCGAGGCGGAAGCACCAGGCGCCTGGGAAGCTCGGGTTGAAGACGGCGAGGGCCTCGGAGGGAGCGCCCAGGCGGATCGCGCGCTCACCGCGATCACGGGCGGCGGAGATGGAGCCCGGGACGATGGACCAGCGGGCCTCCTCGGCGGCGTCGTCCGAGCGGGGGAAGGCTCTGCGCTTCGGCGTGCGGGCCGGGCGTGGGAGTGCGGCGACGATGGACCAGGGGACGCGCAGGGCGCTCGTCTCGATCCGCTGGCGCAGGCCGGCGGATTCGTAGAGCCGCAGCGCCGGGACGTTGTCGCGTTTGACGTTGAGGAACCACCGCTCGATGCCTTCGTGACGGAGCCGCGCCGCCACGGCGTCCATGAGGCGGCTGCCGAGGCCTCGCCCCTGCCAGGCGGGATCGACGATGACATGGATGACGTGAGCCCAGCTCCCGACCCGGCGGAACCAGGCGCCGGCGATCACGTCGCCCTCGGACTCCAGGAGGACGCATCCGGGGACGATGCGCGCGGACCAATCCTCCGGGCTCGGTGGGGGATCGCCGGTGCCCAGCGCGGGGATGAGGCGACAGTAGGCCTCGTAGTCATCGGCAGCGGCAGGTCGGAGTTGGATGGAGCGCATGGGCACCCTCGCCGGGAGGAAGTGATCGGGCCTGAGCCGGCGATCTCGCCGGGGCCTTGGAGGGCGCCGCCCATCCAAAACGGGAGCTGAGAAGAGCTGGGCTGGGATTCCAGACGGTGTCTGGACCCATCACGCCGTGAAGATCAGAGCTTCAGACGCTTGAAGATCGGTTCGGGGATGGAGCGTATTGCGAACATGATCAGCCGCCAGAAGCCGGGTAGGTAGACGACGCTCTTGCGGCGGGTGATGGCGTGGTGGATGCCGCGGGCGACCACCTGTGGCCCCACGAAGAGCGGCCCCTTCTTTACGTGGGCGGTCATCGGCGTGTCGACGAAGCCCGGCTTGATGGTGACCAGGGAGACCCCCGCAGGATGAAGGCGGTTGCGCAGGCCGCTGCAGAAGGCGGAGAGGGCGGCCTTGGCGGAGCCGTAGACGTAGTTGCTCTGGCGGCCGCGATCGCCGGCGACGGAGGAGATCACGGCGATGTCGCCCTTGCGCCGGACCTCGAAGCGGTTGGCCAGGTGGGTCAGCAGCGAGGCGGCCGAGAGGAAGTTGGTGCGCAGCTCGGACTCGGCCCGGCTGAAGTCGGCCTCGCAGGCGGCTTGATCGCCCAGGGTGCCGTAGGCGATCAGCGCGGTGTCGAGACCGCCGAGCGCTTGCTCGGCGCGATCGACGAGCGCGGCGTGGCGGTCGATCTGGCTGAGATCCAGGACCTCGATCTCCACCTGCGACGCGCCTCGGACGCGGAGGTCGGCGGCGACGGCCTCCAGGCGCTCAGGGCTTCGGGCGACCAGGAAGAGCTTGTCGCCCTTGGCGGCGAAGAGTCGGGCGGTCTCCTGTGCGATGGCGGAGGTGGCACCGAGGACGACGATTCTTCTCATGGTGGAGATCCTTCGCCGCCCACCCGGCGCCAGAAGCTGGAGGAGAAGGCCGGATCCACGAAGGTGGAGAAGGCCTCGAGTTGGGGGAAGGAGCGGCGGAAGGTCTCCCCGGACATCCGCGCGTCCTTGGCGGGGTAGATGGCGCCGGCGCACTCGCGGACCATGGCGTCGAGGCGGTCGAGGAGTCCGAAGGTCCTGGGCCCGCCGTTGCGAAAGTCGACGGCGAGCGTGACGCCGGGGCGGGGGAAGGAGAGCAGCCCCGGCGAGGCCTTGGGGCCGAAGGTCTTGAGCACCACCAGGAAGGAGCCCTCCTTGGAGCGAGCGATCTCCGAGAGGATCGGCCCGATCGCGCCGCTCTCCACGGGGACGACGCATTGCCATTGGAGGAGGCCGCGCGGGCCGTAGATCCGATTCCACCGCGAGATCGCGTCCAGCGGATAGAAGAAGGGATCGAAGGTCGTGAGACCTGCTTTCACCTTACGGAGCTGCTTGCGGTAGTACGCAAAGTTGAAGGCGCGCACGCTCCAGGAGTTCAGAAGGAAGCCGGGGGCGTCGAAGGGGACCGTGAGCTTTCGGCTGCGTCGAATGGACGGCGGACCATTGGGGATGGGGGGCGCGTGGTTGCCGCGCATATAGAGGCCGCGACCCAGGGAGCGACCCTTGGCGAGGATGTCGATCCACGCGACGGTGTAGAGGTAGTCGCGCTCGGAGTCGGCGTTGATCTCGTAGAACTCGTCGAGGCCGCCGAAGCGGATGGTCTGCCCTTCGATGAAGGGGTTGTGGATGGGCCGGAGCTGGATCTCCGCCCAGGTGATCAGGCCGGTGAGGCCGAGGCCGCTGATGGTGGCGGCGTAGAGGCCGGCGTTCTCTTCGGGGCTGCAGCGCAGGCGGCTTCCGTCGCTGCGCAGGAGCTCGAAGGCCCGCACGAAGCAGCCGAAGGTGCCGTCCGCGAAGTGGTTCTTGCCGTGGACGTCGTTGGCGATCGCGCCGCCGACCGTCACGAATTTCGTCCCTGGGGTGACGGGGAGGAACCAGCCCTGGGGCACAGCGAAGTCGAGGATGGCCGCGAGGCTGAGGCCCGCTTCACAGCGCAGTACGCCGCTGCCGCGATCGAAGGCGATCAGCCGGTCGAGGGTGCTGGTGGAGAGGAGGGCGCCGCCGTCGTTGAGGCAGCTATCGCCGTAGCTGCGGCCCAAGCCGTGAGGCAAGAGGGAGCGCCTGGCCTCCGGGAGGGGATCGCTCCGCCACGCCAGCGGCAGGATCTCCTGCTCGGCCTTGGGGTATCGCCCCCACGATTCGAATCCAGCCGCCCGCGTCACGAA
This sequence comes from Vulgatibacter incomptus, assembly GCA_040391605.1. Lineage (GTDB taxonomy): Bacteria > Myxococcota > Myxococcia > Myxococcales > Vulgatibacteraceae > Vulgatibacter > Vulgatibacter incomptus_A. Next base: position 3,502 of record JBEBXK010000002.1, read on the forward strand.
GTCTCTCTACCCGAAGTCTCTAAGATGGCCGCCTCTTTATACACGTGTCGAGGGCCTGACGCAGCCCAGGTGAGTACCATGTCCTCATACACTGTGTGACGGCTGGCGGCCTGGCGAGGACTTGGACGCCGCCTGCCGGGGCAGAGCCGTTGAAAACGCCGCCCCCGCTCTTACGCCAGCACGGCACGCGCGAAGGGCTCCCTATCTCCCGTTCGCCATGAAGTAGACGATGGTCACCACGGCGCAGAGGCCGAGGAGGCCGCTGAGCAGGAAGGGCGGGTCGGTGATGATCGCCTCGGTGGGGCTGCTCGCTCGGGTGGCCCGGGTGATCAGGCGATTGAAGCGCCAGATCCCGAAGGCAGGGAAGGGCACGGTGAAGGCGAGGAGGTAGCCGAAGCGCTCGGTCGTCGACGGCGAGAGGGTGTAGACGAGGTAGCCGACCATGGCGAGGAGGCCGGTGGCGCCCAGGGCGAAGTCGAGGCGGGGGAGGGTGTAGCCACCTAGCGCCTTGCGGGCCGCCGTGCCGTCGTGCCCCGCGCCCTGGGCCACGAGGATCTCGTGCTTGCGCTTGCCGAAGCCCAGGTAGAGGGCGAGGCAGAAGGTGCAAACGAAGATCCACAGGCTGGGCGGCGCGCCGATGGCGAAGGCGCCGGCCAGGACCCGCAGCACGAAGCCCATGGCGATGACGCCCACGTCCACGAAGGCGATCCGCTTGAGGCGGAAGGAGTAGGCGACGTTCATCAGCAGGTAGACGAGGAGCACCCCGCCGAGCCTCCAGCTGATGGCGGCGCCTCCTGCGAGGGCCACGGCCGCGAGGATGGCGGCAGCGATGGAGGCCACCCGCAGCGGGAGGTTGCCGCTGGCGATGGGCCGATGCCGCTTCACCGGATGGCGGCGATCGTTCTCCACGTCGAGGACGTCGTTGCCCAGGTAGACCGCGGACGCGGTGAGAGAGAAGAGGAAGAAGGCCGCCACCGTGAGGAGGATCAGCCTGGGGTTCTCCAACTCGTGAGCGAAGATCAGCGGGGCGAAGAGGAAGCTGTTCTTCGCCCATTGGCGGGGGCGCATCCCGGCGATCAGGTGGCCCAGCCGCGATCCGAAGGAGGCGCGGGGCGGATCCGCTGCGGTGACGATCGAAGGGTTCGACTTGGCCTCGGCCTCCAGCTCTCCGGCGGGCGCTCGCATCATCTTTCGTCCCTCCCTCTGCCGATCCCATCTTCATCGATCGACGGTCGCCCGTCGAGGCAGCCCCGAAGCCTATCCCGGCTCCTGGGGTTTGGACCGGCATTTTCCCGCCACATAGGGGGCGTCATCCGAGGAGCGCGTCCATCGCTCCATCCTCGCCGAAGTCGCGGAAGGCGGCGGTGGCCCCACAGGCCAGGAGTTGGGCGGGGCCGAAGGATCCGGTGCCGACCCCGATGGACTCCGCGCCCATGGCCTGGGCCGCGGCGACGTCCTTCGGGGTATCGCCGATCACCACCACCCGACACTCGTCCAGGGGGGCGCCCAGCCTCTCGGCGCCTCGCTCGGCCCCCCGGCGGATCAGCGCCGGCCGATCCTCGTGATCGCAGCCGAATCCACCGAAGGAGAAGCAGTCGAAGAGCCCCACCCGCTCGAGCTTCACCCTGGCGCCCTCGCGGACGTTGCCGGTGCCGAGGCCCACGGCGAATCCCTCGCGGCCCAAGGACTCCTGCACCGCCTCGCGCATGCCGCGGTGGACCCGATAATAGGGGGCCGCTCTCACCTCCTCCTCGAGCACCCTGACGTAGGTGGGGAGGAAGGCGTCGATGGCGGCCTCGTCGCAGGTCAGCCCGCTGCCGAGGAGCGCCTGGCGGACGATGGCCCGATCGGTCATCCCATCGAAGGGGAAGCCGAAGGCACCGGCGACGCCGAAGGCCTGCTCGAAGGCGCGCTCGATCGCGCGGCGGCCGCAGCCTCCGGTGGAGACGAGGGTGCCGTCGATGTCAAAAAGAAGAACGGTAGGACGCATGGGATCCCTTATGCGTAGTGGGAGGCGCATGCCGTAGTGCCCAGCCTCTGGTGCTCCCTCCGGATGATCGCTTCACGGGCTCTCGCAGGGTCTCCAGAAGTCGCAGCGAGCACCTCCGATGCGAGGCGGACCAAGCACCGAGGCGGAGCGTAGGCCCAACGAAGCAGGCGGGTTCGCCGTAGATTTCTGGAGGTCCTGTCAATCGCCGAATAGTGCCTCTACGTATTCCTTGGGGTCAAACGGGCGGAGGTCGGCGAGCGATTCCCCGATGCCGATCATGCGGACTGGGATCTTCAGCTCGTCGCTGATTCCGATGACCACGCCTCCCTTGGCCGTGCCGTCCAATTTGGTGAGCACGATCCCGGTGACCCCGAGGGCGTCGTGGAATTGCCGCGCCTGCTGGATCGCGTTCTGGCCCATGGTGGCATCCAGCACCAGGAGCACCTCGTCGGGTGCGCCTTCCCGGGCCTTGCCGACGACCCGGACCACCTTCTTGAGCTCCTCCATCAGTGAGGCCTTGGTGTGGAGGCGTCCCGCCGTGTCGCAGATCACCACGTCGAAGTCCTCCCGCACCCCCCGCTGCACCGCCTCGAAGATCACCGAACCAGGATCGCCACCCTCCGCCCCCTTCACGATCGGGACCTGGGCTCGCTCCGCCCAGACGTCGAGCTGCTCGGTGGCGGCGGCGCGGAAGGTGTCCCCGGCGGCGAGGATTGTCTTCTTCCCCCTTGCCTCCAGCTTCGCCGCGAGCTTGCCGATGGTGGTGGTCTTCCCCGCGCCGTTCACGCCGACCACCATGATCACCCAGGGGCGCTTCTCCCCCAGCGGCAGCCCCAGCCCCGGCGTCACCTCACGGGGATCGGCGTCCTGGGCCTTGGCGAGGATCGCCTCGATGTCGTCGCGGATGGCGGCGCGGAGCCTGGCCGGGTTGCCCAACTCCTTCTTGCGCAGCCGCTCCTGGGCCCCCTCCACCAAGCGCATGGACGTCTTCACGCCGATGTCCGCCGTAAAGAGGATCTCCTCCAACTCGCCGATGGTCGTCTCGGAGACCTCCGCCGCCGACGCGCCGAAGAGGCCGGCGAGCCTGGCTACGAAGCCGCCCTCCCGCGTGCGGGTGAGCCCCTCGATCAGGGTGCGGCCCGACTCGGCCTCGATCTTCTTGCGGCGCTCCTCGTCGCGGCGCAGGCGCTCCGCCTCCCGCAGCGCCAGCGCCTCCTCGTGGGCTCGCAGCCTCTCGGCCTCTGCCTCCGCCGCCTCGCGGGCCTTGCGCTCCTTCTCCAGGCGCTCGGCCTCCTTGCGGGCGCGGTACTCCGCCTTGCGCCTCTCCTCGAAGGCCGCCTTGCTCTCGCCAGGGAGCCGCTCGACCGCCTCCTTCCGCGCTTCGCGGGGGGGCGCCTCGGGGGGGCGGCGCTTCTGCTCCAGCGCCGGCGGCTCGGGCGGCTTCTCCGAGCGGGCCTTGAGCTCCGCCCGCTTGCCTCGCAGGATCCGGATCGAGATGGCGACGAGGATCGCGCCGAGGATGATCAGGATCACCCAGCCGATGATCTCGCCGGTGGAGGTGGTGTGTTCGGCTGCTTCGAGCATCTTCGTTTCGGTCCTTCGTGGGCCTTCGCAGGGTAGGAGAGGCGGGCAACATAGCCGAGACGGGGCGGCATGATGTCGGAATGTGCTTGCCGCCTGCCTGAGTTACGGCCGAAGCTGCCGCCGCTCGCGGGGCGTTCCGGAAATTGTCCGGCAGCGCGTCGGGTTGGCGAATGGGCCCCGCTCGTCCATCGGAGGAAGGCATCTTGGCGTTGAAGCGATCGACCGCCCTCGGGCTCGGGCTCTTTGTCCTGACGCTCGGGCTCGACCTGATCACGAAGATCCTCGCCGAGCTTCGCCTCGCGGATGGGACGGTCATCACCGTCATCCCCGATTGGTTCTGGCTGAGGCTGGCTCATAACCGCGGCGTCGCCTTCTCCTTCCTGGAGGGCGTGCCCCATTGGATCCTCGGCGTCGGCGCCATCGTGCTCCTGGGCGTGGTGGTCTGGAGCCTGCGCAGCCTCCTCGCCCGGCCGGCCGGCGCCGCCGCCCTGGGGCTGGTCGCGGCGGGGGGCCTCGCGAACGCCATCGATCGCCTCCACGACGGCAAGGTCACCGACATGATCTCCGTGTGGAAGTGGCCCGTCTTCAACGTGGCCGACTCGGCCATCACCGTCGGCGTGGTCCTGCTCTTCCTCGTGTCGAAGCGGTCGCGGGTGCCGGCCCCCGCCCAGGCGCAAACCGAAAGCTAATCTCTTCCGCCTGTGTTATCTCCCGCGGGTCGAAGTCGTCCGGGCGGACGCCGGTGGGAGCAGGAAAGGGCCCACGGGAGGCAAAGTCCGGGCTTCATAGGGCACGGTGCTGGCTAACGGCCAGGCGGGGCAACCCGACGGAAAGTGGCACAGAAAACATACCGCCGGTTCGCGAGAGCCGGTAAGGGTGAAAAGGTGCGGTAAGAGCGCACCGCACCTCTGGTGACAGGGGTGGCAGGCCAAACCCCACCCGAAGCAAGGGCAAATAGGGAGGCGCCCTCCGCAAGGAGGGCAGGGGCGGCCCGTCCCGAGACCTCCGGGTATGCCCGCTCGAGCCTGTTGGCAACGGCAGGCCTAGACGAATGTCCGTCGCCGCCGCGAGGCGGATCCAGAACCCGGCTTATAGGGCGGCTTCGACACTTTATCCTCTCCCAGGCCCGAGCGGCCGGCGCTGCCGGCTCCGCCTCGCGCTCCGGCCGGGTCGCGGGGCGAAGCGCCGCCTGTCGGACTCCTACGGTTAGCCGAGGACGAGCAAGCGCAAAGCGCCCTGGCTCCGCGAAGGCGCGAGTGAGAAGAATCGCTCCCTCCAGCAGGCGCGCGACTTCTCCGGGATCCGGCACGGCTCCCGATCCCCGGCGGCCCATGCCCGGGGCGGCCGCGCGCCCGATGCGGCTTGCGCCGTTTTCCGAGATCGTACTAGCATCAACTAATTCGCGCATGAGCCATGCTGATGCGGCGAGCCCCGGTCAAATCGAAAGCGAGGAGTTCGACATGCGCTCGAGACGTGCGTTCATTGGATTGGCAGGCCTCACCCTCATCCTCGGAGTCGCTTGCTCCGGCTCCGACGATCCGTCCCCCAGCAAGCCTGAGATCGTCTCCTTCCAGTCCTCTGCAGCCTCGGTCCACGCCGGTGATGCGGTCGAGCTCCAGTGGAAGTCCCGACACGCGACCAAGGTCGCCCTCCGGGCCGGCGATGCGGTGGTCGATCTCGGCGGAGCCACGGCAGTGGATGGCAGCGTCGAGGTGACGGTGTCGAAGTCGACGGTCTTCACGCTCACCGTCTCCGGTAAGGGAGGGGAGGCGAGCGAGAGCCTAGCGGTGGAGGTGATCGGCGACCCCCCTTCGATCCTCAGCTTCTCCGCGAGCCCTGAGTCGATCGCGGCTGGCGAGTCCTCCACCTTGTCCTGGCGCACCGAGGCGGCGGACTCCCTCAGCCTCACGGCCATCCCCGGCGGTGTCGTCGAGCTGGGCGGGGCCAACGTCGCCGAAGGGAGTCTGACCGTCTCCCCGTCTGAGACCACCCGTTACGTCCTCGTGGCCCATGGCGCCGACGGCGACGTGGAGGCGCAGGTCGAGGTGCGCCTGATCGGGCACCCCACCGTCGCCTTCGAAGCCAACCCGGAGCTCGTCGTCTTCGGTGGCACGGCGACCCTCTCCTGGGCGACCACCGACGCGTCCCGGCTGACGATCTCTTCTCCCGACGAGGTCCTGGTAGACGCCGACGATCGTCCCACCGGCAGCCTCGAGGTCTCGCCCGAGGCGCTGACGACCTACACCCTGGAGGCCGAGGGCCCCGGCGGCAGCACCACCGCCACCGTCGCCGTGGCGGTGCAGCCCCGGATCGACGGCTTCGAGGCAGTCTTCGATGGAGAGATCCGGGTGGGGATGCCTGTCGAGCTGCATTGGAGTGTCCGGGGCGCCCAATCGCTGACTCTGGGAGACGGCGTCGGAGCTCCCGTCGTGGTCCCGGCAGGGAGTCGCGACGATGGAGAGATGCTCCTCCCCGTGGGCCCGGGCGGCCGCTTCATCCTCACGGCGCGGAACGGTGACGAGGAGGTGGTTCGGGAGATCGAAGTCCAGCTCACCGAGCTCCCGGTGATCATCGCATTCGAGGCGACGCCAGAGCTCGCCACCGCCGACGCGGATCATCCCGCAGCGATCCAGGTGGGTTGGACAGTGGAGGGGGCCACGGCGCTGGAGCTCGTCGCCACCCCAGGGGGGACGACCGATCTCGGCAGCTCCCCTGACTCCGGCCTGCTGGGGCTCTGGGTCACCGAGACCACCGTCCTGCGGCTGGTGGCGGAGAACGGCCAAGGCCAGGTGAGCCGCGAGCTCGTGGTGGAGGTGGATGGGCTCCCCTCGATCGCCACCTTCGTCGCGACGCCCTCGCGGGTCGCTGCCGGAGAGAGCGTGGAGATCGCGTGGGACGCGATCAACGCGGCGGTGGTGCGGCTGGAGCGCGACGGCGTCGACCTGGGGGTGGATCCCGCCGCTGTCCAGGGGCAGTACGTCGAGGCGCTGGCGGCGGAGGCGAGCTACCGCCTCTTTGTGGAGAACGCTGTCGGCGGCCAGGTGGAGAGCGAGCCGCTGGTCGTCACCGTGGGCGCGCCGATCGTCGCGTCCTTCGTCGTGTCTCCCGATCAGGCGTCACCCGGGACGGATCTCGAGCTGAGCTGGCAGAACATCGGTGGGACCTCGCTCCAGGTGCTCACCCAGGGCGGGGACGAGGTCTGCGTCTCCATCGATCTCGCCACGATCCGCGAAGGAAGCTGCGTGGCGCCGATGCCGGCCCTCGCCGATGATCTGGAGCTCACCCTCGTCGTCACCAACAGCGACGGCTCGGACAGCCGGACGGCGGTCGTCGTCAACACCAGCGGCCCCGTGATCCAGAGCTTCACCGCGGATCCCGTGCAGCTCGAGGCCGGCAACCCGGTGGAGCTCCGCTGGGCCATCGACAACGACGTCGACGGAAGGATCCCCGTGCTGGCGCTCAGCGACGATCACGGTACCACCTACGATATCTCGCTGGTCCATCCCAACCAGGGCCGGGTCAGCTTTCAGATGAACACGCCCGGCCAATATCTCTTCACCCTGCAGGCGACCACGCCAGGGACGAAGGCCGCCACCGCCACTGCCAGCGTTGTCGTGGAGATCATCCCCGAGATCCTCAGCTTCACCGCCACGCCGGAGGAGGCCGCCAGCGAGACCGATCCGGTGCTCCTGGAGTGGACCACCGCGAACGCCCACACCTTGCGGATCTTCCAGGTCACCGAGGATGGGGAGGTGGTCGATACGGTGCCGCTCGTCGAGACATCGGTCCAGGCCAACGCGGACGCCGGTTCGATCGTGGCGCAGCCCACCGTGGCGGCGCCGAACTTCCGGATCGATCTGGTGAACGCCGCTGGGACGGTGGTGAGCCGGATCCTGCGGGTCGGCATCACGAGGGCGGACGTCCTCAGCTTTACCGCCACGAGCCAGACGCTGCTGCGGGGGGAGTCCACGACGCTGGAGTGGACCACCGCCGGCGCCGATCGAGTCAGCCTGCAGGCGCGGCAGGAGTGGGTGGAGACCGACGATCCTTACATCGACGTCAGCGGCTCGCCCACGGCGCTCCCCTTCTCCACCGGCTCGGTCCAATCCGGCAGCTGCGCCAAGCTCAACTTTCCCGACGGCTTCACCTTCAACTGGGACGGCGCCCCTCGGGCATTTGCCAACATCTGCCATCCGGGGCTTGTCCACTTCGACGGCTTCTTCACCAGCGCCACCACCTTCAACTCGGCGCTGCCGACCAGCGCCAGCAACGAGCACTTCGCCTTGGCGCCTTTCTGGGGCGATCTCTCCTTTACCTCCCAGGGAGGCGAGCTCTGGTACGATCTGATCGAGAGCGGCGGCGAGCGCGCCCTGGTGATCCAGTACAAGAACTACTCGCATAAGAGCGCCCTCGATGCGCAGCTCAACTTCGAGGTAGTTCTCTGGCAGGACGGGGCCTTCGACTATCGCTACGGGCTGATGCACGATCCCGGCGGAAGTGAATACGCGGATGGGCTGAAGGCGACCATCGGCTACCAGCGGAACCTGGGAACCGACGCCGTGCAGGTGCTCCACGACACCCCGTACCCAGGCGGTCTCTCCTGGCGGACCTTCCACTTCCCGATCCTGCCCCTGACCCTGGAACCCCTCCCGATCGCCGGCGGCTTCGTTGACATCGCCGGAGCGCCCGACGCCGAGCTCTTGACCTTCCAGAGCCAGGGTAATTTTGGCTACGGCAAGCTGGACTTCCCGGTGGGCTTTGAGTTCCCTTACATGGGCCAGCAACAGACGAGCGCCTATGTCTTCTCGTCGGGTTTCTTCAGCTTCGTCACCAGCCCCACGGGGCGGCCGACCAACACGGAGCTCCTGCTGGGAGCCGGCAGCGCGGGCTTTTCCGGCGACGCCCGTTACGTCCACATCGCGCCCCTCTGGCAGAGCCTCACCAACACCAACTCGAACAACGACGGGGCGGGTGGGCAGGTCTGGACCTCATTGCGCACCGACTCGGAGGGCCCCTATCTGATCGTGCAATGGGCCGGCTTCTCCGGCCAGGGGGTCACGGACTCGGAGCTCAGCTTCCAGCTCGTGCTGCGAGGCACAGACGGCACCATTGAGTTCCATTACGGGCCCATGAGCAGCCCGACCACTCCCGGTGTCGTCGACGGCAGCCTCGCCACCGTCGGCTATCAGGACGCCAAGGGCATCAAGGGCTACCAGCAGTCCTTCAAGACCGCCGTCCCCGGCGGCCTTTCGGGGACGGGCTGGCGTTTCCCTCCGACTCCCTTTGTCCCCCTGAATGGATCGATGGAGGTCAGGCCGCGGGCCACGGTGGACTACGAGCTCGTCGCCTCCAATCCAACCAGCCACCACCAGGCGGAGCTGCTGGTGGAGGTCTTCGCGCCGGTCTGGCTCGCGGCCTCGATCGAGCCTGCGTATCCGGCGCCGACAGAGCCCTTCTCCATCGCCTGGCAGGCATCCGGGGCACAGGCGCTCCGCATCGCAGACTCTTCGGGGCAGACGCTCTATTGGGCCCTCCCAGACGAGTTGGACGCGGGGCATGGCTCCTTTACCGTCTCGGCGGGCCTCCCGCTGGGCACATTCGAATACCTGGTCTGGGCCACGGGGATCGTCGGCGGCGACGAGGCGGAGGAGACCTTGATCGTGGAGATCGCGCCGCCCTTCTCCCTGGACGCCTTCGACGCCGCCGTGGATCGCATCAAACTCGGCGAGTCGGTGCAGCTCAGCTGGGCCAGTACCAACGCCACCACAGTAACCCTGGAGACGGCGGACGGTGTCGCGCTCCCGGGTGCTCCCTTCGCGACCAGCGGGACGCTCAGCGTCAGCCCCACCCAGACCGAGACCTACCGGCTGGTGGTGGAGAGCGGCAGCCGCCAACTATCGGCAGAGCTCACGGTCGAGGTCCGACAGGCCTGGGTAGACTCGGTGGAGATCACGTCATCCACCTACGCCGGAGGGAGCGCGACCCTGAGCTGGGATTCGACGGGAGGGCAGGCCACGTTCCGAGGCGCAGAGGTCGTGGAGGACGTGACGTCGAGTCGTCCCTTCGTGGACATCAGCGGTGAATCTGCGTCGGTCGTGGTGACGCCGAACTCCGTCACGGGCAACACCAGCGTCACGCTGCCCTTCCCCTTCCCTGTGGAGGGGGCTTCCGCTCCCAAGATGGCGATGCGCGTGATGCCGCGGGGCTTCGCCGCGCTCAACACCTCCGACTCCGGCTCCACCGCCAAGGCGGCCTTCCCCGCGGGGACAACCGCGGATCGTGGTCGATTTGGAGTCTTCTGGGATACCGCCACACAGCTCAACGGGCCGGCGGGGACCACACCAGGCGAGATGAGGACCCTTCATGTGGAGAACACCACTGGACCGGATGCCTTCATCGTCCAGTGGAAGGATCTCAAGCTCGGCAGCTCGGCCACGAGCGCCAGGGGGAGCCTGAACTTCCAGCTCGTCCTCTTCGAGGACGGCTCGTTCGAGTATCGTTACGGGGCCATGGCCCCTGGGGACAGCGTCAATCCCGCTACCGCCGCCACCATCACCCAAGCGCTCGGGGGCTCGGCGAGCGTCGGCTATCAGACCGCCACGGTGGGTCAGGGCCATCAGCTCAGCTACAACAAGGCCTTCCCCGGGGGGCTGGAGAACCGCTCCTTCCGCTTCCGCGGGCCGATCGCCGCCTCGGGGCAGCTCGACGTCATGGTGACCGCCTCCACGGCCTTCGAGCTCTGTGTAGAGGCAGACGGCTATGAAGAATGCAGCACGGTCCGGGTGGTCGTCCCGACCGCCGGCGATCTGATGTTCACCGAGCTCTCGATGGTGCCGATGGACATCGCCAGCTCGGAGTGGTTCGAGATCCGCAACCTCTCGCCCGATCCCATCGACCTCGCGGGGATGATCCTTCGCTCCGGCCCCGACTCTCACGTGGTCGCGCCCCCCGGCGGCTCGATGATCGTCCCCTCGGGGGCCTACGCGTCTTTCGCCCTGAGCGCGACGGTACCCTTCGTCGCCGATTACGTCCTTGGCGTGGGGCTGGATCCCTACACGAACCAGGAGCTCGTCCTGGACTACGGGCCCATCACCATGGCCCGCGCCGCGTGGGACTCGACGTGGTTCACCGATCCCGGTGAGTCCCGCTCTCTCGATCCTGCCAGGCAGATCCGCTCGGTGGTCGAGAACCCGAGCCTCGCCGACTGGTGCCTGGACAACGTGAACTACATCCCCGGCTCCGTGGAGTTCGGCACGCCGGGGGCGCATGGCTCCACCTGTCTACAGAGCTACTACGAGGTGGACTACGTCTCCGGCCTGCCCTTCATCGACATCTCGGAGACCGGCACGCGGATGGGCGCGATCGCTGCATCCTTCGGTTATGACGAGGTCCCTGGCGGGTTGGGATTCGACTTCCCCTTCTTCGGCGATGTGATCGCGAGCGATCAGGAGCTGTGGGCGGCGGTGAACGGCGTGGTCTCCTTCGGCTACTTCGGCGCGTCGAAGGGAACATCCCTAGGAAGCAACGCTCCGCTCCTCCCTCAAACCAAGGTGAACAACCACGGCCTCGTCGTGGGCTATTGGGACGACCTCCGTCCGCAGACCGGGACTCACTTTGAGTATGAGCGGAGGATGCTCGACGGCCGGCAGCTGATGATCTTCCAGTGGAACGGCTATTCGTACAACGCCCTGACTGGATCCATCACCTTCCAGATCCAGCTCTGGGAGGATGGCGACATCGTCGTGGCCTATCAGGAGCTCACGGGGAGCACGGTTCGCTACCAGGGCGACAAGGCCACCGTCGGCCTGGAAGCCGTCGGCGGCGGCCGCGCGATCCAGGGCTTCTACCAGAAGCCGATCCTCTTCGAGGGGCAGTCGGTCCTCTTCCGGATCAAGTAGCGCTGGTCGCCCGCTGGCGGGAACGATCGAAGCAGTGGCGCGCTCCTTCGGGGGCGCGCCGGGATCGGCCCAGGGTCAGAGCTCTTCGTCGATGGCGCGGTTGGACATCTCGTCGGCCTCGGCGTTGAGCTCGCGCCGCACGTGCTTGAGCTTCACCTGCTCGAAGCCTCGGAGGAGGGCGGTGGTCTCGGCGAAGAGGGGCTTGAGGTTGGGGGCCTTCACCTGGTAGCGGCCCTGGAGCTGGCGGATCATCAGCTCGCTGTCGGCGAAGACCTCGACCTCGGCAGCTCCCAGCTCTCGGGCGCGCTCGAGGCCGATGATCAGCCCCATGTACTCGGCGTAGTTGTTGGTCGCGTGGCCGAGGAAGCGTCCCAGCCGCTCCACGATCTCGCCGTCCGGAGTCATCAGCACGGCGCCGGCGCCTGCGGGCCCCGGATTGCCCCGAGCCGCGCCGTCCGAGTAGACCTGCAGAACGCGATGCTCGCCGATCGTGCGGCGAGGGCCGCCGACCTCGGTGGAGACGCGAGAGGGACCACGGGCTGGCCGACCGACTGCGGTGGGCACGAAAGAGGGCGCGTCGCGCTCCGCCGCGGGACGGGTCGCGACAGAGGTGGATTGGGGATGGGGCGGGGCCGAGGGGGTGGCGGCGCTGGCGACCGCGTCCAGGAGCGCGTCCAGATCCCGGCGGCTCAAGGAGGGAAAGCGCTCGAGCGTTCGCTCGAGGGGCTCTTTGGTGGCGATGAAGTGCAGGACCTCGGCTGGCGTCGGCTTGCTCATGGAGCGCAATCTGCCACGCCTCGCAGGATCATGGCGCCAAAACCTGCCCGACGAATTTGTCTGCAGGCAACGCGGCTCCTGAGATGAAGCGACGCGGCGACGCTGAAGGGCGCAGCATCGACTACGCCGCAATGCGACGAGGCTGGAGCCGTGCTCGAGCCACCGGGGCGATGGGGCCGAAAGCAGGGCTCATACCCCAGGGCCGATGAAGCGGCGCAGGGCCTACGCCGAGCTGACGTGGCACCTGGCGTCCGGTAATCCGGACCTCGATTCAACCCTCGGCTGCTGCCTCGGCGGCTTCGAAGGCCTCTTCCGCGTAGATCATCCGGCCACAGGAGGGGCAGACGTCGATGCGGGCGTTGGTCCGAAGCTGGTTGTTGAGCTGGGGCGGCACGTTCATGTGGCAGCCGCAGCAGGCGCCGTTCTCGATGCGGACCACGGCGGTGGAGCGTCGCTTGATGATCAGCTCGTAGCGCTTGAGCATCTGCGGAGCGACGCTCTCGGCGGCCTTGTCGCGCTTGGTCTGAAGCGCCTTGTGGCGCGTGTCGAGCTCGGCCATCGCCGTGCGAAGGGCCTTCATCTCGTCGTGGAGGGCGGTCTCGGTGTCGACGAACGCGACCTCCTCGTCGTCCAGGACGTCCTCAGCCGCGCGGGCCTGCTTGGCCAACTCGGAGATGTCTTCGGCGCCGGTGGTGTTCTGCTTCTTCGCGATGTCGATCTCGCGGGCCAGGGCGGTGTACTCGCGGGTCGAGCGCTGCTCGGTCAGCCGCGCCTCCCACTTCTTCACCTTGTCCTTGTCGGCGGCGAGCTGACCTTCGGTATCCGCCTTCTGCTTCTCGATCTCGGCGAGCCTGTCTCGCTGGGCCTGGACCGCCGCTCTCGCCGCTCCCAGCTTCGACTCCAGCTCGGCCAGGCGCTTGGGGTTCTCCGCGCCACTCTTCAGCAGCTCGGCCATCTGCACGTCTACCTTCTGCAGCTCTTCGAGAGCCTTCAGCGTTTCACGCAACTTCCGCTCCTTCCCTTTCCTCTTTCCACATGTGAGTCCAACAGTTGGTGGGCCCAGCAGGATTCGAACCTGCGTCATTCCGATTATGAGTCGACGGCTCTACCGCTGAGCTATAGGCCCATCTGCATGGGCCTTATACGCCTGCGCCGCACCGGTTGTCACCGACGCGGCGCAGGGAACTTCACTTAGGTATCTACAAAGCTCTTGAGGCGCTTGGACCGGCTGGGATGCCGGAGCTTGCGGAGCGCCTTCGCCTCGATCTGGCGGATGCGCTCCCTGGTGACCTCGAAGTCCTGGCCTACCTCCTCCAGGGTGTGGTCGCTCTTCTCGCCGATGCCGAAGCGCATCCGCAGGACCTTCTCTTCTCGTGGCGTCAACGTGGCCAGGACCTTCCTCGTCTGCTCTGCCAGGTTCATGTTGATCACGGCGTCGGCCGGGCTGACGATCGCCTTGTCTTCGATGAAATCCCCGAGGTGGCTGTCCTCTTCCTCGCCGATGGGCGTCTCGAGGGAGATGGGCTCCTTGGCGATCTTCAGGACCTTGCGGACCTTGTCCAGGGGCAGCTCCATCTTCTCCGCGATCTCCTCCGGCGTGGGCTCGCGACCGATCTCCTGCACCAGGTAGCGGCTGGTGCGGATCAGCTTGTTGATCGTCTCGATCATGTGGACCGGGATACGGATGGTCCGCGCCTGGTCGGCGATCGCACGGGTGATCGCCTGCCGGATCCACCAGGTGGCGTAGGTCGAGAACTTGTAGCCGCGCTTGTACTCGAACTTGTCCACGGCCTTCATCAGGCCGATGTTCCCCTCCTGGATCAGGTCGAGGAACTGAAGGCCGCGGTTCGTGTACTTCTTCGCGATGGAGACGACCAGGCGCAGGTTCGCCTCGATCAGCTCCTGCTTCGCGCGATCGGCCCGGCGCTCGCCTCGCACCAGCTCGTCGTAGTTCCCGCGCAGCTCGGTCACGCAGGCCTCCACGCCGCCGGTCTTCCGCTCGAGCTTCGCGGCGAGCTTGGCCTCGGTGAGGGCGTTGCGGATCCGGCGACTGGCGCTCTTGACCTGCCGCTCGAGCTCCTCGATCTCGTCCTCGGTGAGCTTGAGCCGCTTGGCCGCCTTGCTCGGCGCCTTGGTCTCCCGGATGGTCTTGGCGAGGTCGAGGAGCGCCACCGCGGGCATCTTCACCCGCCGCTCCACCTCCAGGATCTCGGCCTCCGCCTCGTCGATGCTCTTGATGATCCGCTTGAGGTCGTCCACCACCCGGTCGATCTGCTTCTTGTTGAGCTTGAGCCCCTCCAGGATCTCCGACATCTCGTCCAGGTTGGACTTGAGCTCGTTGTTCAGGGCCTTGACCTTGGCGTCGGAGAGCTTGCCGCGCTCGAGCTGCTCGTCGATCTGCTGGCAGCTCCAGTCGAGATCCTTCAGCTTCTCGATCGCCTTGATCACCTGATCGGTCTTCGAGGTCTCCGCGCCGCTCTTCGACTGGACGGGGGCGTCGTCCTCGTCGGTCTCGGCGTCGGACTCGTTCTCCTGCTCGGCCTGGGTGGGCTCCGGCGCGTCCTTCACCACGTCCCGGACGCGGATCTTGCCCTTGGCGAGCTTCTCGCCGAGCTCGACGATCGTCGCGATCGCCATCGGCGCGCTGAGCACCGCCCGTAGGATCGCCTTCTCGCCGTCCTCGATGCGCTTGGCGATCTCCACCTCGCCCTCGCGGGTGAGCAACGACACCGAGCCCATCTTGCGCAGGTACATGCGCACCGGATCGTTGGAGCGGGCGAAGGCGCCGTCGGCGTCCTCATCCTCGTCCTTTTCCTTCTCCTTCTCGGTCTCCGGCTCTGCGATCGTCGGCTTGGGGCCGGCGGCGGCTCCGAGGGATCCCACCTTGGCGGCGTCCACCACCGGGATCTCATGCTCGCCGAACATCGACATCACGTCGTCGATCTGATCGGACGAGACCATGTCGGCGGGGAGGGAGTCGCTCACCTCCTCGAAGGTGAGGAAGCCCTTCTCCCGGCCCATCTCCAACAGCGCCTTGATCTCCTTGCGATCGCTGGGCCGGGTCTCGTCCTCTTCGTCTTCATCGAGGGAGAGCTCGGTATCCTCCTCTTCCTCCGGATCCTCGCCGGGGAAGGGCAGGCGCGCCCGCTCCGCCGAGGTCATCGGCTTCCTGGCCTTGCCCTTGCGGCGGCTGGAGCGGGTGGTCTCGACCTCGTCTCCAGCCTCGGAGGCCTTCGCCTCCTTGGTGGACTCCTTGCCCTTGGCGACCTTGGTCTTCGCCGCGGTGGCCTTGGGAGCCTTCGTCGCTGCTGCCGCCTTGGGAGCCTTGGCCGCCGCTGCCGCCTTGGGAGCCTTGGCAGCCGTCGCCGCCTTGGGAGCCTTGGTCGCCGTCGCCGCCTTGGGAGCCTTGGCCGCCGCTGCCGCCTTGGAGGCCTTGGCCGTCGTCGCTGCCAGCTCGTCGCCGGCCTTGCCCTTGCCCAACGACTTGCCCTTCTTCTCGTTCTCGTTCTTGCTCAAAGACTCGACCGTCGCCTTCTCTGCGCTCCTGGCCGCTGCCTTGCCGGCAGCCGCGTTCGCGCTCTTGCCCGCCGGCTTCCCGGCGGTCCTTGCTCTCTCTTTGCCCGTCGACCTGACGGCGGAGGCGGTGGCGCTCTTGTCCACCGCCTTCGTCTCCTTGCCGGCAGTCTTGGCCCCGGCCTTCGTCGTCTTCGCCGAAGCGGCGCTCTTGGCGGTGGCGGTCTTGCCCGCTCGGGCGGCCGACTTCAAGCTCTTGCTCGCCGGCGTCGCCGCGGCGCGGGTGCCAGCCTTCGGGCTCTTGTCGGCCCTTCGCTTCCGTTCATCCATGTCTTTCGTCCCCGCGGTCTTGCTCACTGCTCTCTCCTCGGCGCCGGAGTCGACCGGGGCCGGGCCCCGTTCGTTCTCCGGATGGTCGCCTGCTTCGAGGCTCTCCTCGTCTGCGCCAAGGCCGCCTCCTGGTCTAATCCCGAGGGCCGGCTCCGGCCGCATGCCCAACGAGCGCCTCGCTCTTCGTCGCCGCTTCCAACGGCATCGCGCGGCCTTCCCTTCCCGGGGGAGGCCGCCATCTACGCCTCACGGAGCGTCTCCCGCAGCCGCTCCATCTCCACGCGAATCATCGCGATCTGCTGGCTGCATTCCCCCAGGGCGGCAGCGAGCTGCTCCCTCTCGCTCGTCTCCTGCGCCAGGTACAGACCGGCCTCCAACCTCTCTCTCTCGTCGATGGTCGCCCGCCGCTCGTCCTGGAGCCGCTCGAGCTCCAGGTGGATCAGGCCGTCGCCCAGTTCTATGCGCCAATCCTTCTCGGCACCACGCAGGGCCTCGCGCATGCGGCTGCCCAAGGCCTGCGCCAGCCTCTCGTCCAGGCGGGAGAGGACCTCCTCGCTGGAGAGATCGCCCGCCAGGAGGAGCCCAGCCACCTCGCGAAGCGCATCGTCCGAGAGCCCTGCCGCGATGCCGCTTCCGAACTCCCGGGCCAGCTCCGGATAGGCGAGCAGGCAGGCCACCAGCTCGAGCTCCCGCCGCTTGGCCGGCATCGAGCGTCCGGAGGCCGGCAGGCGGGGCCCTCGCCCCGGCCCGTCGTCGAAGCCACCCCGGCCGCCACCGGCTCCATGATCCAGTCCTCGCCCCCGATCCGCAAAGCCGACACGGTCCCCCAACTGATGCGTCGCGCCGCCTCCCGCGCCAGCCCCTTGGGCGCCTCCTCGGCCCTCGGAGCCACCGGGGGCCGGCTCTTGGCCAGAGCCCGAAGCGGAGGCCGGCCGATCGCCTCGGAAGAAACGCGCCACGTCCGCAGTGGCGATCCCGAGGCGGCGGGCGATCTCCGCGAGGAAGAGCGAGCGGGCCGCGTCCTCGGGCAGCGCCGCCACCACCGGGCGCAGCTCGCCCAGGGCCCGGAGCTGCCCCTCGTATCCTTCGTCGCCGTCGCCCAGGGCTCCCTCGATCACGAAGTCGGAGAGGGGGCGGGCCTCGGTGATCCGCTCGTGGTAGCCCTCCCGGCCCTGCCGCTTCAGGAAGGTGTCGGGATCGTCTCCGTCTGGCAGCTCCACCACCCGCGCCGCGAGCCCCGCTGCCAGGATCGGGCCCGCCAGCCGCGCCGCCGCCTTTCGCCCGGCGGCGTCACCATCCAGCAGGAGCTCGAGGCGGCTCACCTCGAGGCGCTTCAGCAGCGCGAGGTGCTCCGGGGTCAGGGCCG
Organism: Vulgatibacter incomptus; assembly: GCA_040391605.1. Taxonomy (GTDB): domain Bacteria; phylum Myxococcota; class Myxococcia; order Myxococcales; family Vulgatibacteraceae; genus Vulgatibacter; species Vulgatibacter incomptus_A. The sequence continues at coordinate 20,960 of JBEBXK010000002.1, forward strand.
TGGAGCAGAGCGCCACCGCGTTGGGGATCTGGGCCTCCCAGAGCGCGATGGCGTCGAAGTAGCCCTCCACCAGCACCGCGGTCTTCGAGCGGCGGATGGAGTCGCGGGCCACGTCCAGGCCGTAGAGCACCCGGCTCTTGGTGTAGAGCGGCGTCTCCCGGCTGTTGATGTATTTGCGATCGTCGTCGCCCTCCACCACCCGTCCGCCGAAGGCGATGACCCGCCGCTCCGGATCGCGGATCGGGATCATGAGGCGGCCGCGGAAGACGTCATAGGCGCGGCTGGCCTCGTTGCCAGAGGAGCGATCGCTGACGCCGAGGAGGCCCGCCGCCACCGCGCGCTCCACCTGGATCCGCTCCGCCAGCAGTCGATCGCGCAGGCCGTGGAAGCCCATCGGCGCGTAACCCATCCCCGCCGCCCGGGCGGTCTCCTCGGACACGCCCCGCCCCGCGAGGTGATTTCGCCCGGCGGCGCCGGCTTCGCTCCACAGCTGCTCCTCGAAGAAGCGCGCCGCGATCTGGCAGGCCCGCAGCAGCTCGCGCCGCTCGGCGATCCGTCGATCCTCCTCCGGATCCAGGACGATCGGCACACCGGCCGCCTCCGCGAGCTCCCGCACGGCCGAGACGAAGTCCTTGCCTTCGTACTCCATCAGGAAGCGGATGGGATCGCCGCCTTTCTGGCAGCCAAAGCATTTGTAGCTCTGGCGCTCGGGGGTCACGTAGAACGAGGGGCTCCTCTCCCCGTGGAAGGGGCAGAGGCCCTTGAAGCTTCGTCCGGCCTTCTTGAGCTGGACGTGTCGACCGATGAGCTGGACGATGTCCGTCCGCTCCACGATCTCTCGAATCTTGTCTTTACCGATCAGCAAGGAGGCCTTGTCGTCTCGGGGGGGTCAGCTTGCGAGCTTCTGCTTCACCAGGTCGGCGACGAACTTGCCGTCGGCCCGGCCCTGAATCTTCGGAGTGAGGACCTTCATCACCTTGCCCATATCCTTGGGCCCTTCGGCGCCAGCCTCGGCGATGGCCTCGGTCACCAACGTCTCGATCTCGTCCGGCGCGAGCTGGGCGGGGAGGTAGGTCTGCAGCACGGCGACCTCCGCCTTCTCCTTATCCGCCAGATCCTGGCGTCCGGCCTTCTCGAACTCGGCGATGGAGTCGCGCCGCTTCTTGAGCTCGGAGCCCAGCACCTTGAGGATCCCGTCGTCGTCCAGGGCGCCTCCCGCGCCGGCTTCGGTCTCCTTGTACTGGATGGCCGACTTCACGAGCCGGATGGTGGAGAGCCGGACCTGATCCTTCTCCCGGAGGGCCGTCTTCATGTCGGCGTCGAGCTGCTCGCGAAGCGCCATCGCTGCTCCTCCTCAAAACCTATGCGTCCGTCCTCCAACCGGCGAACGGAAAAACGGCCACGCGCCCGACGGCCCTGCGAGGGCCTGCGGGCGCGCGGTGGGTGAAGCTAAGACCTACCAACCCATGAAGGGACCGCCACAGCGAGGGGCGGGAGCGATCCCTTCAGCGCCTCCCCGGCGATGACGCCGGGGAGGTGGCCCCGGGTCCACGGGGCCGGAGCATTTACAGCGTGGCTTTCCGAAGCTTCTTCAGAGCCCGCTTCTTCGCGGCGATGGCCTTCTTCTTCTTCTTCACCGAAGGCTTCTCGTAGTGCTCACGCTTGCGAATCTCGGAGAGGATTCCTGCCTTCTCACACTGCTTCTTGAACCGCTTCATCGCGTTCTCGAAGCTCTCGCCTTCCTTTACGCGTACACCCGGCATCCAGTCACACCTCCCCTCGGCCGAAAAAACGATCGCGTCACCCGAGGGGGACGCGCTTGGAGTTTGATAAGTCGCCGCCGCCGATCCTGCCAGCCGATCGGAAGACGGAAACGGGCGACAATAGGGAAACCGCTCGCTCTGTCAAGTGCAAGCTGAAGAGATCGTCGATTCAGCGAGGCGGGCGGGAGCGACGATCGAGGAGGGGCTGCGGCCGCTGGTCGAGCTCGCAGCGGGAGAGCTGGTGGAGGAGCTCCCGGATCTGCGGATCCTGGGGGACGTCGTCCGGGGCCTTGAACTCGGCCTCCAGATCCGAGGGCCGCACCTCGAATTGATGCCGGGGAGGCTCGAGCGCGCTGACGTCGACCTCGATGGGCCTGGGCTGGCAGTCCTCGTCGTCGGGGTACTCCGCGCAGCGCCGCAGGCCCTGGAGCAGGCGCAGCGCCGAGGCGTCCCCGGCGTCCTCGACGTAGGAGAAGCTGTCGCGCTCGGCGCCGATCCGCTGGAGGTACGCCTTTCGCTGGGCGATCGAGGCCCGGATCGAGGCGCATCGATCGTCTTCGGCTGGAGAGGATCCGTTCGGCTCCGCTTCGTGGGTGGGGCCTTCCGCCAGCGCCCAGGCCTCATCGCCGCCGGGCGATCCGAAGCCTGGCGGCGCCTCGTACCTCGTGGTCGCATCGACCGCTGCCGCCCCGTCGCCGGAGTCGAGTTCTCGATCAGGCAGGGAGGGATTGGATGAGGCCGCCCCGTGGACTGGTGTGCCGTAGAGGCCTCGTGCGTCGTCGCGACTCGCCTCCTCACCCGAGATCACCGAGGCGAAGGAGCCCTCGTCGTCCTCTCCTTCTTCGCCCAACACGACCTTCGCCATCAGGGCGGCGAAGGAGGCGTCGCGATCGCTCGTGGCGCGCGGGGGCTGGGGCGAGGCCGGAGGGTGCTCGTCCCGTGCCCCGACGGGAGGGGAGGATCGCTCCGCCACCGTGCCTGCCGTCGCCTGCGGCTGGAGGAAGGAGGGGATCTCGTCGGGGGAGGGGAGGGGGGCATCCTCCTCGGCAAGCTTCGCCGCGAGGAGGAGGTCGACGGCGCGAGCGTCCTCGTCGCTGCCGGGGGCATCGCCCGCTGGCCGGGCGTCAACCTCGGTGGGGGAGCCGGCGGCTGGCGCCACGGGAGCGATGGCCGAGGGTGCCCTGGGAGCATCGGTCGCGACGACGCCGGGGCCATCTGCGGCGTCGTCGGAGCGATGGCAGCCGACGATCAGGGGCAGCAGCAGCGTGAGCGCGGCGCACCGCGACACGGCCTACTCCTCTCGGGAGCCGGCGGACTCGTCGCCGAAGTCATCGTCGCCGAATCCGTCGGCGTCCGGAGGGAGCGCCGTCCCCGCCTGGCGATTCACCCGATCGCGAAGCTCTTTGCCGGTGCGGAAGAGGATCCCCCGCTTGGGGCGCACGGGGATCACCTCGCCGGTCTTCGGGTTGCGGCCCTGGTAACCCTCGTAGTGCTTGACGTGAAAGGCGCCGAGACCGCGGATCTCGATGTTCTCTCCCCGGACCAGGGCGTTCTTCATGGTCTCGAAGATGGTCTCCACCGTCCCCTCCGCCTGACGCTGGGTGATCCCTTTCTTCTGAATCAGGATGCTGATCAGATCGGATTTCAGCATGGCGTTGGAGTCTCCTGCGCGTCGGCCGGGCGGGACGAGGTCCGTGCCGGGATCGAAAGTTACTCAACCTTATCAGAACGTTACGTGCTCGCAAGCGGAGGGCGGGTCTCGGCCTCCGCTGCGTCCCGCAGGCTCTGCAGATCCACCGAGAGGGAGGCGATCGAGTCGCGCTCGGCGGCCTCCAAAAGCGCCTGGAGGCGCTGGCCCAGGGGATCGGAGCGGGCGCCGATCGCGCCGCGCACCGCCTGGATCACCTCGCCTACCGCGATGGAGGATGCCTCGCGGCAGAGGCGGACCCCCCCGCGGATCGAGATCAGCCCGGCGTCCTCGAGATCCTTCGCCGCCTCGCGGACCATCGACTCCGGCATGCGGATCCTGGCGGCGAGCTTGCCGAGGTCGTCGATGGCGCCGGCCTCTTCACAGCTCAGGCAGATCCGTACCGCGCAGAACTCCATCGCGCGAGCCGCGGCGCGGGGGTCGGAGGCCAGGCGGAGGAGCTCCGGATGCTGGATCGCGAAGGAGAGCCTGGCGCCGAAGAGGACGATCAGCCACGAGACGTAGATCCAGACCAGGAAGATCGGCAGCGCCGCCAGCGGGCCGTAGATCGAGTCGGCGCGGATCGCGTGGACGGCGTAGGCGGCGTAGCCGTATTTGGCGGCCTCCCAGATCGAGGCGGCGATCAGCCCGGCGATGACGGCGGCGCGGCCCTGCACCTTGGCCGCCGGCGCGATCTTGTAGATCAGCACGAAGCCCGACACCGAGAGCGCGAAGGGGACCATCGAGAAGATCGATTGGCCGAACGGCATCCCGTAGATCAGGGCCCACCCCTTGAGGGCGGTGGTGACGGCGAGGGAGAGCCCCAGGGCGATGGGCCCCGCCAGCAGAAGGCCAAGGTAGAGGAGGAGCTGCTTGGGGATGGTCCGGGTCTTGTGAAGGCCCCAGACACCATCGAAGGCCTTCTCGATGTTGCGCAGGAGGAGGAGGGCGGAGAAGACGAGGAGGCCGGCGCCCAGACCGCCTCCGGCCGCGCCCCTGCCGGCGTTGCTCACGAGGCGATCGAGGTGTTCGACCACCTCACCGCGGACCCCCACCGCCAGGTTGTCGAAGATGAAGGTCCGGACGCTCTCGCGCAGATCGAGGAGGCCGAGCGCCCCGAGGACCATCAGCCCCACGGTGAGGAGCGGGATCAGCGAGACGATCGAGAGGTAGGTGAGGGCGGCCGCACGAAGGAGGAGCTGCGAGGCGTCGAAGCCGCGGAGGGCCTCTCGGAAGGGGACCAGCCGTTCGACGAGCGACGCCACCCTGGAGACCAGCGGCTCGGCGCCCTCGGGACCCCCGTCTGCTGCCTCCTGGATCATCGGCCTGCCTCGCCCTTCACCGTTCCGGCTCGAGGGGCGATCCCTCGAGGAGCCAGGTGGCGCTGCCGGCGGGATGCGCCGGCTCGGCCTCTCGAGAGCGGACCGATGACCTAACCCTCTTTTCCCAGGGGCCCCGAATCGGCGTGGGCGACAGCCTCGGTCGGCTCGCCCCTCGGCGCGACGGCCTTTGTCCCCGTGGACTCACCGCCCGTGGCCCTCTCCTTCGCCCCGCTTGAATCGCCGCCTCCGGCCCTGGTCTCGTCGCCACGCATGGCTCTGGCTTCGTCGCCGCCTCTCGCCCCGCTGGATTCGCTGGCCTCTGCCTTGGGCGCCTCCGCCTTGGAGGCCTCGGCGCCTGCCTTGCCGCCGTCGCCCCTGGCCCCACGCTCGCCCCTGCCGCCGCGCCGGGACGACTGCCCCTGCTGCGCCTGGGCCTTGGCCTCCTTCTTCTCCTGGCGGCCGTAGAGGTCGTATTGCTCCAGGTGATAGTGCTGTTGACCCTTCACCTGGATCGTCTTGTTGTACTTGTCCATGAGGAAGCGCAGCGAGTCCCGCTCCTCCCCCTGGAGGACCCGCGCCACCTCCGGATGGCAGTTGATCCCGATGATCGGCTCGCGGAAGGCGGAGGCCTCCCGACGGATCTCCCGGAAGATCTCGTGGGCCACGGTGATCCGGCTCTTCACCGCGCCGCGTCCCTCGCAATAGGGGCAGGCCTCGTAGAGCAGCCGGCCGATGGACTCGCGGACCCGTTTGCGGGTCATCTCCACCAGGCCGAGCTCGGAGATCTTGAGGACGTTGGTCTTCGCCTTGTCCCGGCCCAGCGCCTCCTGCAAGGCCTTGAAGACCTTGTCGCGGTTGGAGCCTTTGTCCATGTCGATGAAGTCGATGATGATGATGCCGCCGATGTTCCGCAGCCGGAGCTGGTAGACGACCTCCTTCGCCGCCTCGACGTTGATCTTGGTGATCGTCTCCTCGAGGGATTGCTTGCCCACGTAGCGGCCGGAGTTCACGTCGATGGCGGTGAGCGCCTCCGCCTGATCGATGATCAGGTAGCCGCCGCTCTTCAGCCACACCTTGCGCTGCTGGGCCCGCTGCAGCTCGTGCTCGATCCCGTAGGCGTCGAAGATCGGCTCCGCGTCGTCGTAATACTCTACGTGAGAGGCGAGGGCGGGATCCGTCGCCTGTACGAAGCGCATGATCCGCTCGTATTGCGGACGGTCGTCGATGATCAGCTTCTCCACGTCGGCGGAGAAGAGATCGCGGGTCGCGCGCAGCACGATGTCCAGGTCGGGATGGAGGAGGCAGGGAGCCCCCTGCTTATCCTTCTTGCGGCCGATCTCGGTCCAGATGTGGATCAGGAAGCGGGCGTCGGCCTGGAGCTTCTCGGCGGGGACGCCGTCGGCCACGGTGCGGACGATGAAGCCCGTCCCGGGCGGCCGCAGGGCGTCGACGGTCTCGCGCAGGCGGCGGCGCTCCTTCTCCGATTCGATCCGCCGCGAGATGCCCACGTGATCCACGGTGGGCATGAAGACGAGGTGCCTGCCGGGGATGGAGATATGCGAGGTGATCCGCGCGCCCTTGGTCCCGATGGGATCCTTGGCCACCTGGACGATCACCTCCTGTCCCTCCTTGAGGAGGTCCTGGATGTTCACGTCCTTATGGGACTTCTCCTTCTTCTCCCGATGAGAGCCCCCGCCGCCCTTGGCCCGTCGTCCGCCGGCAACCGGGCGCTTGTCGCGGCCCGACTTCGTCGGCGCGGCGCTGGCATCGGCGGCGTCGTCCTTGTTGTCGTCCTTGGCAGCGACCTCGTCGGCGGCATCCGCCTCCGGGGCGCCGTTCGCCGCGGCGGCCTCCGACGCCTCGTCACCTGCGCCGTCGGCCTCGTCGCTCTCCTCCTCGTCGTCCTCGTCGTGCTCGTGGCCCTCATGGCTGGCGAGCATCGCAGCGGCGTATTCGTCAGGGACACCCTCGGCGTCGGGGTGCTCCCCCTCCGTCAGCTCGAACTGGCGCTCGGAGAAGTCGGGGTCGTAGTAGACGTCGGAGACGTAGAGGAAGGCGGCCTTGTCCAGGCCGATGTCGACGAAGGCGGCCTGCATCCCCGGGAGGACGCGGACGACGCGGCCCTTGTAGATGTTGCCGACGATGCCCTTGTCAGCGTTGCGTTCGAGGTAGAATTCGGAGATTTGCCCGTTTTCGATGAGCGCGACTCGCGACTCGGAGTCCGAGGCGTTGATCACCAGAGAGGAAGACATCAAGAGTGTCCCGCGCGCCCCGCTGGACGGGAGCGCGCCGACGGCGCCTTCGAAGGCTCTACGGAGGCCATGACACCCCAGGGCTTCGGCTCATGGGCCGGCCCTTTGGCGGGGGGGAGACGTTCACCAGGGTGGGGCGCTGCAAAACCCTCGAAAGTCGTCCTGCCGGTCCGGGCTTCTGGGCCCCCGTGGGGGCTCGCCCTCGCATTTGGCCGGCCCAAGCTCCGTGCAACCTCCGCAAGACCGGAGGTGGATCGCGACCCGAGGGTCGCATCAATTTGAAGCGGGAGACGCCCCGTCCCTCGCCCCGGAAAATCCCATCGTGCCACCCGGGAGCCCCTCCTGATGAGAGGCCTTGCTCCGTGCGGCGACTACCGATCGATCCGCCCGCTCCTCGATCCGCTGCTACTCTTCTCGGCAACGGGGTGCGGGCGTAGTTGGGACCGAATCTGCCTCAGAAGGCTGGGGCGGGCAACCAAAACTTCCCGGACCTCCCCGGGGACCGTGCTTTCGCCCGGGTGTGCCCTTCCAGGCCAGGGCGACTGGTGCCCGACAGCTACGGCCCAACCAGCGCAGGGTCCGGATCAGTTCAAGTAGTGGGGTTCGAAGGCCTCGGGGCGGGAGATGAGCTGCCGGCCGTCCATGCCGTCGCCGATCTCGTGCCAATGGGCGATCCCTGGCTCCCCGAACTGCCAGCAGAGCAGGACCTGCCGGTCGCCGCGCTTGGAGAGGAAGTCGACCATCCCATCGCCTCGCTTCACATGGATCCCGACCTCACCCAAGGTCTCGAGGGCCTCCTGGATCTTGCCGACCTGCCGATCGCGCGAAACGCGAAGCAGGCGGTGGCCCTCCGCCAGATCGTCCGGGATGGGGGCGAAGGGGCGAGAGCGGTCGCCCTGCTTTCGGAGCAGATGCCCGAGGCGGGCGATCTCCGCGGCGCGGGTGCGGATCCCTTCAAAGGTCCTTTGCAGGTAGGGGACCATCCGATCGGCTTCTTCGATGGAAAAATAGCGCATGGCGTCACTCCCGATAACGCAGATCACGAAGCGGTCAAGGCCCTGGTTGACAGGGCGGCATCGACTCGCCCAAAGTCGCGGCCCTGGCACCCACTTCCTTGGGTGGCCGTTGCTCCTGGAGATGAGATGCGCAAGCCTGCCTTTGGGTTCATGGTTCTGGTCGCCGCGGTCGCCGCGGGTTGGGGATGCGGCTCCTCCGGTGGCGGCGGTGGGAGCGGCGGTGCCGGAGGCTCCGGCGGAGACGGTGGCGGTGGCTCCGGTGGGGACGGCGAGATCGTCCACGCTTTAGGCACCTGCGGCAACCCCCTCGACTTCAACGAATTGGACGTGCCCGACAACGGCTTCGGCCACTACGTCTCCGGCTCCGTCTTCGACGGGGAGGCCAACCAGCGGGGGATGTGCGGCGGGGAAGGGACGGAGCTGGTCTTCCGCTGGGTGGTGCCGAAGAACGGCTCCATCACCTCCTACCAATTCGACAAGGGCGAGGGGCTCGTAGCCTACGCCCGCGACAGCTGCGCCGACTCCGCCACCGAGCATAGCTGCGTGGCAGCCGGCGCCAAGGCGCCTGCGATCCGTGAGGTCTCGGCGGGGGACGTCCTCTTCTTCATCGTCGACTCCAGCAACGAGAACGTGAACCCCGACTTCAAGCTCAGGGTGGACTTCGTGCCGATCCTCGCGGCCGGAGACTCATGCACCCCCGGGGACGAGATCGAAAAATGCCAGGATGGGCTGATCTGCGACGGTAGGGAGGGGATCTGCGTCGAGAACACCGCGCCGGTCCTCGTCTCGGTCCGCTTTCAGCACGTCGCCGCCACCGACTCGCTGGTCCTCGAGATCGACGGGACCGACGCCGAGGCCAACGCGACCCATTGGTTCGGCCGCTTTCTCGAGGCCGATGGGACGCCGGTGAACTTCCAGGGCGATGGTGGCGCAGGGGAAGAGTACCTCTTCGCGAATGACATCTATGGAAGGAAGACCTTCACCGGTTCCCTAGCGGTCCCGGGCTTCTTCGGCCCGGACGGGTGGACGGAGATCGGACGCATCCAGGTGCAGATCGTCGACGAGGTCGGCTTGCGCAGCGAGCTCGTCGAGGCGGTCCTCGAGGTCGTGGGCCTGCTGGAAGAGGGCGAGGCCTGTGTGCCCGGCGACCAGGTCGAAGCCTGTGGTCCTGGACTGGCCTGCCACTTCGAAGACGTTGTGTGCGTGGCAAACACGCCGCCAGTGGTCGTCGCGGGCCGCGCCGAGCGCAACTATGCCTCGGGGGCGCTGCGGACCGAGATCGATGGGACGGACGCGGAAGGAAATGCCATCGGTGTCGTCGTTCGTTTCTTCGACGGGGCGGGGGAGCTGGTCGCGGAGGGCGCGGTTCCCTTTGACAACGAGGTCTTTGGGCTGGCGAGCTTCACCGGCTCGCTGCTCGATGAGGGGTTTTTCCTCGACTTCCCCACGGTGGAGACGGTCGAGGTGCAGCTCCTGGACGACGACGGCGCCTTGAGCGAGATCGTCGAACTGACGATCGAGCTCACGGGGGTCCTCGATGAAGGGGACGCGTGTACGCCAGGCAGCACCGTGGGCAGATGCGCTCTCGGCTTGATCTGCGACGAAGTGGCGCTGATGTGCGTCCCGAACGCTACGCCAAAGATCCTCGATGCCCGCATTTTTCGCAGCGGTTCAGCCGCTACGATCGAGATCGACGGAGAGGACGAAAACGGCGACGTGGAATTGTGGGGCGTCAACTTTCTCGATGCACGAGACAACGTGGTTACGGACGGGATCTACATCTTTGACAATGAGGAGGAGGTTAAGGGCTTCACGACTTTCACCGGCCGCGCCGCCAGCCCGGACTTCTTCGCGATGTTCCCCGAGATCACCAAGGCCGTGTTTTGGCTCATCGACTCTGGGGATCTGGTGAGCGAGATCTTCGAGGCTGACGTCCAGACTCGATAGTCGCTGATGCCACTCGAGAGAGGACGTTCGATGCGTGTCGTGAGCTCATTGCTGCTGTTTGCACTTCCCCTCCTGGCGCTCTCCTGTAGCAGCTCCTCCGAACCCGATGTCGTCGGCGGGGCGGGGGGCGCGGGCGGTGGGGGTGGGGGTGGCGACACCATCGTCCCCTTGGGGATCTGCGACGATCCGCTGGAGGTCCAGGCGTCCGCTGACGGTGAGACTGTCGTGGTCGAGGGTTCGTTGGACGACAGGCTGGGGTCGCAGGAGGGGAGCTGCGGCGGCAAGGGCCCCGAGGTGGTCTACCGCTTCGTGGCGCCCAGGAAGGGATCGCTGATCGTCGGCCTCCACGCGGAGCGTGGCTTCGTGGTCTACCCTCGCACCCACTGTGCTGATCGCAAGGCGGAGACCTTCTGCCTGGAGACCGAGGGCGGCACCCGGCCGATCGTCATGGAGGAGGGGGAGGAGACCTTCCTCCTGGTGGACGCACCCAAGACCTGGGCGGACTCGAGCTATCGGCTGGAGGCGACCTTCGTGCCGATCCTGAGTGAGGGCGAGAGCTGCGATTCCGACGGCAAGGGCGGCGTCTGCGACAAGAGTCTCTTCTGTGGCTGGGAGTCCGGGATCTGCGGTCGAAACACCTCGCCGACCCTGGAGTGGGCCGACGCGGCGCTGCGCGACGGAGGGGGCAGCGACGGGAGGATCCGGATCCGGGGCACGGATCCGGACGGGAACCTCGTCGGCTTCATCGCGCGCTTCAGCGACGCCTCCTGGAACCAGGTGATGGTGAACGGGGCCAATGAGTTCTTCGTCTCCTTCGGGGCGTCGTCCCGCACGCAGACGAGCTTCTCCTTCGATCGGGTGCTCAACAACTTCGCCGCGCTCTATCCTTCGGCGAGGAAGGTCGAGGTCGAGCTGTTGGACTCCTCCGACGCACGGAGCAACACCCTGGTGCTGGACTTCGAGGTTCCTGCCGTGGTGGCCACCGGCGAAGAATGTGATCCCGAGCGCTTCGAGGCGACCTGCCGCGAGAGCGATCTCTGCCAGATCGCCGGCGAGGTCCCGCTCTGCGAGCTGAACCTCCCGCCGGCGATCAGCGGGCTCCGGCTCTGGCGCACAGCGGAGGATGCCCTCGCCATCGTCATGGACGGCAGCGACGAGAACGGCGACGTCGCCGGCTTCCATGGCCGCTTCCTCGACGCCGACGGGGAGCGGGTGGCGGTCTTCTCCCGGGGCAACACCGAAGGGACCGGCAGCCTCAGTGAGGACGTGCGGGGGCAGACGAGCCTCCACGCCCTGGCGATCTTGCCCCGGTTCTTCGTCAACTACGGGGGAGTGGTCTCCGCCGAGCTGGCCTTCATCGACTCGGGGGCGAACGTCAGCGATCACCTCGCGGCAGAGGTCGAGGTGCCGGAGGAAGTTGCTCTAGGTGAAGGCTGTGATCCGGAGATCCTCGCGACGGTCTGTGGCGACGGGCTGGTCTGCGGCGCGCAGGACGACGCCCCGCCCACCTGCGTCGATCGGGCCACCGCCCGAGCGGCCAAATGCGACGCGGCGCCGACGATCCGCCCGGGCGATCGGGTGCGCGGCGTGCTCTCTGGCGACAATCTCTGGACCCCGCCGCGGTCCTGCAGCCCCGCCGCGGATGCCGCCGCTAGGGCGGCGAGCCCCGAGGGCGTCTTCCGGCTGATCCTCGACGAGCCGACGACCCGCCTCCGCCTCATCACCGGTCTCCCGGGGACGAAGGCGAACCACACCATCGTCTCCGTCCTGGGCAGCTGCCAGGACGAGGAGCCGCTGGCCTGCCAGGACGATCTCCGCGACTACGTCGCGATGCACTCCACCCTCGTGATGGAGAATGTGGAAGCCGGCGAGTATCTGGTGGTGGTCGACACCTCCGATGGCGGCGGCACCTTCGAGCTCGAGGTACAGGCCGAGTAGGGAGCGGGGGGCGACTCGGCGCTCGCGTCGCCAGCTCGGGGCGGCTCGAGCATCGACCTCGGAATCGCGGCGGTGGCCGGAAGGTATGACGAGGTCGCCGGCCCGGAGCCGGTCCGTGGGTCGCGATCAGGGGCCGTCGTAGATGCCGATCCCGGAGCTGGTGCCGACGATCACCCGGCGGGGGCTGGTGGTCGTGTCGACGGAGACGCTGAGGACCGAGCCGCGCAGGCCGTCGCGGGCGTCGATGAGCTGGACGAAGCGGCCGCCGCGCAGCCGGGCGAGGCCCGCGTCGGTGGCGATCCACAAGCTACCGTCCGGATCCCGGGCGAGGCCGTAGACGCGGTTGTCCGGGAGCCCCTGTGCGGTGCTGAGGTACTTCCAGCTTCCGTCCGGGCCCAGATGTGCCAGGCCGTTGCCGAAGCTGGCGACCCAGAGGCCGTCTCCGTCGGCGAGCAGATCCATCACCCAATCGTTGGCGAAGGTGTCACTGGGATCGAGGGCCTCCCCCGGCTGCCAGACGTCGAGGACGGGATCCATCTGGGCCCAGAACTGTCCGCCCTCGTCGGCGTATCGGAGCAGGGCGGTCCTCACGTCGCCGCCGAGCCAGACATTGCCGTCGGGATCGGGAGCCACCCCGTGGAAGTCGCCTCCATAGAGGCTGTCGTTTACGTTGATCGCAGGGTGCTGATGTTCCTGCACCGTCTGGAAGCGCTCGTTCCACATGGCGACGCCGTGGTTGCAGGCGAACCAGACGTCGCCTTCGAACGGCCCCGAGAGGATCGGGATCGATCGGTAGCAGGTGCGGAGGATGTAGCGTCCGTCGGGGTAGGCGGGGCTGGGTGGGGAGAAGATCTCGTAGTGGAACCGCGAGAGGCTGGTGCCGCTGAGGCGGATCCGATCGACCCCGCCGCTCGACCGGATCTCCGGCGGATCGTCGAAGGGATCGTCGTCGGGAAAGAGCCCTCGGTAGCCGACATAGACCTCGTTCGCCTTGCCGCCTCCCACGGAGATCGGCGGGTAGGCCGAGAGCCCATCGGCCTCGCCGAAGTGCTCCCATTGGTCGGCGCCCTGGCGCAGCAGCAGGAGGGAGACCCCATTGGCCGCCCAGGCGTTGCCGCCAAGGTCGTGGGAGACGCTCCACACCGGGCCGGGCACGCCGTGACCCGCGTTCCAGAATTGGAGGTGGTCTCCAACGTCGATGCTGCCACCAGTGCCCCCGCTGCCACCGGCGCCTGCGGTCCCACCGCTGCCGCCCACGCCTCCCGTGCCGCCACCTGTGCCGCCCGTGCCGAGGGCTCCGCCGCCGCCGATCCCGCCGGTGACGACCAGGCCTTCGCTATTCGCTGGATCGCCGGAGCAGGAGGCGACTGCACCCGCGAGGGAGCAGGCGAGTCCGATGGCGCACCATGCGGATCCCGAGGCAAGCGGACGCAAGCGACGACGGGCTCGCAGCAGAGAACTCCTCGCGGGCGGCGTGAGTGGGGAAATTGGCTCCGCCTTGCGCGGACGAGCGCTCTGCGACGGCGCTGGCAGCTTCGAACGCATCCCGGAATCCTCCGTCCGGGGAAGATATTCGTCTCGGATCGGGGTTTCCGGGAGCGCCCGGCTGGGGCTCTCGTCATGGCGCGCCCCTTCCGCTTCCGATGACGCCCGAGGGGCCGCGGACCCTGTCAATGTCCTCGCATGACGTGGGGGGCGGTCTCTTCACGCGGGCTGCGCGCTACGGCTCCTTTGGGGGAGCTCGCGAAGAGAATCACGGACTCTCAGCGAACGACGAGGACAGGTCGATCGGAGCGCGCCGCCAGGCGATGGGAGGTGGAGCCCAGCCGTCTCTTGCCGGAGCGCCCGCTGGCGCCGACGACGATGAGATCGACCTGAAGCGCTTCCGCCTGATCGAGCAGTACTTGGGGAGGTTCACCATATGTTGTGGACGATTCTACTGTCTCTGCGCCCGCCTGCTGCGCCAGCCGCCTGGCGTCGGCGAGCATAGCTTCATCTTCGTCATCGGTGGATCCCTCCTCCGCCGGGGGTGTGCCTTCCCCTGGCCGGGCGATCACGATGTTCAGCTTGGCGCCCAGCGCTGCCGCGATGGCCCCTGCCCGTGAAGCCGCGACGCGCGCCGGCTCCGAGCCATCGTAGCCCAGGAGGATGTGTCGGATGCCGGGGCCGGAGGAGACACCCGCCGGCACGACCACCACCGAGGTCGAGGCCCGGCGCGTTACCGCGGCGGAGACCGAGCCCAGGCGGAGCTGGTGCCTGCCGCTCCCCACGCAGACGAGATCGGCGCCGGCCTCCTCGGCGAAGCGAAGGATCGAGTGGGCCGGCGTCCCCCGGAGGATCGCGCGTTCCCTCACGGTGACCTGCGAGCCCAACGCCGCCCGCGCCGAGTCGAGATCGTCTCCGCAGCGCTCCTGCTCCTCCTCCGAGGAGGAGGTCAGCCCCAGCCGCGCCGTGAGCTCCGGCGGCGCTTCGTAGGAGCAGACGAGATCGAGCACCGCCCGCCCCTTTGCCTTGAGGCGGGCGCCGATCTGGGCGGCCTGGAAGGACGCCGGTGAGCCATCGATCGCCACGATCACATGATCGAACATCTCATTCGCCTCCGCCCTCCAACTGCGTGGATGTTGCGAACGAAGGCGCCGCGATGCGAGGGAGGCGCGCGGCGGCGGCGGGGGAAGGCCTTGAATCCCCGGGCACCAGCGATTAGTTTCACGCGCTTTCCCCCTTAACCGGTCGTCGCATCCGCTGCGGGCCGGGCGAGAAGGCGACGTCGAATATGCTGCTCAAGGTCTGCTACCACGACAACTGCTTCGACGGGCTCTCGTCGGCGGCCGTGTTCACCCGCTTCTTCCTCGAGTGGATCGAGCCCGGCGCTGAGGTCGTCTACCAGGGCCTCGCCCATCGCGCGGGGGAGGTCTTCGGGCCCAACCTCTTCTCCGGCGACGTCAACGCGGTGGTCGACTTCCGCTACACCCAGGATCCCCGTCTCGACTGGTACTTCGATCACCACGTCTCCGCCTTCCAGGAGCCGGGGGACGAGGCCAGCTTTCGCGCGGACACCTCGGGTAAGAAGTTCTGGGATCCGACGGTGAAGAGCTGCACCCGCTACCTGGCGCGGATCGCCCAGGAGAAATTCGGCTTCGATCCCGCGCCGATGCAGGAGCTGATCGACTGGGCCGAGGTGATCGACGGCGCCCAATTCGAGAGCGCGAAGATGGCGGTGGAGCTGAAGGAGCCGGCGCTCCGCCTGATGACGATGATCGAGGCGGAGAAGGATTCGGCCGTGCTGCACGAGCTGATCCGGCGGATGCAGCGCGACTCCCTGGAGGCGATCGTCTCCACCCCGGCCATCGACGCGAAGATCCAGGGCTTGCTGGCGCGGCATGAAGAGAACGTGGAGCTGATCCGCAAGCGCGCCACGGTGGAGGGCGGCGTCGTCTTCTACGACATCGCCGACGAGGGGATCGGGAACATCAACAAATTCATCCCCTACTACTTGCACCCTGAGTGTCATTACGGGGTCAACGTCACCGCCTCGCAGCAGCGCGCCAAGGTCTCCATCGGCACCAACCCCTGGGGCAACTTCGTGCGCAAGCACGATCTGGCCCAGATGGCGGCGAAGTTCGGCGGCGGCGGTCATCCGGTGGTGGCGGCCATCTCCTTCCCGCCGAACCAGATCGACAGGGCCCGCGCCGTGGCCAAGGAGCTCGCCGCCGCCCTCCGGACCTGATCCCCCGAAGGCGGGCCGCGTCGTCTGGCATCTCCTGCAACGATGCCGCGACGATCGTTGGAACGTCCCGGGGCTCTCGTTCGCATCCTCCTCGCCGCTTCCAGGCTGATGGAGGGGACGATCGAATGGGCGCCGGCCTACTTGCGGCGCTGGGCGGGGCCCACGCTGGTGGGTGAGAGCGGCGCCTCCACGTGGTGGGGCGGCGCCTCGGTGCGGCCGAGCTTGTAGCGGTAGATCGGCTGGCCCCGGGCCAGGTAGCCGCGCTCTCGGCTCGAGGGGACCTCGGCAGGATCGTAGGGCGCGAGGGCCGCTGGACCGAAGCGGTTCACGAAGCCCACCGCCTCCAACGCCTCGGCCATCTCGACGCCCCGCTCCTTCACGTCGGTGCGGACCTCGAGGAGGCCATCCAATCGGAGCAGGTTGTAGAGGAGGATGCTGAAGCGATCCTCCACCAGCCGCCGCTCGTGATGCCGCGCCTTCCACCACGGATCCGGGAATTGGATGTGGATCACGTCCAGCGATCCGGGCGCGAACATCCGGGGGAGGATCACCTTGGCGTCGGCGTTCAGCACCCGAAGGTTCGAGAGGCCGCGGGCGCTCGCCTTCTCGGCCGTCTCTTGGGCGAACTTGCGGCGCGTCTCGATGGCGACCAGATCCAGCTCCGGATGAGCCGCGGCGTGCCCCAGCGCGAAGCCGCCCATCCCCGAGCCGATCTCGACCTCGAGGGGGGCCTTTCGCCCAAAGACCTCCTCCCAATTCACCAGCCCGGCGCGGTCGATCGGCGCCGACGGCGCCCGCTTGGTCTCCATGGGGGCTGCCTCCTACCACGAGCCCGGCGGCTCGTCGATCGCGGGGAGTCCGAGCGCCCGTCGCTCGTCGCTCCGACCCAGGCGTCCGTCGGAGAGCGACTGCAGCCGTCGGCTTCCACAGGGGCTGGCGGACACGTCCCGCGATCCTCTGGTACATTCCGCCGGTGCCACGCCTCGACCCGCTCCCCCTCCTCGCAGCCATCGTCCTCCTCCTGAGCTTCCCCGCCATGCGCGCAGACGCGGCCGAGGAGGTCACGCCCTCGGAGAGTGGCGCCGGGATCGCGTCAGCGCCCGCCCCAGCCGAGAGGCCGACCCCTACGTCGGCGCCTGACGCCGCAGAGGGCTCCCCCGCGGGAGCCGGTCGCGTCGGCGAAGGGGAGGGCCAGGCGGAGGCAGCCCAGCCGGCGCAGGCCGGGGTGGACGCGGCGACCGTTCCTGATGGGGCGCTGCCCGGCGAGCCCGGGAGCTCGGCGCTGCTCCTCCCGCCCCAGGAAGAGGAGCCGCCGGGGCCGCCGCCCTGGGGCGCGCTGTCGATCCTCGGCAAGTCGGTGGAGCCAGGCGAGATCCGGGAGTTTCCGCTGAGGATCAGTGAGTCCTTCTCCGGCAAGGGGATGGAGATCCCGGTGGTCGTGGTCCGGGGCGATCAGGAGGGGCAGACCCTCTGCCTCACCGCCGGGGTCCATGGCGACGAGCTCAACGGCGTCGAGATCGTCCGGGAGATGCTCGATTCGACCCGTGCCCGCGGCCTCTCGGGGACGATCATCGGCGTCCCCATCGTGAACCTCCACGGCTTCCAGGGATCGTCGCGCTACCTCCCCGATCGCCGCGACCTCAACCGCTTCTTCCCGGGGAATCCCAAGGGGAATATGGCGTCGCGGATCGCCAGCGAGGTCTTCGAGAAGGTGATCCGCCACTGCGACAAGCTCATCGATCTCCACACCGGGTCGTTCCACCGCAGCAACATGCCCCAGGTCCGCGCAGACTTGCGCGAGCCCGGCAACGTCGCCCTGGCCAAGGCCTTCGGCGCCACCGTCGTGATCCACAACCGTGGCGGCAAGGGCACGCTGCGCCGCGCCGCGCAGGACGCCGGGATCCCGGCGATCATCTACGAGGCCGGCGAGCCCATGCGCTTCCAGGCCCAGGAGATCAAGCGCGGGGTCATCGGCATCCGCAACGTCCTGGTGAACCTGGGCATGATCCGTGGCTCTCGGGTGAGCCTCGGGGAGCAGCGCACCTACTTCGAGACCCGCTGGGTCCGGGCAGAGCGGGGTGGCATCCTCGTCAACGAGGTCCGCCTCGGCGACGACGTCAGAGAGGGTGACATCCTCGGCATCATCACGGATCCGATCCGCAAGGCGAAGTCGGTGGTGGTCTCTCCCTACCGCGGCAGGGTCATCGGCATGGTCCTCGCGCCAGTGATGATCCCGGGCTACGCGGCCTTTCACATCGGGCTACCGGGCAATCAACCGGTCGACAGCGACGACATGGTGGAGCACGAGCGGCCCGAGTGAGCTGGGTGGAGGCCTTTCGAGATCACCCGGCAATTCGGCACGCCAGGGCTCCTCGCGCGTCGCTCTCCTCTCCGCCAGCTCCCTGATTCGACGAAGAGGTAGAGGCCCTCGGGCTCGCGCTCGGTGGCAGCCGGCTCTCTGACGCGAATAGGAGTCGCCCCCGCGACGAGTTGAAAGAGGCCTTGGGCTCGCGCTCGGTGGCAGCCGGCTCTCTGACGCGAATAGGAGTCGCCCCCGCGACGAGTTGGAAGAGGCCTCGGGCTCGCGCTCGGTGGCAGTCGGCTCTCTGATGCGTATAGGAGTCGCCCCCGCGACGAGTGGGAAGAGGCCCTTGGGCTCGCGCTCGGTGGCAGCCGACTCCACGACTCGTAAGGGAGTCGCCTCAACGACGGGCGGCAAGAGGCGCTTCTGCTCGCGCTCGCGCCCGATGGGCTGGACTTCGCCGGGCGCATCCACGATGCGCCGCAGGCTGCCCGCGGTTATGCTGCGTCGCGTTTTTCGCGCGATGCAATGGAACGAACGCCTGGCCGGTTCCATCGGTCGCGCGCCCCCTCAGAGGACCGACCCTCACCATGAAAGCCTCGACCATCGTGTTCTTCCTCGTCGCCACGCTGATCGTCTTCCTGGGCCACTTCTACATCTGGACCCGCCTCGTCCGCGCCCCGGGCTGGCCCGCCCCCTGGGCGACCGTGGGTACGGTGGCGTTGATCGCCCTCGCCCTCGTAGTGCCGCTGGTGATGCCGCTCACCAGGGTCCTCCCCCGGGCCTGGGCCGGCCCTCTCTCGTGGATCGCCTTCTTCTGGATGGGCTTCGGCTTCCTCCTCACGGTCTCGGTCTTCGCCTCCGACCTCCTCCGCTGGATGGGCCTGGGCGCGGCCTCGCTCTGGGCGCTGCTGGCCACCAAGGATCCCGCAGACCCGATCCGCCGGGAGCTCCTCACCAAGGGCACCGCCGCCGCGGCGTCCGTCCTCGCCTTGGGATCCGGCGCTGTCGCCCTGCGCGGCGGATTGGGGGAGGTCGACGTCGTCGAGGTGCCGATCCGGCTGGAGCGCCTGCCGCCCCAGCTCTCCGGCTACACCATCGTTCAACTCACCGATGTACACATCGGCCCCTTGATCGGCAGCCGCTTCGTCGAGCAGATCGTTGCCAAGACCAACGCCGAGCGCCCCGACGCCATCGTGATCACCGGAGATCTGGTCGACGGCAGCGTCCGGGAGCTCGCCCGCCATGCGGAGCCCCTCGCCAGGCTCGCGGCGAGAGATGGCGTCTACTTCGTCACCGGCAACCACGAGTACTACTCCGGCGTGGAGGAGTGGCTGCCCTACCTCGAGCGGATGGGGATCCGGGTGCTGCGAAACGAGCGGACCAGCCTCGGCGGCTCGGGCGCCTCCTTCGACCTCGCCGGCATCGACGACGAGTGGGCGGTCCGCCACGGCAGGGGCCACGGCGCCGATCTCTCGAGCGCCGTCGCCGGCAGAGATCCCGAGCGCGAGCTGGTCCTCCTCGCCCACCAGCCCAAGGCCATCGCCGAAGCGGCCGCGGCAGGCGTCGGCCTTCAGATCTCGGGGCATACCCACGGCGGTCAGATCTGGCCCTTCACCGGCCTGGTCCACCTGGCGCAGCCCTACGTCGCCGGCCTCCACCGCCACGACGAGCTCACCCAGATCTACGTCAGCCGCGGCACCGGCTTCTGGGGTCCCCCCATGCGCCTGGGCGCCCCCGCCGAGATCACCCGCCTCGTCCTGACCTGAGTCTCGGCAGGCGGAAGAGCTGGGTCCAACCATGCGCCCTGGCCGATCCCGGCGGGCGCAAGCGCCAGGGCGGCCATGCGCCCGGGCGTCCTGCCTTCATGCCAAGCCCGTCCGGGCCGATTCCGGCAGGCGAATTCGAATTCTTCCGCCTGCTTGTCGTCCGTTCCATCGTTCCATGCGAGAGTCGCGGGGAAGCTGATGCTCGCAGGCCCGGCCCGATCAGGGGATGGGACGCCGCGGCTGAAAGGAGTCGACGTGAGGGTGCGGGGATATTGGGTGGCGACGGCGCTCGTCGTGTCGGCCTTCGCGGCAGGCTGTGGTGGTTGCAGGGGCAAGGACGCAGGGGAGCCGACGAGGTCCGCGGCTTCGTTCCTGCCGGCGCGGCCCCTCTCGGCGGTGGTGGTGCCGGCCCCGGAGAAGCTGGGACGCACGGTGAAGGAGCTCGAAACATCTCGGGTCGCAGGCCTCGCCGCCACCGCCGCGGGCGCCAGAGATACGGCGGAGCTGGTGCGTCCGGTGCTGCGTCAGCTCGGCTTCGATCCCAGGACCCCCGAGGGCTTCGCGGAGGCCGGCATCGACGGCAGCAGGAGCCTGGCCTACGGCGACGATGGGGCGGGGCGCCAGGTGCTGGTCATCGCCGTGAGCGATCCGGGGCGCTTCGACACCTACGTCTCCGCGCTGGCCAGGCGCTTCGGCGGGGTCCAGAAGGCCGAGGCGATCTATGAAGGGACGGAGGAGGCTCCGGCCCCGAAGCGTACGCTCAAGACCTTCGCCACCGAGGCGGGGCAGGTGCAGCTGGCCTACGGGATCCACGACGGCTTCGCGGTGATCGGCACAGGGAAGGGCGCGGTCGACGCGGTGGGCGGCTCCCTCTCGCGCCCCTCCGGTCAGGGCCTCGATGGAAACCCTGCCTACCTCAAGCTCCTCACCAAGTTGGGTGAACGGGATCTCTACGGCTGGCTGCCGTCCGGCTTGGGCCAGGGGCGGGCCCAGCGCTTCAAGAGCGGCGTCGCCTTCGGGATCGACGCCGCCACCAGCGGGCTGAACGTGCGGGTCGTGATGCCGCAGGGGCCGCTGCAGGTGGCGGTGATCCACGCCATGGGGAAGGTGGCGGGGGCGGAGCTGGTGAGCCAGCTCGGCCAGGACGACTTCCTCGCCGTGCGCCTGGGCGGCGAGCCTCCCGCGCTCCAGCCGCTCCTCGGCTCGATCCTGCCGCGCGGCATGAACGCCAAGCTGCGCCGGGCGGGGATCGATCCCGTCACCGACGTCCTCGGCCTGCTCCAGCCAGGGATCGTGCTGGGGTTCGAGCTCAACCCGGCGATCGATCTCTCGAGAGGGCTCCCCACCGATCCTTCGATCGCCCGCACCAACCCCTTCAACTTCGTGCAGGCCAAGCTCGTTGCCAAGGTGGTGGATCGGGAGAAGGCGGCGCAGGTCCTGGAGAAGCTCGCCGCGGGCGCCGGCGCCTTCCAGATGCAGGTGGCGCGGGAGGA
Source organism: Vulgatibacter incomptus (assembly GCA_040391605.1). Lineage (GTDB taxonomy): Bacteria > Myxococcota > Myxococcia > Myxococcales > Vulgatibacteraceae > Vulgatibacter > Vulgatibacter incomptus_A. The sequence goes on from JBEBXK010000002.1 coordinate 42,176, forward strand.
GCGCGAGGGCGCCATCATCTATCGCGCCACGTACGCCGCTGGGGAGGGGATGAGCTGGAGCCTCGTCGGCGACACCCTCATCGCAACCGGCGGTGCAGGGAAGTTCGAAAAGGCGATGGCTCGCCTCATACAGAGCAAGAATGGCGGTCCCACGAAGGCGTCGGCCGGGGCGGTGGTCGCCCAGGCACAGGCCGCGACCTTGGATGCCTTCATCATCGAGGATCCCGCGGCGCGAAAGATCTTCGAGTCGGCGGGATCGGCCGCGCATCTGGACATGGCGCGGCTGACCAAGGCGATGCGGGCCATCCCCGAATCGGCCTACGGGATCGGCGGCTTCCGCCTCAAGGGGCTGATGGAGAGCTGGGTGGAGCTGCTGGACGAGGTGAAGGGCGTCACCGCCTCCTTCTCGATCGACGAGGAAGGGATGATCGTCGACGCCAACGTCGGGCTGAAGTGATCCGCCTCGAAGGGATCCGCAAGTCCTATCGCGATGGCGCAGCGACCTTCGACGTCCTGCGGGGTGTCTCACTCCAGGTGGACGAAGGGGACCTGGTTGCGGTGATGGGGGCCTCGGGCTCGGGGAAGTCCACGCTCCTCCACGTGATCGGCGGCCTCGACCGCGACTACCAAGGGGAGGCCACCGTCCTGGGCCGGGGTCTCTCGAAGCTCTCCGATCGAGAGCTGGCCCTCTACCGCAACCAGACCGTCGGCTTCGTCTTCCAATCGTTCAACCTGGTGCCTCCATTGGACGTGCTGCAGAACGTGCTCCTGCCCAGCTTCTTCTCCAGGGAAGAGGGCGCACGGGAGAGCGCCCGGCGAGCCCTGGCTCGGGTGGGACTCGAGGGCAAGGAGCGGCGGCTGCCCGCCCAGCTCTCGGGTGGGGAGCGGCAGCGGGTGGCCCTGGCCCGGGCGCTCTTTCGCAAGCCGCGGATCGTCCTGGCAGACGAGCCCACCGGCTCCCTGGACGCCGCCACCGCCTCCGGCGTGATCGACCTCCTCCTCGAGTTGAACGCGAAGGAGGGCATCACCCTGATCCTGGTCACCCACGACGAGAGGGTGGCGGCCAAGGCCCGCCGCACCCTGCACTTGCGCGATGGCCTCCTCCAACCCGCCATCGACCGCGTCGCCGAGGTGGCCCGATGAGCGGGCGACGGCTGCTGCAGCTCGTCTGGCTCAACCTGCGTCGCGACCTGCGGGGGAACCTCCTCTCGGCGTTGGGCGTGGCGGCGGGGATCGGCGCCCTGGTCTTCTTCGTGGCGTTGGGGCTGGGGGTGGGGGAGGTGGTGAGGACCCGCCTCTTCCCAGCCGACGCCCGCTTCCTCGAGGTGATCCCGCCGCGGGTCTCCATGGGGATCTTCGGCGGCGTCCGCCTCGACGATCGCGCGGTCGAGCGGCTTCGGGCGCTCCCCGACTCGGAGGCGGCGTATCGGAAGATGCAGCTCCGCATCCCTGCGATCAGCCGCTACGACGGCCGCTTCTTTGGCCAGCGGCTGCGGATGGGCCTGGAGATCCTGGGAGAGGGCGTCGACACCGGCCTCGTCGAGGCCGATCTGACCTCTGGGAGCGCCTTCGAGGATCCCGGGGAGCAGGGCGCCATCCCGGTGGTCGTCTCTACCCGCCTCCTCGAGATCTACAACAAGAGCTTCGCCAAGAATCGGGGCCTCCCCTCGCTCTCGGGGGCGATGCTCCGTGGCTTCCAATTCCCCGTGGAGTTCGGCCGCTCCTATGTCACGGCCCAGGCGTCGCAAGGCACGCAGCTCCGGCAGGAGGCGCAGCTCGCAGGGATCTCCGATCGCGCGCTGCTCCAGGGGATCACCATCCCCCTGGAGACCGCCCGGCGGCTGAACGCCCGCTTCGGCGAGGACGCCAGCTCCTACTCCTCGGTGGTGCTGGTGGCCCGGGCGCCCGATCGAGTGCCGGCCCTAGCACAGAGCGTGAGAGAGCTCGGCTTCGAGATCGACGACTCCGAGCGGACCCTGGCCGAACGGGTAGGCGCGGCGGTGGCGATCACCACCGCCGCCCTGGCGCTGCTCTCCCTGCTGATCTGTGGCCTCGCTGCTCTGAACATCGCCCTCACCCTGGGAGCCGCGATCCGCAACCGCTCCCGGGAGATCGGGATCTTGCGCGCCGTGGGCGCGACGTCTCGCGCCATCGCCTCCCTGATCCTGGGCGAGGCCGCCGCCATCGGCCTGCTGGGTGGGGCGGGCGGCGCGCTGGCCGCCTATGGCGCCGCCGCGGCGGTGGATCGCGCCGCCCGGACCTGGCTCCCGGACTTCCCGTTCAAGCCCGAGACCTTCTTCGGCTTTCCGCCGTGGCTCGTGGCTGGGGCCGTGGGAGCGGGCGTCCTCGCGGCGATCCTCGGCGCGCTCCCCCCCTCCCGCAGGGCCGCGCGCCTCGACCCCGCCCGGGCCATCGGCGAGTAAAGCTTCCCTTCTCACGCCTCGGCTTCGTACCATGGGGTCAAGTGGGTCGCTCGCCGCCCCCTCGGGGGTGAAGGGGCGCGCTTTGCAGGCGCCCGATCTCCGGCCCCCCCGATTGGCGGTCGTCGTGTTGCGCGAAAAGTCCTGCGGCGTAGTCCCATTTCGCGAGGAGAGGGGAGAGATCCTCTACCTCGTGATCTCCTCCGCGGTGACCAAGCGCGAGCATTGGGAGTTCCCCAAGGGCGGCGTCGAGGAGGGAGAGCGTGAGATCCAGACCGCGCTCCGCGAGCTTCGAGAGGAGACCGGGGTCACCGACGTCAGGATCCTACCGGGCTTCCGCGAGCCCATCCGCTACATCTACCGCCGCCCCGAGGGGCTGGTCTCCAAGCAGGTCGTCTACTTCATCGGCAAGGTCGGCAACCCCAAGGTAGTCCTGCGCCTCGAGGAGGCCAAAGACTACCGCTGGGCGAACTACGACGAGACCTACCGGCTGATCCGCCACGCCAACGCCCGCATCCTCCTGGAGCGCTGCCACGCCTTCATCATCGGCAAGCCGATGCCCAGCCGCTCCGAGCGTCGCCCGCTGCCGCCGCGCGGCACAGCGTCCGGCACAGCCGCGCCGACGGGGCCGGCGGCGGCCCAGCGCGAGGCACCTCCGGCCCCCCGGCAGGCACGCCCCCCACAGCCCCCGCCCCATCGGCCGCCGCTCCCTACTCTGGCACCAGACGGCCCATCCGCCCCGACCTCTCAGCAGGCTGACGGGACTGCCCCGCCCACCCCGGAGAAGAGCAGCAAGAGGCGTCGGCGTCGACGGCGCAGAGGCCGGGGCGATGGCGCCAGGGGCGCCGCTCCCCCGGAGGGAGGCGAGGGCACGCCGCGGCAGCCAGCTCGTCCAAACTCGCCACCCTCGCCGAAGTTTCCGAGCGAAGGCTGATCCAGGTAGGAGCGGATCCCGGCGAAGCAGGCCGAGCGGTCAGTGTCGGCTGCTGGTGGAGGGGGCGGCGCCGGGAGGGATGGGGATCATCAGCTCCTGGCCGATGCGGAGCCTGCGCGGATCCGCGAGGCGATTGGAGCGGACGAGGGAGTCGACGCTGGTCTTGAACATCACGGCGATGTGACCAAGGGTGTCGCCTTTTTGTACCTTGTAGCTGCGGTAGGTGAAGCGCTCCGAGGGCTTCACCTGGGCGTAGGCGGCGGCGAAGAGATCGGCGTGGTCCTTGGGGAGGCGGAGGCGGTAGGGCTCGCCTCCTCGTCGCACGGGGGGGGTGGCCCACTGACGCAGCTCGGGGTTGAGGGAGGTGATCGCGTCTACGGAGACGCCGGCGCAGCGGGCGATCACGTCGAGGTCGGTGGCGTCGGGGATCTCGACCGTCTCCCACTCGAGGGGCGGCTGGGGCTCGAGGCCGTAGAAGCCGAAGTTCTCCGGATGCTTGGCGATCAGCGCGGCGGCGATCAGCTTGGGGACGTAGTGCTGGGTCTCCTTGCGGAAGGCGTCGTCGGTCCTGGCGAGGGCCCAGAAGTCATTGGTACCGTATTTGGCGATGGCCTTGCTGACCCTGCCGGGGCCGGCGTTGTAGCCAGCCCAAGCCAGGTACCAATCGCCCCAGGCGGCGTAGAGTCGCTTGAGGAATTTGGCCGCGGCGTGGGTGGACTTCACGGGATCGCGGCGCTCGTCCACCCAGAAGTCGGCCTCCAGGCCGAAGCGTCTGCCGGTGGGCTCGATGAATTGCCACGGCCCCACCGCGGAGGCCCAGGAGCGGGCGTGCATGATGAAGCCGCTCTCGATCATGGAGAGGTAGACGAGATCCTCGGGCATCTCGTGTTCGCGCAGGATCGAGCGGAAGAGGGGGAGGTAGCGATGGGAGCGCTCGAGCCAGCGCCCGAACCATTGACGTCCCGGGCCCTGGAAGAAGGCGAGGTAGGCCGCGACCTCTTCGTTGTACTCCACGGGGATGTCGTAGCGGGCCCCCACTGATTCGATGGGGAATGGGAGCTTGCCGGCCGCTACCTCGGGGAGGCCGGAGGGGCCGACGATGTCGGGCCAGCCTTTCACCCGCAGTCCCAGGGGCCCGCGGAGCCGGGCCTTCCAGGGGTTGGCGGGACCCAGCCCATGGAGCATGCGCTCGATCGCCTCCTCGCCTCCGTCGAAGGCGAGGCGCTCGAGGGCCTCCAGCTCCGCGAGCTCGTCCACCTCCGCGGAATCGAGGGCGGATTCCTTCGGGATCGACGCTGACGGCGGCGGAAGTTGCGCGGCGGCGGCGAGAGGGAGGAAGGCGAAGAGCGCCGCGTAGATGGCGCCGTTCATCGGGTGTCGCTCGTCACCGGCGCGCCGTGGCCGGGGCCGAGGATGCGCGAGAGATAGGCCGAGTAGTCGAAGTCGGTGGAGTGCTCGGCGCTATGACAGCCACGGCAGGTGGGCTCGGCGACCTGGCGGGCGAGCTTCACGCCGGTGGGGTTGGCCACGTGGAGGGAGCCGGGGCCGTGGCAGGATTCGCAGCCCACGTCCTTGCGGGCCTCGACCTCGTCCACCCTGCACGCGCCGCCAGGCTTCTCCCAACCGGTGACGTGACAGGAGATGCAGTTCAGATCGTATTGTTTGTTGGCCTCCTCGAGGGTGGCGTAGGCGTCGCCGTGGGCGGTCTGCGTCCAGAAGTCGTGGGCGGCGGCGTGGCAGGTAGCGCAGCTCGCCGTGCCCGCGTAGCCCGGGCTGCCTGCGGCGGGATCCTCGCAGACCTTGTTCTGCGCCTTGGCGAGGGCGAGGTTCGCAGCCCCCACCTCGCGATCGTAGCGGGAGATGATCGCTGCCACCTCGGGATCCGGGGGGAGATCGGAGGTGATGGGGACGAAGCGGTAGGCCAGGAAGCTCCCTCGGGCTGGCGTGGGGATCGCCTCGTCGCTGAGGGCGCGGCGGCGCGCCTCGAGCTCCTCGACCTTGGCGCGAAAGGGCGCCGCGTCGGCGCTCTCGCCCAATGCCGCGATCCGCTGCTCGTAGGAGCGGACCCTCTCGCCGATGGACTCGATCTCCGCGTCGCGGGACTCGGCGCTCCCGGCGATCTGGAGCTTTCCGCCACCGGGGCGCAGCATCATCTCCACCTCGAGCAGGCTCTGCCCCCGGGCCTGGGTGAAGAAGATCGGCGTGTCGGCGATCACCGCCCGGGCGCTCTCGCCCTCGGCGATGTCGCGGATGTGGCTGGCCACCACCAGATCCGCGCCGGATTGGCTGCCCAGCTGAATCGCCCGATCGCGGGGGGCGTGGAGGAGGGCGACCACCACGTCGACCCCCTCCACGCGGGCGGCGGCGACCGCGTCTCGGAGAGAGTTGTCGGCGTCCTTCCCCTTGGCGTCGAGGGCGTCGAAGGGCACCAGCGCGATCTGGATCCCGCCCACCTCGCGGCGCCCGGGTCCCTGCAGGATCAGGCCGGCAGGGAGGTCTTTCAGGAGCTCCGGCGCCACTCGATCCCGCTCGAAGGCAGCCTTGGCAGAGAGGCCCATCGCCAGCAGAGAGTCCGCCACCGCCTTGGCCTGGCGCCTAGCCTGGGGCGCTCGCTCCGGCCCGTACTCTACGGCGTCGAAGAGCGCGTCGCCTGCGTCGACGAGGAGGGAGGGGCCCTCGGCGCGGATCTTCTTCACGTAGGAGGCGGCGCGGTCGAGGCCACCCCGCATGTCCGCGGAGCAGCCACAGGGCTCGAGCTGCCCCCAGAGATCGCCGGTGAAGAGGAGGGTCGCCCGCCGCTCCTCAGACGGAGCCTTGGCGCGGCTCTCGGCCTTCGACGTACACGCCATGGCGAAGAGGGCGGCGAGGCCGGCTGCGATGAGGAGGAGGCGATGCATGCTTGGATGCCCGTCGAGCGGATCACGAACGAGGCGTTCGAACCGGCCATTCCCGATAGTAGGGCGGCGCGGGCCAGGCAAGCACAAAGCCTCCGTCCAGGCCCGGGCTGCCGAGTGGGGGATCGAGCGCCTTCACCTGCGCGTCGCGGTTGCGCCGGCAGCGGCGCGCGTGCAGGATGCGCCGATTGTGCGCGTACTTCTACGGTCCAACCGAGCCGACGACGAGCTGGCGAAGGCCCTCGCGAGAGCGGGTCTCTACGTCGAGAGGGTCGCGGTGGGTGAGGAGGCCCGGGCCCGGATCGGCAAGGGGCTGCGGGACGTGGCGGTCATCGATCCTCGCCTCCTAGAGGGGGCGGCCCCCCTCCCCGCGCGGCAGATGAAGGGTGACGCGACGTCCCTCGAGGAGTTCTGCTACCGACGGATCGGCCACGTCCTCGACAAGCTCCAGGGCGCGACCCTGCCAAACCTCTACGCCACGGTGATGGCCCAGAGCGAGCGGGCGCTCCTTCGCCTCGCGATGGATCGCATGCGGGCGATCTCCGCCGCCGCCGAGCTGCTCGGGATCCACCGCAACACCCTGGCCCGTCGCCTCGACGAGCATGGCCTGCGCAAGCGGGACGACGCTGCCAGCGGAAACCCTGGGCGCGCCGCGGCATCCAAGCCGCCCGCCCGCGGTATCCACCCCTCCTCCGACGGCCCATGAGTGGGCAGGTATTCGATTGAGCAACGGCCCGATGCTGACGGTCTACCTCTTCGCCATCGCGGTAGGTGCGATGATGAGCGCTGCGGTCCCCGTCGCCTTTCCGCAGCTTCGCTCGCGGATGCACCTCTTCCTCTCGCTCTCCGCCGGCGTCCTCCTCGGCGCGGCCTTCTTCCACATGCTGCCGGAGGCCATCCATGAAGGCGGCCTGGACTCGCTCTACTGGGCGCTGGCGGGCTTCGTCTTCCTCTTCCTCCTCGAGCGCTACGTCCTCGTGCATTGGTGCAAGGAGGAGGACGACTGTGAGGTGCACGGCCCCCTGATCGTCGCGGAGGGGCTCGAACCCGTCGTGGGGGGGGGGAAGCACTCGCACACAAAGGGCAAGGGACACAATCACACGCACGGCACGGTGGGGATCGCGACCCTGGTCGGCATGTCGCTCCACACGCTCACCGACGGCTTCGCGCTGGGGACCGCCATCGAGGCCGGGGTCGGCGCCAGCGTCTTCCTCGCGATCCTCCTGCATAAGATGCCGTCGAGCTTCTCGCTCGCCGCCATCCTCCTCCATGAGCGCTACGCCGTCCGCCACACCATCGGCCTCGTCGCGATCTTCGCCGCGATGCTCCCGCTGGGTTCGCTGCTCTTCTTCTTCATGTCCGGGCTGATCCCCCACGAGGTCTTCGGCGCGAGGGCTCTGGGCTTCTCGGCAGGCACCTTCCTACACCTGGCGGTGGCCGACCTGATCCCCGATCTCCATCGGCGGCGCGGCGACAGGCTGCAGCTCTCCGTGACGCTCCTCCTCGGCATCGTGATCATGTGGAGCGTGGGCTACTTCGGCCCTGAGCACGTCCATTGAGGCGACGCCCAGCATGGTCGAAGAAAGACTTACTTAGGGTGTAGTCGGTGTGGCAGAGAGGGGCGCTACTTGAGTCGCTCGACAAAGAGCTTGGCGGCGCGGGCGACGAGCTCCCGCGGCAGCAGCCGGGAGGCCAGGGGCGCGCCTTTGTTGATCAGCCCGGGGATCACCACGCTCCTGCCGCGCTCGAGGCCACGCAGCGCCTGCTCCACCACAGCCGAGGCGGGCATCACGCCCACGGCGGGCAGGCGGGCCCCCGCCACCTCCTGGAATTCGGTGGGGACGCCGCCGGGGCAGAGGGCCATCACCCGCACGCCCAGATCCTCGTTCTCCACCGCCAGCGCCTCGGAGAGGGAGAGGACGAAGGCCTTCGACGCCGCGTAGGCCGCCATCAGCGGCACGGGCTGGAAGGCCACCCCAGACGAGACCTGGAGGATCGCGCCGGATCCCCGCTCCTGCATCGCCGGCAGGAAGAGGCCGGTGAGCTCGGTGAGGGCGCTCACGTCGAGGGCGATCATCGCGAGCTGGCGCTCCAACGCCAGCTCCTCGAACCGCCCCTGGAGGCCGAAGCCGGCGTTGTTCACCAGAAGGTGGATCTCCCGACCCTCCGACGCCTCGCGAAAGAGCCGCTCCGGCCCCTCCTCTTGCCCCAGATCCACGGCGATCACCCGGGTCTCGATCCCGTGGGATTTGGCTAGGGCGTCGGCGAGGGCCCGCATCCGAGGCTCGCGGCGAGCGGCGAGGATCAGGTGCATGCCCTTCGCTGCCAGCGCGTGGGCGAAGGCCTCGCCGAGGCCGGCGGAGGCGCCGGTGATCACCGCCCAGCGATCTTCATAGGTCCAGGGCTTCATGAAAGACGGCCTCCGCGCCAGCTCTTGAAGGAATCATCCCGGCAGTGGAAGGGCCGATTCCTTCGGCTCGCGCGCTGCGCAGGAGGGCCCCTTTTTCGAGCGATGGGGAGGTGAGCCTATAGTCCTTCGGCGCTCTTCTCCAGCTCGGGGAGGAAGTTGTCCCTTCGCTTGAGAAGGCTGTCGAAGTGCGTCGGATCGCGGCCCGGGACGTAGTCGCCCTCCGGGCGGATCAGCTCTCCCTCCATGGTGACGTCGTTGAAGTCGACGGTGGTGGATTTCTTCACCACGACGCGGTCGGGCTCATGGACCATCTTCGTCTCGTCCGCCGCCGCCGTGGTAGAGACTCCCCAGATGAACGCGCAGCCAATCAGCAGCACACCCAACCTCATCGCGATCCCCCCCAGGTGACCGGCGCCAAACGGAGTTCCGGCCTGATGTCGACCACCTAGCGTTCAACGGTGGACAGGGTGTGCATCTCCTGCCGTCACCCGGAAGGGGATGAAAAGCGGGCATAAGCCGAGGGCTCGGCGGTTTGGGCGGTTGATTCCACGCGGGATCCGTCGATTGCGTTAGGATTCGCGCGCCAATTTCCAACGGAGGCATAGAGGCATCGTGCACGTCGAGACCGACATTCGCGCCATCCAGGACGTGGTCCAGGCAGAGAGCGCCTTCGTAGACGAGATCCTCGCCGAGGCAGGCAAGGTCATCGTCGGCCAGCGCTACATGCTCGAGCGCCTCCTCATCGGGCTGATGACCGGGGGCCACGTCCTGCTCGAAGGGGTCCCCGGCCTGGCCAAGACCCTCACCGTCAAGACCCTGGCCCAGGCCATCGATTCGAAGTTCCATCGGATCCAGTTCACGCCGGATCTGCTCCCCGCCGATCTGGTGGGGACCACCATCTACAACCAGGCGACCGCCTCCTTCGCCGTGCGCCATGGCCCGATCTTCGCGAACATCATCCTCGCCGACGAGATCAACCGGGCCCCTGCCAAGGTGCAGAGCGCGCTGCTGGAGGCGATGCAGGAGCGACAGGTCACCATCGGTGAGACCACCTTTCCGCTGCCCAAGCCCTTCTTCGTGATGGCGACGCAGAACCCGGTGGAGCAGGAGGGCACCTATCCGCTCCCCGAGGCCCAGGTCGATCGCTTCATGCTGATGGTGAAGGTCTTCTACCCATCGCGGGCGGAGGAGCGGCAGATCATGGATCGGGTGGCGGAGGGCCCCGCCGCCACGGTCTCGAAGGTCGCGGACCCCGAGCGGATCGCCAGGGCACAGCGGGTGATCGACGGAATCTACGTCGATCCCAAGGTGAAGGATTACGTCGTGAATCTGGTCTTCGCCACCCGTGAACCCACCCAGGCCGGCCTGCCGGATCTGGTGGACTTCATCGAGTTCGGCGCCAGCCCCAGGGCGAGCATCTACCTGCTCAAGGCGGCGAAGGCCCACGCCTTCCTGCGCCGCCGCGGCTTCGTCACGCCGGAGGACGTCAAGGCGGTGGGGCTGGACGTGCTGCGCCATCGGGTGATCGCCACCTACGAGGCCGAAGCGGAGTCGGTGAGCCCCGAGCAGATCGTCCAGCGGATCTTCGATCGAGTCGAAGTACCGTAGGGGCGCGCGTGACGGAGATCGTCCCCAAAGAGCTGATCGCCCGGATTCGAAAGATCGAGATCACCACCAGGCGAGCGGTGAACGAGACGTTGGCGGGGCAGTACTCCTCGACCTTCAAGGGGAGGGGCATGGCCTTCTCCGAGGTGCGGCCCTACCAGCCCGGCGACGAGATCCGGACCATCGATTGGAACGTCACGGCGCGGATGCAGGAGCCCTACGTCAAGGTCTTCACCGAGGAGCGCGAGCTCACGGTGATGCTGCTGGTGGATCTCTCCCGATCCCAGGACTTTGGCACGGTGGAGAAGACCAAGGGCGAGGTGGCGGCGGAGGTGGCGGCGCTCCTCTCCTTCTCGGCAATCTCCAACAACGATCGGGTCGGGGCGATCCTCTTCAGCGATCGGATCGAGAAGTATCTGCCGCCAAAGAAGGGCCGCAAACACGTGCTCGCGCTGATCTCGGAGCTGCTCACCGCGAAGCCCGTGGGGAGGGGCACCGACCTCGCAGGCGCTCTCGGCTTCCTGGGGCAGGTCCATCGGCGGCACGCGGTCACCTTTCTCCTCTCCGACTTCCAGGTCCCAGGTGGATCGAGCCACGACCTCGCCTTGCGGATGGCGAGCCGCCGCTACGATCTGGTGCCCATCGCGATCAGCGATCCCTTCGAGCACGCGCTCCTCCCCTTGGGGATCGCGTTGGTGGAGGATCCCGAGACGGGTCGGGTGGTGCCGGTGGATCTGCGGGACGCGAAGGTGCGCGCCCGCTATCGCGCGCTGATGGAGCGGCAGCGGGAGCTGCGGGGCCGGCTCTTTCGCAAGCTCGATCTCGACCACGTGGAGATCCACTGCGGCGAGGAGTATCTGCGGCCGCTCCTCTCCTTCTTCCGGGCGCGGGCGCGCCGCAGGGGTCTCCGATGAGGCGTGGTCCTCGCTGCATCGGACGATGGACCGGCGCGCTCTTCGTCGCGGCGCTGATGGGCTGGTCTCTCCACGCCGGGGCCCAGCCGTCGCGTCAGGGAGATGCCTCGTCGAAGGTGTCTAGTGGTGACACCGTGACGGCGCGGGGAGAGGCAGCTGTCGCATACGCTGCCGCCGACGGCCAGGGTGCCGAGGCCGCGGCGAATGCGCTGGCCGCCGTCCAGGCCACGCCGTTGGGCTTCTCGGCCAAGGTCTCGCCCTCGGAGGTCGGGCTGGGGCGGCCCTTCACTTACGAGATCGAGATCCGCCACGACCCGGGCGAGCGCTACGAGCTCCCGTCGCCCTTGGCCTTGGGAACAGCGGCAGTACGATCGGTGAACACCGATCGCAGAGAGGAGGGATCGGTCGCCACCACGACCTTCCGCATCGAGGCGGCGATCTTCGACCAGCTCGGCGAGGCCTCGCTGCCGGATACGATCCTCCTCGTCCGTGGCGACGGCGCGGCGCGGGAGCTGCGGATCCCAGGGGCGCCCGTGACGATCCTGGCCGTGGGATCCGGCGACGAGCTCGCCGACATCCGACCGCCGCAGGAGCTGCGCGTCCCTTCGTATCGGGCGCTGTGGATCGCGTTGGCGGTGGGGGCTGCCGCGGCGCTCGCCTCCTTCTTCTACCGCATGCGCACCCGACGCTCGGGGAGCGAGGTGCCCGCTGGACCCGGCGCGGAGGAGCTGGCCCTGGACGCGCTGGATCGGCTGGCAGCGGAGGCCCTGCCCGTGGCGGGGAAGGGGAGGGAGCATTACTTCCGCCTCTCCGAGATCGTGCGGGGCTACCTGGACGACGACGCCGGCGTCTCCGCCAGGGATATGACCAGCGCCGAGCTCCTCGAGGCGCTGCAGGCACGCCCGGTGCCCGGCCTCGATCGCGTGGCCTTCGCCGCCTGGGTCGAACGCGGTGACCTGGCGCGCTTCGCTCGTCTCGCCATCGATCCCTCGGTCGCCGTCGCCGATCTCGATCGAGGCCGGGAGCTGATCCGGAGCGTCGCCGCCGCCCTGCGGCTGGAGGCCGAGCGCGCCGCCGCCCTCGCCGCAGAGGCTCCTGCGGCTGCGACTGCTGCGGCGGCGACGGCGTCGGCTGCGACGCACCCGGTAACGCCTCCTGCTGCTGCGGCCCCTGCTGCTGCCGCTCCTCCGACTCCTGCGGACGAGCGCGACGACGGGAAGGGAGGGGCCGCTTGAGGATCGCTGGCATCGAGTTCGTCCAGCCCTGGGCGCTGCTGTTGCTCCTCTCCGTCCCCCTGATCTTCTGGGTGGCCCGGGCCCGGGCGCGCCGTGGTCCGAAGCTCGCCTTCCCTCCCTTGCCGGCGCTGGTGGCGGCGGGCCGCGGCCCGCTGGCGAAGCTGCGCTGGATCCCCACGGCCCTCTCGGCCCTGGGGATCGCCGCCGCGGCCCTGGCCCTGGCGCGCCCGGTCGTGGACGCACCCTCCAGCCGCGATCTCTCGGTGGAGGGGATCGACATCGTCGTCGCCCTGGACCTCTCGACCTCGATGAACGCGGTCGACTTCCAGCCGAACGATCGGCTCTCGGTGGCCAAGGAGGTCCTGGATTCCTTCGTGGAGCGTCGCCCCAACGATCGGATCGGCCTGGTCGTCTTCGCGGGAGAGGCCTTCACCCAATGCCCCCTCACCCTCGATCACCGCGTGCTGCGGGAGATCCTGTCTCAGGTGAAGACCGGCGCCATCCCCGACGGCACCGCCATCGGCAACGCCATCGGCACCTCGCTCAACCGCCTCCGGGACAGCGACGCCAAGAGCAAGGTGCTGATTCTCATCACGGATGGTGACTCCAACGCAGGCACGATCTCGCCCAACGAGGCCGCCCGGATGGCGAAGGAGCTCAAGATCCCCGTCTATACGATCCTGGTGGGCCGCGCCTGCGACGATCCGGGCCATTGCAAGGTCCCCTTCCCCGCCGGGGTGGATCGCTTCGGCAGGCAGACCTATCGCAACGTGGAGATCGCCGTGAACCCTAAGTTGCTGGAGGAGATCTCGGAGACCACCGGCGCCCGCTCCTACGTGGCCACCGACAAGGCGTCCCTGGAGGGAAACCTCCAGGACGTGCTGGCGCAGCTGGAGAAGTCCAAGATCGTCGAGGAGCGCCAGCTCTCCAACGTCACCGAGATCTACGATCGCTTCCTGATCCCCGCGCTGATCCTGGGGGGGCTGGGCGTCGTCCTCGCGGCCACCCGCTTCCGGCGGTTTCCATGATGGCCGATTCGATCCAGATCAGCCTCCTCGGCTACGCGCTGCAGCTCGCCCGACCCGATCGTGTCGGCTTCGTCGCGGCTGCGCTCCTCTTCGCTGTCTTCGCGGCCTACGGAATCCGGGCGAGGAGGCTCGCGCTGCGCTCGCTGGCTGGGACGCCGCGATTGGCCCAGAGGCTGGGCGGCGGCGCCTCCCTCTCGAGGATGATCGCCAAGGGCGCCCTCACGTCGATGGGGCTCCTCGCCCTCTCCCTTGCGTTGCTGCAGCCGCGGATCGGCGAGCGCACCGCCACGGCCAAGCGCAAGGGGATCGATCTGGTCGTGGCGGTGGACGCGTCGCGCTCGATGCTCGCCCGGGATGTCCTCCCCTCCCGCCTCGATCGCGCCAAGCTCGAGCTCTCCACCCTCATCGATCGCCTGCATGGCGATCGGATCGGCGTGGTCGCCTTCGCCGGCGCGGCCTTCGTCCAATGTCCGCTCACCAACGACTACGGGGCGGCCAAGCTCTTCCTGCGGGCCATCGATCCGGAGGTGATGCCCTCCCAGGGCACCGCTATCGCTGCCGCCCTGGATACGGCGCGGACCATGCTCGGCTCCGCGGATCGCGGGGCGAAGGCAAAGGTGGTTCTCCTCCTCACGGACGGTGAAGACCACAGCGGCGAGGTCCTCGCCGCCGGCAAGCGCCTCCAGGACGAGGGCGTGAAGATCTTCGCCCTGGGCATCGGCTCTCCCACCGGGACGCCTGTGCCTTTGCTGGACTCCCAGGGGAGGATCTCCGGCTACATGAAGGATCGCCACGGAGACACGGTGATCAGCCGGCTGGAGGAGGGGCAGCTCCGGGAGCTGGCGTTGGCGACGGGCGGCAAGTTCGTCACGGCCTCCGGCTCGGATCTGGGGATGGGCGAGATCCGGGCAGAGCTCGATCGGCTGGAGAAGAGCGAGTTCGAGAGCCTGGCGTCCGTGGAGTACGAGGAGGCCTTCGCTTACGCGCTCTTCCCCGGCTTTGTCCTCCTCCTCGGCGGGGCCCTCCTCCGTGAAGGGAGGCGGCCGGCATGAGGCGCCTCGACTTCCTCCTCCCCGCGCTCCTGCTGGCAGCGCCTCTCCACGCTGGCGCGGGGATCTTCGACAAGCTCCAGCCGGACGTCGCGGCAGGCAACGAGGCCTTCGGGGGAGGAGACGCCGAGGCGGCGCTGCAGCATTACGACGAGGCGGCGGCGGCCCTGCAGGATCGCAGTGAGGTCCAGTTCAATCGGGGGGCGGCGCTCTATCGGCTGGGGCGCTTCGAGGAAGCGGCGGAGGCCTTCAGCCGCGCGCTCTCCCGTCGCAGCGACGAGAAGCTTGGTGCACACGACTATTACAACATGGGCAACGCTCTGGCCGGGATGAAGAAGGACGAGGCTGCGATGCAGAGCTTTCGTCGCGCGCTGGAGATCGATCCCGACGACGCCCTCGCCAGGCAGAACCTGGAGGTCCTCCTCCGGCGCAAGCAGCAGCAGCAGGAGGAGCAGCAGAAGGGGGAGGACGATAGCGAGCAGAAGCAGGAGGACGAAGGCGAGAAGGACGAGGGCGAGCAGCGGAAGGATCAGGAGGATCGGCAGGAGCAGGGTGGGGAGTCCCGGGACCAGCGAGACCAGGACGAGCAGCGGGGCGAAGACGAGTCGCAGGAGAAGGACGAGCAGAAGGGCGAAGGCGAGCCGCAGCAGCAGGCGGACGACGGGGAGGGGGCGTCTGAAGCGCCAGGCGAAGGTCAGGCCGGGCAGGAGCCGCAGGGCGACGCGCAGGAGCGCGGCGAGTCCCAGTCTGACGACGCGGAGGTGGGAGACGAGGCCCAGCCTGCGGTACACCAGGGCGAGCAGGAAGACGCGAGCCCCGTCGAGCGCAGTGAGGCCGAGCGGATCCTCGACTCGCTGCGCGGGAGCGAGAAGAGCTTCGAGCTCTGGCGCTATCAGGATAAGAGGAAGCAGTCGGATGCCGATAGGAATTGGTAGCCAGGCGGGGCGCGCTCGACGAGGGAGCGCGGTCACTTTGCTCGTCGCTCTCACTGCGATCGTCTGCGCCGCCGCCCTCACATCGCCGCAGGCAGCGCGGGCGGACGACGAGGTGGAGTACTTCGCCGCCGTGGATCGCGACTCCATCGGCCTGGACGAGATCGTCCTCCTCACCGTGACCCTGGGGCTCAAGGGGAACACCGAGCCCTCCTCCCTCGAGCTCCCAAGGACCCCGGACTTCGACGTGATCTCCCAGGGCAGCTCCACCCAGATGTCCATCGGCTTCGGCTCGGGGGGATCGGGCTTCCAGAAGACCCGCACCTACACGCTCCAACTCCGGCCCACGCGGGAGGGCGCCCTCGAGATCCTCCCAGGCGTGGCGATGATGAAGGGGAAGCGCTACGAGACCGGGAGGATCGTGGTCCAGGTGGGCAGGCCCGGCTCCGGCGCGCCTCGGGCCCAGCGACCCCAGCCCCGCCCCGGCTGGCCGTCTCCCTTCGGCGGCGCGCTCCCCGGCCTGGACGATGACTTCGATCCCTTCGGCATGCTCGACGATCGGGCGGCCCCCGCCGAGTCCGACCTCGTCCTGCGCGCGTCCGTGAACAAGCGGGAGGTCTACGTGGGCGAGCAGCTCACCCTCTCGATTTATCTGATGGCGCGAAGCGAGGTCTCCGGGATCGAGTCCTTCCAGATGCCCGACCTCGACGGCTTCTGGAACGAGGAGATCGAGACGCCCACCCAGGTCAAAGGGGAGACCCGGGTGATCGACGGCGTCGCCTGGAGAGTCTACCTCCTCCGCCGCCGGGCCCTCTTCCCGCTGCGCGACGGGAGCCTGGAGATCCAGCCAGCCGAGGTCGACGTGATCACCGGCGGTGGCCTCTTCGGCCGCTCGCGGCGGGGCGCGCACCATCGGCGCTCCCAGCCCGCCTCGGTGACGGTGAAGCCGCTTCCCACCGAGGCTGGTATGAGGGCGGACGCCTCGCGGGTGGGCTCGTGGAAGCTCGAGGTGGAGGCGGAGCCCAGGACCGCGGCGCTGGGTGCGCCCATCACCGTTCGGCTCCGCGCCACCGGCAACGGGAACCTTCGCAACCTCGAGCTCCCCCGGCTCCCCGCCATCGAGGGGATGAAGATCTTCGATCCTACCCAGACCGATCGGGTCGACACCAGCGCAGGCCGCTACGGGGGGAGCCGCGTCCAGGAGTACGTGCTGGTCCCCGAGCGGGCGGGGCGCTTCACCATCCCGTCTCTCGAGCTGCCCCACTTCGACCCCGGGGCCGGCGCCTATCGGAAGGCGAGCACCCAGCCGATCTCGCTGCTGATCCGCCCGGGCAGCGGCAGCTCGGCCCCCGCCGTGGCCCAGACGCAGCCGGGGACCCCCGCGGACTCCGACGGTGGTCTCGCCGGCATCCGTCAGGCCACCCGAATCGAGGCGCGGACGCTGCCCCTCCATGCGAGGCCCTGGTTCGCCGTGGCGCTGGGGCTGCCAGGGCTGGCGTTGCTGGGCGCGGCGCTGCTCCCGCGGATCGCCACGGCGCGGGGGAGGGGCGCCGGGGAGCGTCAGCGCCGCGGCGCCGGGACGGTGGCTCGCAAGCGCCTGGCTGCCGCCCGCGCCCTGGCCCTGCGTCGCGATCCCGCGTTTTACGAAGAGCTGGATCGTGCGATACACGATTACTTGGGGAACAAGCTCGCCCACCCGACGGCGGGCCTCGTTCGAGCGCAGCTCGTCGAGGAGCTCGCCGCCCTTGGAGCGACGGAGGAGAGCCGAGAGGCCCTGCGCCGCGCGCTGGATGCCTGCGATGCGGGTCGCTTCGCGCCGGCGGCCATGGACTCCGAGGCGGCGTCGCGGGCCCTGCGCGACGCCGGTCTGGTCATAGACGGCATCGAGGCCAGCCTGGCCGGGGGGGGCTCGTGAGCATGGATCTCGTGCCGGCCAGGGCGGCGGCTCGCGAGGGAGCGAACCTCGTGGGCGGCGTTCGCGGAGAAAGATCGTGAGGTTGGACCGAGCCCTGGCCACGCGGGAGACCCTCGCCGGCAACGACGCCTTCCTCTCGGGGGATTATGGCGCCGCCATCTCGGCGTATCAGGCGGCGCTCGGGGCCGGCGCGGACTCTGCCGACCTCTGGTTCAACCTCGGCAACGCCCAGTATCGCGCGGGGCAGAAGGGACAGGCGGCCCTGGCCTTCGAGCGCGCGCTTCGCCGCGATCCCGGCGACGCCGACGCCCGCGCCAACCTCGAGCTGATCAGGGCACAGGGCGCAGGGACGGTCGTTGGCGCAAGCCCCCCGCCCTTCATGGCGCGGCTGGGGGCGCGGGTCGATCCGGCGGTGGCGGAAGGCGCGCTCCTGCTGAGCTGGCTGCTGAGCTGCGCCCTCCTCATCGCGTGGCTGCGCTCGCGGGGGAGGCGCGGACTGCGCCTCGCCTCCGGCCTGGGCGCGGCGCTCCTCCTCTGTGGCACCACTGCGGCCGGCGTCGCCACCTGGGCCGCTTTCGACGTGAGGAGCGCAGGCTGGTCCGTGGTGGTCGTGGCGGGAGAGGTCCGGGAGGCCCCGGAGCCCAACGCGAAGGTGGCCTTCCCGGTCGAGCCGGCTGTCTCACTCCAGGTGATGGCTCGCCTCGGCAGCTACGCGAAGGTCGAGCTCCCCGGCGGCCTCGGCGGCTGGATCGAGGCGGAGAAGGTCCAGGCGATCGACGACACGCCGCGGTGATCGCTGCCCGCAGCGTCCGCGTCCGATGGTCGGCGCCTCTGCAGGCTAGGCGAAGGCTTGCCTGCCCCGCCGGCCGCGCGGCGTCTACGCGTGATGCACCGGCACCTCGGCGGGCCGCCGCGCGGCTTCGAGGAGCAGGCGCCGCTCGGCGGAGCCGATGTGGTGCCGGGCCTTGTCGATGCTGTCGGGGTTGACGGAGATCGAGTCGATCCCGGCCCGAACCAAAAGCTCGGCGTATTCGGGATAGACGCTCGGCGCCTGACCGCAGATGGACGCGGTGATCCCGCTGTCATGGCAGCGGCGGATGATCGTGGTGATGGCGTCCAGCACGGCAGGATCCCTCTCGTCGTAGAGCTCTCGCAGCCGCTCGCTGTCGCGATCGGCGCCGAGCACGAGCTGCGTGAGATCGTTGGAGCCGATGGAGACGCCGTGGATCCCCGCCTGGGCGTAGGCGGGGATCCAGTAGGAGACGGACGGCACCTCCGCCATCACCCAGAGCTCGAAACCTCTGCTCCCCGCGAGCGCGCTCTCGTCGACGAGGTGCTTGCACGCGTCGAGCTCCCAGGCGGTCCGGACGAAGGGGATCATCAGCCGAAGGTTGTCGAAGCGCTGCCGGGCGCGCTCCAGGGTGCGGAGCTCGAGGCGGAAGAGATCGGGCTCCCGCACATAGCGATAGCAGCCCCGATAGCCGATCATCGGGTTGGCCTCCTCCGCCTCGAAGCGCTCGCCCCCCTCCAGGCCCCTGAACTCGTTGGTGCGAAAGTCCATGCTGCGGTAGGTCACCGGCCTGGGATGAAAGGCGCCGGCGATCTGCGCGATCTTCGACGAGAGCGCCTCAACGAAGTCCTCGCCCTGCCCCCGCTCCATCATCAGCCGAGGATGGACGCCCCCCAGCGCCTCCAGGATCAGGAACTCGGCGCGGAGCAGGCCGACCCCGTCCACGTCCATCGCGGCGACCTCCTCGGCCCGCTCCACCTGGGCCAGGTTGACGTAGAGGCGGGTCGCGGTGATCGGCGCTCCTTGACCGGCGCTCCTCCGCTCCGGCACCGGCGATGCCGCCGCCTCCACCTCGCCCAGGTAGACTACGCCGCGGCTGCCGTCGACGGTCACCACCGTGTCGTCGCGCAACGCGCCGGTGGCGTCCCGGGTCCCCACCACACAGGGCAGACCCATCTCCCGGGAGACGATGGCCGCATGGCTGGTCATGCCGCCCCGATCGGTGACGATGGCGGCCGCTCGCTTCATCAGCGGCACCCAATCCGGGGCGGTCATCTCCGCCACCAGGATCTCCCCTCGCCGGAGGACGGCGCCTTCCTCCGGGGAGTGGAGGATCCGCACCCGGCCGGTGGCGAAACCAGGGCTCGCGCCGAGGCCCTTGGCGACCACCTCGTGTTCGAGGGCGGCGGGGGCCTGGCCTCGCTCGCCTCCGGAGTCATCGCCGAGGGTGGTCACGGGCCGGGTCTGCACCAGGTAGATCGAGCCGTCCGAGACGGCGAACTCGATGTCCTGTGGCGCCCCATAATGCGCCTCGTCCCGAAGCCCCAGCTCGGCGATCCGATGCACCTCGGCGTCGCTCAGGCTGAGCTCGACGGCATGCTCCGACGAGAGCGGAAGGCGGCGGTTCTCTCCGCTCTCTGCGTCGAGGACGAAGGCGAAGTTCTTATGACCAGGATGCCGCTCCCGAATCTCCAGGGAGCGCTTGTCCACCACGTAATGATCGGGCTCGACCTCGCCGCCCACCACCGCCTCCCCGAGGCCCCACGCCGACTCGATCACGATCCGGCTCCGGTCGCCTGTGGAGGGATCGACGGTGAAGAGGACCCCAGACTTCTCCGAGGCGACCATCTCCTGGACCACCACCGCGATCAGCCGCTCCATCGCGTCCGCACCCCTCTTCTTCCAATAGAAGAGCGCGCGTCCCCCTACCAGCGAGGCCCAGCAGCCCTGCACCGCACGGACGAGATCTTCCTCGCCGCGGACATTGAGGAAGGTCTCGAACATCCCAGCGAAGGATGACTCGCCAGCGTCCTCCACCGTCGCCGACGATCGCACGGCGATCAAGGGATCGGGGCCGCCGTCACGGGCCCCCAGCGAAGCGTAGGCGCCGATGAGCTCCTCGCGGATCCCGTCGGGGATCCGCGCCTCCCGGATCTTGCGCCGCATGGCCTTGGAGCGTCGCTCCAACGCGTCGCTGTCGTCCACGTCGAGGCCGGCCAACATCTCCTTCAGCTCGCCACCGACGCCGCTCTCCCGGAGGAAGCGCCGGTAGGCGTCCACCGTGATCACGAAGCCCGGGGGCACGGGCAGGCCCGCGCCGACCATCTCCCCGAGGTTCGCTCCTTTCCCACCGGCCCGCGCGACGTCGTTTCTTCCCAGCTCTTCGAACCACGCTATGCTGCCGCTCATCGGCACCTCCCGCAGCGCCTCCCAATAGGCATCGCCCACGTCGGAGGCCCAAACCAAACGGGTGCCCAGCGAGGAAACGATCGATGGAGATGGAGTGGGATGATCCGCTGTACCGCTCGACCGTAGCGCTCTTCGAGCATACGGCCGAGGCCATGGATCTGGACGTCAACATCCGCAGACGTCTGCGCCACCCGGATCGGGCCGTGATCGTCACCTTCCCGATCCGCATGGACGACGGATCGGTCGAGATCTTCCATGGCTATCGAGTCCAGCACAACAACACCCGCGGCCCGTTCAAGGGCGGTGTGCGCTATGCGCTCGATGTGAACCTGGGTGAAACCACCGCGCTGGCGATGCTGATGACCGTGAAGTGCGCGCTCATGGGGATCCCCTTCGGGGGCGCCAAGGGTGGCGTGCGGGTGGATCCCACCAAGCTCTCCCGCTCCGAGCTGCAGCGCCTCACCCGACGCTTCACCGCGGAGATCATCAACGATATCGGCCCCAACTTCGACATCCCCGCCCCCGACATGGGGACGACCCAGCAGACCATGGCGTGGATGATGGACACCTACTCCCAGAACAAGGGCCGGGCGGTGCCGGCGGTGGTCACCGGCAAGCCCATCTCCATCGGTGGCTCGTTGCTGCGCAACCAGGCCACAGGCCGGGGCGTCGTCTACATGGTGGAGGACGCCGCACGGGAGGTGAACCTCGACCTGGGCAAGGCGTCCGCCGCCGTTCAGGGCTTCGGAAATGTGGGCGGAGAGGCGGCCCGCAGGCTCCACCAACTCGGCGTCAAGGTCGTCGGGATCGGCGATGTCCATGGCGGCATCCACGCGCCCGACGGGATCGACATTCCGCTGCTCGACGCCCACTTCGCCAGCACCGGCACGATCCTGGGCTTCCCCGGTAGCGAGGACATCGAGACCTCGGCGATCCTCGAGCTGCCAGTCGACGTCCTGATCCCCGCCGCCACCAGCGGCGTCATCCACGAGGGGAACGTCGCCAGGCTCCGCTGCCGCATCCTCGCCGAGGGCGCCAACGGCCCGGTGACCGCGGCCGCCGACGGCGTCCTGCGGGAGCGCGGGGACATCTTCGTGATCCCCGACGTCCTCGCCAACGCCGGCGGCGTCACCGTCTCGTACTTCGAGTGGGTGCAGTCGCTGCAGATGTTCTTCTGGAGCGCCGACGAGATCGATCAGCGCCTGCGGCAGCTCATGTCGCGGGCGTTCACCGAGGTCCACGAGGTCTCGCGGGATCGCGGCGTCGACATGCGGACCGCCGCGATGATGCACGGCCTCGCCCGGGTCGCCGAAGCGATGAAGGTCCGCGGCCTCTTCCCCTGACGCGCCCATAAAAGAATCACCCCGCAAGAGCGGGAGTGATTCCTTCAGCTCGCTCGGCGCGCCGGAGGGCTCTTCGTGTTGCCTCGCCTCCGGCGCTCAGCGCATGAACATGATCGCGAGGACTGCCGCGGGGAGCATCAGGGTGGCGATCCCCTGGAACATCGCCATCCGTTTCAGCGCGGCGCCCAACTCGGGACCTCCCGAGGTGACGTGGGCGCCGGCCTTCTTGCGCATGACGAGGAGGAGGACGTTGAAGGCGACTGCGATCACCACCAACAACAGCTTGGTATGAACGAAGCCCATCTTGAACATCCCCGCCGAGATCGCCATGGCCAGGCCGGCCAGCGGCGTGATGATCATGCCGGCGATCTCGAAGGGGATCAGCCGATTGACCACCGACCACGCCGCCACCCTGCCATCGGCGCTGCCCGCCTTGCGCACGGCGACCTGCGCGGAGGTGGTGCCGATGAGGCCGACGAACCAGGCGACGAATCCAAAGGTGTGGAGGAGCTTGAGGACGGTATAGGTCATGTTTCCTTCCGATGTCGTTGTCTCACGCTCGAGCGCGTCGCCATGACTAACGGCCCGGCCCGCCCAGGTCAACGCTGTGCGACCGCGCGGAGCAGGACGCGGCAGCGATCCTCAGCGCCCCGTGATCAGCTTCGACCGGCTGGCGGCGATCTGCGCGGTCCGCGCGGAGTTGTCGCGGATGGCCAGGAGGTTGATCCCCAGCACCTGCCGCTGGCGCATCCTGGCGTGGCGGCCCAGGAAGCGCTCGATCGGCTCGTCGATCACCTCGCGCTCGGCCAGCGCCGCGTGTCGGACGTAGCGCTTGCCGTCGCGGATCACCACCAGGCCGGAGTGGGTCACGAGGTTCATCTTCCCGGGGGTCGGGACCCGCACCACGTTGAGGACGAGGCCCTCTGGGAGCGTCGGCCCCAACTCGATCGCCGCGGCGAGGGGGATCACCGGGAGCTCGTGCAGCCCCGCGAGTCCATCGCGCCAGGGGTGATTGCGCAGGTTGGTCCGCCTGGCCCAGATCGCGGGATCGTAGCGAATCGACGCGGTGATGGTGGCGCCGCCTCCCAGCCGGGCCGTCGCCTCCTCCAGGTAGCCCTTGCGGATCAGATCGGGGATCCACTGGGCCTCCATCAGGTGCAGCCGATCCTCGAAGGAGGGCTCCTTCCCCGACGCGTAGCGGATGTCGTCCAGGATCGCCTCGACTGCGCCCACGTCAGGCGCCTCCCCCAAGGCCAGCGCCGTCTCGATAAGGGTGAGGCAGTCGACAGCGTCCCATCGCAGCCGCGGATCCGCGTCGACCCCCGAGCCCTCGCCCAGCGGCGAGAAGCGATATCGCGTGCCGAGGAAGGCCTCGGAGCCGGCGCGGATCCGGGTCCAGCCAGCTGGGAGCCGCAGCAGCGCCGCGAGCCCCTCCGCCAGCTCGTCCCGGCTCGCCTTCGCGAAACGGAGCGCGGGCGCTGCAGCCGCGGGCACCATCGCTCCGGCGTCGGGGTCGGGGCCGCCAGCCGGCCTCTCGGCTCGGGCTCCGAGTGGCAAAAGGAGGATCGCGCAGGCGGTGACGAGGGATCGCATCGGCGCCGATGGTAAGGTCCAGCGCCGAAAGTGCAAAGCAAGGAGCGCCGGCTCACTCTCCTCGAGGGTGGCGATACGTCATTGCGTCAATCCCGACTCCACTTGGCATGGAAGTCGGTCGAGGCGGCGAAGGCTCGATGGGGATCCCCGGCGAAGATCGCTGCCAGACGCCTGCCGCGCTGGAGGCCGAGCTGGATCAGGAAGGCCGGTGGCGCGATGGCGAGGATCGAGTCCAGGACCTCCTGCAGCGGTTCACCCTCCAGACCCTCGGCCAGGATCGCCGCTCGGGTCTCGGGATCCGCGCAGCCCAGGGCCAGGATCGCGCCGCCTCCCATCGGAGCGATCTCGCCAGCTCGCGCTACGCGCGAGAGCGCGCGTCTGCGTTTGCCCGCCTCCGGCTCCGCTGGAGAGTTTGCGTCACAAACTCTCAGAGCGTGTGAAGCAATCGGTCCCGCCGGTGGCGAGGCTCCGGCGCCTAGGAGGATCAACTTATCCGCCGTCGCGACCTCCGCGTCGATTCGCACCGTGCCCAGGCGTCGCACCCGGCCCAGAGCCTCGAAGCCCCCTCTGCCGAGGTTCTCGAAGGCTTGCGGGGAGGGGGCCGGAGGAGCGGCCTCGGCGACGCGGATGATGGTCTGGGAAGCGCCGGCCTGCCGCGCCGCCTCCAGTACCTTGGGCAGCGCCAGCTCCGTGACGGCGGAGGGCAGCCCGGGCTGAAGCACGACCGCGACCCGATCGCCGGGCTCGAGGAAGCGGCCGAGGGCGGGGCGGCCGAGGGGTCGGGCGAGGGCGCCGTCGAGGGCGGCGCCAGGGTGGGGGAGGGGCGGAGGCTCGCCTGGAGCCCGCCCCGAGAGGGGGCCCCGAGGCGGGTCTGGGAGGCGGTCGTCTGCTCTTCCTCGCGGGGGCGTGCGCATCTCTTTTTCAACGGCTCCCTGAAGGCGCCGTGGTGGACGGGGCCGCGGGGCCGGCATAATTCAGCGCCCCTCCGGTTTTTCTACGCAATGCCAAGAGAGACAGCAACGGAGTTGGAGGCCCCTATCATCAGAAGGACACGCGATCGCGAAGGCTATCTCGCTACGGCAGAGGGGCCCAGGCTCTGGTATCGCATCGAGGGGAGCGGCCCGACCCTCGCCTTCCAGAACGGCGTGGGGGTCAGCACCACCTTCTGGACGGCGCTCGCCAGAAGGTTCGCGCGCAACGGCTTCTCGACCGTACTCTGGGACTACCGCGGCCACGGTCGCTCCGATCCGCCGAAGGATCCCCACAACGTCACCCTGGAGAGCTGCGTCGCCGATCTGGGGAGTCTCCTCGACCACCTCGAGGTGGAGCGGGCCTGCCTCCTCGGCCACTCGATGGGCGCCCAGCTGGGCTGGGAGTTCTACCGCGCCCATCCGCAGCGGGTCTCGGCGCTGGTCCCGACCTTGGGAACCTATCGCGACGCGATCTCGTCCTTCTTCGACATGCCGCGGCTGGCGCCCTTCGCCTTCTCTGCCGCCGAGTTCATGGCGGAGAACCTCACCGGTCTGGTGAAGGCCTTCACCGCGCTCCCGGCGCTGCAGCCGAAGATCGCCGATCGCCTGATCCGCAAGCTCTCCATCATCCACCCGACCCTCTCACCCAAGGACTGGCTCCCCCCCTACCTGGAGCATATGGCTGGCCTCGACCCAAGGGTCTTCTTCTCCCTGGCCCGCGGGATCCGCGATCACGACGCCAGCGATCTGCTGCCCACCATCCAGGTGCCGGTGCTGGTGGTCGCCGGCGACCGCGACTTCTTCTGCCCGCCGAGGGTGGCCCGGGAGATGGCGGAGAAGATCCCCCTCGCCGAGCTGCTGGTGATCCCGGGCGGCTCCCACGCCGCGATCATCGAGCAGCCCGCGCTGATCGAGAAGCGCCTCGAGCGCTTCCTCCGCGAGCGCGTCGTCCCCCTCGATCCCGCCGCAGCCTCCGTTGCAGCCAGCGAGGTCGTCGCAGCCGCACCCTTCGATAGGCCGCCCTTCCAGCCGATCTTGACCCGCCGAGGGGGAGAGGCGAGGATCGCTCCATGGAGCTCCGACTTCCCAGCCTTCTCGCCGCCCTCCTCGCCGCCTCGTCGCTCCCGTCCGCCTCGTTCGCCGAGGGAGCAGCCGGAGACGCCGCCGGGTCGCAGCCCACCGCCGAAGAAGCCGTGATGACCGTGGAGGAGATGCGGGCGCTGCGCTCCCAGCTCGAGGCGGAGCGAGACGCGGCTCGCATAAGGATGCTGAATTTTTCGCTGCCCCGCTACAGCCTGGAGGTCGAAGCGAAGCAGAAGCAGATCGACGACCTCGACGTGCAGCTCCGCGAGGCCGAAGCGAGGTAGCGGAGGCCGATGCGCGAGTGGGCTCTGCGCAATTCTCGCCCGCCGCCGTGATCATCCGTCGAGCTCGGGCGGGAGATCGCCCTTGGTGATCTCCCGGATCACCGTGGTGGCATAGGCGCCAGCCGGCAGCTCGAAGTCGAGGACGATCCCCTCCTCATCCGCCTCCGACGTGAGGTGCATCGGCAGGCGCAGCGCGCGGCGGCTCCCGTGTGCGTCGCGGCTTCGCGACAAGTGCTCGATGCCGACGCCGTGCCTCGCCAGGATCGCATCTTCCATCTCGGCGATCGCACCGCCTGGGACGGGGTGCACCCTGGCGCCGGGGATGGGGCCGGTGATCGAGCACTCGAAGCTGCGGACCCGCGGCAGATCGGCCACGGGATCGTCGCAGACGAAGGGACCGCCGGTGGGCAACTTCTGCAGCACATCGCCGATCGCCGGGCGATCCCAGCTCCCGTCTGCAAGCCGCTGCGCCAGGACCTCGTTGAAGACGGCGCTCTGAAAGGCGCTCACCAAAAATCGCCGGAGGCCGGGATCGCGACGGGCGCGTTGCAGCCTGGGATCCGAATCGTCTCCCAGGAGGAGGAGGCGGCCGATCTCGGCGTTGTCGCCATGCCTTCCGAAGCGCTGCGGGCCATAGAAGTTCGGCAGCCCCCGCTGCTCCAGCGCATGGGCGATCGCCTGGATCCGCAGCGCCGCCGCCTCGTCCACGCCGCGCAGGCGGATCCGAAAGCGATTGCCGCGGAGGTGGCCGGTACGGAGCTTGTTTCCGTGGCGCTTCGCCTCGAGGATCCGGAAGCCGTCGCCTTCGAGGTCGAGCGCCCGTGGCGCCTCGACCCCGGCCACGCTGATCCATTGGGTGGTGACGGCGTGGCGATCCTTCTGCCCCGCGACGCCGACGTCCCGCTCCTTGATCCGCAGGGCCCTGGCGATCGCCGCCACCACCTCGCGGGTGTTTCGGCCGCGCTTCTCCACCAGGAGGAAGAGGTGTTCGCCCTCGCCGGAAGGTAGGTAGGCCGGGATCTCGTCGACCCGGAAGTCCTCCGGGATCGCCTTGAAGAGCGCGGGAACCCCGGGGAACTCCGACGTGACATAGGGGAGCCTCATGCTGTCGGGTCCGAGTGCATCGCCGCGAGGACCGCAGGGTTCCCGGGGAGCTCCGACGTGACATAGGGGAGCCTCATGCTGTCGGATCCGAGTACACCGCCGCGAGGAGCCCAGGGTTCCCGGGGAGCTCCGACGTGGAGAAGGGGAGCCTCATCGCGTCGGCTTCGAGGGGATCAGAGATCGAAGGCCGTGCGGGCGCGCTCTGCCTTCTCGTACATCGTCACGCCCTCGGCGGCGATGTTCGCCGAGCGGGTGAGGGCCTTGGCCCAGAGATCGCCGTCTTTGACGCCCTTCGGCGCCTTGTAGACGGCGCCGCCCTTGGCGCCCTGGCCCACGAAGGCAGAGAGGGCCTGCTGGTAGGAGGCGCGCCTGGCGGCGTCGGGGTGGCGGACCACCACCTTCTGCAGCTTGCCGTCGGTGCCGAAGGCGAGGCCGACGTCCAGCTTCTCGCCGCTGCGCGGGACCACGAGATCGACGAAAGAGAGGAAGCCCAGGCGATCGGCGGCATGGAGGAGATCGAGCTCCACCGGCGTCCACGGGATCAGGCGGACCTGCTCGTTGGCGGCCCGCTGCCCGCGATAGACCGTGAGCACCACCACCTTCATCTCGTCCTGGGCGAGCTCGACCTGGTAGCTGGTCGCCAGGCGCTCCACGCCATAGGAGTCGATGAGGAAGTCCTTGGCGGTGAACTTGGCGGCGCTGGAGAAGACCTGGTCCACCGGGACGCTGTCGTGGCGCAGGAATTGGACGAGATCCCAGGCGTCCAGGGTGGAGAGATCCCGGAAGGCGTGTCCGGCGATCCAACCGGCTCTGCCGTGGCCTGTGCGGATCGCGCGGCGCAGCTCGGCGTCGCTGCGCTGGGCCAGGAAGGCGTTGTCCGAGAGGTCGGGGAGGGTGCCGAGCTGGGGTTTGTCGGCGGTGGCGCCGCGCCAGAAATCGGAGCCCTTGCCGTCCACGCCGTGGCACGGCGCACACTCCATGCGAAAGAGGGAGCCACCGTGGTCGACGTCGCCGCGGAGCAGCCGCTCCTGGGCGGAGGCGCCGGCGGGGAGGAGGGCCATCGACGAAACTATGAGTGAGCCGAGAGCGAGCTTGCGCATGATCGTCATCCTATCGAGTCAAACGCCCCGTCGCGAGGCGAGGGAGGCGCGTGGGGCGACGAGCCTTCTGCCCTTGGGCATGTCGCGAAGAGCGAAGCTGCCGGTCGTTCGTCCCGGCCAGCGGCATCGGAGCGGTTCATCTGGCACCCGGAGTGACGGGGCCACGCCCCCTCGGTGCAGAGACGCCGCGGACGCCAGCGGCAGGCGGCGCGAGGTCCCGCTTCACCTGGAAGCTCGGCCAGCCGCGGACGCTGTCGGCGAGGCCGAAGCGGAAGCGGGTGTGGCAGCTCATGCAGGCCTGGTTCTGTACGTCCTGCAGCGCGTGCAGCGCCGCGCCGCGATCCGCGTCCACCGCGGTGAGGGCGCCGGCGCGATCCACCAGCAGCTTGGCGAGCTCGTTGAACTCATCCGAGTGCTCCTTGGCGCGTTCGGGCGCCTTGCCCGCGACCTTGGCCACCTGCTCCTGGACCCTGACCAGGGCGGCGGAGGCTTGGGCGGTCCCCAGGGATCGCTCCAGGGCGATCCAGCGCTTGCCCAGCTCGGCCATCACGCCGTCGATCGTGCGATCGTCCGGGCCGCGGCCCGCGATCAGCTCCTCGCCCCGCCCGCCCGCCTTGGCGGCGATCGGCTCAGCGGCGACAGCGCCCACCCGCGCCGTGAACTCGGCGCGATGGCCGGCCTTGCCGTCGGCGCGATCGAGCTGGACCTTGTACGCGCCGCTGGCCTTCGGCGTGAAGTGGATGCCGTAGGTGCCGGGCGAGCCCATGGGATGGACCTCGTAGGTCCGCGCCGGCTCCGGCCCCGAGATCGTCGCGATCAGCTTCACGGGGGCCGCGGGCCTGCGATCGCCGAGGAAGGGATCGGGGATGTGGAGGATCTCCTGGATCCTCCACCCCAGCTCCACCGGCGTGCCGGCGTCGGGCCGGCCCGGCTTCACCGAGAAGAGGTACTCGTGGTTGTTCGCCCGAAGGCTGGAGCGAGCCTCCGCCGGATCGCGGATCGGGGCGGCCGCCTCCGCCTCGGCGGGCTGGCCACGCAGCTCCGGGAGGCCGTGGAACTCCAGCGGCGCCGGAGGCACCACGGCCTCCTCCACCACAGGCCCCTTCTCTGCATCCGCCGGCGTGACGTCGATCACCGGGGCCGCCTCGATGACGGTGCCCGGCGCTACCACGGGCCGCTTGGGCTGGGCGGGAGCGGCAGACGTCTCCGCGGCAGGTGCGACGTCCACCTCCGGAGCCGCCTCGACGACGGTGCCCGGAGAGACGACGGGCCGCTTGGGTTGGGTCGGAGCCACGGGCGCAGCGGCGATCGCGGGCTCCGACGGAGCCTCGGCGCCGGGAGGCTGGAGGGGCTTCTTCGCGGCGAAGGCGTCGGCGGAGAGGAAGCCCGAGGCGAGGAGAAGAGCGCCAGCCGCAATGGCTGCGCGCGAGACGGAGTGGCGCACGATGGACCTCGCTTGGCTATTCGACCAGCCGCTTCGTTACGGAGCGGTCCACTTGCCGCCATTGGCGGTCCAGCGGAGCTCGTCTTCGATGGTGAACCGGAGCAGCGCCGGCATCAAGGGGAGTTCGAGCTTTCGACCATTCATATAGATGGAGGGCGTGCCCTGGATGCCGAGGCGCACACCTTCCGCCTTCTGCTTGTCGACGATGGGGCTGAGCTCATCTGCCTCCACGGCGCGGACCAGGGCCTTGGGATCGAGGCCGACCTCCTGCACGAGCTGCTTGATCAGCGCGGGGGAGAGGCGCTGCTGGTTCTCGAAGATCTTGTCGTGGAGCTCCCAGAACTTGCCATGCCGCTGGGCGAAGCTGGTGGCCTGCGCCGCGCTGGACGCGTTGGTGTGCATCGGCAGGGGGAAGTGCATGAAGCAGAGCTGCACGTCGCGATGCTGGGCCACCAGCTGCTCGAGGAGGGGGCGCGCCGCGGCACAATGCGGGCATTCGAAGTCGGAGAACTCGACGATCTTCACCTTGGCGTCGGCGGGGCCGCGGCAGGCCGCGCCTGCGGTGTCGATGGTCTGACGCTGGGCCGGATCGAAGGAACGGTAGTAGCGACTGTACGAGGTGAGCGCCTCGGAGCGGCTGGCCCCGGCGTTCATCATCGTCGCGAGCAGGTTCAGGCCCCGGATCGCGTTCTCCTTGCAGGAGTAGTTCTGCTTGATGCAGCCCGCGAGGGTGTAGGGGCTGCCGTCGAAGACGAACTCGTCCTGCGAGGCGGCGATGATCCCATCGCGCAGGAAGGTCGGCATCCCCTCCATCGGGTAGCCGGGGAGGGCGGCGGCGGCCTCTTCGGCCGACATGCTCGGCGCGGCGGGCGCCTTGGCCTCCTGGGCCGGGAGGGCGGCCTTGGCAGGGGCGGAGGTAGCCGCCTGGGCGTCTTCCCGCACACACGAGGTGGCGAGGAGCGGCAGGGCGAGAGAGAGGAGAGAGATCGAGAGTTTGCGCATGCTCACAGTGATTTGCCCTGCGTCCGTAGGAGGGAGCCGGCGGCATCCTAACGAACGCTTGTCAAGATTGTAAAGGCTCGTTCTCCCTGCTAATCCCGACGCTCGAGGGAGTCCGGACAGTTGCCGGAAAAAGGGGAGCCCTGCCCATGCCGACGGCAAAACCTGAACGATTGGCAGCCCGGATCCTGACCGAGCCCCGCCCCGACGAGTCCTCACCGACGATCGCCGCTCGCCAGCCGGAGGCGGGTGGGAGCATGCCCGCGGCGCGCACCGCCAAGACTTCCGCGACGATCACCGAGCGCCCGGCGGGGGAGGGTGGGAGCGTGCCTGCGGCCCAAGCCTCGCAGACTTCGGCGACGACCCCCAACGTGCGCCCGGCAGCTCGGACGCAATTCGATCGCGACGCGACGCCCGTGCAGAGGCCGGAGCTGGATCGGGCCCGCGGCGCGCCGCTGGCAGGCCCCGACGGCAAGCCGTGGTGGGAGTCCTACTTCGGCCCCGACTATCCCCTCCTCTATCCCGAGAAGGATCGCGAGTCGGGGGAGCGGGAGGTCCGCTCGATCCTCGCCGCCCTCGCCCTGCGACCGGGCGCCCGGGTGATCGACGTGGGCTGCGGAGCGGGACGCCATGCCCTCGCCATGGCTAGGCGCGGCTTCAAGGTGACGGGGATCGATCGCTCGCCCGACAGGCTCTCGGCCGCCGCCAACGCCAGGGACGCCGAAGGGCTCAAGCTGGATCTTCACCTGGCGGATATGCGCAACCTCCCACTGGCAGGCGTGGAGCCTGCCGAGGCCCTGCTCTCCCTCTTCACCTCCTTCGGTTACTTCAACGAAGCGGAGAACGAGCAGGTGGCGCGGGGGATGGCGGCCTCGCTGGCGTCGGGCGGGAGGCTCCTGCTGGATCTGAACAACCGCGAGCTGCTCCAGGAGGCGAACGGCGCCCGCACCTGGGCCGAGCGCCCCGGCGGCTATCTGCTGGATCAATACGGCTTCGACACCGATCTGCGCCGCTTCCACGGCAGGCGGATCCTCCTCACCGAGGGCCGGGAGCGGAGCTTCGTCTTCGATCATCGTGCCTACTCGGAGCAGGAGATCCGCGGGCTGCTCAAGAAGGCGGGCCTGCGGGTCCTGGCCATCTACGGATCCCTCGAGCGCACGCCCTTCAACCTCCGCGCGCCACGGATGGTGGTCCTCGCCGAGAAGCCTTGAGCGCCCTCCCCAAAGTATTGTTGATCCACACCGGAGGTACCCTCGGGATGGCGGGGCGCGGCCCCGGGCCCCTCAAGCCCGCCGCCTTCGTCGAGGCGCTGCGCGAGCGAGTGCCGGAGCTCTGGCGCATCGCCAGGCTCGAGTTGGAGATCCACTCCAACGTCGACTCCTCCGACATCAGCCCCGCCCTCTGGCAGGGCCTCGCCCGCCGGATCCACGAGAGGCTGCCGAGCGTCGACGGGGTGGTGGTCACCCACGGCACCGACACCATGGCCTACACGGCTGCGGCACTCTCCTTCATGCTGCGCAACCTGCCGCGTCCCGTGGTCCTCACCGGCTCCCAGGTGCCGATGGGCGCGATCCGCACCGACGCGCGCCTGAACCTCATCGACGCCGTGACCGCGGCAGCCAGGGGGCCGGAGCTCCCCGAGGTCGTGATCTGCTTCGACTCCAAGCTCTTTCGCGGCAACCGCAGCCGCAAGCAGAAGATCGCCGAGTACGACGCCTTCGCCTCGCCCAACCTCCCGCCCCTCGGCGGCCTCGGCGTAGAGGTGACCATCGCCCCGGCCAAGCGCCCGAGGGGCGCCTTCCGCCTCCTCGATCGCCTCGAGACGAGGATTCACTGGGTCCAGGTCTACCCGGGCATCGATCCCGCGCCCCACCTCGCGCGCCTCCACTCTGGCGAGACCCGAGGCCTACTCGTCTCCGCCTTCGGCGCCGGCAACTTCCCCATGCGCGGCCCCGGCTCCCTCCTCCCCCTCTTCGAGCTGGCCAACGCGCAAAACATCCCCGCCCTGATCACCTCCCAATCCGAGCGGAACGCCGTAGCCCTCCCCCTCTACGAATCCGGCGCCGCCGCCCTGGCCCTCGGCGCCATCGGCGCCGGCGACATGACCCCCGAGGCCGCCGCCGTAAAACTCATGCACGCCATCGCCTACAGCAAGACCGTCGCCGGCGCCCGCAAACTCCTCCTCGCCGATCTGGCCGGCGAACGCACCCGCGGCACCTGATCAGGGGGGTTGAAACCCTGGCTCTTCCGGTGGTGAGTCGAGTGGCTGCGGTTCGAGTGGCTGCGGTTCGAATGGCTGCGGTTCGAGTGGCTGCGGTTCGAGTGGCTGCGGTTCGAGTAGCTGCGGTTCGAGTGGCTGCGGTTCGAGTGGCTGCGGTTCGAGCGGCTGCGGTTCGAGTGGCTGCGGTTCGAGTGGCTGCGATTCAGGGGGCCGCGGTTCGAGTGGCTGCGATTCGGCGGGTGGAGCCGGGGGCGGGGCCTCGGGGGCTGGGGCCGGTCTACCTGCGCGGTTGCTCCCGGGTAGGGCCCGGGGGTGGGTGAGGGCTAGGAACGCGGGGTCTCGTCGCAGGGGGAGGAAGGCCGGTGAGGTGCGGGCCTTCATTCGATAGAGGGTGGGGTCGTGGCGGATGGCGCGGTCGAGGGCGTCGAGGAGGCGTGTCGGCGATCCTTCTGTGGCGGCGAGGAGCCGCGCTCTCTCGAACCATAGCGCGGCGACTTCGGGGGCCAGGGCTTCGGCCCGATCGAGGGCGCCAGCGGCCTCGGCGAGGCGGCCGGCGTCGATCTGGTATCGGGCGCGGGTGGTCAGGAGCTCGGCGGCTCCGGCGTGTAGATCGAGAGGGATGAGGTCCGCGGTATGGAAGCCGTGGGCCTGCCCGGGGCTCGAGGTCGCGACCACGGCCAGATCGGACGAGAGCCAGATCAGCTCGACGTGGCCGGCTGGCGTGCGGCCGAGGACGGTCTCGTCGCCCACGGCTTCGTCGCGCAGCACCGCGACCCAGGCCTTGCCGTATCTCGGCTCCCGGCGCCGCTCGAGGAGCAGGTGCATCCCGCCGAGGGAGCCGCCGAGTGGCCAGGAGCCTCGGGGGGGAGGAGGCTCCCAGGCAGGTGCCCGGAGCCGCTCCCGAAGGTCGACGCCCTCAGAGAGGGCCCGAGCGGTCTCCTCCGCTTCGGAGGCTTCGGCCTGCCAGACGCGGATCCGGAGGCCGGAGGGGCGGACGAGGCTCACGGTCAACGTGGCGGGATCACCGTCTGTCTTCTGGCACTCGGCCACGACGAGGAGCGAGCGGCCCGCTTCGTCGCCGGCGAAGACTCCGACGAGCGCGCGGACGTGGAGAATCTCTTCGTCGACGCGAGGCGAGCCATGGGCGCAAGCCATCATGGCGATCGAGAGGGCGAGCGCCGCGGCTGCGCTACGACCTCGCAGAGCTTCCGAAAAACTCACCCAGACACAAGTAGGAGCCGAGCTGCTCGCATGCACCTCGCGCGAACGGCTCTGTTGGCCTTCGCTCGCCTCTGGCTCACAGGGTTGCTGATCTGGTTCACGACCTCTCATTCCAGCACCGGGATGGAGACGCGTCGGGTGGAGGTGAGCCGAGCCTCGTCGGAGACGAGGACCTCCAGCTCGATCGTCTTGCCTGCGGCGCTGGCGGGGGCGACGAACTCGACGCAGGAGCCGGCGGGCGCCGGGGCGGCGGCGCAGTCGGCCCGCTGCCGAAGCTCGATCGGGGGGGTGCCCTTGGTGCGGAGCTGCCGCCAGCGGATCCAGAGGCGTCTGTCGTCGGGGGCGGCGGCGAAGGTCGGCGAGGCGTCGGCCACGCCCAGGGCGCTGACCCGGAGCTGAGACGGTGCGATGAGCTGCAGGGGAGGTGACTGGGATTCGGCGGGCCGGAGCCGCACTACGACAGCGTCCGGCCGCCCCGGCAAGGCGCTCTGATCCCGCAGCGTCAGGCGGAAAGCGAGGTCGAGGGGGCGGGTGGTGGCGGGGGCCTCGAAGCTCCGATCGGGGATCCCGTCGAGGCAGCCGGAGGAGGGCTCGAGCGCGACGGCCGGGCCGCCGATCTGTTCCCAGCAGAAGGCCAGCGCGTCGGAGGATGGCAGCCCCTTCGCCTCTCCTCGCAGGGTCACGATCTCTCCCGAAGCCACCGGCTCACATCGATCGCTGACGGCATCGCCACAGGGCGTGGGGCCGGCGTCGGCGATCAGCGGCGCGCGATCGTTGGGGGGGCGCCAGGCCACCACGATGGCGGCGGGCGCTGCCCGGATCCTGCGGAACTGCGCCTCGAAGGCCAGCGCCACGGTGCGGGGCCAGCCGGGATCTCGGGGGAGCTCGAAGGTCGAGCGGGCGAGGTCTCCGGAGGGGAGGTCGCCGAGCAGCGGTCGAAAGCCATAGAAGGTGTTGAGCTCGGGCTGCGGGGAGGGATCGGCGCTGCTGGCGGAGAGGGCGAGGAGCGCGGGGTAGGTGGCGGAGGGGCGCACCACCTGGATCAGCGGGCCGAAGCGCGGGAGATCCTCGGGGAGGTTCATCGGGTTGATCTGCGCCACCGGTGGGGAGGTCCGCGAGATCTCGTTGCGGACGAAGAAGCGCACGTAATCGGAGCTCGCACAGAAGGGGAGGTCGGGAGCCAGCGCCTCCTCCGGGCCACAGAGTCGGCTGCGGTTGGCGCCGCCCTCGCTGCGGTGGGCATCGAGCCGGAACCCGACGACGCCGGTCAAAGACGGCGTGGTGAAGGAAGGGAGTGGACCGCAGGGATCCTCGAGCTCGACAGGGACGCCCTCCACCTGGGTCC
The DNA here is from genome assembly GCA_040391605.1 of Vulgatibacter incomptus. Classification (GTDB taxonomy): domain Bacteria; phylum Myxococcota; class Myxococcia; order Myxococcales; family Vulgatibacteraceae; genus Vulgatibacter; species Vulgatibacter incomptus_A. The sequence goes on from JBEBXK010000002.1 coordinate 77,419, forward strand.
AGCAATAGGGGAGGGCCAGCGCCGCACAGGCAGCATCGCCGCCCTCCTCCAGGCACGCAGGATCCACGAAGGTGGGGGGATCCAACTCGATCCGCGTCAGCCGAGGCGTCTCGCGATCGGCGCCGCCCAGGGCGATCGGGGCCGGGAGGATCGCCTCGGGATCGTCCACCAGCCGGATCGCCACCCGATCGGTCGAGATCCGGGATCCGTCGTCGACCTGGAGTCGGAAGACCAGCCGATCTCCTTCCTGTGCGATGGGGGCGGGCGCCACGAAGCGGACCATCGGGGCGTTCGGATCGTCGAGGGAGACCGGCGGGCCCGCCTCCTGGGTCCAGAGCAGGGTGTGGGAGCGGCCATCCTCCGGGCGGACCGTCCCGCGACCGTCCAGGCGCACCAGCATCCCGGGGAGCACCCGCTGATCGGGGCCGGCCAGCGCCAGCGGCCCCCCATGGGGGAGGATGGGCAGCGGCTCTTCGCCCCCACCCTCGCCGCCGATCCCGCCGGCATCGCGGTCGTCCAGGTCGGCACCACAGGCGAGGGCGAGGGCGAGGAGCGTGCCCAAGAGGACGAGGCGTCTCCCGCGGGCCGGGAGCGCGTGGATGGAGGGCGCGCGCATCGCCTCCACTCTACCGGAAAGCCGCGCGCGCACTTAGCTTGCTGCGGGAGAAGCTGCATCCGAGGCGGGCGGGCCTCGAGGCGAGGGTCTGAGCGTGCTGAAGATCAGCGACATCGCCTTGATCTCCTTCCTGCTGGCGGCTGCCTGCGTCACCTCGGAGCCGCTACCGGCGCCACAGGCGCCGCAGGCGATGAACCACGGCCCCACCATCGGGCAGCCGCTCCGCTTCGATCTCACCGCCAATGGCGAGCCCCTGGCGCTCCGGGCGGTGACGGGCAAGATCACCCTGATCTGCGTCCTCGGCCCCGACGATGCCGCCGTCGCCCACGCCTGCGGGGAGGCCCAGCGTCGCTGGGGCGATCGGATCGCGGTGGTGGGCCTCGCCACCAGCGAGACCTTCGATCCCGCCTCCATCCCCTTTCGCGTCTACCGCGATCCCGAAGGCGCCGAGCTCCGGGAGCGGCTCGCGCTCGATCCCGAACCGAAGGTGATCGTCGGCGACAAGCGCGGGCGGGTCGCCCGGGTCTTCGCTCCGGACGATCTCGCTGAGCTCCACGAGGCCCTCGCCACGCTCGTCGGCTAGGAGTCTGTTGTGGTAACCCGCCGCAGTAGGCAGGGTTACTGCAACAGTCTCCTGGGTGATGGATGCCAAACGGAGTCCCTGCTGCGACCGGGGTTCGACACGAGCCACCAGGCTGCGAAGAGCTCGCATCGCCGGTGCTCCTGTGGCTCTCGGCGATAGCGAAGAGGGGGGATCCTGGGGCGATGTCGGTGAATTGACGACCCCCCGGGCCGCGGCTATAACCGGCGCCCGAATGCATTCCGTCATTTTTTGCGCGGTTGTACGTCCCGCGAATCTCCTCCGTGGTGGCGTCGCAGACCGCGCGTGACCGAGCTCCAAGGTGCAGCATGCCCCGCTTGTCCCTCCTTCTGCTCACCGTGGCGGCAGTCGCCGCCGGGGGCGCGAACCTCTATCTAGGCGGGGCCGAAGCGCTTCTGGCCGCCGAGCATCAGCTCGACGATCGACTCGATCGAGCGGCCAAATCGCTGCGCACCGTCCTCGCCGAGGAGGCGCGGCGCGACGCCGCGGCGGAAGGCCCCGAGGCGGCTCCGGCAGCTGCCGCCGGAGGGGCGGCTGAAGCGAATACGGCGAAGGCCAGCCGGCGCGTCTTCGACGATCCCCAGGCCAAGCGCCTCGCGGCCCTGGTGGGCGCCGACGTCACCCTGGTCCGCGCCGGAAAGGCTGAGGCCTCCAGCCTCTCGCAGGGCCTCCGCGCCGAGATCGCCTCCGCCACCGGCAGCGCCGCGGCGGCCTCCTTCGGAGTGGGAGAGCTCCCCGCCACCGAGTTCGAGCTCTTCGGCCTGCCGCTGCCTCTCTTCGCGAGCAGCCGCGCCTCCCTCCGGGCCCACGGCGCGTCGGTGCCCGGCCTGGATCAGGTCGAGGCGGTCCTCTCCGTCTCCACCCTCGACGCCTTCGCCGCGGTCGCCGCCGATCAGAAGCGCAACCTCTTCCTCACCGCCGGCCTGGCGCTGCTGGGCCTCCTCCTCATCGTCACCACCAGGCGTGGCGGTGGCGCTGGCCTGCGCTCCATCACCGAGGTCGCCGAGCGCGCCGCAGATGGAGATCCCGCCGCCCACGCAGCGGAGTTCCACCCCGGCGATCTGGGGCGCCTCGCCAGGGCCCTCAACCGGCTGATCAGCCGAAGCAAGCAGGCGGCAGGCGCGAAGGCCTCTTCCGCTCAATTCACCCTGCCGCAGGCCGGCGAGCCGCCGGCAGACGTCGAGGATGCCTTCCCCTTCGGCTCGTCCCAGGCGCCCCCGTCCGGGGCGGCGCTCGGGGCAGCCGCCCCCTCCAACGCCACCCCCGGGCCCTCCGTCGACGCCGGCAGCCCCGGCCCGTCCTTTGATCCCGGCTTCGCCGGCAGCGCCCCTGGCATCTCGACCAGCGCCTTCGGAACCGCGGCCGGCTCGATCGGCGAAGCCTTCGAGCAGACCGCGCCGGGGACCCTGGAGGCGAAGCTCCCTCCGGACGAGGGTGCGTCCGCGTGGGAGAGCCCTGCGGCTGCCGCCGATCCGGGCAGGGGCGGCGCGAGTTGGGATCAGCCCACCCGCCTGAGCCAGGGCGACCAGGGCTTCGTTCCTCCTCCCCCGGCACCCCCGAGCCCCTCGATCTCCGGCGGTCCCGACGCCTATAGCCAGGCCATCGCCGAGGCGACCGGCGGCGAGTACAACCCCGAGGCCACCGTGGTGGCGGCGATCCCCGAGGCGTTGCTCCGCGCCACCAGCCGGTCGACGGTCGCCGCCGCGCCGGTGGTGGATCCCGAGGAGACCCACCTCCAGGAGGTCTTTCAGGAGTTTTTGCGGCTCCGGCAGGAATGCGGCGAGCCCATTGCGGGTCTCTCCTTCGAGAAATTTGCGGTCAAGCTGCGGGCAAATCGAAAGCAGCTCGTCGAGAAGTATCAATGCCGGACCGTCCGCTTCACCGCCTACATCAAGGACGGCAAGGCGGCGCTCAAGGCCTCGCCCATGCGGGATTGAGCTCGGCGAGGAAATGAACGGACTCCGCAGACAGAGAGCGCCGCAGCGCGTGTGAAAAGATGGTGCCCACTACAGGGCGACTTTTCACGCGACGCTGAGCGTGCCTGAGGCGAGAAGCCCTCCTCGAACTGGAAGGAGCGGAAGCCTCGATCCCGGTCCTCGTCGGGGCGTCCTCGAGCTGCGCCCTTCCGTGCTGGCGTCTCGACGCGGCTCCAGGTAGGCTGGCAGCTCTCCGCGCACGCTGGGTGACCAGCCTGGAGCAAGACCATGGACCGGAGCGAGCCGATCATCGCAGACGCTGGCCGCGAGCGCGAGCTGGAGGCCATCCTTCGCGTCCACGCGCTGGTGCGTGATGGTGTCGCGCGCCGGGTTCTGGTCGTCGGTCCCAAGGGGATCGGTAAGTCGTGGCTGCTGCAGGCCGCGGCGCGGCGCATGGCGGCCAAGGGGATCCCCGTCGCCTCCGCACGAGCTGGCAGGGGCGTCCCGGTGGCCCTGGGCCTCGTCCGCGAGCTGGTCTCCTCGCTGGTGGAGGTGGGACAGCGGCAGGGCATCGAGGCCGCCGATCTCTCGCGAATCACCGCGCGCCTGGGGCGCCTGCTGGCCTCACGGCACGCGCCCAGCCTCGTCCGGCCGGGCGAGCCCATCGCCGACTCCCACGGTAGCCGTGAAGCCGCGAGGCTCGAGCAGGTCGACGCCTTGGCGGAGCTGATCGCCAGGGTGGGACGAAGCGGCGCCGCGCTGATCGTGGACGAGCTGGACGCCGCCGATCGAGGCTCTCGCGAGCTGCTCGCCGCCGTGGTCGCAGCGCTGGCGGCCCCGGTGGGCTCGACAGGGATCTTCATCCTGGCAGCGTCCCGGGACGACGCGATGATGGAGGATGAGTTTCTCTCCCGGAGCGCTCAGGTACTACCTCTCGATCCCGCTCCTGCCGGCGGGATCTCTCCAGCGGCCCGCAGAGTCTTCTCTCCAGGCGCGAGAACGGAAGGGGGCGTCCCGGCCCCGTTGGGCGCGCTCTCCTCCCGGGCCCTGATCGGGCGCATCGAGGCGCTCCCCGGCGAGACCCTCACCCTGGGCAGCCTCGACGCAGACGGCATCCTCTCCTTCCTCGAGTCCGCGGATCTCCCAGCCAGGCTGCTCCAGATCACAGACGGTGTCCCCGCCAAGATCGAGGAGATGCTCGTGCCCCGGCCGGCGGACTTCGCGATCCGCCGCCTCGGCCTCCTCGAGCCCGACGCGCGTCGCTGCCTCCTCGGGGCCGCGATCCTCGGCAGACCGGCTTCGGCTTCGCTCCTCCTCGAGCTGGGAGGACGGCGCGGGGGGATGCCGATGATCCAGCGCCTCGTCGACGAGCGCTTCCTCCAGGCCGGCCTCTCGGCGGGGATGCCGGTCTACGAGCTGGCCCGGGAGGACGATCGCCCCAGATTGCTGGAGATGGTGGCCTCCGACGAGCGGATCGAGCTGCATCGGCTCGTGGCCGAGGAGCTCATCGCCATGGGCGGCGAGGCAGAGGAGATCGCCCGGCACTTCCTCGTGGCGGAGCCCCAGGGGCGCGGCCTGGACTACGCCGTCAGAGCCGCCGAGATCCTGCTGGATCGCTGCGCCTACGACGGCGCCGCCGAGCTCTACCGCGCCGCCCTCGCCACCGGCGTGCAGGAGGCTCGCCCCATTCACCTGCGCCTCGCCGAGATCCTGGAGACCGCCGGCGATCCCATCGGCGCCCTGCGGCATATCGGCCTCTCGCGCAAGCGCGCCACGGCAGACGAAGTACGGACCAGCCGGGCGCAGGCCGCCAGGATCTGCGTGCAGATCGGCAAGGTACGCCAGGCCCTCCGCCTCGCCGCTCGGGTGCTGGGCCCCACCGGGATCTTCGAGGCGGACGATCTCGCCGGTGCGATCTCTTTTGCCGCCGCGTGTGAGGCGCGCTTCCTGCGCGGTGAGCTCGAGGAGGTGGTGGCCTCCTGCAAGGCGGGGATCGAGAGGGCCGCCGGCTTCCCTGAGATCTGCGTCGATCTGCGGAACTCCCTCGGCAAGGCCTACATCAACCTGGGCGCTTACGACGCCTCCGCCGAGGCCTTCGCCGAGAACATCGCGGAGGCGGACGCCGCCGGGCTGCTGCGGGAGCAGATGCGCGCCCTGCTGAACAAGGGGGTGGTGGCGCATCGGCAGAACCGCATCGTCGAGGCTTTTGAGCGCTACCGCGAGGCGCGGGCCATCGGGGCGGATCCCTTCATCGACGCGCTGGCGGTGGGCAACATCGGCGCCCTCTCCCATGAGGTGGGGGACTTCGAGGTCGCCCTCGATGATTATTCCAGCGCCATCGCCTCCTTCGTCCGGGCGCGGCGTCCCAAGGAAACCAGCCATCACTCGCTGAACCTGGCGCGGCTGAAGCTCTTCCTCGGCGATCTGGAGGGGGCGCTCTCCACCGCGGACTTCGCCAGGAGCGAGGCCGCCAAGATCGGCGATCCCTACCTGATGGGGCAGGCCGATCTGATCACCAGCGACATCATGCTCGCCAGGGGCGAGCCGTCCCGCGCCGAGGCGATCCTGAGCCTGGCCTGGGATGCCTTCGGCGCCATCGGCCACCAGCGCTATCAGACCGCCACGGGGCTCTCGTTGGTGCGGGCCTATCTCGCGTTGGGGAATCCCGCCGCCGCGCGGGAGCAGCTGGGCCGCGCGCTGGCGCTGGACGATCCCGGCAAGGACGCGTTGGGGATCGAGTTGGAGCTCCTGGAGGCCGAGCTCTCTCTGGCCGAGGGTCGGCTCCCGGAGGCGGCTCGCCAGCTCGAGCTCGCCAAGGGGAGGCTCTTCGCCAGGGCCGACGGCGTCGACGGATTGGATGGCGTCGGCGGCGAGGCGGATCTCGAGGCCCCCTGGAAGACCTACGCGCTCCTGGCCTCGTTGCATGCCGCCGAGGGCGATCTTCGCGGGGCCTCCGCCGATCGGCTGCGGGCCGTTCGATTCCTGGAGGAGCTCGCGAAGCGGGTCCCGGAGCCACAGCGCCAGGGCTTCCTCGACCTCGGCTCACGGAGGCGCCTCCTCCTGGAGTTGGATGAGGGGGAGCTGACCTCGGAGCAGGTCGAGGCCATGCGCCGCCTGGATCGCGGCGCCGAACCCGCCGAGACGATCATCGGACGTTCGCCGGCGCTGCGGCGCCTCCTCCAATCCGTCGGAAAGGTCGGGCGCTCGATGGTCCCCGTGCTCCTGCGGGGAGAGACCGGCACGGGCAAGGAGCTGGTCGCCGACGCGATCCACCTCGCCAGCCCTCGCCGCGACCAGCCGATGATCAAGGTGAACTGCGCCGCGATGAACGAGGAGCTGCTCCTCTCGGAGCTCTTCGGCCATGAGAAGGGGGCCTTCACCGGCGCCGTCACCGAGCGGAAAGGACGCTTCGAGCTCGCCGACGGCGGGACCATCTTCCTGGACGAGGTGGGCGACCTCTCCCCCAGGGCCCAGGTCGCCCTGCTGCGGGTGCTTCAGGAGAAGGCTTTCGAGAGGGTGGGCGGCAGCCAGACCCTGCGCACCGACGCCCGGGTGATCGCCGCCACCAACCGCGACCTCGAGGCGCTGATCGCCGAGGGCCGATTCCGCGAAGATCTCTACTACCGCCTGGACGGCGTCCGCCTCGACCTCCCGCCGCTGCGAGGGCGCCTCGAGGACATCCCGGCCCTGGCCGCCCACTTCCTCCAGAGGAACGCGACGGAGCGTGGCCAGCCCACCAAGCGCCTCTCCTCCACCGCGGTCACCTTGCTCAAGGGCTGGTCCTGGCCCGGCAACGTCCGCGAGCTCGAGAACGTGGTCGCCGCCGTGTCCATCTTCGCGGAAGGCGATGTCATCGACCTCGACGCCTTTGAGCAGCAGGGGCGCTTCCTCGACCTCCTCGAGTCCGCCCGCGCCAACCGATCCCTCGAAGGCTTCGACGAGGCCGCTCGGGCTGCGCCGCTCGAGTCCCTCGATCCGGCCGGCCTCGACTTCTACGAGCTGGCCCGCAGCCGTGGCCTCGGCATCCGCGAGCTCCGGGACGAGATTGAGTCCCAGATGATCGCCCGCGCCCTCCAGGAGTCCCGCGGCAACATCTCCGAGGCCGCCCGCCTCCTCCAGATGAAGCGCTCCCGCCTCTCCCAGATCGTCAACGCCGATCCCAAGCTCCTCGAGGTAGCCAAGCTCGCCTCCTGATCGGGGGGCCCAGCGGAGATGCTCCTCGGACCTACCAGTAAAAAGCTCCCCTCCGAGCGCCGGGGGGGCGATCATTCGCCCTGGCGATGCGCCGAGGGGCTCCGTAGGCCCTTGGTCAGCCCACCGAGTCAGTGAGAGGATCATTCACGCAGGGAGCGGCGGAACGCGTCGATCCGGCGGGCGGCCTCTTCGAGCTTGGCCAAGGGGAGGGAGAAGACCGCCCGGATGCGATGGGGGTCGGAGCACCAGGCGCCGGAGTTCACGACGACGTGGGTGTGCTCGTAGAGGGTGGTGGGGAGGTTGTCCTCGTCGAGGGTGATGCCGTCGATGGTCCGACCGAGCCAGGGGCGGATGTCCGGGGCGAGGAAGAGGCCGCCGGCGTGGCAGGGAGGAGCGGCGTCGTCCCAGGGGAGGGCGGCGGTGAGGAGCGCCCGCTTGGCGACGAGCTCATGGCGCATGCGATCGAGGTGGGCGCATAGCGCCTCCAGGCGATCGGGATGGAGAGGTTTGCCGGAGGCGGCCCTGGCGAAGGCGCCGTAGAGGTGGGAGGCGGCGCGGGCGGAGGCGAGCTGCAGGCGGCCGAGCTGGTGGCGGCCCACCAGCGCGACGAAGTCCTGGTCACGGCTGGCGAGCCAGCCCACGCGCAAGCCACCGGCAGCGAACTCCTTGGAGAGGCCGCCGAAGATCACGATGCGCTGTCCGGCGCCGGGAACCAGCCGCTCGAGGGTGGCGGTGCTGGACGCCTTGGTGGTTGTGGGATCGTCGAGATCGACGAGGCCGAAGATCTCGTCTGCGAGGATGAGGACGCCGTGGCGGACGGCACCCTCGGCCAGCCGGCGAAGATCGCCAGGGGGAAGGTAGCAGCCGGTGGGATTGCAGGGCTGGGAGATAAAGACGGCGTCAGGTGCGGAGCCGGCGTCGCCTTCGTTGGTGGCGGGCGCGGACCTGGCGTCGCCTGGGGCGGAGAGGGCCTCGAGGCGGTCGAGGAGGGAGGCGAGGCGGCCGGCCTCCACCTCGCAGCCGGCGGCGAGGAGGGTGGGGATGAGGATGCCGTAACAAGGGGTCGCGACGTAGATCCGCGGGGGTCTGCCGAGGCGTTGGTGCAGGGCGGTGGCGGCGTCGTGGATCAGGGGCCAGACGCCCTGGGCCAGGGCGATCTCCCGAGGCGCGAAGGAGGCGCCGCGACTCTCCTGGAGGAAGGCGCCCACCGCCTCCTCCAGGCCGTGGGCCGGCGGAGAGTCGGGGGGCGCAGCACACGCGGCGATCAGCCCTTCGATCAGGGGCTGGGGAATGGGATATTCGTTCTCGCCGTAGTCGAGGCGGATGAGCTCGGGATCATCCGGACGAAAGATCGGGGGGGCGAAGGCGGGCTGGTTGGCCACCTCGGCGATCCGCCGGGAGCGGGGGAGGACGCCGTCGGTCGTGGGGCGGGATGGCGGGGGCTCGGGAGGGCCGAAGGAGATCCGGAAGCTGAGGAGGTCTGCGAAGATCCTCTCGTAGAACCACTGCAGGGGTGTCGAGATCCGGGAGTATGTCACCTCGGCGGCGATCTCCAGATCGGCCTGGAGCCGCGAGGGGACAGGCAGCAGCAGGGTGAGCTCGAAGTCGGGCTGCACGGCGTTCTTCACCAGGCCGTAGAGGACCACCAGATTGGAGCGATGGGGCTCTCTGGCGAGGAACTCGAAGAGGGTGCGGGGCTCGACCCTGCTGGTGATCGTGAAGAAGGCGCTCTCGTCGATGACCACCAGGATGCCGCGGGCGGCCGCCTCGTCGACGATCTCGCGGAGGGCGGCGAGGTTGCTGCGCTCCTCCGGCTCCACCGCCAGGAGGATCAGCTTGACGTCGAAGGCGCCGATGAGTCGCCTTACTTCACGCAGCGTGTTGTTGGTGACGATGGCGCTGGCGCCGGCCTTCTCGATGGCGCCAGCGTAGGCGGCGTGGACATTGCGGGTGACGAGGACGCCGTCGCCGGGATCGCAGCTCGTCAGCAGCAGCGAGTAGATGGTCTGCTGCCGCTCCGGCCCGACGAAGATCTCATCTTCGCCCAGGCGCAGTTCGAAGTAGCGCTCGAGGTAGCTCGCGATGAGTCGGCGGAAGGTGGGATCGCCGGCCTCGTGGGCGTAGGGGATGCAGGGCTCGGCGGCGAGGCGATCGGCGAGGGCGGAGACGAAGTCGAGCTGCTCGTGGGACGCATGGCCCAGGTCGATCTCGCTGAGGAGTGCCTCGCTGCCCAGGGCGCGGAGGCTCCGCCGGAGGGCCAGGGTCTCCCGGGGGAAGCGCAGCTCGGCGCGCCAGACCGCGACCTCATGCCAGATGGGATTCCCATGGGCCAGCCAGCCCAGGGCGGTGGCGGCGCGGATGGGCTCGGGGCTGTGCTGCTGCAGGTAGAACTCAAACTCGCGCTGGGTGCGCTCCTCGAGGGCGACCAGGGGGCCGATGTCCGTGTCGGAGGCCTGCTGCACCCGCCGGGCGACCAGCACCTCGGTGGAGAAGCCGCGGCGGGAGAACATCCTCTCGATGATGGGGCGGCCTGGCCGTCCGGCGAGGTTGAGTACGAGCTGCCCGCCGCTCCGCAGCCGCTCGGGGCATTCGTCGAGGAGCCTCGCGATCAGGCCGAGGCCGAAGTGATCCTCGTAGACGTTCTGGATGGCGGTGTAGTTGGAGAGGTCGTAGAGGGCGCGGGCCTCGGCGTCGTCGTCCTCGATGGCCAGGTCGTCGTCTTCGGCAGGTTCGGTGCGGAGCACCTGGGGGATGCAGCCGACCACGAAGTCCCACCGCTCCTCGGTGGGGCGATCGCGGAGGAGATCGCCGCTGCTGAAGGCAAGGCGCGCGGCCTCGTCGGGGGCCAGGTTCAGCCAGGCGTTGCAGGTGGCGACGGCGGGCGATTGGGGGTTCAGATCGACGCCGTGGATCGAGCGCAGCCCCGTGAACTTCGCGAGGGCGATCGGGATCCAGCCGGAACCTGTGCCGACCTCCACCAACGAGCGACCGTCGATCTGCTCCGACGGCAGCTCCAGCAGACCCTCCAGGAAGGTATAGGCCCACGCCTCCGGAGCGAAGATCGACGGGAGGATCAGCAGCTCGAGGTGTGCTCGCTGGCTGCCCACGGCGGCGTCGATCTCCACCAGCCGCAGCGGCGATCCCTCCGGCTTGCCACGGGCGAGCTCGGCGAGCTCCCGCAGATCTACGAGAGCGGCCTCGCGATCCGTCCCTCCCGACAAGGACGCAGCCAGGCGCCCGAGTCTCTCCATTGCTTCTCTCGCATTTGCTGGGTAGCGGTTCATGGACCGCAGATGGTTGCCGCGCCGGAGTCCGGAGTCAACGCGTTCTGCCGAAGACCCAGCGGCCGATGGCGAGGAGGACGATGGAGCCGATCACCGCGCCGGCGAAGCCGCTGGGCTCAAAGTGCCTCGTCGACCCGTGGAAGATCGCGGCCCCCAGCCAGCCGCCGACGAAGGCCCCGGCGACGCCGAGGGCGGTGGTGGAGATGCAGCCCATTCGCTGGGCGCCGGGCATCAGCGCGCGGCCGACCAGGCCGGCGAAGAAACCGAAGATAATCCAGCTGATCAGGCCCCACATACTGCTCCTTCGTCCGCTCGCTCACGGAGGCGGCCCGGGCACCAGAACTCGCGGCGCTCGGATGCCCATCTCCCCGACGCTCTCGTCAGCTCATTGTGCCGCCACACCGTCGGTGTCGTCCTTGACGCCATAGCGCAGGAATGGGGTCCGCTTGACGTTGGTGGCCTCGGTCTGGCCCGGGAGAGGGCTCTCGTCCTCGATCCAGGTCGCGACGAAGGAGACGATCTTGTCGTTGGGATCTCCGGTGCGCTCGTGGTGGCGCAGGATCCAGGCCTCGAGGACGTGGTGCATGGCCCGGTTGCCCTTGATGCGGTTGGTGTAATCGCACCAGAATTGATCCTGGCCCAGGCGGCCGGGGATCCGATCCCAGGGGCCAGGTTCGCCGCTGAAGTCGGAGGCGACCAGGTTGTAGGGGTCGACGCGGCGGCCATCGACGGTGAGGGCGTCGACCACCACCATCCCGTCCTTGGTAGGGGCGTTGGGCGCGAACATCGACCAGCCCTGGAAGAAGCGCCCGTAGGCGATCAACGCCTTGATGGCGACGGGCTGCTGGACCTTGAGCCAGGCAGGGACGGCTCGATTCTCGACGAGGAGCTGGCTGGCGGTGGCGAGGATGAAGATCACCACGGCGGCCTCCCGGAGCCAGGTCATGCCGTGGCGCAGCTGCTGTCGGTAGGGAGGCGCCGGCTCGGGGGCGAGAGGCGTCATGGGCGCTGGCGTAGGCAGGCCACAGGCGGCGAGGCCCAACCAGCCGGAGATCCGCTGCCGGTTGGAGGCGACCTGATCGTAGACGAGGTTGGCGAGCTGGCGCAGGCCAGGGAGAGAGAGCGCGAGGGAGAGGAGGAAGCCGCCGGGGATCGCATAGAGGATCGAGGCGAAGGCGGCGGCCCGGGTAGTCTGCCTCCCGCGCGCGTCGACGACCACGATGGTGCGCTCGACCAGCTCCGGCGTGACGCCGGCGGGCAGCGCCGCCACGTCGAGGTTGTCGTGGAAGCGCAGGCGCCTGCCGAGATCGAGGCGGGTGAGGACCCGCACGGTCTGGAAGCAGATCCCGCAGGAGGCGTCGAAGTAGACGTCTCGCCCGCCGGTGAAGCGTCGGAAGATCCGCCCGGCGGCCTCCCAATCGGCGGCGGCGGGGAGCAGCAGGAAGAAGATGCACATCACCGGCGAGAAGAAGCCGACGTTCATGAAGACGGCGAAGCCCAGGTGCATGGAGGGCAGGGCGACCATCGCGATCCGCCGGGCCTGCAAGGTGGCGAAGGGCGTGAGGATCAGCAGCGGCGCCGCCGCCTCCGTGGCCAGGCTCGCCCACGCGAGGAGCTTGCCGAGCCATAGGGGGAAGTGATCCCGCAGCGTATAGCCGAGGGAGGTGACGATCCGATCTTGGTGGAGGACGTAGTGGACGACGGTCCCCTCGGTCCACGAAGCGCCGCTCTTATGCAGCGCGTTGAAGAGGTAGATCACCGAGAGCTGGAGGAGCACGCCCAGCACCGCCAGCGAGACCACGGGGCGCGTCGCCTCCTCCGTTCGCGGCAGCTCGGCGAGCTCGGCGGTCTGGACCTCGCGGCGCCGACGCAGCGAGGCCAGCAGGGCGTCCAGGGAGAAGCGCCGCCCGAGGGGTAGGAAGAGGGTCCAGGCCACGAGCAGGTTCATCACCACGTCGCCGCCGTTCTCCAGGATCACGGCGCGGCTGTGGAGGCTGACGACGGCGAGGAGGCTGAGCACCTGGAAGAGGCGGGTCTTCCAGCCGATGAGGAGGCCGAGGAAGACGAGGCCGCAGAGGGCGAAGCCGAGGATCGCCTCGCCCGGCGTGGACGCCATGAAGAAGAAGGAGAAGATCCAACGGGACGCCGGGCGCCAGAGCTGGGTGTGGTTGGGGAGCAGGCCGTCGTTGGTGTACCAGGTGACGAGGCCCGGCACCCGGCGGAGCAGATCGCCCAGCAGCAGGGTCGCGAGGCCGATGCGAAAGAGGCCCAGGCTCCTGGGATCGAAGCTCAGCCAGCTCGCCTGGAGATGCTGTCCCAGCGTGCTCCTGCCGCCCTCGGGGCCGCCGGCGGTCCCGGGGGTGGTCTCGTCGTTCGTGGTCATCTCTCTCACTCGCTGCGGAATCGTGGCCGGCAGGCTAGCATTTCATGGAGGCGGCGGGTAAGAGAGGACCGAGCGACCAGGGGCCGGGACCTCCCGTTCGGACCTCCCTGTCGGACTTCATGCAGGCCGATCCGAGCGTCGGGGCCGCCTGCATGGGTGGCCCGCCGACTCACCTGGCGGAGCCCGCCGGATCCCTTCTCCGATGGCTCTGATGGCCCGCCGGGACCCCGTCGCCCGTGTGATCGGCGTTGACCTTCCAGGAGGGTCCATGCTAAGGCAAGTCCGCATTTTTCGAGTCTCTTTCGGAGAGTGGGCGCAGTTGGCCCGCTTTTTTGTTTTTGGGCCATGAGCGAACATTGGAAGGACATCGCCGCGCAGGTGCGGGGGCTCTCGGAGCCGGTGATCGCGGCCGAGGGCATGGAGCTCGTCGACCTCGAGTACCAGCGCGAGGGCAGTCGTTGGGTCCTTCGGCTGTTCATCGACAAGGAGGGCGGCGTCGATCTCGAGGATTGCCAGTCGGTGTCTCGACTGGTGGAGCGGCTCCTCGACGTCGAGGACGTGATCGAGCCGGCCTATGTCCTCGAGGTCAGCAGCCCCGGCCTGGAGCGGCCCCTCAAGAAGCGGGAACACTTCGAGCAATTCGCGGGACGGCACGTGGAGATCAAGACCTTCGGGCCGATCGGCGATCCGCCGCGCAAGAACTTCAAGGGACGATTGTTGGGGTTGGGTAACGGCGACGAGGTGCAGGTGGAGATCGACGGCACGACCTTTCGGCTGCCGCTCGAGAGGGTGGCGAAGGCCCGCCTCAGCCTGGATCCGGAAGCCCTGGCGCAGGAGCTCCGGGGGAAGTAGCGAAGCAGCGAACCCGAAGCGCGCCATCGACGCAGTGGAAATGGAGAGGAAGCAATGCAGACCGGAATGGGCTCGAGCTTGAACCTCAACCTGATCATCGATCAGGTGGCCAAGGACAAGGGGATCGACCGCCGGGTGATCGTCGACCTGCTGGAGCAGGCGATCCTCACCGCCGCCAAGAAGACCTTCGGCATGGAGCGGAACCTCGAGGCGCACTACAACGAAGAGAAGGGCGTGGTCGAGGTCTTCCAGGCCCTGTCCATCGTGGAGCAGATCACCGATCCCCTCCAGGAGATCAACGAGCTCCTCGTCTCCGACGCCGCGGCGAAGGGGATCGAGGCCGAGGCCGGCGACGAGCTGGTCTTCCAGATCTTCTATCGCGACGAGGACGCCCTGGAGGCCAAGGCGCAGGACGATCGCTATGGCGACATCCTCAACCTGAAGACCTTCCGCCGTGGCTTCGGCCGGATCGCCGCCCAGACCGCCAAGCAGGTGATCCTGCAGCGGACCCGGGACGCCGAGCGGGAGAACGTCTTCAACGAGTTCAAGGATCGCAAGGCCGACCTGGCCACCGGCACGGTGCGGCGCTTCGAGCGCGGCAACATCATCGTGGATCTGGTCCGTGCCGAGGCGGTGCTGCCGCTGCGGGAGCAGGTGCCGCGGGAGACCTACCGGGCGGGCGATCGGATCCAGGCCTACGTCTCCGACGTGCTCCGCGAGTCGAAGGGGCCCCAGATCGTCCTCTCGAGGGCGTCGGTCCACTTCCTGGCCAAGCTCTTCGAGATGGAGGTCCCCGAGATCGCCGAGGGCGTGGTGGTGATCGAGGCCGCGGCCCGGGAGCCCGGTGGCAGGGCGAAGATCGCCGTCTCCTCACGGGACCACGACGTGGATCCCGTCGGCGCCTGTGTCGGCATGAAGGGATCGCGGGTGCAGGCCGTGGTGCAGGAGCTCCGTGGCGAGAAGATCGACATCGTCCCCTACGATCCCGATCCTGCGGCTTTCGTCTGCTCCGCCCTGCAGCCCGCCGAGGTCTCGCGGGTGCTGATCGACGAGGCCAACCACGCCATGGAGATCATCGTCCCCGACGATCAGCTCTCCCTGGCCATCGGCCGCCGTGGGCAGAACGTCCGCCTCGCGGCGCAGCTCACCGGCTGGAAGCTCGACATCAACTCCGAGAGCCGGGTGAAGGAGATGCGCGAGTTCGCCTTCCACTCTCTCTCGCAGCTCCCGGGGATGTCCGATACCCTGGTGGAGGTCCTCTACGCCCACGGCTTCCGCAAGGCGAAGGACATCGCCGACGTGCAGCCCGACGTCCTCGAGCAGATCCCCGGCATCGCCCCGGACATGATCCCGGCGATGCAGGAGCGGGCGCGCTCGCAGATGTACGACGACGCGGCGGAGCTCGCGCGGCTGGAGCAGGAGCGGGAGGCGGCCCGGATCGCCGAGGCGCGCCGGCATCCCGACGAGCTCACCCAGGGGGAACGGCTGATGCGCATCCGCGGCCTCGGGGAGAAGGGCGTCGAGCAGCTCAACAAGGCGGGCTACGCCACGGTGGAGGACGTCATCGCCGAGCAGGACGTGGTGAAGCTCGGCGAGAACTCGGACCTGGGCGTGAAGAAGGCCAAGCAGGTCAAGCACGCCGCGGAGCAATATCTGGCGGAGGAGGCCCGGCTTCGGGCCGAGCTCGACCTCGAGCGGGAGAAGCTGGCAGCCGCTCGGGCCTTCGACGCTGCCAAGGCGCGCGCCGATGGCGGAGCGCCGGCCGCGCAAGCTTCCGTCGAGACGACCGAGGCGGCTGCCACCGCCGAGGCTCCCGAGGGCGCTGCCTCGGACGTGGAGTAGAGCGCTGATGAGCGAGGGGCGGGTGCGCAATCTCCCGACGCGCACCTGCGTGGGCTGCGGGGAGAGGGCGCCGAAGGGCGACCTCCTACGGATGATCTGTGGTGCCGGCGGCGTCGTCCAATTGGACACGCGAGGCCGGATGGATGGTCGAGGCGCGTACGTTCACCCGAAGGTGGCGTGCCTCGCGAAGGCCGAGAGCGCGCGAGCGCTGGGCCGAGCTTTTCGAGGACGCGCCCGACGCTTGGACGAAGGGGTGCTCATCGAGGAGGCGAAGCGGGTCGTCGGGTGGCTCGAGATTGACGATGGCGCTCCAGGGAGCGGTTGACCTGGGGGTTCCATCGGACTACTAACGGCGCTCCCGTTGTTGCCCCCTTTCCACCTGGAGTGGGGGCAAGGACGCCCGGGGAAGACTGAGGATTATGGCGAAGAAGCGCGTGTACGAGCTGGCCAAAGAGCTCGGAATGCAGAACAAGGAGCTGGTCGACTGGCTCCAGGCCCGAGGTTACGACGACGTGAAGTCCCATTCGAGCTCGCTCGACGAGGACGTCGCGCAGTCCGTGATCGAGAAGGTGCAGGCAGAGCGCAATCCGGCTCCCGCCGAGCCCATCACCAAGGGCTTCGTGGTCCGGCGCCGTCGCGCCGACGTGGTCGCCGCTACCGGCGCCACGGAGGAGACCGAAGCGCCCGCGGCCCCTGCCGCCCCCCCTGCCGCCGCGCCCATCGAGGCCGAGGAGGCCGTCGCGCCCCCAGAGGTCATCGCCGCTTCGCCCGGAGAGGAGGCCCCAGAAGAGGTGATGCCAGAGCCGGCCGCCCCGGTGGCCGAAGAGGAGGCGGAGGCAGTCGAGGCCGCGGAGCCCGAGGTCGCCGCGCCTGCCGAGGAGCCCGCTCCTGTCGAGGCACCCGCCGCTCCCTTGCCGCCGCGCTTCCCGGCGCCGCCGGCCCAGGAGCCTCGATCCCTCTCGCCGAGCCAGATGGCGGCGGCCCACCAGGTGACCCAGCCGAACATCCCGGGGATGCGCGGACCCAACGTCCCTGCTCATGAGGGCGTGGATCCCAGGACCCTGAGGCCCACCGCCACCCAGGCCGTGGTGATCTCGCGGCCGCTGATCCCGGTGCGCAGGGTGACGCCGCCCTCCTCTCAGTTCCGCCCGGCCCCTGCGGCGCCGGGAAAGCGCGCCATCGGCGAGGTTCGCGAGTTCCGGGTGGTGCCCGACTCCCAGGGCCGTGGTCGCGATTTCATCGACGTCTCCCGCAGCGGTGGCCCCGCCCGCGGACGACGCGGCGGCGCCAGGCCGGCGCCGACGGGGCCCACGGGCGTCCCGTCGAAGCAGGATCTGCTGGATATGGCGGCAGGTCGCGCCAGCCTCCCGGTGCGGGCGCGTAAGCGTCGTCCCACCAAGAAGGGCGCCAAGACCCAGATCACGACGCCGGGCGCTTCGAAGCGGCTGATTCGGGTCGACGACGCGATCAGCGTCTCCGAGCTCTCCCAGCGACTCGGGGTCAAGGCCAACGATCTCATCCGCAAGCTGATGAAGATGGGGACGCCCGCCTCGATCAACCAGATGCTCGACGTCCCCACCGCCCAGCTCCTCGCGATCGACTACGATTATACCGTGGAGAAGACGGGCTACATCGAGTCCGAGTTCATCTCCGAGGAAGAGGATCGCGCGGAGGATCTCGTCTCGCGGCCACCGGTCGTCACCATCATGGGCCACGTGGACCACGGCAAGACCTCCTTGCTCGACGCCCTGCGCGAGGCCGACGTGGCCGCCGGCGAGGCCGGCGGGATCACCCAGCACATCGGCGCCTACTCCGTGAAGACGGCGAAGGGCCCTGTGACCTTCCTCGACACCCCTGGCCACGAGGCCTTCACGGCCATGCGCGCCCGAGGCGTGCAGGCGACCGACGTCGCCGTGCTGGTCGTGGCGGCGGACGACGGCGTGATGCCGCAGACCATCGAGTCCATCAACCACGCCAAGGCGGCGGATGTCCCGATCATCGTGGCGATCAACAAGGTCGACAAGCCGGAGGCCAACCCGGATCGCGTGAAGCAGATGCTGGCCGAGCACGGCCTGGTCCCGGAGGATTGGGGCGGCGACACGATCATGATCCCCGTCTCGGCCAAGGCGAAGCAGAACCTCGGTGAGCTGCTCGAGTACATCGCCCTCCAATCCGAGGTCCTGGAGCTGAAGGCCAACCCCACGAAGCCCGCCGGCGGCGTGGTGGTGGAGGCGAAGCTAGAGAAGGGCCGCGGACCCGTGGCCACGGTGCTGGTGCAGGAGGGGACCCTCAAGGTCGGCGACGCTGTGGTGGCCGGCACGCACTACGGCAGGCTGCGGGCGCTCTCCGACGAGAAGGGGCGCGCGGTCAAGGAGGTCTTGCCCGGCTACCCCGTCGAGATCGTAGGCATGTCCGGCGTCCCCGGCGCCGGCGACGAGTTCCACGTCGTGAAGGACGTGCGCGCAGCGGAGGAGGTCGCGAAGAATCGGGACCTCCTGGAGCGGCGCAAGGATCTTGCCAAGACCTCCAAGCTCACCCTGGAGGATCTCTTCGCCAAGGCCGCGAGGGACGAGCAGAAGGAGCTGAAGATCGTCCTCAAGGCCGACGTGCAGGGATCCACCGAGGCGGTGGCCCAGGCCCTGGACAAGCTCACGACCCCGAAGGCCCGGGTCACGATCATCCATAAGGCCGTGGGCGCGATCACCGAATCCGACGTCAACCTGGCCAAGGCCTCCGGCGCCATCGTGATCGGCTTCAACACCCGCCCCGAGAGCAAGGTCAACGAGGTCGCCAGCCGCTTCGGCATCGACGTGCGGCAGTACAAGGTGATCTACGAGGCCGTCGACGACGTGCGGCTCGCGATGGAGGGTCTGCTCGACGTCCTCACCCGAGAGCGCACCATCGGCAAGGCCGAGGTCCGGACCCTCTTCAGCGTGCCCAAGTTCGGCGTCATCGCAGGCTCGGCAGTCCTGGACGGGAAGATCCTCCGCTCCGGATACGCGCGGGTGCTCCGCGACGGCAAGAAGGTCTTCCAGGGGAAGATCGCCTCGCTTCGCCGGTTCAAGGACGACGTAAGGGAGGTCCAGTCGGGCTTCGAATGCGGCATCGCCCTCGAGGGCTACAACGAGCTCCAGGCCGGAGACATCATCGAGGCCTTCGACATCGAGAAGATCCGGCAGAAGCTCTGATCCCTGCGAGCGGAGGCGAGCGAACGCCAGAAAGAGCCGTAGCGCGCAGCGCGGGTGAAAAAATCACCCCCACCTTGCGGGAGGGAGAGTTTTTCACAGGCTCTGATCCGCTCGAGGCGGGAGGCCCCGCCCCGAGAGGTCGCGCCAGCGTTGGGCCACATCGCTCGGCTCGGCTGGCGCGATCCGCTCATGGATGCGATCCGTTGCCCCGGGGGAATTGAAATGGTCGTCGGAATTCTTCGCTTCGCGCTGCAGATCCCCGCCTCGGGATCGCTGAAGCAGAAGCGGCAAGTCGTCCGCAAGGTGATCGACAGGATCCGCGCCCGCTACAACGTCTCCGTGGCGGAGGTGGCGGACAATGATCTCTGGCAGAAGGCGACCCTCGGCGTGGCGGCGGTGGGCAACGACGCCGGCTTCGTCAACGAGGTCTTGAGCAAGATCCTCCACTCGATCGATGAGGCGGGGCTGGAGGCGTGGGTGGTCAGCCACCAGGTCGAGATCCAATCCATCGCTGAGATGTTCGGCAGCGGACTCGGCTCGGAGCGCAGCCTGGCCGAGGCAGAGGCGGAGGAGCGGGGCGAGCTGGAGTTCTTCGTGGGCGAGGAGCTCCCCACCCTGGACGAGCTCGAAGCAGCGGCGGAGATCGAGCTGGCTCGAGCCAATCCCGCGCCGGGGACGAAACGCCGAAAGCGATAAGAGAGAAAGACATGGCACATGACAGACCGCAGCGGGTCGCGCTGCAGATCCAGCGGGAGCTGGCCGCCCTCTTCCAGAAGGGATTCCGGGACCCGCGGATCGCCGCCTTCGTCACCATCACCGGCGTGAAGCTCAGCCCCGATCTCAAACAGGCGACGGTCTACTACTCGCTGATGGGCGACGAGACGGAGCGCAAGGAGACCGGCGCCGGCCTCAAGGCGGCGGCGAGCTTCATGCGTCGATCCATCGGCCGCGATCTGGGGCTGCGCTACACGCCGAACCTCCGCTTCGTCTTCGACGAGACCATCGAGCGCGGCGACCGGATCGACCGCCTCCTCAAGGAGGTGCAGCCGACTCCGAGCAGCAGCGCCGATGGCGATACGGCGGCCGACGCCGATACGGAGCAGACCTCGGCCGCCGTACGCCAGCGCGACGCCGGCGGGGACGAGGGCTGATCGCGTGGACGGTGTGCTGATCGTCGACAAGCCCACGGGGCCTACCTCCTTCGACGTCGTGAAGCGGCTGCGGCGCCTGGGCCGCGACCGCAAGGCCGGTCATACGGGGACCCTGGATCCGATGGCGTCGGGGGTGCTGCCGATCTGCCTGGGCAGCGCCACGAAGATCGCCTCCTTCCTCACCGAGGGTGATAAGGAGTACGACGGCATCGTCAAGTTCGGCGTGGCCACCGACACCTACGACGCCACCGGCTCCGTGGCGAGCGAGGCCTCCACCGCTGGGCTGGAGCGCGCGAAGGTGGAGGCGGCGATCGCCGCCATGGCGGGCGAGTATTGGCAGACGCCGCCGATGTACTCCGCGGTGAAGGTCGGCGGGAAGCGGCTCTACGAGCTGGCGCGC
The DNA here is from genome assembly GCA_040391605.1 of Vulgatibacter incomptus. Classification (GTDB taxonomy): domain Bacteria; phylum Myxococcota; class Myxococcia; order Myxococcales; family Vulgatibacteraceae; genus Vulgatibacter; species Vulgatibacter incomptus_A. The sequence continues at coordinate 97,846 of JBEBXK010000002.1, forward strand.
AAGGGGGAGGAGATCGAGCGTCGCCCGCGAAAAGTGCGGATCGAGCGAATCGAGCTGCGCGGCTGGGACGCCGAGGCCTCGGAGGCCCGCATCTTCGTCCACTGCAGCAAGGGCACCTACATCCGCTCCATCGCCCACGAGCTGGGGGAGGCGCTCGAGGTCGGAGCCCACCTCCGATCGCTGCAGCGGGTGCGCAACGGGCCCTTCGGCATCGAGCGGGCCCTCCCGCTGGATCGGCTCCTGGGGGCAGGCGAGGCGGAGCTGCGGGCGGCGCTGGTGCCGATGCGTGAGGCGCTGCCGGGGCTGACGGAGCTGATCCTGGACGAGGCCCGAGCCCAGAAGGTCGCCCATGGCATGGCGTTGGGTGCCAGGGACCTCGTGGAGAACCGCGCGCCGAGGCTGGCCGAGGGGGAGGCGGTGCGGCTGGTCGGACCAGAGGGCGATCTCCTCGCGGTGGCGGAGCAGCGGCAGGGCGCGCTGCGGTACGTGCGGGTGTTGGTCGGAGGTCTCCCCGTAAAGCGTTGACCAGGGCAGCCTTTCACCCTAAGTTGCCCGCCTCGCTGGGGCTTTCGGCTCCAGCGAGACCTCAGTTTCAGGCCACCCCCTCTGCGCCGCTCCGCGGTTGGGGCTCATGGGGCCTGGGCCCGGTGCGCCGGGATTTGGAGCGGAAGAGAGATACGAAGATGGCACTTCTGAAAGATCGTAAGCAGGAACTCGTCGCCAAGTTTGCCCGCAAGGAAGGCGACACCGGCTCGCCGGAGGTCCAGATCGCGCTCCTCACCGAGCGGATCGTCTACCTCACCGAGCACTTCAAGACCCACGCCAAGGATCATCACTCGCGGCGTGGTCTGCTCAAGCTCGTCGGCCAGCGGCGCCGCCTCCTCGACTATGTGAAGAGGAAGGATCTCGGCCGCTACAAGACGATCATCGAGCAGCTCGGGATCCGAAAGTAGTTCGGAGCCCGGCGAAGGAGGCGCTCCGCGGTGGGGCGCCTCCATGAGCTCATCGGGCGTCGGGGACGACGGCGAACTTTTGGTTTCCGATCGGGGCGGCCGATGCATCGGCCTTCGCGATCAGAGATCAAGAGCCTCTCCTTCGTTCCCGCCGGCCCACCGAGCGAACGATAGGTCTTTAGGGCCTTCGTCCTTTGTGCGGGATGAGGGCGCTGGACCTCGAGCAGCCCGGCGCCATGGGGCGCATCGGGCCGAAGGAAAGCGAATGAAACACATCGTCAAGTCCGCCATGGTCGGCGGCAAAGAGATCACGATCGAGACCGGCAAGATCGCCAAGCAGGCGGACGGCTCGGTCTGGATTCGCCAAGGCGACTCCATCGTGCTGGTCACGGCGGTCAGCGCCAAGGAGAAGAAGGAGGGCCTCGACTTCTTCCCCCTCACCGTCGACTACCTGGAGAAGCTCGCCTCGGCTGGCCGCATCCCCGGCTCGTTCTTCCGCCGGGAGGGTCGCCCCTCCGAGAAGGAGACCCTGACCTCCCGCGTGATCGACCGCTCGTGCCGGCCCCTCTTCCCCGATGGCTACCAGAACGAGACCCAGATCATCGCGTCGGTCTTCTCCAACGATCCCGAGATCGACGCCGACGTGCTGGCGCTGACCGGTGCCTCGGCAGCGCTGGCCTGCTCGGACATCCCCTTCAACGGGCCGATCGCCGGCGTGCGGGTGGGCCGGATCGACGGCGCCTTCGTCGCCAACCCCACCCACTCCCAGCGTGAGGCCAGCGACCTCGACATCCTCATGGCCGCCTCGAGCGACGCCATCGTCATGGTCGAGGGCGGCGCCGCCGAGGTCTCCGAAGAGGTGATGGTCGAAGCGCTGCTCTTCGGGCAGGCCGCGATCAAGGAGCTCCTCGCGGTGCAGCTCGAGCTAACCCGGGAGCTCGGCAAGACCGAGAAGCGGACCTTCGAGCCGCCGAAGGTCGACGAGGCCCTCAAGGCGGAGCTCAAAGCCATCGCCTGGGAGCCCATCCGCGCCGGCTACGCCATCCCCGAGAAGATGGAGCGCTACGCCGCTCTCTCCGCCTCCAAGAAGGCCGCCATGGCCACCATGAAGGAGAAGCTCGGCGACGCCTTCGCCAGCCGCGAGAAGGAGCTCAAGGGCTACTTCGAGGACTTCAAGTACGACTATATGCGGCAGATGATCGTCAACGACGGCGTCCGCATCGCCGGCCGCAAGCACGACGAGATCCGGGCCATCACCTCGGAGACCGGCCTGCTGCCTCGAGTCCACGGCTCCGCCCTCTTCACCCGTGGTGAGACGCAGTCCATCTGCACCGCCACCCTCGGCACCGGCGACGACGAGCAGCGCATCGAGACGATCACCGGGATGCACTTCAAGCGCTTCATGCTCCACTACAACTTCCCCCCCTACTCCGTGGGCGAGGCGAAGTTCCTCCGCTCACCCGGGCGCCGCGAGATCGGCCACGGCGTGCTGGCGGAGCGGGCGCTGCGCTACGTGATGCCCTCCGAGGATCAGTTCCAGTACGTCGTCCGCATCACCTCCGACATCACCGAGTCCAACGGCTCGTCGTCGATGGCCACCGTCTGCGGCGGCTGCCTCGCCCTCATGGACGCGGGTGTCCCGATCAAGGCGCCCGTCGCCGGCATCGCCATGGGCCTGATCAAGGAGGGCGACAAGATCGCCGTCCTCTCCGACATCCTCGGGGACGAGGATCACCTCGGCGACATGGACTTCAAGGTCTGCGGAACCAAGGCCGGCATCACCTCCATCCAGATGGACATCAAGATCACCGGCGTCACCAAGGAGATCCTCGAGAAGGCCCTCTTCCAGGCCCGTGACGGCAGGAACCACATCCTCGGCAAGATGCTCGAGGCCCTCCCGGCGTCCCGCCCGGAGATCTCCAAGTACGCCCCGCGGATCACCTCCATCAAGATCCGCCCCGAGCGCATCAAGGACGTCATCGGGCCCGGCGGCAAGGTCGTCAAGGACATCATCGCCCGCACCGGCTGCTCGGTGGACATCAACGACGACGGCACCATCAACATCGCCTCGTCCGACTCCGCCAAGGTCGACGCCGCCATCCAGATGATCCGCAACCTCACCCAGGAGGCCGAGATCGGCAAGGTCTACATGGGCACCGTCCGGCGCGTGGTGGAGTTCGGCGCCTTCGTCGAGATCTTCCCCGGCACCGACGGCCTCGTCCACATCTCCGAGCTCGCCGACCAGCGCGTCAAGCAGGTCACCGACGTCCTCAACGAGGGCGACGAGGTCCTCGTCAAGGTCGTCTCCATCGACCGCCAGGGCAAGATCCGCCTCTCGCGCAAGGAAGCCCTCAAGGAGGCCGCCGGCGGCGGCGGCGAGACCCCCGAGGGCGACGGCGCGGCCTGACGCGATCTTTCGGACCTCCTGCCTCCCGGCAGCTTCGAAGGGCCTCTCGCCTCACGGCGGGGGGCCCTTTGTCTTGAGCATCCTCGCGCTATGAGGCGGCGCCCGCCCATCGTTCCCTTGACCCCACCGACCTCCTCCGCGAGATTGAGCCGCCATGGAACTGAGGATCATGCGAGTCGGTGACCGAGGGGAACCGCTGCCCCTCCCCAGCTACGCCACCAGCGGCAGCGCCGGCCTCGATCTGCGAGCGGACGAGCCCGTCTCCCTCGCCCCCGGAGAACGAAGGCTCGTCCCCACCGGCATCGCCATCCAACTCCCTGCCGGCCACGAGGGCCAGGTCCGACCCCGCTCCGGCCTCGCCCTGCGCCACGGCGTCGGAATGGTCAACGCCCCCGGTACCATCGACGAAGATTATTCTGGTGAGCTGGGTGTCATCCTGATGAACTACGGCCAGGCGATCGTTCGCTTCGAGCGCGGCGAACGGATTGCCCAGCTCGTCATCTCCCGCTACGAGCGCGCGAGCCTCGTCGAGGTCGATCGCCTGGAGACGACCGAGCGGGGAGAGAGGGGTTTCGGACACACCGGCCAGTCTTGAAATTCGAGGGAGAGATGGTGAGGAGCAGCGCAGGGACGTGGGGGGCGATCGCGTTGGGGCTGGTCGTTCTCGGGGCGTGCGGGGCCGAAGAGAGTGACAAGCGTTGCAGCGAAGATCCGAGCGCGTGTTTCACGCCTCTCTCGGCGGTCGAGCGCCCGAAGCCGGACCCGAAGCAGGTGAGCTGTAACACGGTTTGCTCTCACGTCTACTACACCTGTAACTACTACATGAACATCCGGGGTGATCGCCTCTCGTTCGATGACTGCCTCGTGATATGTGAAGATTGGTGGGAGCCCGGCAAGATGGCTTGTGTTGCGTCGATGAGTTGTGATTACCTCAATGAGTGCATGCTTGACTTGCCGTGCGTGCATGCCTGCTATAACTTGGGACAGTGCCGCCTCGATGGCTTCGGCGGCGGCAGGACCGGCACCTTCGACGCCGAAGAATGCGTCGACGAATGTAAGAAGAACCACGCCGGCAGCGCTTCCTGCGTCTCCTACGTCCGAGATTGCGCGGAGGATGAATTTGCCCTCTGCGGGGTGGGGGAGTAGCGGGCGAGCCAGGCGCTGAGGCACGGGGCCTCGCGGCGGCGAAGCTCGTCGCGGAGCTCCATCTCCTCGAGGGCCTGGCGCAGGGCGCGGCGTGCCTCTTCGACGGGGTGTGCCCGGAAGAAGGACTCCACCTGGCGGCGCTTGGAGAGCGGGAGGGCGCCCAGGCCTTCGACGAGCCGTGCGATCTGCATGACGGCGGCGCGAGAGACGGTCGCCTCCCCACCCCAGCTCGGCGAGGGCCGGGATTCCCCCATACCTCTCAGGACGCGAACCGCTGACCGTTAAACGCAAAGGGGCGCCGGTTCGAACGACCGGCGCCCCTCGGCATGGAACCGAAAGCGACTGGCAGCTACTTCTTCTTGAAGTAGATCGACTGGCCGGAGAAGATCGACTCTCTGTTGAAGGAGTAGGAGACGAACTTCGGGTTCGGTCCCGCCTCCTGCAGGCCGATCGTCGACCTCGCGCCGAGGGCGTCGGGGCCTCCCCGCATGTCGATGTATTTGATCACGATGTCACCGTTCTGCCAGAGCTGGGTCTGGAACGTCAGGTCGACACCTGGCGCGTCGAGGATCTTCCAGTGGTTGTACTGGAAGACCGCGACCTTCTGACCGTCGACCACGACCTCCGCCCACTTGAAATCGGCGGGACCGATGGGCTCGAGAAATGCCCACATCGGCGCGATGATCCCCACGGTCGCAGGAGCGGCCGAGAATGGGAGGTCCCAGTTCCGCGATCCGCAGGTGTTCGGGTCCGCGGTGATCGCGATGAGGCCGCAGGCGTTCGGATAGACCATGGAGTGGCTGCCGGCGAAGAAGGGGAACTGGAAGCTCAGCACGGCCAGACCCCGGCTCAGGCTCGAGTTCATCGACGGGATCGTCCTCCCGATTGCCGAGATGTCAATGGTCGGCTTCGACGAGAAGAAGTCGGCGGCGTAGTAGGTGGAGCAACCCTCGCCGTGCACGCCCGGCGTACCCATGTTGGCGCCGCCGTCGTAGGAGGTCCCGGGAGCGCAGTAGCCGGACGCGGTGCCGGGGCCGGTGGATCCCCGGATCTGCAGGTTCGTATCGAGCTCGAACGACGAGCCCGCGGGGAGCGCCCACGAGGCGTCCCAGCTCACCTCGGAGATCGCGCTCCTGCCGAAGCGAAGCGTCAGGGAGCCGGCGGTGCCGGTGCCCAGCGACGGTCCGCCCGTGTACACATACGTCGGCGCGAATCCCGGGTTGATGGAGGCGGCGAGGGTGACGTACGCCCCTGGCTGGATCACCACGGGTTCGGCGATAGAATGCGATCCCTCGTCGGTCTCGAACTCCCATCCTTCGAGATCGATCGGCACCGTCATCAGGTTTCGAACCTCGAACCATTGCATCGATGCTCCGCCCACGGGGTTCACCATGACCTCGGTGACGACCACGTCGCCCGGCCCCGGGACGACGAACTCGATAGATTGGCACTCCTTGTACCCATCGAGGAGGACGCAAGCGCTGTACTCGGTCGAGTCGGTCACCACGACCAGCTGCGTCCCGATCAGGCCGCTCGTGTAGCGGAAGGTCCGATTCTCGAGGCCGCCGGCGAAGGTGGTGTTGAGCAGGCTGCTCGTGGTCCCGCCGAAATGGAGGAGCTGCCCGATCGCGCCGGTGGGATCCTGGTACGCGATCGTCGCGCTCGACCCCTTCGCCTCGTTCACACAGGTGTTCGGCGAGCAGCTCGTGGAGGTCCCGGGGGGCGGTGCCATCGTCCCGTATCGGTATTCGAACGATCCATCGGAGTAGAGCACCACCTGGAAGTTCAGATCGTATTCGCGGGAGGCGGACGAGCCGGCTGCGCTGACCTTATCCCACTGGATCACGTAGGTATCGGGATCCAGGAGCAGGCCCAAGACCCTGCCATTGGTCCGGGTGAAGAGGTCATCCCAGAACGGCGCGAGGTGCACCTTGTAGCCCGCGTGGGGTAGAGCTTGGTTCGCCCCCATCTCGTAGGCCCCGACCGTCGAGTCGAAGGAGAGGAACCCATTCACACCGACGTACACTCCGGTGTATTCCGCTGCCATATAGGGGAAGACGAAGCCGGCCGGAAACGCCTGGGGGGCGACCTCCTGATCCATGCCTGCGCCGAAGATCAGCGTGGCCGAAGGATGCCCGCTGATGTCCAGGTCGTTGAAGCGGGTGCCGGCAGCCGCCGGGATCTCCCACATCGGCGTCGCGACCGAGGGGTTCCCTGCGCCGGTGGCGCTGGCGCCCCATGACACGGCCACGACCTCGCCCGGCCAGGCCTGGGCCGAGGGGCTCGAGATCTCGATGGTCGCCCGACGGGCTCTCACCGTCGCCGTCGCCGTCTTCTGACGCCCGTAGGAGTGCAGCGTGAAGGTGTAGGTCGCATCCTCCGGGAGAAGATCCTGGAAGGTGTCGGCGGCGACCGTGTGCCCCGTCAGATCGAGGGGCGTCACGGTGGAACCCACCGTGGAAGTGAGCGTGATCGATTCACCTCCGGCCGTGACCCACGACAGGTTGATCGGTTCGCCGATCGGGGTGAGGGCCGTGCTGGCCTCGAACGAGACGATCCCCCACTCGGCCTGGACGGGCAAGCTGACGCATTGCGTCCGTCCATCGACGACCGCGCAGATCCTATAGGTGGTCGATTCGAATGGATTGACGATGACCGAGCCGCTCGACGACTGTGGCATGAACATGAACGCGCGGCCGGCGAGCCCCCCGGCGAATGGCAGGTTCGTACCGGAGATGCCGGTACCTCCAAAATGAAGCATGTGTCCCATCGTGCCGGTCGGGTCCTGGTACCCGATCGTGGCGCTCGATCCATTCGACTCGTTCGAACAATCGACCGGGTCGCAGTGGCTAGGGGAGGTCGCGTGGAGCGGCGGCGCCTCCATCTCGCCGTAACGAAACTCGAACGATGCATCCGCGTGGAGGACCAGCTGGAAGTTGAGGTCGAAGTTGTTCCCTGCAGGAGCGTTCGACCCCGAGGTCGGGCTGACGCCGGTCCACTGCACCACGTAGTCCGTACCGACCGGACCGGCCATCACCGAGCCCGTGCGCAGGTGGAGGTCGTCCCAGAACGGCGCCAGGTGCACCCGCTTGGATGCGGCCCCGGTGTTCGGGATGGTCTGATTCGATCCATCACTCGTCCAGGTCCCATCCTCGAAGGAGACATAGCCATCGACCGCCACCCGGATCTTCGAATACGTCACGCCGAGATAGTCGAAGGTGAAGCCGCCCTCGAAGTCGTGTGTCACGGCGCCCGTATCGACGTTCGGGAAGGTGAGGGGCGCGACGCCAGGCTGGCCCGTGATGTCGGCGTAGTATGTGGTCCCGCTCACGTCCACCATCGGCGTGTAAATGATCGCGTTCTGCCCAGCGAAAGGGGTGTAGGTCCAGCTCAGGTGGACGTCCTCACCGGGGTTCACGCTCGTCTCCGACGACGACGCGGTCAGATCGAACTGCTTGACCGAGACCGTCTGTGTTGCGGTCTTCGTCGTCCCGAGGACCTCGTTCCTCACCTCGAGGGTGTAGGTCGCCGTCTCCGTCGGCACGAAGGCGAAGGTCCCGGCGGCCAGGTCGACGTCGACCTCCGTGGCGAGGACCGTGTCGCCGGCCTTCAATGTCAACGAATCCGCGTTCTTGGTCACCCAATCGAAGGTGATCGACGCACCCCGGTCGATCGCCGTCGAGGATACGTCGAACGACGAGAGCAAGAACTCCGAGACTACGTGGATCGTCTGGCATTCGGTGTACGCTCCCACGGACGCACAGATGGTGTAGTCGCTGGTCGCGCCAGGGTTGAAGTCGATGGATCCAGAGGCCCCCAGCGCCGAATAGACGAACGTCCGGCCGCTGAGGCCATCTGGAAACGGCAGGTTCGAAGGGCCGTTGGCCGTGCCGCCGAAGTGGAGCAAGGATCCGTCCGTCCCGCCGTCCTGGGAGTAGCCGATCGTCGCGCTGGCGCCATTGGCCTCGTTCGCACAGGTGTTCGGATAGCACGAGGGGGTCGCCGGCGAAGGGTTGGGTGGGTTCATCGCGCCGTATCGGTACTCGAAGGAACCGTCCGCCCGCAGCACCACCTGGAAATTCAGATCGAAGGGACGCGCGGCCGACGAGCCGATCGCGGCGCTCCAATGGTTCCACGAGATGACGTAGTCGCCGTCCACCATGCCGGCGAGCAGGGTCCCGCCCCTCCGATTCAAATCGTCCCAAAAGGGTGCCAGATGGACCGTCGGCAGGGAGGTGGAGGGGATCCGGTTGTTGGCCCCGGTGGTCGGGGACGCGGTGGCGAAGGACAGGAACCCGTCCGCCTTCACGAGCACCGACGTGTAGGTCTCGCCTTGGAAGGGGAACGCGAAGCCTCCCGCGAACGGGTGGATGGCGAAGCCCGAGTCGTCGTTGACCGCGCCGGTGCCCCCCACTCGAAGGACGAGGCTCTCTACGTCGGGCTGGCCCGTGAGATCGATGAAAGGCTTCGCGCCGGTGTAGTCTTCCATCATCGGAAGATTCGAGAACTTCACCTTCGCAGGCTCGCCCGACAGAGATGTGGCGTCCCACGAGATAGTCACGGATCCGCCAGGCGGAACGTCGCCCGAGTCGGAGGTCGCGACGAGTGTCACCGTGCGGACCACGACCGTCCTCTGAGCCGTGAGGGTCGTGCCCGATCCCAGGTTCCTGATCGTGAGGACGAAGGTCGTCTCCTCGGTCAAAGACGGAATCGTGAAGGAATCGGAGTTGATGTCCACGCTCGGCGGCAAGGCGAGCGTCGCGCCGTTGGCCTTGATCTCGAGCTCGTCGGCATCACCCGTCTCCCAGGTCAAGGTCACGGGCTGCCCATGGTTCACCTCGGTGGCGCTGACCTCGAACGAGCCGATCGCGAACTCGACCGAGGTAACGGGGACCGAGACGTCCCTTCGAACCGTATGCCCCAAGGCGCCCGTGGCCACCGCGGTGTACTCGAGGATCCCCGCCGTCGCGGACGTGATCGTGCACGATCCTGCCGCCACCTCGTCGGGGGCCGCCGTACAGACGGTCACCTCATTCGAGTCGACGAGGATCAGGCTGGTTGCGTTCCTGGTCGTCCAGGAGATGTCGAACGGCGCATTCCGGAGGACGGCGGTGCTCGGGCCAGCGAGAGCGACGGTCGCACGGGGATGGACTTCAACGTCGACCGTCTCGCTGGCCGTGCCGATCCCCGAAGCAGTGAGCGTCGCAGTTCGGGTCGTGGCGGTCAAGGCGGGGGCAGGCTTCCAGATCTTCGATCCCTGCAAAGGGAGCGTGGACAATGCCGTGAACTTGAAATCTGTGTCGCTCAGGCCGCCCAGCCAGCCGTCGCCGCTGTTCACCCGGGTGCTCAGCCAGTTGGCGGTCGAGCTTGGCAGCGGGAAACGGAAGCCGATCTGTGCGTAGTTTCCGTCAGCCCGGCTCTGCAGGGTCGAGCTCGACATCGTGCCGTATCGGTATTCGAACGCGCCCGTCTCCCAGAGGACGATCTGGAAGTTCAGGTTCGCCGTGTTGGGGTGCGAGAACCAGCCGTCCACGTTCCACTGGAGGACGAGGTACTCCAGGCTGGAGGCGGGGTCCGTGTCGTGGAGCCAGAACACGTTTCCACTGGCGCCGGAATCGGCCAGGTCATCTCCAAACACGGTGAGATGAAAGATGTCTCCCGACGTGGTCGGCACCTGGGGGCCGGTGACGTCGACGAAGCTCGCGAATCCATTCGCGTGGACCGAGAGTGACCTGCGATCGATGCCGTTGAAGGGGAAGGCGAAGCCGGCCGGGAAGGTCAGGTTCGCGAAGCCTTCGTCTCCCGGCGCGAACGATCCGTTGGAGGCGAGAGGAAGCCGGACGCCGCCGGTGGTCCGGATGTCGACGTACGATCCCGCTGTCTCCTCGACCTCCATCCCTCTAAGGAAATCGAGCGTCACGCTCGTGGCCCGCTTCGTGGTCCACGAGACCTCCACGTCGTCTCCGGAGATGATCGCTACGGTGGGGGGCGCCGCCTGGGACGGATAGGTCTCGACCGGGTTGGCTTCGAACGCGAGGACCTGGGTGGGCTGCATCGTGACGGTCGCCTCCGCCAGCGCGCTCATCTCGAGGCCGTTGGTGGCGACGATGCGGTAGGTCGTCCCCGCTGTGGAGCCCGTCGCGGGGGGCAGGGCGGAGAAGGTGCCGGACCCCCGATCCGCGGCGTCGATCGACAGGAGGAGAATCGAAGGGTTCGTGCCATCGAGTTGGAAGAGCTCGAGCGACGAATCGGCGTTCGTGGAGGTCCAGGCCAGCTCGACGCTCGTGTGGATCTCGTCGTCGAAGACCGTCGGTGTCGCGACGAGGGTCGCCGTGGGGATCCCATGGACGGAGGTGCTCCCCTGACTCGTCGCAGGGGTCGAGCCGATGGAGCCGGTCGTCGCCGTCAAGGTGAACTCGTATGCGCCCGCTTCGGTGAGGACGTATGTCGCCGGGCTGGAGGCCGGGAGCGTATAGGGCCCGCCGCGGGTCGCGGTCAGCGACAGCACCGGCGCCTCACCGTCGGGATCGGGACCCGTCGTCCAGGCCACGGTCGCCTCCTCGCCGGAGCGCATCGACGAAGGGCTCACGGTGAAGGATTCGATGTACGGGCCGTCGCCTACGCGAACCTGGAGCGTCTGCGTCCTCGTCGCCCCGGACACGCTCGTGATCTCCAAAGTGTATTCGAAGATCCCGACCGTCATGAGCGGCGCCGTGGTGAAGCTGCCCTCGATGACGTCCTCGCGGTTCGAAGTGGAGTAGCCCGTGCCTGCCGGCGTCGAGAGGGTCAGCTCGCTGGCGCCCTGGCTCGCCCACTCGAATGTCACGGCCATCCCCGTCCAGGCGTGGGTGGACGACGCCACGAAGGAGGCGATCTGCGGCGCACCCACCACCGCGTCGGCCGTCTTGCTGTCGAAGTCGAGGGCCTCGTTGTATGCCCTCACCTCGAAGGTGGTCGAGGTCATCAGGGTATAGCTCAGGCTCCCGGACGCCGCGTGCGGACCCGGGATCGCCGCGCCGTCGGCCTCGATGATCACGTCGGTCGCGCCGGTGGACGCCCAGCTCAGCTCGACGCTCTCGCCAGCTCCCACGTAGTCGGGGGAGACCGAGATCGAGGTGACGACGGGGAGGTCGACGGTGCGCACCGTCGCTGTCTTCGTCGCCGGGACCGCCGCCCCATTGCGCGCAGTCAAAGTAAAGGTCGTGTCCGCTTCGATCTCGACGTCGATGGAGTCGGCCGCGATCGAGCGGTCGCCGAGGGGGATGAGGCCGAGGTTCCCGTCCAGAAGCTCCAGCGCGGTCGCGTTCTCCACCCCGGTCCAGCTGAGCCGAACGGTCGCCGTACCCCCCTCGAGGCTGATGACGTCCTTGCTCGCAGCGAAGGTACCGATCACGGGATCTTGCAGGATCTCGACCGTGTAGATCATCTCGTCCGAGTGGCTGCCGCTGGTCGCCACGATCCGGAATACGCCGTCGGCCCCCATGGGCAGGGACACGCTGCCGGCGATCGCGCCTTCGCCCGTGAAGGTCTCGTCGGCGCCTGCCGAGCTCGAGACCACCACCTGCGTCGCGGCGCCCGTGGTCCAATGGAACTCCTTCATGTCTCCGACGTGAGCAGCTGAGGGGTCGATCGGCGCGAAGGTGAGCACCTTGGGGCGGACCTCCACGGTCGCGGCTGCCTGGGTCGACTCGCCGGTGAAGTTGGTCGCGGTGAGGGTGTAGGTCGTGCTGATCGACGGCTGGACCGTGCGCGCTCCGCTCGGGCCGATCGCGCCCTCGAGCTCCACGCCAAACGAGTCGGCGATCTGCACCGTCTCGGCGTCTGTGGTCGACCAGGTGAGCGTCGAATTGCCGCCGAAGTCGATCGGAGATGGCGCGGCGGTCATCGTCGCGACGGGGAGCCTCTTCAGCTCGACGAGCACGCTCCTCTCATCGCGCAGGTCGCCCTTCGAAGCCACCAGCCGGTAGGTCGTCGATGCGGTGGGGTAGACGTCCGCCGAGCCGATGCCCTTCGCCTGGTCGCCGAGCGGGATCTCAGCGCCCCCCTCGAAGAGCCGCACGAGGTCTGCGTCCTCGATGACCCAGGAGAGCGTCGAGCGTTCGCCTTCGCCGACCACCGCTGGCTCGGCGACGAACGACACGATCCTCGGCGTCTCTGCAGGGGAGACGGTGACCGTCACGACCCTCTCGGCCGCCGGCTCGCCAGCTCGCTCGGCGATCAGCTTGAAAGTGGTGGTCTCATCGACCGTCGTCTCGACGCTGCCTTCGCTCGCCTCGGCGCCGGCGAGGTCGAGCTCGGCGCCCGCTTCATCCAGGATCCGGACGATGTCTGCGTGGGCGGTCCGCCACGACAACGTGGTCGTGTCGCCAGCGACCACCACCTCCGGGTTCGCGGCGAAGGAGAGGATCGCCGGCTCGGTCGGCGTAGCCACCTGGACCGTTCGGGATTCGGTCGCCACCACCTCGGTCGCGCCGAATGCCGTGAGGACGAAGACCGACGTCTCGGGCACCGCCACCGTCACGGAGCCCTCGGACGCGGCGGCCTCGCCCAGGTCCACCAGCGACCCATTCCGCGTCAGCTCGATCCGGGTCGCGGCCCGGGTCTTCCATGAGGCCGTCGCCTCGTCGCCGGCACTCAGCTCGGAGGGGGTCACCTCGAAGGAGACGATGGCCGCGTGGCCGGCGTCGGGGGTTCCATCTCCGTCCCCGGGTTTCCTGTCCCCACCACACGCCACGAGCGCGAGCGCTGCGAGGGTGATCTGACCAACCAGCCGTGCGTACTGCATCATTTCGAACTCCCGATACCGTGGACCCCGGATACTTCCCCGGGGCACCTTCGAAGATCAAACCGGCGGCATCCGGCACCGCTGCTCGTGCATGAAGAAGCGCGCCGGAGCTACCAGCGTGCCGATTGTCACCCACGCGCGTGGGATTGGCCGTCTTTGAAAATCTTAGAATTCGAGTTGAACGCGGGATGGAGTCGGGCTCGGGGGGTGCCGCAGTCGCGGGCGCCCCGACGTGGAGCTGGCCCGAGGAGGTCCGTCCAGACTCGCCCGGGATGGGCCCTCGCGGCGGTCCTTGCTATACTCGGGCCATGGTTCGAGCACCCGTCAACGCGCCCTCCCTCGCTCCCGAGCGGAGCTCTTTCGTCGGGCGCGAACGCGAGCTGAGGACCATCACCGCGGAGCTGCAACAAGGCTCGAGGCTCCTCACGATCGCGGGCCCCTCGGGCATGGGCAAGACCCGCCTGGCACGGCAGGTCATGAGGGAGCTCGCCCCCGGATTCGAGGAGGACGGAGGGGCCTGGATCTGCGAGCTCGCCACCTGCCGGAGCCCTGCCGACATCGAGATCGCGGCAGCCGACTCCCTGGGGCTCGCCGAATCGCGAGGGCAGAACCTGGCGGCCGCGATGGCCAGCCGCGGTCCCATGCTCCTCGTCCTCGACAACCTGGATGGGCTGGCGACGCGGTCCGCCGATCTGATCCGCGGCTGGCTCGATTGCTGCATTGAGCTGCAGATCCTGGTGACCTCGATCGTCCCCATCGGGATGGAGGAGGAGCTCCTCTTCGAGCTCGGACCGCTGGAGCCCAAAGACGCGGTGGCCCTCTTTCATGTGCGGGCGCGTCGGGCCTGGATCGATCGACCCACCCCAGAGGGTGAGGACGACGACGTGGATGAGCTGGTGCGCCGCCTCGATCGGCTCCCCCTCGCCATAGAGTTGGCCGCAGCCAGGATCCGCGTCCTTCCACCCCGCACCCTGTTGGCGCGCTTCGACGAGCGCTTCGAGCTGCTCCGCAACGCAGGCCAGGAGCGCCATAGCTCACTCCACGGCGCGCTCTCCCTCACCTGGGAGCTCCTCTCGCTCCCTGCGCAGACCGCCCTGATGCGCTTCTCCGTCTTCGAGGGGGGATTCACCTTCGAGGCGGCGAGCGCCCTCGTCGACCAGGGGAGCCCCTTCGAGCTGATGGAGATCCTCGACCTGCTGCGGGCGATGGCCCTGGTCCAGATCGACGGATCGGAGCCCCCGCGATTCTCCCTCCTGGAGAGCGTGAAGGCCTTCGCCTCCCATGAGTTGGCTCGCGTCGACACCTCGAGAGAGGTCGCCAGGCGGCACGCGATCTACTTCGTCGAAGAGGGTGAGCGCCAGGTCGCGTTGATCAACGGAGCCGCGGCAGGGGACGCGATCCATTGGCTCCTGGGGGAGCGCGCGAACCTCATGGAGGCGCGGCGTCGCGTCCGCGTCGAAGAGCCCGGGCTGGCCGCGCGCATCGGATTGGTGCTCGCGTCGTCGTTCGAAGAGTTGGAGAAGTCGCCCCTCGAGGACGAGTCCATGATCGACTCGTTGCGGGATGCGAGGCGCGCAGGCGAGCCCGCCTTGATCGTCTCGATCCTCCGGGCGCAGGCCGCGGCGCTGGTGCGGAATGGGCGCTCGAACGAGTCGCTGCGTGCCCTCGAGGAGGCCGCCGGCCTCGCGCGAGCGCACGGGCTGCAGGTCGAGCTATGCCGGGTCCTCGTCGAGCTGGGTAAGGTCCGTTTTCGTCATGGGACGATCGAGGCTGGCCTCGCCGATCTCGAGGAGGCCCAGGCCATCGCCGCGCTCGAGGGGGAGAAGCAGATCGAAGGGCTCGCGCGGATGGCCTTGGGCCAAGCGGCTGCATCCAGGGGGGACCACGTCGAGGCGGATCGGCTCTGGCAGGAAGCCCACGCGATCTTCCTGGAGGATGGCGACCTCAGGAACGCGGGCAAGGCCCTGGTCCGCTTCGCGTCGTCCTGGACGCATCAGGGCAGGTTCGATGCGGCGATCCATGCGTTGATGGAGGCTCGGGCGCTCTTTCGTCGGCGGAAGAATCGGAGCGACGAGGCTTGGGTCGCCGCGAACCTGGGTGGGGTTCACCTGGCTGCCGGGAACCTCGATGAGGCCAGGAGCGAGAGCCTCCTCGCCCTCGACCTCTCGCGGCGGGCCGGCGTTCGCCCATTGGAGGCGATGGCGCTCTCCAATCTGGGCCTCGTCTCCCTGGAGCGCAGGGACCTCCGCTCGGCAGAGTCGCAGTTTCGCGAGGCGGCCGGTATCTTCGACATGGGAAATGACCGCGTCTTCCGCAGCCTGATGCTCCCTTTCCTGGCGTTGGTGGTGGCGGAGACCGGCCGAGCGACCATGGCAGAGGGCATGCTCGACGCGGCGCGGAGCTCCTTTCGCGAGACAGGCGATCAGGGCGGCTCGCTGGTCGCCGATGTGGTCGAGAGCTCGATCGAGTTGACGGAGACCGCGGCAGGGATGCCGGGGGCCTCCGAGGCTCGGCGGATCGAGGCGGAGGATCGGGCTCGGGAGTACCTGGAGAGGGCGAGGGACCCTGGCTCGGCGCGCTCCGACAGCCTCTTTCCCGCCCTCCGCCTCTTGGAGCAGCGGCTGCTCCATTCGAATCAGAACGCGACGAGAGGCGCGGTCGGCGAGCCAACGGACGCGGACGCGATTCGAATCGGCCCCGAGGCGAGCTGGTTCAAGGTTGGGGATCGAGAGGTGGTCTCCCTGCGTCGACGCAAGACGCTGCGTCGGATGCTTCATGTCCTGGTCGAGACCCGACTTCAGTCGCCGGGGCTCGGCTTGAGCCAGCACGATCTCTTCGACGTGGGTTGGGAAGGAGAGAAGGCATCGGCGGAGGCCGCCGCCCAGCGGGTCTACTTCGGCATCTGGACCCTTCGGAGCCTGGGCATGGGCTCTGCGTTGATCAACCAGAGCGACGGCTACCTCCTCGACCCCTCCACCTCCGTCACTCGTTCCGCTTGAATGCGAGGTCTATGGATATGGCGCGTAGAAGGGGAGGAAGCTGGGGAGCGATCGCGTTGGGGCTGGTCGTCCTTGGGGCGTGCGGGTCCGAAGAGAGCAGCAAGCGTTGCAGCGAAGATCCGAGCGAGTGCTTCACACCTCCCCCGGAGATAGAACGCCCGACGCCGAATCTGGAGCCGC
The DNA here is from genome assembly GCA_040391605.1 of Vulgatibacter incomptus. Taxonomy (GTDB): domain Bacteria; phylum Myxococcota; class Myxococcia; order Myxococcales; family Vulgatibacteraceae; genus Vulgatibacter; species Vulgatibacter incomptus_A. Next base: position 114,316 of record JBEBXK010000002.1, read on the forward strand.
AGCAGGTCAGCTGTGATGCCGTTTGTTCAAGGATCTATGGTTCTTGCGGCACCTGGCTGGTCAGCCACGGATATGAGCTCTCCTTCCGCAATTGTCTCGCAGCGTGCGATCGATGGGGCGCCGGCGTGAGCGCCTGTTTCGCTTCGATGCGCTGCGATTCCCTGTCTTATTGTTCGCATGCATCGTCTTGTGTCTTCGCCTGCTATAATCTCCGACAATGTGGCATCGATGGTCTCGACGGCGCACGGACCGGGAGCCGCGACCTCGACGCATGCGTCGACGATTGCGAGGAGAATCACCCCGACAGCGCCTCGTGCGTCGCCTACGTCCGAGACTGCGCGGAGGATGAATTTGCTCTCTGCGGAGTGGGGGAGTAGCGGGCGAGCCAGGCGCTGAGGCGGGGGGCCTCGCGGCGGCGGAGCTCGTCGCGGAGCTCCATCTCCTCGAGGGCCTGGCGCAGGGCGCGGCGTGCCTCTTCGACGGGATGTGCCTGGAAGAAGGACTCCACCTGGCGGCGCCTGGAGAGGGGGAGGGCGCCCAGGCCTTCGACGAGCCGCGAGATCTGCATGAGGCCGGCGCGGGAGACGATGGCCTCCCATCGCTCCTGGAGGAAGGTCCAGGTGAGGGCGGTGGTGGCGGGTCGGGCGAGGAGCGGGCGCAGCAGCGCGATCATGGACTCCTGGGGTACGGCGTCGGTGAGGCTGAGCTCGAGGATGGCCCGGGCCTGGGCCGGCCGCTCGAAGGAGGCGAGGCCGCCCAGGTAGCGGAGCTGCTCCTCTGGGGAGGCTTGGCGACTTCGACGGCGCTCGAACTCCTCGACGAAGGTCTGGAGGGTGCCCTGGTCACCGCGCAGGCCCGTGAGGCGGACGACCACCGCGGCGAGGTTGGCGTCGACGGAGGCGGGGGCCTCGCGCTCCCGCTCCGCCAACGCGGCGGCCTGCCGGAGCGCCGAAGGGTCTCGGGCGAGGTCGCCCAGTCCAGAGACGACGACGGCCCGGGCCGAGGCGCGGGCGGGATCCTCGCCGGCCTCGGGCTCCCAGCCCAGCTTGGCGAGGGCCGGAGAGAGGAGGTGGGCGACGAAGGCGCGGAGTCGGGGGAGATCGCTCTTCGCGGCGAGCCGATGGACCAGTGCGTCGAGGCGGCCTACCAGGGCCTCCAACACGACGTAATCCTCCTCGCCACGGTAGGTGGCCAGCAGATCGAGGAAGGCGTCGATGCTTGCCCTGCCGCAGAGGACCATGGCCCAGAGATCGTCCAGGAGCACCTGCCGCTCCACGGGGGTGAGGGAGCCGCCTCCATGGGGCACCGCTTCCCATGGCCGGTTGCCGTCCGAGGCCGGCGCTCCTTGCTTCGAGGGGAGGCCAGCCCCGCGCTGCGGCTCCGCGGCCGACGCCCTCCTCGCATCTGCGAGGCGCTGGAGGAGCTCGCGGGAGAGCTCGGCGCGGTAGAAGCCGATGCCCTCCGCGTTGCCGTGGATCCACGCCGCTCGCCCCGGGAGCTCGTGCTCGAGGCGCTCGGTGTCCAGGAGCAGGCGCTCGGTATGCACGCTCGTGCCGTCGGACCAGCGGAGCTGCACCGGGATGGCCCATCGCTGCGAATCTTTCGCCTCCATCGCCGCGGGCCGCGAGAAGAAGCGCCGTTGGGAGAGGCGCACGACGGTGCGGTCTCCGCGCTCGCTCGCGTCGATGGAGATCAGGGGGAGGCCCTCCTGCTCGGTCCAACTCGTCGCCACGCGCGCGACGTCGACGCCGGCGGTGGCGCCGAGGGACGCCCAGAGATCCTGGCCCCTGGCGTTGCGATCCTTGAAGCGTTTCAGGTAGGCGCGCAGCCCGTCGCGGAAGGGCTCAGCCCCGATCCAGGCCTCGAGTTGTCGCAGAATGCAGCACCCCTTGTAGTAGGTGATCGCGTCGAACATCTCGGTGGCCTGCCCGGGGCTCTCCACCTCGGTGTAGATCGGATGGGTGGTCTCCAACGCGTCCAGCGCCATGGCGTGCCGGCGCATCGATTGGAAGTCGTCCCAGATCCGCCAGGAGGGCTGCCACTCGTCCACGACCTTATGGCTCACCCAGGTGGCGAACGCCTCATTCAGCCAGAGGTCGTCCCACCACACCATCGTGACCCGATTGCCGAACCATTGGTGCGCGATCTCGTGGGCGATGGTCTCCGCGATCGCCTTCTTTCCGCCCCAGGAGGTGGTGGCCTCGTCCATGAGCAGGAGCTGCTGGCGATAGAAGATCGCCCCGGCGTTCTCCATGGCGCCGGCGTCGAAGGCGGGCAGCGCCACTTGATCCAGCTTCCCGTAGTGGTATCGCTGGGCGAAGTAGTCGACGAACCACGGCAGCACGAAGTCCGTCACCTCCTCGGCGAAGGCCGCCTGCTCGATCTTCCCCCTTGGAGCGAGGACCCGGCACGGTGTGCCTCGTACCTGGCGTACGGGGGTCGAGTCGTAGTGCCCGACCGTCACCGTCGCGAGGTAGGTGGAGATCACCGGCGTGGGCTCGAAGCGATGCACATCCTGCCCCGTCTTCGGATCGCGCCGCTTCGAGCGGGGCACGCCGTTCGTCACCACCGCCAGCCCGGGATCCGTGCGCACCGTCCACTGCAGGCTCGCCTTGAGATCCGGCTCGTCCCAGCAAGGGAAGATCGCTCGGGCCTCCGCCGCCTCGCATTGGCTGGCGATGGCGCGCTCCGCGCCGCTCTTCGCCAGATAGAGCCCGTTCAATCCGACGTCGAGGGTGCCAGCGTAGACGAGGGTGAGCCCGACCTCCCCCTTCGGCAGCGCCTCGCCGAAGCGAAGCTCGATGGTCTGCGCCGCCGCGTCGATCCGCACCTTCGCAGGCAGCTTGCGTCGCCCCAGCGTTGCGAATGCCTCCTTCACATTGAGTGCGCGGCCGTGGAGGGTGACCACCTCGGTCGCTCGCACCACCTGTGCCGTGGCGTGCAAGGTCCCCGAGAAGCCCTTGCGACGGGGGGAGGTGCTGAGGTCGATCTCGTAGGTCTTGGGCACTACGTCGCGAGAGATTCGATAGGTGGCTTCGCTCATCCGCGGGACGTTATCGCGAGCCGCCCTCTTCGTCGTCCTCCATCGTGAGGATTCGTCGACTTCGGCGCCAGCCATCCGGCCACGTGGGAGATGCTCTCTCAATCGTTCGATCCGGCCCTTGCGCAGAGCGGTGAGATCGGTTAGCGCGTGGGGCCCGGCCAGCTTGTCTCCGGCCTGACGAAAGAGGAGCACCCGAGAGATGATCGCACGCTATTCCCGCCCCGAGATGACCGCGCTCTGGACCAGCGAAGCCCGCTATGAGCGATGGCTGAAGGTGGAGCTCGCCGCGGCGGAGGCGATGGCGCAGCGGGGAGAGGTGCCGCAGGCCGACTACGACGCGCTGGTCGCCAAGGCGCCGAAGCGGATCACCGCCGAGGACGCGGCGCGGATCGACGAGATCGAGAAGACCGTCAAGCACGACGTGATCGCGTTCCTGACCTTCATCGAGGAGAGGGTGGGCCCGGAGGCGCGCTGGCTGCACCTGGGCCTCACCTCCAGCGACGTGCTGGACACCACCCTGGCGCTGCAGCTCAAGGAGGCGGGAGAGCGGATCCTCGCCGGCGTCGACGCCGCGCTGGAGGCGATCGAGCAGCGGGCCTTCGAGCATAAGCTCACCCCGATGATCGGCCGCAGCCACGGCATCCACGCCGAGCCGATCACCTTCGGCCTGAAGATGGCGAGCTGGTACGCCGAGCTCTCCCGCGATCGCGAGCGCCTGGTCCGCGCCATCGCCAGCGTCTCCCATGGGATGATCTCCGGTGCGGTCGGCACCTTCGCCAACGTGGCGCCGGAGGTGGAGGTCCACGTCTGCCGCAAGCTGGGCCTCGAGCCCGATCCGGTGACCACCCAAGTGATCTCGCGGGATCGGCACGCCGAGTTCTTCGGAGCGCTGGCCCTCCTGGGCGGGAGCCTCGAGCGCTTCTCCGTGGAGGTGCGGCATCTGCAGCGCACGGAGGTGCGGGAGGCGGAGGAGCCGTTCACCGCAGGGCAGAAGGGCTCGTCGGCCATGCCCCATAAGCGCAACCCGATCCTCACCGAGAACATGACGGGGCTGGCGCGGCTGCTGCGCGGTTACGCCTCCACCGCCATGGAGAACGTGGCGCTCTGGCACGAGCGGGACATCTCGCACTCCAGCGTGGAGCGAGTGATCGGCCCCGACGCCACCATCCTCGCGGACTTCATGCTCCACCGCTTCACCCGTCTGGTGGCGGAGATGCGGGTCTACCCGGAGCGGATGCAGGAGAACATCGACTTCACCGGCGGGCTGATCTACTCCCAGCGCCTCCTGCTGGAGCTGGCCCGCCGCGGCGTCGCGCGACAGACCGCCTACGTCTTCGTGCAGCGCAACGCGATGAAGTTCTACGAGGAGGGATCGGACTTCCTCGGCGCGCTCCTGGCTGACGAGGAGCTGCGCAGCTACCTCTCGGAGGACGAGATCCGCAAGGTCTTCGACCTCGGCTACCACACCAAGAACGTCGACGCGGTCTTCCGCCGGGTCTTCGGGAAGGTCTAGCTACTCTTCGCTGTTTGCAGGCGGCAGCACCGGACGAGACGCGCCGTACCCGGTCAAGACAAGACGACGCGCCCACCTGAAACCAAGGGAACTCTCGTCATGTACCATTGGACGCTGCTCATCGTCGCCGGTCTCCTCGAGACCGGCTGGGCCGTCGGGCTCAAATACACCGAAGGCTTCAGCAAGCTCACACCCACCGTGCTCACCGTCGTCTCGTTGATCGCGAGCATGGCGCTACTGGGGCTGGCCGTGCGGGGCCTGCCCATCGGGACCGCCTACGGCGTCTGGGTGGGCATCGGCGCGTTGGGCGTCGCCGTGCTGGGGATCCTCCTCTTCGGGGAGTCTGCGTCCCCGGCCCGGCTGGCCTTCCTGGGCCTGCTCCTGATCTCGATCGTCGGCCTCAAGGTCACCGGCTCCACCGAGTAGCCTCTTTAGCGGCTCGTCCGATCGCCCCGGAGCGATCCGCCAAGGCGGTGTGCGACCGAGCTCGAGTTCGCGCACCGGGCGAGGCCCGAGGGATCCAGCATCCGGTCGGGCCCCTCGGGAGCCCCCGAGAAGTCGAACGGAGCGAGGGATCGTTACGGGATCAGACCGGCCGCCCGCAGGTTGTTGGTCAGGCGGACGTTGGGATCGCCGAGGGCGGGATCGAAGGTGGCGCCGGTGAGGCGCTCGAAGTTGGTGACGTATTTACGAGCGAGGTCCACGCGGACGTCCGGCGGGATCTCCGGCGCCGGGCCGTCGCCCCGGTAGTCGCGCTCCTTGATCAGCCATTGGCGGATGTTCTCCTTGTCGAGCATCCGCTGCTCCTGCCCCGCGGCGAAGCGGGCCTCGTACTCGGAGGCCTCCCAATAGCGCGAGGAGTCCGGGGTGTGGATCTCGTCGATGACCAGGAGCTCGTCGCCGTAGAGGCCGAACTCGTACTTGGTGTCCACGAGGATCAGCCCCTGCCTGGCGGCGACCGCCTGGCCCCTGGCGAAGAGGGCCAGCGCGCGCTTCTCGATCTCCTCCCAGAGATCGGCCGGCACCAGCCCTCGGGCCACGACGTCGGCGGACGAGATCGGCTCGTCGTGCTCGCCGACCTCGGCCTTGGTGGACGGCGTGAGGATCGCCTGCTCGAAGGGCTGGTCCTTCCGCAGATCGGCGTCGAAGTCGATCCCGTACGCGCCTGCCTTACCCGAGGTGTAGTCCCGCCAGAGCGAGCCCGTGATGTAGCCGCGGACGATCACCTCCACCGGCAGGGCCTTGCACTTTCGAGCCAGGAGCGCGTTGGGATCGGGCTGCGAGATCACGTGGTTCGGAGCGATGTCCTTGGTCTCGTCGAACCAGAAGGCGGCGATCTGGTTGAGGATCTGCCCCTTGAACGGGACCGACGTCAGCACCACGTCGAAGGCCGAGAGACGATCGGTGGCGACCAGCAACATCTGGTCGCCGAGGTCGTAGGTGTCGCGGACCTTCCCCTGATAGCGGCCGGGGAGGGGTAGCTGGGTTTCGAGGAGGGTCTGATCGAGCTGCCGATGGAGGATTGCGTCTGAGACCATGTGATCTTCCAAACTTTTTTGAAGTGGAACCAGCGTCGCCGAGCCTGCACCCGTTCGCCGAGTGGGGGAGGCGCCCCGGCCTTTTATCCGAGGTCGACGACGACCGGAAGGTGATCCGACGCATCGGCCTCGATGGTCCAGGCGCCGATCGCCTCCGGGAGGTCCGGGCTACGGAGCACGTGGTCGATCCCGATGGTCGGGGCATGGGAGGGATAGGTGCGCAGCAGGCCGCTCCCCGCCTCTTCGATGCAGTCGACGAAGGGCGCCGCCAGCAGCCTGCCGTAGCCCCCTTCCGTCCTGCCCTCGTTGAAGTCGCCGCAGAGGATCGTCCGGCGCCGCCCTCCCATCCTCTCGGCGAGGGCGGCGCTCTGCAGGAGGCGCTCCGTGGGGTCGAGGCCCAGGTGGGTGACGCCCACCCGGAGCGGGTCGTCCGCCAGAGCGGGGGCGGCGACCTCCGCCTCCAGCAGCACGCGGGGTTCAGTGCCATCCGTCAACGAGAGGATGGCGCGGGAGGGGAGGGCGAACCTTCGAAACCCCAGGATCGGGCAGCGGGAGAGGAGGGCGAGTCCGTAGCGTCCGCCGCCCCACGGGCAGGCCTCGGCGAAGACATGGTGGTAGTCGAGGCGCGCCGCCAGGGATGCGGGCTGGTCCACCCGCCCCGATCGCTCCACGCCGCAGTCGACCTCCTGCAGCCCGATCAGATCCGCGTCGAGCTCGAGCAGGACCTCGGCGATCGCGTCCAATCCCTTGAGGCGCCCATGGAGGATGTTGTAGGTGGCGATCCGAATCGCCCGTGCCGCGGCCATGCTCCATCGTACGTCGGCGCAGTCCCGCGGGCATCCAAACCACCCACCGGGCTTCGAAGCCGGCGTTCGATGTTCCAAAGGACGGACTCTCCATGGCCGATACGACGGGCTTCGTGCTCTACAAGCCGCGGATGGCGGACAACGTGGGAGGGGTCGCCCGGGCGATGGTCAACTTCGGCTTCTCGCGACTCTCCATCGCGGAGCCCGCGACCTGGCACTACGACCCACGCAGCGCGGTCAAGGCCGAGCATGTGCTCGAGAAGGCCTATATGGCCCTCACCCTGGAGGAGGCCATCGCGCCCTATGCCTGGGTCTGCGGCACGACCAGCCGCACGATCCGGCGGCGACCCGCGCTCTCCCCCCGTGAGCTCGGCGAAGAGGCGGCGCGGCGGGTCGCCGCTGGCGCGTCCGTCTGCGTGGTCCTCGGCACTGAGAACCACGGCCTCACCGACGAAGACCTCGAGCGCTGCGACGCCATCTGCCGCATCGACACCTTCTCCGAGCAGCCCTCGATCAACCTCGCCCAGGCCGCCGCCATCCTCGCCTACGAGCTCCGACGTGGCGCCACCCTCCCCAGGCCTCCACGAGAGCTCGCCCGGATCGCCACCCGCGAGGAGGTCGATCGCCTGATGGCCTCCACAAAAGAAGCCCTCCTCGAGGCGGGCTTCCTCAACCCCCAGCAGCCCGACAAGATCCTCGCAGAGCTGCGCCGTCTCCTCGTGCGAGCCGAGCCCACCAGGCGTGAAGCCGAGCTCCTCACCGCCGCCGCCAAGCAGGTCCAGCGCACCGTCGTCCCGTACGCAAAGCGGGAAGACAAAAAGTAGATCCAGAGACTCCGCCACCCGGCCTGGGGGCTGATCCCCGGGCCGTCGAGCCGCGGCGGAGCGAGGCGCAAAAAGCCCGCCGCGACCGAAGCCGGCGGCGCTCCGATCAGCTCCCTCCGCCCTTTGATCAGGGGCTCAGGGACGGCGCCGCTGCCGGCACCTCGACCCCGGCCCGGGCGTCCTTGCCCAGGAGGAGGATCACGGCGGCCATGCTGCCCGGGCCGAGGATCCAGCCGATGCCGTAGCCGAGGTCCATCGCGTTCCAGAGGTAGCCGAAGAGGGACGCGGCGATCATGGCCACCATGGCGTAGGGGAGCTGGGTGCGGACGTGGTCGAGGTGATCGGAGCCGGAGGCGATGGAGGACATCACCGTGGTGTCGCTGATCGGCGAGATGTGGTCGCCGAAGATCGCGCCGTCGAGGACGGCGGCCATGGCGAGGAACATGCCTTCGGGGCCCATGATGTGGAAGGCGAGGGGACCGGCGGTGGGGATCAGGATGCCCATGGTGCCCCAGCTCGTGCCGGTGGCGAAGGAGATCAGACCGGCCAGCAGGAAGATGAGGAGGGGCAGGGCCTGGGGATGGACGACGTCCTGGAGGCCTGCCACCAGGAAGTGGCTGGTGCCGAGATCGTCGCAGACGGCCTTGATGCCCCAGGCGAGGGTGAGGATGACGAGGGCGAGCCACATGGCGCGCATGCCCTGGAGGTAGGCGAGGATCGCGTCGCCGACGCCGAGGATCCGCTTGGCGAAGACCATCGCGAAGAGGAGGAGGGAGCCGCCGAGCGAGGCGAGGCCCAGCACCCGGGTGGATGACGCGTTTCCGAAGGCGTCACGCCAAGTGATGAAGGAGAAGAGCCGCGCCGGTGACTCGACCACCGCGGCGAGGCCGCCGCCATCCCAGAGCAGGCCGAAGAGGGTGCCGACGAGAACGGCGCCGACGGGGATCAGCGCGAAAGAGGCGAGGCGGGGCGCGCCCTCCTTCACGCGGCTGGTCTGCATGCTGCCGGCGCTCAGGGGCTTGGAGCCGGGGCGGATCAGGATCCCGGTCCGGGCGACGCGGCGCTCGGCGGCGAGCATTGGGCCGAAGTCGCGCCTCGAGAGCACGAGGATCGCGACGAAGATCAGGGTGAACATGCAGTAGAAGCGATACGGCAGCGCCTGGAAGAAGAGGCCGTAGCCGTCGACCCCCAGGCCGAGGCTCTTGGAGAGATCGCCGAGGAGGCCGACCTCGTAGCCGATCCAGGTGGAGATCACCGCGATCCCGGCGATGGGCGCGCTGGTCGAGTCCACCAGATACGCGAGCTTCTCCCGGGAGACGCGCATGCGATCGGTGAGGGGCCGCATCGTGTTGCCGACGAGGATCGTGTTGGCGTAGTCGTCGAAGAAGATCGCCACGCCGAGGAGGAAGGTGACGAATTGGGCGGAGCGCGGGCCCTTGGCCACCCGGGTGATCCGATCGACCACGCCCTGGATCCCGCCCGCTCGCGTGGCGAGGCTCACCAGCCCCACGAGCGCCATGGTGAAGACGAAGATCCAGAGCTTGTCGGGATCGGTGAAGGTGGCCGTCCAGCCGTAGTCCATCACCGTCTTCACGGCGATGTCCCAGGGGTTCAGACCAGAGGCCAGCCCCGCGCCGACCACGATGGCGGTGAGGAGGGAGAGCACCAGCCTGCCGGTGGCGAAGGCCAGCACGATGCCGATCAAGGGCGGGAGCACCGACCAGGGCCGAATGGGGCTGCCGGTCTCGACCAGGTCGATGGGCGCCGCCGAGCCCTCGTCGAAGGCGAGCCCCACCCGAACGGCGCCGGCGGGCTCCTGCTGGAAGAGGAGACGCAGCGTCCGCCCCGAGCCGCTGAACTGAAGCGTGGAGGATCGCTTCAGCCGCTGCGTCAGCACCTCGATGACCTCCCTGGCCTCGGCGCTGTCCGGGAAGACCGAGACCGCCACCGGGAGCGTGAGATCGGGGCGCTCCGTCACGATGAGCGCCTCCAGCCGCTGCACCGCCGCGTCGATGGCGGCGCCGGAGGTTGCGACGGACGCCTGTCGACCCAGCGTGGGGAGAAGGAACACAGCCGCGATCCAGAGGGCGGCGGCGATCGACCAGCGGACGAGCACGGAGCGGGAGGGACGTTTCATCGTGCGGCTTGGTGTAGCACGCCCCAGCCGGGGCGTTCCAGGGCCACGGCGGCTGGGGGCGCGCGAGCGAGCGGGCGCCCGGCCCTCGATCAGCCGCCGCGGGTCTTGGCCGGTGCGCCCGCCACATCGTGCTCCGGCGGGGGGATCCGCAGGACCACGTCGAGTTGCAGGGTCTTGCCCTTGCGCAGCACCTGCAGCGGGATCCGGCTGCCGACCTGGCTGCAGGCCACCTCCCATCGCAGGGCCTGGGCGCTGCGGATGGTCCGGCCCTCGAATTGGAGGATGACGTCGCCGCTCTGGAGGCCGGCCTCGGAGGCGGGGCTGTCGGTGGTGACCTTGTTGATCACGACGCCGCCGGCCTCCCGCAGGCCCAGCGAGCTGGCGAGCTCATAAGGCACATCGCGGATCGAGAGGCCGATCCAGGCGCGGGTGACCTTGCCGTCGCTGGCGAGCTGGGGGAGCACCTTCTTGGCCATGTTGATCGGCACCGCGAAGCCGATCCCCTGACCCGAGGCGTTGACGGCGTTGTTGATCGCGACCACTTCACCCCGCAGGTTCAGGAGCGGGCCGCCGCTGTTGCCGGGGTTGATCGAGGCGTCGGTCTGGATGAAGTCGAAGTAGCCGTGGCGGCCCTGGGGCGTGACGTCGGTGCGCCCCTTCTGGCTGACGATCCCGAAGGTCACCGATTGAGAGAGCCCGAAGGGATTGCCGATGGCCACTACCCAATCGGCGATCTCGATGGCGTCCGAGTCCCCGAGGGGGATCACGGGCAACGGATGGTTCAGCTTCACCTCGAGGAGCGCCAGGTCGGTGGCGGCGTCCACCCCGACCACCTTGGCCTCGATCTCATGGGGGAAGCCGCCGTCGTCCAGGATCACGCGGATCTTGGTGGCGTTCTCGACCACGTGGGCGTTGGTGAGGATCAGCCCCGAGGCGTTGATCACGAAGCCCGCGCCCAGGCCCTCGGTGGGCTCGTCGGAGACCCCCCGATCGAAGAAGTCGTGGAGCGGATCGAGGGGCGCGCTCTTGGGGTTCGGCTGCCTGCCCTCCTCCACCACGATGGAGACCACCGCAGGCGATGCGCGCTTCACGATCTGCGTCAGGTTCGGCAGGCCGGACGCCTGCCGCGAGACTGTCTGTTCGCCGGCTCTGAGCTCGGTCCAGACCTGAGCGGGTGGATCGGTCCGCGAAATGGCGGGTGTGCTGAGGAGGACCGCTGCTACCACGAGAAGCCCAGCTCGTCTGATCTGCAACATGCGCCACCTCCCTGGCTCCTCCGGCAAAGGTGGGCACGAAATAGGCAGGCGCGCCCTTGGGCGGGCAGCGGTTGCATGCTCGCCGGGGGCCGAGGTGCTCCGGTGGCCTCAGCGGGCCTTCTCGCCCAGGAGGCGTTCGAGACCCGCGCGCTCCTCGTCGGTGGGATGATCGGCGGGAGGGTTGTCCGCCTTGCGGACGGGCGCGGCCTTGGCCGGTTGGCTCGCGGCGCGGACGGGCTTGGGCGCCGGCTGCGGCTTCGCCTTCTCCTTTGCGAGGTGCGTTTCGAAGAGGCCGCGGACATACTCCGCCGGCGTCCTGCCTTCGATGGGGAGGCTGACGGCGACGAGGCCGACGGCCACGGCGATGACGCAGAGGATGGCGAACTTGGCGAAGCTCCACATGGCCGCCAATCTGCCAGCCACGCGCCGCGGCGTCGAGGCGGCGCCGTGTGGATAGTTCTCCGCTGCCGTCGCTGCCGCCGCTGCGCTTTGCGAAGGGAGGTGGAACCATCGGAGCGGGGTTGGTCTAACGCTTCCAAGGGCAGGTCGGAGCCTCGCTCGACTTGCCCCCCGCGATCGGGGTGCGCCGATCGCCGGCTTCACCGCCTATGAGAATGGACGATTTGAGAATGGATCCGCAGCTGCAGCCCCCAGAGCCTGTGAAAAAATCGCCCTTACGCAAGGCGAGGGCGATCTTTTCACGCGCGCTGCGCGCTACGGCTCTTTCTAGCGATCGCTCGCCTCCGGCTCGCAGCGTAGAGCATGAGGAGAAGGCCGAGTCGCCCCGCAGCCAGGATTGGAAGGGGAGGCTGATGGTCCTGGCGCTTGCCGTGGTGGCAGGCATGACCCTCTTGCACCTCGCCTCCGGGGGCTTCAGCTCCCTGCCCAAAGTGGGGAGTGAGCCCCGGGCCTTCGAGCTCTCCCTGCTGGATGGCGACAAGCTCAGCCTCGATTCGCTGCGAGGCAAGGTGGTGCTCCTCGACTTCTGGGCCACCTGGTGTCCGCCCTGTGTGGCCTCGATGCCCGTCGTCCATCGGGTGGCGCGGGATCTCGAAGCCAGCGGCGTGGTGACCGTGGCGATCAACCGGGACGACGTGGCGCCGGAGAAGAGGGAGGCGTTGATCCGTCGCTTCGTCGAGACCCATGGCCTCGACGGGCTGCAGGTCGCGCTGGACGACGGCGAGGCGGCCGGGGTCTTCCGGGTCCGGGCGCTGCCGACGCTGGTGGTCCTGGGGCCGGACGGCAAGGTGGCGGCCTCCCACCTCGGCGGCATCGACGAGGCCACCCTGCGTCGGCTGCTCGCGCCGATCGTTCAGGCGGGTGGCGGCGCCTGACGATCCGCCAGGCGCCAGGGAGAACCCTCTCTTCAGCCGGTGATGAGCTGGGCCAGGCAGCGCTCCACGTCCCGGCGGCGAAAGGGCTTGGCCAGCTTCGCGTCCGGGCTCACCCCGGCGTCGAGCTGGTCCGCGTTGGCCGCCGAGAGCGCCGTGACCAGCACGGTCTTTCCCTCGTACCCTAGGGATCGCATCTGCGCCAAGGCGTCGAAGCCATTCAGCCGGGGCATCAGCACATCCAGGAAGACCGCATCGGGGCGATGCGCCAGCACGAGCTCCACTGCCTCGGCGCCATCGACGGCCTCGATGGTCTCGTGGCCGTAGGAGCGGACCGACAGCGCGAGGAGTCGCCGAATGTCGTCGTCATCGTCGGCGATCACGATCTTCCAGGAGGGCATCCGATCCAGCCTAGCCGAAGCGGTCGGCAGGATCGATCAGGAAGGAAGGAGCCGCCTGCGGAAGATCCACATCGCGCAGCCCGCCGCGGCGGCCGAGATGATCGCGTAGCCCACCAGGCGGACCCGCCTCGCTTTGTAAAGGTGGTTCATGTCGATGGGGGTCGAGGTGGCGAAGCTGAGGCGGTAGGGGTCCAGATTGGGGTGCAGCGTCCGCAGCCGTTGGAGGATCTGCGAGGAGGACCCTTCGTCGTCCTTGGCGATGAACTCCCAGGGCCCCATGTGGTGGGGGAGCTTGTCGCCTACCTTCAGCCTGGCGAGCTTGTTGAACTTCTTCGAGTAATAGTAGCCGTGCTGCGTGACCGGGTCCCCCTGGACATCCGGGTAATGACGGCCCATCCCCATCGCCTCCCGCTCCCAAGGGCTCTCTCCAGCGTTCGTTTCGTGGATTCCCTCACGAACCCTCATCCGCCACCACCATCCGCATGGTGGCGCCCCAACCCCAGCCCCCGGAAAGGAAGAGTCCCTACAGCGCCTGCCCCGGGCTGGAGGGATCGGCGGATGGGCCAATTTCGTTGCGGCTCCGAGGCTTGTGTTGCCGGCCGCTCCGCGATCGTGGCAGACTCCCGCCGAACCCAAAGCCCGACCCGGATCGTGGCAGCTTGCAGGTGGCAGGAGCTATTCGTATGAGATCTATCCGTTTGGTCGGGATGTTGCCCGTGTTGGGGCTGTTGATGGCCGGCTTGGTGGCGTTCGCCCCGGGCTGTTCTAGCGACGACGGCAAGAAGGTGAACGGCACCGGCGGAGCGGGCGGGAGCTCGGACGGCGGAGCGGGAGGCGGTGGCAGCGGCGGCGGCGGCCCCGCAAGCTGCGAGACCTCCGACGACTGCGAGATCGAGGAGCGCTGCGACGCTGCTACGAAGGTCTGCGTGCCGCGGTGTACCTCGGACAATGAATGTCCCGCCAACACCGGCACCCGCTGTGACATCGACGCCGGCGAGTGCATCCCCGGGGAGCCGTGCACCGATGACTTTACCTGTGGTACAGACAGGGGACACGACTACTGCAAGGAGGCGGGCGACTGCGTCTGCGCCCCCGACAGCAGCATGACGGCTCCCGCCACCGGCGTCTGCTGGAGGGTGGCCGCGACCTGTCAGCCCTGTGGGCGCAGCTTCGAGTGTGGCAACACCGACGTCTTCGGTACGAAGAAGGCCGACTGCCGGAGCTTCCCCGTCGACGGGGAGATGATGAACGTCTGCCTCCCCCAGTCGAGCAGCCGCTGCCCTGCCGGCATGGTGCCGATGGACCTCCAGAAGTTCCCGGATCTCGACGGCTACTGCATGCCGCAGAACGCCGACTGCGCCTCGATGGCCCCCTGCGAGAGCAACGAGGAGTGCCTGGATCCGAGCACGCCCGTCTGTGATCTGGTCCGACAGATCTGCATCCCCGGCTGCTCGGTCGACGTGTCTACCGGCTCCAGCGTGGGCTGCTCGGCGGACAAGGTCTGCCACGCCACCACCGCGGGATCGAATCCGGAGCTCCTCGACCAATGCGAGACCGCCGGGACCTATGGCCTGGGCGTCTGCGATCGTCCGTGTGTAGAGGACACCGACTGTAAGTCGATCGACGGGGTCGATCCCACGTTCGTCTGCAGGAACGACGGCTCCGGCAAGCGCTGCCGGCCGGCAGGCTGCATTGACGATTCGGAGTGCACGAGCGGTCCGGGGGGGATCTACACGGGCTTCTGTAACGTCGGCACCGGCGAGTGCGTGGATGATCGTTGCCGAGCCGGCATCGACCCGCGGACGGGCTGCGGCTCCGACAAGGCCTTCATCGACTGCAGCCAGCAGTACAAGTGCGTGGAGACCCCGGGGACCCTGGGCTTAGGGACCTGCGAGAAGAAGGACTGCATCGATAAGGGCGGAGCGAATCTGGGCTGCAACTTCGGCCAGTTCTGTGCGGGCGAAGCCTTCAAGAGCTTCCAGGACGGCTCGGTGCAGAACCGGACCGTGGAGTCGCCCGATGGCACACCGCCGGGTGAGTGCTTCGACATGGAGGTGAACACCTGGTGTGAGAACACCTGTGAGTCGAACGTCGACTGCAAGGTGGCCGCGCCCACGAGCTACCCGGACAGCCCGGCGCTCTGCATGGACGCGGGCAGGGGCCCGACCTGCCTCTACGGCTGCGATTTCCCCCAGGATTGCCCGTCGGGCTGGCGGTGTGACTCCGAGGGGCTCGAGCTCGAGTGTGCCGGCCTGCAGACCTGCGTCGACGACGAGGACTGCGGTGGAGGCAGTCGCTGCGTGGATCCGATCGTCAGGGATTTCCCCGGCGACTTCCAGAGCATGGAGCCGTTCAAGGTCTGCGAATGCACCGACTCGAACGCCTGCGGTGGAGGCTTCTCCTGCAACGCCGGCCTGGGGACGATGGCGGTGGCTCCGTCGGAGCCCAACTTCCAGAAGGTTCAGGCCCGTTACTGCGCCGACTCCTCGGCCTGTGGCTCCAAGGGCTCCTGCGAGTGGTTCGGCCGGGTGATCCCGGAGTCCCCCGCGGGGCCCGCCCACGCTCGCTTCCTCTGTGGAGCGACCCCATCCGACTTCGCCGGCCCGGAGCGGGTGGAATGCCCTGCCAAGGACGTAGAAGCCGGGCTCGACGTTCGAAAGGGGAAGAACCCTTCGGACAAGTACAACTGCGTGTATTCGCAGATCTGCCAGCCGGGCTACATTCGCCAGGGAGAAGACCTCTTCTGCGGCGTGCTCAACCCCTGAGGGGCTGGTCGTCTCACGGCTCTGAGCCAAGAATCTCCCCTGGCGTCCTCCATGGAGGCGCCAGGGGGCCGGAGGCGAACGAGCGGTAGAAAGAGCCGTAGCGCGCACCCACATCCCGGTCGGAGGGCTGTCCACATCCGCGGGCCATGCGCACGCTTCCTCGCGGGAGGAGCACGCATGAACAAGTGGGAGACGTTGGGTGCGGCTGTATTGGGATTGGCATTGGCCTCTGGCTGCAGCCACGCCAAGGAGTCAACGACCATCAACGAGGAGTGGCTCGCCCGGGTCCCCCCGGCGCGGATGGCCCCGGTGGAGCAAGCGCGGGTAGCCGAGAACTCTGCGCGGGAAGAGCGCAACCGCGCCGCGGCGGCATACACCGACGCCAAGAATCAGCGCGACGTGGCGAAGGCAGAGCAGAGCACCGCGAAGTCACGGGTGTCGGCTGCGGAGGCGGAGCAGAAGGCCGCCAAGGACTCCGGCAGCAGCGCGAGGCTGCAGCGAACCACCGCCATGGTGGATCAGGCGAAGGTGGCGAAGAAGGCCGCCGACGCCAAGGTCGAGCTGGCCGAGGCCAACGTGAAGGCCGCCAAGACCGACGATGAGCTCGCCAAGTCGCGGGTGGAGACCCGGCAGGCCCAGGTGCAGATGGCCGAGTATCAGGTCTTGGAGCAGACCGGCGACACCCGCGTGAAGAAGATGAAGCCCGCCGACTTCGAG
The DNA here is from genome assembly GCA_040391605.1 of Vulgatibacter incomptus. Classification (GTDB taxonomy): domain Bacteria; phylum Myxococcota; class Myxococcia; order Myxococcales; family Vulgatibacteraceae; genus Vulgatibacter; species Vulgatibacter incomptus_A. The sequence goes on from JBEBXK010000002.1 coordinate 130,647, forward strand.
GCGAAGGTCCGGGAGCATAAGGCCAAGGAGTCGAAGCTCGAGGCCCAGCTCACCAGGGAGCAGAAGTCGGTGGCCGACGCCCGTCAGAAGTGGAACGAGGCCCGGTCGCGGATGCAGGCCGCCCAGCCCACTCCCCCGACCGGCTGATCGAGTTCGCGGATCTCCTCATGAACACAGGGCCTCCACGAGATTCTGGGAGGTCCTGTCAGGATGCGCGAACCGAGCGGAAGGCCTCGACCACCGTCTCCGGATCGCGCCAGGTCGTGGCCGGCAGCCCAGCCTTGCGGCAGGCGTAGGCCAGGCAGGTCGCGGCGTCCCAGCCCCGGGCGAGGGCGACGTCCGGCAGCAGGGTCCCGGCAAAGATCCCGCGGCGGACACGCAACGTGTCCAGGCTCGGATCGAAGTCGTCGGGCCGGTGGACGCGCCTGGGCGGGTCAGGGAGGAGCCAGAGCTCGAGCTCCAGGCCCTCCAGCTCATCGGCCTCGACCGGCGGATGCCTGGGATCCTCGAAGGCCGCGCCGCGGACCAGCTCCGCTAGCAGGCTGGCGGGGGAAGCCGGCTGGGTGGTCCCCACCGCGCCACGGACCTCACCATCCGGATCCCGCAGGCTCACGAAGAGACCCATGGGAGCAAGGCCAGAAGGAGCCGTCGCGGCAGCAAGGGGCGACGCCTGCCCTGTGGCCAGCTCGCGCAGGGTCTCCAGCGCGAGGGCCCGCAGCTCCCGCGCAGCAGCTTCCAGACTCATGGCAATGCCACTCCCATCTCCTCGAGCTCCTCGGTGACGATCTTCGACCAGCCGCGATTGGCCCTGGGGTTGGCGGGGCTTGGGTGGAGGATCCGGCCTATTTCCACGTCGAGATCGGCCAGCGCCCGGCGCGCCCGCTCCTCCGCGAAGGCGCCGATACCTATCACCAGCCGAGGGTGCAGGAGCGCGACATTCGCACGCAGCGCCCGATCGCAGATCTCGAAGAGGGGATCCCGCTCGTCGCGTCGGAGCTTGTCGGGCGTGACGTTGCGCCCCGAGGCCTCCATGAAGACCAGCGGGCAATAGTTGACGATGAAGAAGCGCTCGAAGAAGCGCTCCGGCGTCCCGAAGGTCTCCCGGGCCCAGGTCCAGACCCTGGCGCCGCTCACCTCCGATCGATGGCAGGCGAAGCCCTGCACCGGTCGCTTCGGATGTTCCTGCTCCGGCTTGTCCACCCTGCCTTCGAGGCGCAGCCAGCTCCGCACGGAGTGGACCTCGCCGAAGGGGACGCCGGTCTGGGCCATGCCGAAGGGCCCAGGGTTCATCCCCAGGAGCAGCACCTCCTTCGGCGCCGCGCCGTAGCGCTCCAGATAGCGATCGAAGGGCTCGCGGGCGTACTCGAGGGGGTTGTAGACGTGGGTGACAGGCGGACCGAAGCGCAAGGGGCGCAGGGCCGCCACGAGCTCGTCGGTGATTCGGCGGGCAGACATGGCCGCGGAGGGTACGCGATCCCCGGGGATCTTCGAAGCGATGCGAGCGATCGAGCGAGACTCAGGCCGCGATTTCGAAGCGGCCGATCAGCGGCATATGATCGGAGAGGCCTTGGAAGGGGCCGTTGCCGAAGGGGTGGGTGCCCTCCAGGTCGATCCAGTGGACCCTGGGATCCGAGAAGAGGTGGTCGAGGTGCATGCGCAGCCGCAGGAAGCCCGCCGTCGGGAACTTGCGGGGGTGGGCGGGGTCGATCTGGCCCAGCTCGAGCTGCGGGGCCACGAAGCCGGCCTCATCGCAGAGCAGGCGAAACACGGGTGATCCCGGCAGCGAGTTGAAGTCGCCGCAGATCACGAAGGGATCGCCGTCGGCGCGCTGCTGCACGAAGTTGACCAGCCGCGAGGCCTCGCTCACCTGGTTCACCCCCCAGCCCATCTTGTCCTTGATGGCCCAATACTCCCTAGCGAAGGGGCTCGGCAGGCTGAGGTGGGTGTTGAAGAGGTGGAAGGTCTTGCCCGAGCGATCTTCGAGCTGCATATGCGCGCAGATCCGGCTCTGCTTGGTGTCCTTCCAGGGGGAGACCCCGTAGTGGGTGATCCCCTCGGGGGCCTCGGCGTTGTGCCGGTCGACTCGCAGGGTGTTCGTGTTGTAGAGCACCGCCAAACCTGTGGTGTAGAGGGAGATGTCGCCGAGGCGGTAGTTATGCGCCCGGAAGTAGAGCGCTTGATAAGGCTGCTCCTTCCCCTGCTGGGCATAGGCGGCCCGGAGCTGGGACATGAACGATTCGAGCTGGGTCTGCTCCGGATAGGAGCGCCCGATGTTGCTCCGGATCGAGCGGGTCTCCACCTCCTGGAGGCAGATGAGGTCGGGGACCGGATCCAGGGCGGAGATGGCGTTGGCGATGCCGCGCTTCCCGGATCGGGTGCTGGCGAGGCCGCGGGCAGCGTGGCCGAAGTATCGGACGTTGTAGCTGATGAGGCGTAGAGGCTTCGACATCGACGAGGTTCCTGATCTCCGTTGCGGCGCGGGATTTCGTTGCGACCGCAAAAGGTCAATGTAGCGCAGCAAGAGAACCGCGCCAGGATCACATCCCGATTTCCCCTGCCGCTCCCTTGAACGCTCGAGTCGGGATGCTTCTTTCGGCCATCGCCGTTCTCTCCTCCAGCGGGGCCCCGGCTTCAGCGAGTCGGTAGCGAGCGATCGCTGGAAGGATCGCGCTCCACCCTTCGATGAAGCAGGCAGGCATTCGTTGCCTCCCGCGAAGTAGCCAGGGGCCCGGGACGAGCGCGCCTCCCGCTCGCGAGCCTCGACGAGCCGCGCTCCCCTATGGGAGAAGGAGCCCATGCAGGAACTCTTCATCGCCATCCGAGAGTCGTGCGCTGCCGGCGTCTGGTCTCGCGGGGTCGAGCTGGCCCGGGCGGGGGGCGTGCAGGGCGAGCAGGCCACCGACGAGCAGATCCAATGCAGGGTCACGAGCCGCACGGAGCCCGTGAGCCGCTCGGTTACCCTCGATCTGGAGGGCACCGACTGGTTCTGCGATTGCCCCGGGCGCGACGACGTCTGCGTCCATGTCGCCGCCGCCGCCATCGCCGTGCGCCAGGCCCGGAAGGCAGGGACGAGCCTGCCCGTCTCCACCGTTCGCGCCGCCACCGTGGGCTACCGCTTCGCTCGAGCCGACGCGGGCCTCCTCTTGGAGCGGGTGCTGGTCCAGGGGGAAGAGGAGAGCCCGTTGCGAAGCACCCTCAGCGCGATCACCTCGGGGCGGCTGAAGGGCCCGCAGGTGTCGGCCTCCGCGGCGGATCTCGAGGTGGACATGGCCCTGGGCACGCGGCGCGAGGGCTGGTTCCCGCGGGAGGTCCTCGGCCCGATCTTCGACAAGCTCGACGACGCCGCCGACGTGCGCCTGGACGGCGCGCCGATCCGCCTCTCGCGGGAGCGCGCCGGTGTCCGGGCGAGGGTGGAGGATCAGGGCCGGGGCTTGCGCCTCTCCATCGTGCAGGATCCCGCCATCGAGGAGCTCTTCGCCAACGGCGTGGCCCGCTGTGGCGAGACCCTGCGGATCGTCCCGGAGCCGCCGCTCACCGGCAGGGAGATCAACGAGCTGCGCGGCGGCATCCACTTTGGCCCGGAGCGGATCCACGAGTTGGTCTCCGAGCTCCTGCCGTCGCTGCGCCGCCGCATCCCGGTGGATGTGACGACCCGACGCCTCCCCGAGGTGGTGCGGATGGCACCTCGCCTCCTGGTGGAGACCGCTCAGGAGGGCGATTCACTCTCGGTGCTCGCCTCCATCGTCTACGGCGATCCCGTCCGCGCCAGGGTGGCGGGCGAGCGGCTGGTCGCTGTCGCCCCGCGCGGGCGCTCCGACGATCCGGCCCTCGATCGATCGATCGCAAGCGAGCCGCTCCCGCTCCGCGACCCCGACGCCGAGGCCAGGCTCGTCCATCGTCTGCAGCGGAGCCTGGGCCTGGATCCGGGCAAGCGCGCGATCTTCCGGGGAGAGGAGGCTGTCGACTTCGCCGAGGGGCTCCGCAGCTTCGACGCCGAGGTCGACGGCCCCGGCGCCGCCGCCTTCTCTCTGGCGCCGCCGCTGGAGGTGGCCCTCGATCTGGGGGGCGGCGGCTTCGGCATCTCCTTCCACGTGGAGGGCGACGCCGGCCGCGGTGCGGACGCCGGCGCCGTGATCCAGGCGTGGAGCCGCGGCGATCGCTTCGTGCCGTTGCTGGGCGGCGGGCTCTCGCCCCTCCCCGCCGATTGGATGGAGAGGTTCGGCCAGAACGTCGCCGATCTCCTGGCCGCCAGGGATGAGCGCGGCGAGCTCCCCGCCTGTGCGCTCCCCGATCTCGCCAGGCTCTGCGAGGGCCTCGACCAGCCCCCGCCCCCTGGCTTCGCCAGGCTCCGCCCGCTGCTGGAGGACTTCGACGGCCTGCCCGAGCCAGCGCTGCCGGCCGATCTGGCCGCCACGCTGCGCGCCTATCAGCATCAGGGCGTGGCGTGGCTCTCCTTCCTGCGCGGCGCCGGCCTCGGCGCCCTCCTCGCCGACGACATGGGCCTGGGCAAGACCCTGCAGGCTGCGTGTCTCCTCGAGCGGCGAGAAGAAGGTGGCGCGGGCAGCCTCGTCGTCGCCCCCACCAGCGTGCTCCACAATTGGAAGCGCGAGCTCGAGCGCTTCCGCCCGTCCCTCCGGGTCGCGGTCTACCACGGCTCCCATCGGAGGCTGGATCCCGACGTCGACGTGGTCCTCACCACCTACGCCATCCTGCGCCTCGACGCCGACGCCCTAGCCGCCGTGCGCTGGCGGATCGCGATCCTCGACGAGGCCCAGGCCATCAAGAACCCCGACAGCCAGCTCGCGGCGGCTGCGTTTCGCCTCGCCGCGGACTTCCGCGTCTGCCTCAGCGGCACCCCGGTGGAGAACCGCCTCGAAGAGCTCTGGAGCCTCTTCCACTTCCTGAACCGGGGCCTCCTCGGCGGGCGCAAGGACTTCCAGGAGCGCTACGCCAAGCCCATCGGCGAGGCCCGGGCAGGGGCGGCGGAGAGGCTACGCGGCCGGATCAAGCCCTTCGTCCTGCGCCGGCTCAAGCGCGAGGTGGCGCCCGAGCTGCCGCCCCGCACCGAGCTCGTCCTCCACTGCACCCTCAGCCCCGACGAGCGCAAGATCTACGACGCCGTGCGGGCGGCGGCGCAGACCGAGGTGGTGGAGCGGCTATCGGCGGGAGGCAACGTCCTCGCCGCCCTCGAGGCGCTGCTGCGCCTGCGGCAGGCCGCCTGCCATCCGGGGCTCGTTCCGGGTCAGCACGCCGATGGATCCTCCAAGGTCAGCCTCCTCCTCGAGCAGCTCGGGGAGGCCGTAGAGGAGGGCCATAAGGCGCTGGTCTTCTCCCAATGGACCTCCCTCCTCGATCGGGTCGAGCCCCACCTCGAGGCGGCGGGGATCCCCTTCCTCCGCCTCGACGGCAGCACCGCCGATCGCGGCGCCGTCGTCTCCGCCTTCCAGGCCGATGACGGCCCTCCCGTGATGCTCCTCTCCCTCAAGGCGGGTGGCACCGGCCTCAACCTCACCGCGGCCGATCACGTCTTCCTCCTGGACCCCTGGTGGAACCCCGCCGCCGAAGATCAGGCCGCCGATCGCGCCCATCGCATCGGGCAGGACCGCCCTGTCTTCGTCCACCGTCTCGTCGCGGAAGACACCGTCGAGGAGCGCATCCTGCTCCTCCAGGAGCGCAAGCGCATGCTCGCCGAGGCCGCCATGGGCGACGGGGGCGGCGGCGCGTCGATCACCCGCGCCGAGCTCCTCGAGCTGCTGGCGTAGTGCGAGGAGCCCCTGCGACTTGCTGCCAGGCGGCTGCTGGAGCACAGCACGCCGCGATGTCCCTACCTACGGCGGCGACGGTCGTGTGCTCTCCTGAGGTACCCAGAGGAGAATTGGCCTAGAGTCGGCGACGCGCTCCGCTGCGGCGGTAGCGGAGGATGTCGCTGACGATCTCCCCATGGTCGAAGACGAGGGGAGGCAGGGCGTCCGGAGGGAAGGCGCGGGCCTCGGCGGCGTCGTCGCCCCCGACGGGCTCGCCAGTGGCGCTGGCGAGGAAGACGGTCGAGAGGGTGTGCCTGCGCGGGTCGCGGCGGGGATCGCTGTAGGTGAAGAATTGCTCGAGGAGCTCGACGTCGAGGCCGGTCTCCTCCTTCGCTTCACGAACGGCGGCCCGATCGAGTCGCTCGCCCTCGTCGACGAAACCGCCGGGCAGCGCCCATCCATGGGGCGGGTTCTTGCGGCGGACCAGCACGATCCTCCCGTCGGGGAGTTCGATGAAGCAGTCGACGGTCGGGATCGGGTTTCGAAACTCGCTCATCGCTGGACGCTCGCATCGGTGATCGCTTCGGGTCAAGGGCGTCCATCGGCACCGCGCGGCCCCAATCGAGAGGCCATCGAGGGGGCCCGCTGCCTCCCGGGCCAAGGGATCGCTACCTTGAGGGGATGTCGCGCTGGTTGCTGATCGCCGTCGTCGCTTTCCTCTCGGCCTGTGGCTTCGACATCGAGGACGGGGACTATGACTTCCGGCAGGTCGCATTGGAGCGCGCGGATTGCGCGCTCGATCCGCCGGTGCCCGAGCGGTGGGTCGGGAGCCTTCGGCTCCGGGGCGAGACCGTGACCATCGATCTACCGGAGGCGGCCTTTCGCTTCGCCAGGGGGCCCCGGGCGCTGGTGGGTCATTTCCAGCCCGATCAGGATCGCAATCGCTTCCTGGCGGACTCGAACTTCGACATCCTGGCGGGGATCGAGGGGCGCTCCTGCCTGGTCTTCACCCACCTCCAGATCGGAGCGACGATCCACGGCGGCGACAGCTTCGAGGGGACGCTGCAGATCGTCGACAGCCGACAACTGGAGGCCGCGCTCGGATGCCCCTTCGCGTGTGTGACGACGATTCAATTCAAGGCGTCCAAGCGCTAGGTGATTGGCCGGCTTGCAGGCCAGGGGGCGAGGGCGTAGCGTCGAAACTCGAGATTGGGGTGGGACATCGAACCTCCATCGCGCCTCTTTTCGTCGCGCACATCCGCTCACCGCCGGCCCGCGCCGCGGCCTGTCTCCCAGAGGAGTCTTGGGTATGCAGAAGACCAGCCAATCGTCCTCGTTCGACTCGATGCTCCAGGAGAGTCGCGTCTTCCAGCCTCCCGCCGATCTCGCGAAGACTGCCTGGATCGGCAGCGCCGAGGCGGCGCAGGCCCTACGTGACGAGGCGCGAGCGGATCCCGCCGCCTTCTGGAGCCGCCTGGCGAAGGAGATGATCGTCTGGCGGCGGCCGTTCACGAAGACGATGGAGGGCTCGCTCCCCGAGACGAAGTGGTTCGTCGACGGCGAGCTGAACGCCACCGAGACCTGCCTGGATCGACACCTCTCGACCTGGCGTCGAAACAAGGCGGCGATCGTCTGGGAGGGGGAGCCCGGCGACCAGCGCGTGCTCACCTACGGCGACCTCGCCAGGGAGGTGGGGCGCTTCGCCAACGGCCTCCGGAGCCTCGGAGTGGCCAGGGGCGATCGGGTCTGCCTCTACCTCCCCATGATCCCCGAGGCGGCGATCGCGATGCTCGCCTGTGCACGGATCGGCGCGGTCCATTCGGTGATCTTCGCCGGCTTCTCCGCCGACGCGGTCCGCGATCGGATCAACGACACCGGCGCCAAGGTGGTGATCACGGCGGACGGCTTCTATCGCAAGGGCAAGGTGATCTCCCTCAAACCCGCGGTGGACCAGGCGCTGCTGGGCGCCCCTGGCGTGCGCGACGTGATCGTGGTCGAGCGCGCGGGGCCGGGCGTCGAGATGAAGGCGGGCCGCGACCGGACGTGGGCCGATCTGGTGAAGAACCAGCCCGACCGCTGCCCGGCGGAGCCCGTGTGGAGCGAGCATCCACTCTTCGTGCTCTACACCTCTGGCTCCACCGGCAAGCCCAAGGGCGTGGTGCACACCACCGCGGGCTATCTCCTGGGTGCGGCCATCACCACCAGGTGGGTCTTCGATCTGAAGGAGGAGGACACCTATTGGTGCACCGCCGACGTCGGCTGGGTCACCGGCCACAGCTACGTCGTCTATGGCCCGCTGGCTCTGGGGGCCACGGTGGTGATGTACGAGGGCGGCCCGCTGACGCCGGAGCCCGATCGCTTCTGGCGCATTATCGAGAAGTACGGCGTCTCCGTCTTCTACACGGCGCCGACCGCGATCCGGACCTTCTTGCGCCTCGGGACCACGTGGCCGCGCAAGCACGATCTGAGCTCGCTCCGGATCCTCGGCACGGTGGGAGAGCCCATCAACCCCGAGGCCTGGATGTGGTACCGCGACGTGATCGGCGAAGGGCGCTGCCCCATCGTGGACACCTGGTGGCAGACGGAGACGGGCTCGACGATGATCGCGCCGCTCCCCGGCGCCACGCCGACCAAGCCCGGCTCGGCGACCTTCCCGCTCCCCGGGATCTCCGCGGCGGTGGTGGACAAGGAGGGCGAGCCGGTGCCGGAGGGGAAGGGGGGCTATCTGGTCATCGACCAACCCTGGCCGTGGATGGCCCGCACCCTCCACAACGATCACGAGCGCTACCTGGAGACGTATTTCTCCCAGCTCCCCGGCCGCTACTTCACCGGCGACGGGGCCAGGGTGGACGACGACGGCTACTTCTGGATCATGGGGCGAGTAGATGACGTGATCAACGTCGCCGGCCATCGCCTGGGCACCATGGAGATCGAGAGCGCGTTGGTGGCCCATGAGGCCGTGGCGGAAGCCGCCGTGGTCGGTCGCCCCGACGACGTGAAGGGGACCGCGGTCGTGGCCTTCGTCACCTTGAAGGATGATCGCTCGCCGTCGGCGGCGTTGCGGGACGAGCTCAAGGCCCACGTGAGCCAGGAGATCGGCGCCATCGCGAGACCGGAGGAGATCCGCTTTGCCGAGGCGCTGCCCAAGACCCGCTCGGGCAAGATCATGCGCCGGATCCTGCGCGATCTCGCCGCCGGCCGCGAGGCCCAGGGCGATATCACCACCCTCGAGGATCTCACTGTGGTGGCGGCGCTGCAGGACTCCGACGAGGAGTAGGGAGGTCGGAGCCGCCCCGTCGTTTGGTGAGACGCGGGCCTCGTCGTCTTGCGGGGCCTGGCTTCAGATGGGCCTGACGGCGTGAGGCTCCTCGAAGAGCTCGATCTGCGGAGGATCGATGCCGAGCGCCTGGCGAACCGGGGCGAAGGAGCGGCGATGGATCGGGCAGGCGCCCAGCCGCGCCAGGGCCTCGACGTGCGCCGCCACCGGATAGCCTTTGTGCTTGGCGAGGCCGTAGCCCGGATAGGCCCGGTCGAGCTCGACCATGAGGGCGTCGCGGCTGGTCTTGGCCAGGATGGACGCCGCCGCGATGGAGAGGCTCAGGCTGTCTCCCTTGATCAGCGATCGCTGCGGCATGGAGAGGTCCGGGATGCGCCGTGCGTCCACCAGCAGCGACTGGGGGAGTGGGTCGAGGGCCAGCACGGCGCGGCGCATCGCCAGCAGGCCGGCGTGGTAGATGTTGAGGCGATCGATCTCCTCGGGCTCGGCGACGCCGACGCCCCAGGCCACCGCCCGGGCCTTGATCTCGAGGGCCAGCTCAGCGCGCGTTTTGGCGTCGAGCTTCTTGGAGTCGTCGACCCCCGGGATGCGGCAGCCCTCCGGGAGGATCACCGCGGCCGCCACCACGGGTCCGGCGAGGGGGCTCATCCCCGCCTCGTCCACCCCACCGACCCACTCGACGCCATCCGACCAGAGGGCCTGCTCGTAGCGCAGGAGCTTGCGCAGACGCTGTCCCTCTGCGCGGTTCTCGCTGCGGCGGCGCTCGATCGTCGCCAGGATCGACGCGGCGCCCGCCCGCGGATCGCCGCGCAGCTCGGCCTCGACCGCCGCCGGCAGGGGGCGGCCTTCGTCCACGTAGGTGCGCTTCAGATCGGCGAGGGTGGGGCGGGGGGCCATCGCGCGAAAGCTACTCCGGCGAGGCGGCCCTCGTCCATCGCCCGATGCCTCCGCCTCGTCCGACCAGAGCCTGTGTACGATCACTCCACGCGAAGAGTTGGAGCGATCCTCCTCGCATGATGCGTCCACCTCTACTCGAACCTTGGCTGGGAAGGCTGGAGTGATCCCATCAGCTCTCGCTCCGAGCGAGTGGCCTCTCCTGCTCAGACCGGCTTCGATTGGATCCGGGCGCGCATCCAGTTGACGAGTCCTCCCGCCCGGAGGATCTCGAGCTGCCGGGCGGAGAGCTCGTGGCGAACCTCGATGGCCCGCGCTCCGCTGCGCACCTGCGGGTAGCCCTCCTGGAGTCCGTCGAAGGTGAGCTCGAGGCGGTCGCCCTGGGAGAGGGTGTCGTAGTCCTTGGGGTCTACGAAAAGCAGCGGGGCAACGCCGAAGTTCACGAGGTTCTGGGCGTGGATCCGGGCGAAGCCCTTGGCGATGACGGCGCGCAAGCCCAGGAAGCGCGGCGCCAGCGCGGCGTGCTCGCGGCTGGATCCCTGCCCGTAGTTGTTGCCGCCCACCACCACGTGTCCGCCCTTGTCACGGATGGCCATCGCCCGCTGGTAGTAGGTGGGATCCACGCGATCGAAGGAGAACTCCGCGATCTTGGGGATGTTGCTGCGGAACGGGAGGACCCTGGCGCCCGGTGGGAGGATCTCGTCGGTGGAGATGTCGTCCTGCGCCTTGAGGAGCACCGGGACCGCGAGAGACTTCGGGAGCGCCTCCAGCTCGGGCAGCGGCTGGATGTTGGGGCCCCGGACGAGCTCGACCCGGGCGGCCTCCTCTGGCGGGAGGGGCGGGGTGATCAGCTCCATCCGGTTCATGCCGTCGTAGGGCTCGCGGACCTTGGGGTAGGGGACGCCGAGGCTGCGGGGATCGGTGATCACGCCTTGGAGGGCCGAGGCGGCGGCGGTCTCGGGGCTCACCAGGTAGACCTGATCCTCCCGGGTGCCGGAGCGGCCGGGGAAGTTGCGGGGCACCGTGCGCAGGCTGATCCGATCGGTCGCCGGCGCTTGGCCCATGCCGATGCAGCCGTTGCAGCCGGTCTGGTGGATCCGCGCGCCGGCGGCGGTGAGGGAGAGCAGATGCCCGTCCGCGATCAGCTTCGCCAGCGATTGGCGGGACGCGGGGTTCACGTCGAAGGAGACGTTGTCGTGGCTCGTGCGGCCCTTCACGATGTCGGCGACCACCGCCAGATCGCGGTAGCCGGGGTTGGCCGAGGAGCCGATGTAGACTTGGTAGATCGGTCTGCCCGCCACCTCCCGCACCGGGACCACATTGCCGGGGCTGGTGGGGAGCGCGACGAGGGGCTCGAGCTTGGAGAGATCGATCACCTCCTCCACGTCGTAGGTGGCGCCGGGATCGGCGGCGAGCTCACGGAAGTCGCCATCGCGGCCCTGGGCCCGCATGAAGCGCCGCACCTCGTCGTCCGCTGGGAAGACCGTGGTGGTGGCGCCGAGCTCCGTGCCCATGTTTCCGAGGACGTGGCGATCCATCACCTGGAGCTGGTCCAGCCCGGGGCCGTGGTATTCGATGATCCGCCCCACGCCGCCGCGGACCCCATGCCGTCGCAGCATCTCGAGGATCACGTCCTTTGCGCTGACCCAATCGGGGAGCTCGCCCTCGAGGCGGACGCCCCAGATGGCGGGCATCTTCAGGTGGTACGGCTCCCCGGCCATGGCCATCGCCACCTCGAGGCCGCCGGCGCCCATGGCGAGCATGCCGATGGCCCCCGCCGCCGGCGTATGGCTGTCGGAGCCCAGCAGGGTCTTGCCTGGCTGACCAAAACATTCTTGGTGAACCGGATGGCTGACACCGTTGCCGGGCCGGCTGTAGTGGATCCCGAAGCGCTGGGCGGCGCTGCGCAGGAAGAGATGATCGTCGGCGTTCTTGAAGTCCTCCTGGACGATGTTGTGATCCACGTATTGCGCCGAGAGCTCGGTCCGCACCCGATCGAGGCCCATCCCCTCCAGCTCGAGCATCACCAGGGTGCCGGTGGCGTCCTGGGTGAGGGTCTGATCGATGCGGATGGCGATCTCCTCGCCGGGCTCCATCCTGCCTTCGACGAGGTGGGAGCGGATCAGCTTCCGTGCGACGTTCTCGGCAGCCATCGGGGCCTCGCTTTCTTGACTCGGGTGGGTGGAGACGAAGCTGCGTCCGCCGAGCCCCTCGGACCAGGGGCCGAAAGGTAGACATCCGATCCACCCATGGCCGTGGCTCCGCGGCGGCGGGTGCCATAGCATCGCCTCTCGATGGGTAGAGCGGCTGCGGGCGTTGGGAGAGGGATCGGGTGGCGTTGGCGGATCGCCATCGCCGCGTCGGTTTGCCTTCATCTGGGGTTGGTGCTGCTGGCCTCACGGAGCGTTGAGCCGCCTCCGGCCCCAACCTCCGCGCCGATCGAGTTGGAGATCGTGCGTCGGCCTCCGAACGAAGCGCCCCGGCCGCGGCCCTCTGCTCCGGGCAGCGGCAGCCCATCCGGCCTGCGTGAGGTGGGCGGCGCCTTCAGCGGCGGCAGTATGCCCGAGGCTTCGGCAACCACGGTCGAAGCGCCGAAGCCTCGGGCGTTGGGCGACCGCGGACTCGGCGTCCCCGGCGGGCTAGCTCGCCGGGGCGATCGTGGGGCCGCGAGCGATCTGGAGGGGACGATCCGCCTCGACCCCGATGGGCCGTCGCCTCCGATTCCAGCGGAGACGTTTCGCAGAGAGCCCGAGGTCGATCTCTTCCCCGGCTTCGCGATCCCCGACGTCAATCCGGACGCAGGAGCCGATTTCCCCGAGCGGCAGGTGGCGGAGGAGGAGGGTCATCGGATCGAGCGGCGGCTGGACGAGCTCTTCGCCGAGGATCGAGCGATCGAGACCGCCAAGCATCGGGCCGACTCCTATTGGCACGACCTTCGTCGGCGCCTCGAGCGCGGCTTCGAGGCGCCGCTCGATCTCGTGGAGGCCGGCCCCGGGAGCGGCACGCTCAGCCTCGGCGGCTCCCTCTCCACCTACCGGGAGCAGGCACGCGCCTACGCTCTCACGGGGAACCCTTACGGTGATGGCCCACGCGTCCCCGGGAGCCGCCGCAGCATGGGGAGCGAGCTGGTGGACTCCATCGCGGATCAGACTCTCAAGCGACCGCTCCAGGAGCCGATCGGCGATCGCGGGGTCTTCTCGCGCAAGCTGGTGACGGTGGTGGACTTCGAGCAGGCGCCCGATGGTTCGCTGGTGGGTGTCCACTTGGTCACCTCGAGTGGAAGCCCCGGGCACGATCGGCTGGCGCTGGCCCAAACGAGGGAGGAAGGCGGGAACGCGATGGGCGAGCTGGGCCCGCCGCCCGCGCAGGGAAGGCGCACACGCTGGGCCTTCACCAGCTCGCTCACCATCATCCCTCCGCTCCCCATGGCTGGCTGCGCCCTGGATGCCTATTTCATCCCGCAGGAGTGTGTGTATCCGATGAAGAAGATCCTTCGACATCGGGTGCGGCTCCTCGCGATCTACGATGATCTGGATGTGCGGCGATCGCGATAGGCGCTCCTCCTCCCCTACCCAATCGCTGACCCGTGGCCGATCGATCGCTCCGATCTCCGTCGAGGGCGGAGGCCCGCATGCCTTCCCTCCACCTTCGATCCTGGGGTAGAAGTGCGGCTCTTCTTTGCCCAACGGAGCCGAGTGAACATGAGAGACGTCTTCATCTGTGCGGCTTTTCGCTCCCCGATCGGCAAGCTCCGCGGGAACCTGCAGTCGGTACGGCCTGACGACCTGGCAGCCGGGGTGATCCGGGGGCTGGTGCAGCGGGTCGGCCTCGATCCTGCCCGTGTGGACGAGGTGATCCTCGGCTGCGCGAACCAGGCGGGGGAGGACAACCGCAACGTGGCGCGGATGGCGCTGCTCCTGGCGGGGCTGCCGCAGGAGGTCTCCGGGGTCACGGTGAACCGCCTCTGTGCCTCCGGCCTCGAAGCGGCTACCCAGGCGGCGCGGATGATCGCCTTGGGCGACGCGGAGGTGGTGATCGCCGGCGGCGTCGAGTCGATGACCCGCGCGCCCTGGGCCATGCCCAAGCCAGCGGGCGCGTTCCCCACCGGCGGCACCCAGGTCTACGACACGTCCCTGGGCTGGCGCTTCCCCAACCCCAGGATGGCGGCCCTCTTCCCCCTGGAGCAGATGGGCGAGACCGCCGAGAACGTCGCCGAGCGCTACGGGATCTCTCGGGAAGATCAGGACGCCTTCGCCCTCGAATCCCATCGGCGGGCCGTGGCCGCTACGGAGTCGGGCGCCTTCCGCGACGAGCTCCTGTCGGTGGAGATCCCCCAGCGAAAGGGGCCCGCCCTCCCCTTCGAGCGAGACGAGGGCCCTCGTCCCGACACCACCCTGGAGAAGCTCGCGGCGCTGAAGCCCGCCTTCCGCGAGGGCGGCAGCGTCACCGCCGGGAACTCCTCCACCTTGAATGACGGCGCCGCCGCCCTCCTCCTCGCGTCAGCCGACGCAGCACACGTCCTTGGCCTCACGCCGCTGGCCCGCTTCGTCGGCGGCGCCTCCGCCGGCGTCGATCCCCGCTACATGGGCATCGGCCCCGTACCCGCCACCCGCAAGCTCCTCACCCGCGTCGGCGTCTCCGTAACCGATCTCGACCGCATCGAGCTCAACGAGGCCTTCGCCGCCCAGGGCCTCGCCTGCATGCGCGAGCTCGGCCTCCCCGCCGACAGAGTCAACGTCAACGGCGGCGCCATCGCCCTGGGCCACCCCCTCGGTGCCTCCGGCGCCCGCATCCTCGCTACCCTCGTTCACGAGCTCCGCCGCAGCGGCGGCCGCTACGGCCTCGCCACCATGTGCGTCGGCGTGGGCCAAGGCGCCTCCGCCCTCCTCGAACGCACCTGATGGGGCGGCCTGATTCATGAGCCGGAATCTCCAGGACTTAGGCCAGCGCCGTCCGCGAGAGACCGCGAGCACATGAATTTTCCCGGCGAATTCCATGTCGACTATCGCGAAGGGAAAAGGTCAATCACCTCTTGCCTTCGGGACGATGAGATTCCGGATCGGCGCAAGTCGGGCTTGCGCCCAGGTGCGGCTCCCTTCGCTTCAACGACTGCGAATGAGCCGAATCGACGGCTGAGGGCGCAAGCTTGTAGAGCGCTTGGGTGGCGGGGGCGTGCCGCTTGGGATAAGACCGCTGGTTCGCGGCGCGGTCGGTCTTTCCTTGGCGCCGCCCGAGGAGAATATGGCTCTGAAGCTCCAGCATGGGAAGCTGCCGGCGGGGAAGGTGCTCATCGGCGGGAGGGCCGTCGAGGGACGGTCGAAGACGGCGATCGAGGTGGTCTATCCGGGGACGGGGGAGCGGGTGGCCTCGTTCCAGGGCGCGTCGGCGGAGGACGTCGATTCGGCGGTGAAGATCGCGCGGCAGGCCCTGACGCAGGGGCCGTGGACGACGAAGATCGCGCCGGCGGAGCGATCGCGGATCCTGTGGCGGCTGTCGGAGCTGATGGGGGAGCACGCCGCCGAGCTGGCGGAGCTGGAGACGGTCGACACCGGCAAGCCGATCGGCGAGACGACCGGGATCGAGATCCCGCTCTCGGCGGAGATCTACCAATACTTCGCGGGGTGGGCGACGAAGATCCATGGCGAGACGATCCCGGCGCGTCCGGGCCTGATGAACTTCACCTTGCGTGAGCCGGTGGGCGTGGTGGGCGTGATCACGCCGTGGAACTTCCCGCTGTTGATGTCCACGTGGAAGATCGCGGCGGCGCTGGCCTGCGGCAACGTGGTGATTCACAAGCCGTCGGAGATGACCACGCTGACGGCGCTGCGGATGGGAGAGCTGGCCCTGGAGGCGGGGCTGCCCGAGGGGGTGCTCCAGGTGCTCCCCGGCACCGGCCCCGAGGCCGGCGACGCCATGGTGAAGCACGCGGGCATCGACAAGATCAGCTTCACGGGATCGACGGCGGTGGGCCAGCGGATCATGCGGGAGGCGGCCGGCAGCATGAAGCGCCTCACCTTGGAGCTCGGCGGCAAGAGCCCCAACGTGGTCTTCGCCGACGCCGATATGGACGCCGCCGTGCGAGGGGCGGTCAACGGCATCTTCTACAACAAGGGTGAGGTCTGCTCGGCGGGCTCGCGCCTCCTGATCGAGCGTAGCGTCAAAGACGAGTTCCTGGAGAAGGTGATCGCCAGGGCCGAGAGGCTGGTGGCGTCCCAGGGAGATCCGCTCTCGTCGAAGACGCGGCTGGGTCCCCAGGTCTCCCAGGTGCAGATGGACAAGATCCTGGGCTACATCGCCAAGGGGCAGGAGGAGGGGGCGAAGCTCCTTTTCGGCGGCGAGCGCAATACAGATGCCGGGGCCGGCTTCTTCGTGAAGCCCACGATCTTCGACGAGGTCTCGAACGAGATGACCATCGCCAGGGAGGAGATCTTCGGGCCGGTGGTGGCGACGATCGCCTTCGACTCGGTGGAGGAGGCGGCGGTGCTGGGCAACACCAGCGATTACGGCTTGGCAGCCGGCGTCTGGACCAAGGACATCAAGAAGGCGCTGCGCACCGCCAAGGCGCTGCGGGCCGGCACGGTTTGGGTGAACGCCTTCAACCTCTTCGACGCGGCGATGCCCTTCGGCGGGTTCAAGGCGTCGGGTTTTGGTCGTGAGCTGGGGGCGCACGCCATCGACAGCTACACCGAGGTGAAGACTGTCTGGGTGGACCTGACGTAGGGGAAGGGTGTCGAATGGGGGTCTTTCCACCGACGATTCGACACCGACCACCTGGCCATCTTGTTTCGCTCTTCGTCGAGATCCAGGAGGAAGAGCTTCTTTTTTCAAGGGCGTCCGGCCCCTGGCCCGGGCGCCCTGCAAGGAGTCGACTTGAGCAGCCGCGATTGGACCCAGCCCTCCACCGATCCCCTCGTCACCTACCGCAGCGAGGGTGGCGTCGCCGTGCTCACGCTGCAGGATCCGCCGGCGAACGCGTACTCGTATCCGATGTTCCGGCAGCTCGACGACGCGATCCTGCGGGCCCGCTTCGATCCCGACACCCACGTGATCGTGATCACGGGGGCCGGCGAGCGGATGTTCTGTGCCGGCGCGAACATCGAGATGCTCAAGGCGGTGGATCCGTATTTCAAATACAACTTCTGCCTCCACGCCAATGAGACGCTCAACCGCCTGGAGCAGACGCCCAAGCTGGTGATCGCGGCGCTCAACGGACATTGCGTGGGCGGCGGCCTCGAGATCGCCATGGCCGCGGATCTGCGGGTCGCCCGGGCAGGTGGCGGCAAGCTGGGCCTCCCCGAGGTGAACCTGGGGGTGCTCCCCGGCACCGGCGGGACCCAGCGCCTCGCGCGGCTGGTCGGGAAATCCAAGGCGATCGAGTGGATGATCGAGGGCTTGAGCCTCTCCTTCGAAGAGGGCCGTGACACCGGGCTGGTGAACAAGCTCTTCGAGGCTTCGGACGCGGCGGGCTTCCACTCGCAGGTGCTCGACTACGCCAAGCGCTTCGTACCGCCTGGCCGCGCCTCCAAGGCTGTCGGCGGGATCAAGCGTGCGGTGCAGTCGGGGTTGGAGATGAGCTTCGAGAGCGGCCTCGCTTTGGAGCGGGAGCTGCAGCAGCAGCTCTTCCAGAGCGACGACGCCAAGGAGGGCTTCCAGGCCTTCCTGGAGAAGCGGGCGCCCTCGTTCAAAGGGCGATAGCGCCGGCTCCTCCAGAACGACGCCCCGGAAGATCGATTGCGGCCGCTCTCAGGGATCGCTAGGAGATGCGCCATGGAGATCTCCGATCAGCCGAAGCCCGCCCGCGAGTCGATCACCGAGATGACCGAGATCGTGCTCCCCTCCGACGGCAACGCCCTCGGCACCGCCTTCGGCGGCAGAGTGATGCAGTGGATCGACGTCTGCGCCGCCATCGCGTCGATGCGCCACTGCCGCAAGGTGGTGGTCACCGCGTCGATGGACGAGCTCCACTTCCACGCGCCGATGCGGGTGGGAGAGGTGGCTCATCTCAAGAGCCGGGTGAACGCCGCCTTCAAGCATTCGCTGGAGATCGGGGTCGAGGTCTACAGCGAGGAGCCGATCACCGGCGAGCGACGTCATACCTGCTCCGCCCTCCTCACCTTCGCCGCCCTCGACGCCGACGGAAGGCCGACCACGGTGCCGCCGCTCCTCCTGGAGACCCAGGAGGAGCGCGACGCCCACGAGGCGGCGGAGGTCCGACGCAAGCAGCGGCTGATCAACCGCCGCCGTACAGCGCCCCCGGACGTCTGATGGGCTGGTGGGGCGTTTTGCTTCCGTCGCGGCTCGTGGGATGATCGGCGCGAGGCGAGCGCGGATGGCAGGTACCAGTCGTTTGAAGAGCTATCGGGAGGGTTCGGGCGTCGATCCGTGGATCGGCCGATCGCTCGAGGAGCGCTATTTCGTCGTCGAGAGGTTGGGGGCGGGATCGGCGGGGCGGGTCTATCGGGCCATCGAGTCTCCCGGCGGGCGCGAGGTGGCGCTGAAGATCCTGGAGGAGCCGGATGGGGACGACGCTGCCTTCCGCGAGGCCTTCGAGGCGAGGACGGCCGCGATCTTCGGACTCGAGCATCCCAACATCGCGAGCATCTTCGACTTCGGCCGCGTCGGCGACGGGACCTACTACGTGGCGATGGAGCGGCTGGAGGGGCGCACCCTGGAGGAGCTCCTGCGGGAAAAGGGCGCCCTCTCCATGGCCAGCCTGCAGCCCATCGCGATCCAGCTCGCCCGCGCCATCGCCGCGGCACACGACCACGGGCTGGTCCACCGCGACCTCAAGCCGAGCAACGTCTTCCTCGTGTCGGACGGCGGGGAAGAGCAGGTGAAGCTCCTGGACTTCGGCATCGCGGAGCCGGCCATGCCGAGCGCGGCGGAGGCGTCGGGCGTCTTCCACGGATCTCCCGCCTATATCGCGCCGGGGCAGGCCCGGGGCGAGGGCCCTGATCCCCTCGACGACGTCTACAGCCTCGGTGTGATCCTCTACGAGATGGCCTGTGGTCGCCCGCCCTTCGAGGCGCCCTCGGCCATCGGGGTGATCTTGCAGCATCTGGACGAGGTCCCGAAGCCGCCCCGGATGATCGATCGCAGGATCCCGCCCGCCCTCGAGGTCGCGATCCTGCGGGCGCTGGAGAAGGAGCGACCTCGCCGCTTTCGATCGATGGATGAGCTCGTGGCGGCGCTGGAGGCGATCGGCGGCGAGACGCGGCCTGAGGAGACTGCACCTGACCGGAGGCCTCGCGCCCGGGGCAAGGGGTGGATCTGGGCGGCTCTGCTCGCGTCGTCTGTGGCGGCGCTGGCCTGGCTCCGATCGTTGGCTTCCCTTCGCGCCGCAGTGGGAGAGTGACGCGCGAGGGCGGCGATCGGTCTTCGGCTTCAACTGCGGGCGTGCGGTCGTCTATTCGGGGGCCGGGTCGCCCGAGTCCGCCGGCGCGGCACGACTGCTTCCGCCCGTCCTCCCCCCGCGTCAGAGGCCGGCGGGATCCAGGAGGACGATCGAGCCGTCCGAGGTCGCCACGATGAAGCGTCCGCCCACGTGAGCGACGGCGACGGCCTCGTAGAGGCGATCGTCGTGGCGTAGGGCCCGGAAGCTGCGGGCTCCGTCGGTGGTCAGGTAGGCCGTGCCTTCTTCGCGGGCGATGACCAGGCCGACCTCTGCGTCTCGGAAGTCAACGAGGGTCTCACCCGTGGTCTCGAAGACGGGATCCCAGCTCTCGCCGTCGTCGCGGGAGGCGTAGAGGGCGGAGGCGGGGCGGGCGGGGCGGCCGGGGCCTGGCAGGCGATCGGCCCAGCGCTCGATCGCGATCTGGATGCCGTCGAAGTCGGCGCCGAAGCGTCGGGAGTCGGGGAGCCGCCGGAAGCTCCTACCGCCGTCGGTGGATCGCCACGCCCTCGTGTCCACCGAGGCGAAGGTGACGATCCCGCCGTCCGTCTGGAGGAGGAGGCGATCGCCGAGGAAGCCCTTGGCCTCACCCAGGGCCTCGACGTCTCCCGCTGAGGTGACGGAGTATAGAACTGTTTGTATCACCCGCGGCAGACGCATCGGATCGGCGGGACGATCGAAGCGATGGGCCAGGAGGACCAGCCTCCCATCCCTGCTGGCAGCGTCGACCATCGAGGGTTGCTCCCGCCCCGCCGGGTTGGAAGCGGCGATGCCGTCGCCCACCCGCACGGGCGGTGATCCCGGGGAGAGCGAGTGGATTCCGCCGTCGTCGGAGGCGACCAGATAGCCTCCGTCGCTGCCTCGGGCCACCGCGACGGCTCGGGCCGGGAGCTCGCCGGTGAGTGGCCAGCGCACGCCGCCATCCTCGGTGCAGACCACCGTAGCGCCCCCCAGGGCACAGGCGCTCTCGTCGTCAATCGCGACCAGGGTGTCGATCCGCTCCAGTGGGAGGCGGATGGAGTCGGGGGGATCGTCGCCGGCGGCGGGGCGGATGGCCTCGGTGTGGATCTCGTGGGACGGCGGCGGTTGGGCCGGCCGCCGCCAGAGAAAGGCGAGGAGCGCGCCCACCAGGGCGGCGAGGGCACACGCGAGGAAGAGCGGCCACGCAGAGCGCTCGATCCTCCCCATGCCTGACCTCCATCGCTTCGTCATCTGCGGAGAAGCTCCTCTCCCTGCCGCCGCCGTCCCAGCCTCCAACCGGTGGAGCCTCCGGAATGATCCGCGGGCGCCCGCTCGACGCGGAGGCGATCCCCTCTGCCCGATGCACGCGAGAGGTCGCTACGATCGTTCGCTCGCCTCCAGGTCGGAGAGCTCGCGAGCTCTCCATGAAACGCTCAAGGAACGAGCACCACCTTGCCGAATTGCGCGCGGTCGGCGAGGAGCTCGTGTGCCTGGCGGGCGGCCGAGAGGGGGAGGATCCGATCGATCACCGCCCGCAGCTTGCCCTCGCCCAGGAGCTGCACGATCCGGATCAGATCCCCCTTGTTGCCCATCGTGGAGCCCAGGAGGGAGAGCCGCCGGTAGAAGAGGTGGCGGAGATCGACCTCGACCTCATATCCGGTGGTGGCACCACAGGTTACCAGGCGGCCGCCGTTGTCCAGGGCCCGCATGCTGCCGCTCCAGGTGAACTCGCCGACGTGATCGAAGACGACGTCGGCGCCTCGCCTGCCGAGGTGGGCGCGGGTCTCGGCCACGAAGTCGTGGGTCTCGTAGTTGATGGTGTGGTCGGCCCCCAGCTCCCGGGCCTTGGCCAGCTTTTCGTCGCTGCTGGCTGTGGCGATCACCTGGGCGCCGAGGAGCTTGGCGATCTGGATGGCGGCGCTGCCGACGCCGGAGCCTGCGGCGTGGATCAGCACCGCCTCCCCCGGCTGGAGCGCGGCGCGGCGGACCAGCATCTCCCAGGCGGTGACGAAGACGAGGGGCGCCGCCGCGGCCTCTTCCCAGGAGAGGGCTTCGGGCTTCGGCGTGACGTTGTGGTGGGGCACGGAGATCAGCTCGGCGTAGCCGCCGTCCACGTGCTCGCCCAGGATCCGATACGAGGGGCAAAAGTTGTCGCGACCGGAGAGGCAGGCCTGGCAGCGCATGCAGGAGAGCCCAGGCTGTACGATCACCTCGTCGCCGACCGCGACGCCGCGGACGTCCGAGCCCACCGATTCCACCACCCCGGCGATGTCGGCGCCGAGGACATGGGGCATCTCCACCTGCAACGAGGGCATGCCATTTCGGATGAAGAGGTCCAGGTGGTTCAGGGCGGTGGCCTTCACGCGGACCCGGACTTGTGACGAGCGCACCTCGGGCTCCGGGATCTCCGCCTCCTCCAGTACCTCGGGGCCGCCGTGACGGCGAAAGACGACTGCGCGCATCGACATGGATCGCTACCTCCTGAGCCGAGAAGGAAGCACTTTCACCCTGGCCGGGCAACGACGAAGACCGCCCGCCGTCCCGAGCCGATCGTTGGTCCCTGCGACGGGCCGAGGTGCGCCACTTTCGCCTTCATCCTTGGCTCATATGCGACCCGCATCGTCTCCCGCTGGTTTGACATCGGCCAACCACCGCGGATCGCGTTAGACTGCGCGCCGCGCGCCCCAAACCAGGGCGCCTCTCCCTGGAGGAAGGCCTTGAACGAGACACGCACCATCCGCGTCGAGATCGATGCGGGTGGGATCGCCACCCTGACGATGAACCGTCCCGAGGTGCGCAACGCCATCAACCTCGAGATGGTCCGGGAGATGAGCGCCGCCCTCGATCGCCTCGGGGAGGACGAGCGGATTCGCGTCCTGATCCTGGAGGGCGCCGGGAACAAGGCCTTCGCCGGTGGCGCGGACATCGCGCAGCTACGGGAGCGGCGGACGGCGGACGCGCTCCATCAGGTGAACGCCAGGCTCTTCCAGCAGATCGAGGACTTCCCCCATCCCACCCTGGCGGCCATCGAAGGCTATGCGCTGGGGGGAGGCTGCGAGATCTCGCTGGCCTGCGATCTGCGCATCGCCGGGGCGACGGCGAAGCTCGGCTTCCCCGAGGTGGGCCTGGGGATCTTCCCCGCGGCGGGTGGCGCCCATCGGCTCCCGCGGCTGGTCGGGATCGGCAAGGCGAAGGAGCTGGTCTTCACCGGGAGGATCATCGGCGCCGAGCAGGCGCTGGCGATCGGCCTGGTGGAGCACGTGGTGGAGGAGGGGCAGGCCAAGGCCCGGGCGCTGGAGCTCGCCGCCGAGATCGCGAAGAACGGCGGCCTGGCGGTGCGCATCGCCAAGCTCGCGTTCAACGCCATCGCCAGGGGTAGCGATCCGGAGCCCATCGAGAAGTTGGGGCAGGCGATCCTCTTCGAGTCTCCCGACAAGCTCGAGCGGATGACCGCGTTCCTCGAGAAGCGGCGAGCAAAGTAGCGCAGCCGGCGACCTCGAAGGAGAGGCGCCCGCCGGTCTCTTCATCCTCTTCACGTATCGGGCGCGTTCACTGCGCCGAAGGAGCATCGAGTTGGATCCACTCTCCATCGAGACCATCGCCGTCCTGGGTGCCGGCACCATGGGCAGCGGCATCGCCCAGGTGGCGGCGGCCGCCGGCCATCGCGTGCTCCTCTTCGACGTCTCCGCCGATCGGGTCGAGGCGGGGCTGGCGAAGATTCAGGGCAACCTCACCAAGGGCGTGGAGAAGCGGAAGATCGAGGCGGCGGACGCCGAGGCGACCCTCGGCAGGCTGCGGGCGATCACCGACCTCGCCGCCGCTGGCGAGGCGCAGCTCGTCATCGAGGCGGTGCCGGAGGATCTCGCGCTGAAGGTGAAGGTCCTGGGCGAGGTGGCCAAGGCGTCCTCCGCCGAGACGATCCTCGCCTCGAATACCTCGAGCCTCTGCCTGACCGAGCTGGCCGCGGCGCTCCCGGAGCCCTCCCGGGTGGTGGGGATGCACTTCTTCAACCCCGTCCACCTGATGAAGCTCCTCGAGGTGATCCGCGCCCATCAGACCTCCGACCGGACCCTCGAGGCGGTGCGGAGCGTCGGCGCGAAGATGGGCAAGGAGGTCATCGTCGTCCGCGACATCCCCGGCTTCGCGTCGTCGCGCCTGGGGATCGCCCTGGGGATGGAGGCGATCCGCATGCTAGAGGAGGGCGTGGCCACCGCCGCCGAGATCGATAAGGCGATGAAGCTCGGCTACGGCCACCCGATGGGGCCGCTGGAGCTCACCGATCTTGTGGGCTTGGACGTGCGCCAGGCCATCGGGGAGTATCTGCTCCGCGAGCTGGGCGGTGAGCAGTTCCGCCCGCCCCAGCTCCTCAAGCGCCTGGTGCGGGCGGGGAAGCTCGGCCGCAAGACCGGAGAGGGCTTCTACAAGTACTGACACCGTTCGTGTCTGACTGATTCACGAGTGTCGAATCCCTGCGCTCCATGGGCCGAGCGGGCGCAGCCTCGCTGTTCCGCTCCTCGTCCCTGCCTACCCTTGAAGGAGGGGAGGAACAGACGGGTGGGGCGACCGGAGCGGGGGAGCAGAGGGAGGAAGGTAGCGGCGCCGGCGGGGCGGCTGGCCCGGGCGCAGGCGCCCACGCGGCCGAACCTCCCGCTGGAGACGATCTGGTGCCAGGCCCTCCTGCGCCGCCTCCGGGCCCGCTGCGCCACGCCGCTGCGTCTCGAGGTCACCGACAACATCCACACCATGCTCTCCTTCCGAAGGCGCGGCAGGACCCTGGAGGTGCGGCTCCACCATATGTTCCTGGTGGCCCCCGATCCGGTGGTGGACGCGCTGGCCAGCTACATCCAGGGCAGCGATCCCTCCGCGTCGGGGGTGCTGGATCGCTTCATCATGGACCATCGTTGGCTGATCCGCCGGGTGCCACCTCATGTGCGACGGCAGCGGGTCTCGATCCGATCGCAAGGCCGCCACCACGATCTCGAGGCGATCCTGCGGCGGCTCATCCAAGAGCAGCTGAGAGTTCGTGAAACGAAGTCTCCAGGGGAGCCGAAGGCGGAGCGAACGTCAAGAGCGCGCTCCTCATGCAAAGTGCGAGAGAAGAATGCGGGCTCGCCACCGTCGGGACTGACTTCGTCATTCGCTCCGATCGGTCCCATCGACTGCGCGATCACCTGGGGATCGGCGCCGACGGTCACGCTCCCCCGGCAGTCGATCAAGCTCGGATCCTACTCCGCGGACGCGCGATTGATCCGGATCCATCCGGCCCTCGATCAGCGCCGCGTCCCCTCCTACTTCGTGGAGTGGATCGTCTTTCACGAGCTGCTGCACCACCTCCACGGAATCGTCCGCCACGAGGGGAAGCGCTGCGTCCACACCCCAGCGTTTTGCGCAGACGAGCGGCGCTTCCCCGACTATCTCCGCGCCACGGCCTGGGAGCGGGAGAACCTCGATATGCTCCTCGCGTGGGCGCCGCCAGGACCTCCCATCCGATCGATGCGGAGGCTCCGCGCCGCCTACACCAGCTCTTGAGCGAGGTCGGTCTAGCCCCGGTCGTCGCCAGGGAGGATCAGCTTGCTGGCCGGCTCGCTCGGCTCGGACGGCAGATCGGACGGCTGTCGATCCTCGATGAGGCGGGCGAAGAGCTCCCGGCAGAAGGGGATGCGCTCCGAGGGGACGTCGCTGGCGAGCATCCGCGCCGCCGCCGCGGCGATCTGCGCCTGCCGGATCCGATCGGTGCTCTCGAAGAGGCGGGCCGTATCCAGGAGGTAGCCTGCGTAGCGCGCCCGCCGCGCCGGATCGAAGTAGGCCTCGGCCTCGCGCTCCACCACGCCCGCCATCGCCTCCTCCCGCTGCAGATCGCCCTGGGGGCCGCTGAGGTAGAGAGGGCTCGCCAGGGCCTCCTCCAGGTGAAGGGCGAAGGATCGCAGGGCGTCGCTCTCGGGCCTCCAGCGGCTGAGCTCCGGCTCTTTCAGGATCGTGGCCGAGTCGGCGACGAGCGCGCCGAGCTCCGCAGGATCCGCGGGCGGCCTGCCCTCGCCCGTTGGCGCCAAGGGCCCTGGGGCCTGCGCTGGCGCCGGCCCCAGGAACTGAGCGGCCCAGGCCGGGAACTCCGTCGGGCACTCGCCTCCCTCCCGCGCCGCGACCCTGGCGCGATCCAGGGCGATCCGCGCCTCGTCCCGCGTGACCTCGCGGATCGTGACGCCGCCCTGGCGCACGAGCTCGTCGGAGAACTCGCGGAAGCGCTTGCGTGAGATCTCCGCCAAGAGGAAGTCGACGACGCCGCGGGCATCCGAGACCACGATCTGCGCCAGCTCCACGCCTCGTCCCGGGAGGTTCCGCGACCAATAGACCGCCCGTTCCCCCTGGCCGTCGAGGCTGGTCAGGTAGACGGCAGGCTCGGCCATGACCTCCGTCGTGGGCTTTGGCGCCTCGACCTGCTTGGTGGGCAGCTCCACCTCGACCCCGCGATGCTTCAGCGCATGGGCGAGGCGCTTGGCCTCCTTGTGCAGCTCCTTGTCGCCGACGGCGGCGGCCTCCACCACCACGTCGAGGCGGCCGGCCTGGGCGGCGGCGCGTAGCAGCGCGCGCCCCAGGATCGGGGGCATGGCCAGGATCGCGTCGATCTCGGCGGCGCCGATCTCGTCGATCAGGCAGCGCGCCTCGTCGATGGCCTCGGGAGACGCACCCAACTTCTCGCTGAGGGCGCTCGAGCTCCCGTCGGCCTCCAGTAGCTCGAGGACTCGTCGCGCGTCCAGGTCAATTCGCTTGCTCATGATCGGATCCCCTGGGGGCCGAGCCTCGCCCGATCGGCGCATGCCGCTCTCCACGGCTGCAGCCTACCGGGTCGAGGCGCGTCCACCGGCTCAAAAGCCGAAGTCGTCGCCCTGGGCCTTGAGGGCCGTGATGGTGGCGAGGTTCACGATGTCGTTCACGCTGGCGCCTAGCTGCACCACGTTCACCGCCTTGTTCAGCCCCAGCAGGATGGGGCCGATCACCTCGGCGCCGGCGAGGCGCGCGAGGAGCTTGTACGCGACATTGGCGGCGTCGAGGTTGGGGAAGATCAGGATGTTCGCCTCGCCCTTCAGGCTGGAGAAGGGGAAGATCTCCTCCCGCAGCTCGGGGACCAGGGCGGCGTCCACCTGCATCTCGCCGTCCACGATCAGCTCGGGGTGGGCGGCCTTGAGGATCCGGGTGGCCTCCGCGACCTTCGACGGGCTGGCCGTCGGAGAGGAGCCGAAGTTCGCGTAGGAGAGCATCGCAACCCGGGGCTCGAGGTCGAAGTAGCGGGCGAGCTCCGCGGTGCGCGCCGCGATGTCGGCGAGCTCGGCGGCGGTGGGATCGGGGTTCACCGTGCAGTCGGCGAAGAGCTTCACCTCGCTCTTGGTCGCCACCACGTAGACGCCGGCAGCGGTCTTTCCCTCCGCGGTGCGGATGATCTGCAAGGGGGCGCGCATGGCCTCGGGGTAGCTCATCGAGTGGCCGAGGACCATGCCGTCGGCCTTGCCGTCCCGCAGCATCATGGAGCCGAAGGTGGAGCGGGTGCGGACCAGCTTGCGCGCCTCGCGGCGGCCGACGCCCTTGCGCTGGCGCAGGGCCCAGAACTCCTCCACGTAGCGCTCGAAGTCGGGGGAGTCCTCCGGCTCGATCACCTGGACCCCCTGGAGCTCGTCGAGCTTATGCTCCACGATGGCGGCGCGGATCTCGGCCTCGGGCCCCAGGAGGATCGGCATGCAGATGCCGTCGACCGCCAGGATGCTCGCGGCCTGCAGGATCTTGGTGGTGTTGCCTTCGGGGAAGACGATCCGCACCGGCTGCTTCTTCGCCTTCTCCACCACGGCGCGCATCACGCCATAGGAGCGGGACTGCGATCGGCGCAGCCGCTCCCGATACTCCTCCAGATCGAGATCCAGCCTGGCGACGCCATCGGCGATGGCTGCCTCCGCCACCGCCGGCGCCACCCAGAGGAGCACCCGCATATCGAAGGGGGTGGGGATGATGTAATTCGGCCCGAAGGCCAGGGCGCCGCCGCCGTACGCGCGGGTCACATTCTCCGGCACCTCCTGCCTGGCGAGCTGCGCCAGCGCCCGGGCCGCCGCCATCTTCATCCCCTCGGTGATCGCCTTCGCCCGGACGTCCAACGCGCCGCGGAAGATGAAGGGGAAGCCGAGGACGTTGTTGACCTGGTTGGGATAGTCGCTGCGGCCGGTGGCCATGATCAGATCCGAGCGCGCCTCCATCGCCTCCGGGTAGGAGATCTCCGGATCCGGGTTGGCGAGGGCGAAGACGATCGGGTTCTTCGCCATCGAGCGGACCATGTCCTGATCGACGAGGCCCTTGGCGGAGAGGCCGAGGAAGACGTCGGCGCCCTTCATCGCGTCCGCCAGGGTGCGGCGTTCCGTGGGCACCGCGAATTGGGCCTTGAACTCGTTCATGCCCTCCTTGCGGCCCTCGTAGATCACGCCCTTGGTGTCGACCATCATCAGGTGTTCACGCTTGACACCCAGGGAGATGTAGAAGTTCGAGCAGGCGATCGCCGAGGCGCCGGCGCCGCTGACCACCACCCGGATCTCCTCGATGCGCTTGCCCGCCAGATCCACCGCGTTCAGCAGCGCCGCGCCGGAGATGATCGCCGTCCCGTGCTGATCGTCGTGGAAGACGGGGATGTTCATCGAGGCCTTCAGCCGCTCCTCGAGCTCGAAGCACTCCGGCGATTTGATGTCCTCGAGGTTGATCCCGCCGAAGGTCGGCTCCAGGGCCTGGATCACCTTCACCATGGCGTCGACGTCCGTCTCCGCGATCTCGATGTCGAAGACGTCGATGTCGGCGAACTTCTTGAAGAGGACCCCCTTGCCCTCCATCACCGGCTTGCTGGCGTGGGGGCCGATGTTCCCCAGGCCGAGGACCGCCGTGCCGTTGGAGATCACGCCCACGAGGTTCCCGCGGGCCGTGTACTTGTACGAGAGGTCCGGATCCTCGGCGATCTCCAGGCAGGGCTCCGCCACCCCGGGGGAGTAGGCCAGGGAGAGGTCCCGCGCCGTGGTCACGGCCTTGGTGGGGATCACCTCGATCTTCCCCGGCCTCCCGGAGGCGTGGTAGTCGAGGGCATCCTGCTTCTTGATCTTGCTGCCGGTACCGAGATTCGTTGCCATACACCTACAACCAGTCGTAGCGGTCGCCGCCGACGCGGCGAGTCGTGAGGGTGGGGCGAAGACGTGCCCCAGCGAATTGGGCGCTACCTTACACCGTAGCGAACGCCGATGGGGTCGCGTCCGCGGGGAGGCGCTAGCCTCGCGGCTCGCCGGCTTCGCCTTATGACTGAGCAGTGGGCTTGGACGCGCGGAAGATGATCCACGGCGGGAGGAGCAGTCGCTCGAAGCCTACCAGCCCCGAATCCTCGCAGAGGCGCTGGAGTTCGCCCTCCGTCCAGCGGCGGATCCCCGCCCGACGCTCGAGGCGGCCCGGAGCCCTGAGCCGCTCCGGCAGAAGGGTGGCGCAGACGAAGCTGCCACCAGGGGCGAGGATCCGCGCCACCTCTCGGACCACGCCCTCCGGATCGTCGTAGAGGTGGAGGGCCGCGACGTCGAGGACTCCCGCCAGCGCACCATCCCGAAAGGGCGGGGCCGCGGCGTCTCCTCGGAGGAGATCGACCGGCGCGCCGCTCTCCTCGAGCTGATGCCGGGCCTCCTCGAGCATCGCCGCCGAGCGGTCGAGGGCGTAGACCGGCCCCGCGCCAGGGCGCAGCGCCAGATCCCGGGCCAGATGCCCCGTCCCACACGAAAGATCCAGGATCGGCGCCCCCGGCGGCGTCGCCAGCAGCGCATGAAAGAGCAGCTTCTCGCTTCCGGCGTCCAACCCCAGCCTCGCGAGCGCCGGCCGAAGCCCCCTTTCATAAAAGCGTGCGACCGTTCGATTCTCCATCGCCCGCTGCGCCAGCGAGCGCCTTCGCCCCTCCTCGACCGAGAGATCGAGCATCCCCTCCGCCAGGGGAAAGGCCATGCCGCAGCTCGCGCAAGTCACCGGCCCGAAGCCGAGGAGAGGCTTGTCGCCTTCGGCCTCCAGAGGGCCACCCCCACACCGCGGGCAGCGGAGCAGGTCAAGAGAAGAGCGTCGCACGATCGGCGCAGGATAGCAGCTAGGTCCCTGCCGCCCCGAAAGAAGAATTGGGCAGGGGCGATCTCCTACTTGCCAAGCTGTTCCAGGACTTGTTGGACGGGGAGGACCTCGACCTCGGCCTGCTCGAGAGCAGTGAGCAGCTGTACGAATTGGGTCGAATCGGTGCGGTAGGGCGAGCCCGCTCCGGGGGCGCCGAGGTCGTGGAAGAGGAAGACCAACCAGGTCCGGGTGCGGATCACGTCGTCGATCGCCCGCTCGAGGTCCTCCCAGGTCGTCTCGGTCGTTACGGCGTAGACGCGGATCCTGCGGCGATCGAAGGTGGCGTCGTTCAGGCCATGGAGGCTGGTTCGAATGTAGCGGGCCTTGCTGCCGACGTAGTGCTCGACCAGCTCGTCGAATTCGCCGGCGGGATAGGCGAATCCTCGGCCCGCGCCCAGCTTGGCGAGCTGCAGCAGGCTCCCCTCGACCTCGTCTCGCAGCTCCTCGGTCGATACTTCGACGAGGGGCCTGTGGGAGGCCGAATGGGAGCCGATCTCGTGTCCTCTGTTTGCGAGCGTTCGGACCTGCTCCGATCCCAGGTGGCCCTCCTCGTTCAGCGAGTCCAGGATGACGTAGAACGAGCCCCTCCAGCCACGGCGCTCCAGCTCGGGGGCAGCGATGGTGAGATTGCTCTCATCTCCGTCGTCGAACGTGATGGAGACCATCGGGCGGTCGAAGGGGGCCGGCGCCACCTCCCGCAACGAGTGGGAGCTGGTCTCGAGATAGCCGGGCCGATCGAGTAGGTGCATGACGGTGGAGTGGGAGTCCTCGGAGACGTAGAAGCGGAACCGCGTCCTGGCCCACTCGCTCGATGTCGACGACTGCCACGCCGAGTGGAAGCGCCGCTCGCTCACGGTCTCGTGGGAAAAGACGAGCCTCGCCGTGCCGTAGGAGCGGTAGGTGTCTGCGTACTCGTAGAACTTGCCGCCCTGGAGGGCGACGGGCTCGAACCACCATCGAGCATGTCCCGGGGCCGATCCCTTGAGGATCTCGGTATGAAGGAGCGCCGTGCCGTCTTCGGCGGCGCGGTGGCCCACGGCGTCCACCCCATCATCGCTCAGGAAGAACCAGCCTTCGGGTCCCTCCGAACCTGCTTCCAAGGTCGAGTTTCCGATGAGGTTCCCCGAGAGATAGACCGGGTCGGTCGCTCGATCCTCGACGGGTGCTGCGACGCATCCGCCGAGGACGCTCAACAGAAGAATGAACCGCAGCTCCATGCGGCAGGTTCATAAGCCGATCGCGCTCGGTTGCCAAGGAAGGCGGCGCGGATGCGAGAGGCCGAAGGACGAGGATCGGATCGGCGCGCGACGGATCGCCGGCTGACGTCAGACCGGCCGGAGCCAGAGCTCCTTCATGTCCATGGGGAGCATGGCGATGAAGTCTTCGGCTTCGCCGTCGGAGATCTGGTCGCGCACGGCGCCGAGGACGGCCCTGACGATGGGCTCGGCTTCGGAGGGATCCTTCTTCAGATCGTCGGCGACCATCTGGAAGAGCTCCTCCTTGCCGAAGCGGTGGTGGGGCGCGTCCAGGTGGAGCTCGCAGCGCTGCAGGAGCTCGCGGAGCTTCATGGGGAGCTGGGCCTCGAGGTCTTCCTTGGCGCCCTCGGCGTAGACCCTCTGCTCGAAGGCGCAGAGCACCGAGACCGCGGCGCACTCGGCCAGCTTCATGTCGAAGCCGCCGATCTCGCAGAGGTCCTTGAGGAACGCCTTGTAGGTGGCGCCCGTCCTGGATTCGTGCCGCTGCAGCCGGCGCTCGGGCGTCGGGGGTGGACGCCGGATCTGCTCGGTCGTTTCATCTGCCATCTGACACCTCCGATCCCAAGGTGGGCACCGATCGGGGGCGCTGCATCCCGGCCGCTGCGGCGCGCTCGGCGATCAGCCGAGCTTGCGCTTGGCTTGTTTGGCGAGGACGGCGCCGAGGTAGTGACCGGTGTAGCTCTCTTTCACCTGCGCGACCTCCTCGGGACTGCCCTCGGCGATGAGGCGCCCGCCGGCGCCGCCGCCCTCGGGGCCGATGTCGATGACGTGGTCGGCGCATTTGATGACGTCGAGGCTGTGCTCGATGACGAGGACGGTGTTGCCGGCGTCGACCAGGCGTTGGAGGACGGCGAGGAGCTTCTCGATGTCGGCGAAGTGGAGGCCGGTGGTGGGCTCGTCGAGGATGTAGAAGGTGCGGCCGGTGCCGACCTTGGCGAGCTCGCGAGAGAGCTTGATCCGCTGGGCCTCGCCGCCGGAGAGGGTGGGGGAGGGCTGGCCCAGCTTGACGTAGCCCAGGCCCACGTCGTCGAGGGTCTGGAGGCCTCTCATGATCTCCTTGTGGAGGGAGAAGTGCTCGAGGGCCTCAGCGACGCTCATCTCCAGGACCTCGGCGATGTTCTTGCCCTTGAAGCGCACGCGCAGGGTGGCGTCGTTGAAGCGCTTGCCGTCGCAGGTCTCGCAGGTGACGTAGACGTCCGGGAGGAAGTGCATCTCCACCAGCTTCTGCCCGTCGCCCTCGCAGGCCTCGCACCTGCCGCCCTTGATGTTGAAGGAGAATCTGCCAGGTGTGTAGCCGAACGCCCGCGCCTCCGGGGTGGCGGCGAAGACCGTGCGGATGTGATCGAAGACCTTGGTGTAGGTGGCGGGGTTGGAGCGCGGGGTCCTGCCGATGGGGCGCTGATCGATCTCGATGACCTTGTCGATGGCGTCGAGGCCGGAGACGCCCCGATGCTTCCCAGGCACCTCGCGGGAGTCGTAGAGGGCCCGCGCCATGGCGGGGTAGAGGATGCCGTTGATCAGGGTGGACTTCCCCGCGCCGGAGACCCCGGTCACGGCGATGAGCTCGCCCAAGGGGAAGCTGACGTCGATCTCCTTGAGGTTGTTCTCGGCGGCGCCGTGCACCGTGATGGCCTTGCCGTTCCCGGGCCGCCGGGTCGTCGGGATCTCGATCCGTCGCCTGCCGGAGAGGTAGGCGCCGGTGACGGAGCGCTTGTCTCGGGCGATCTGCGCCGGGGTGCCGGCGGCGACGATCTCGCCGCCGAGGACGCCGGCGCCTGGGCCGAAGTCCACGATCCAATCGGACTCCTCCATGGTCTCCTCGTCATGCTCCACGACGATCACGGAGTTGCCGATGTCCCGCAGCCGCTTGAGGGTGGCGAGGAGCTTGCCGTTGTCGCGTTGGTGCAGGCCGATGGACGGCTCGTCGAGGATGTAGATCACGCCGGTGAGCTCGGAGCCCATCTGGGAGGCGAGGCGGATCCGCTGGCTCTCGCCGCCGGAGAGGGAGCCGGCGGCGCGGTCGAGGGTGAGGTAGCCCAGGCCGACGTTCAGCAGGAAGCCCAGCCGCGCCAGGATCTCCTTGCGCAGCTCCCGGGCGATCTCCTCCTCGGCGCCCTCGAGGGGGAGATCGTGCAACCAGCCGTTGGCGCCCTGGATGGTGTCGGCGGCCAGCTCGTGGATGGCGAGGCCGTGGATCTTCACCGCGCGGCTCTCGGGGCGCAGCCTGGCGCCGCCGCACTCCGAGCAGGGCTTCTCGGAGAAGAAGCGCATGTAGTAGCGCTTCATCTGATCGCTGGTGGTCTGCTTGAAGCGGCGCATGAGCTGGTTGACCACGCCCTCCCAATCCATGCGGTACTTGCCGGCGCCGGCGGCGTCCTTCCAGCTCAGGACGAACTCCTTGCCGTTGGTGCCGAAGAGGATCAGGTCGCGCTGCTTCTTGGCGAGCTTCTCCCACGGCTTCTGCAGGTCGAGATCGAAGGCGCTGGCGAGCTGCTCGACGAAGTCGGCGGTCCAGCCCTCGCCGCGGGACATGCCGGTGGCCCACGGCGCCACGGCACCCTCGCGGATCGAGAGGGTGGGATCGGGGATGATCAAATCCGGATCCATCTCCGGCCGGGAGCCCAGGCCGTTGCAGGCCTGGCAGAAGCCCAGGGGGGAGTTGAAGGAGAAGGCCTGCGGAGCGAGCTCGCCGAAGGAGAGGCCGCAGTGGTGGCAGGCGTTGTGCTCGCTGAAGATACGATCCGTCGAAGGATCGCCCTTGGCGTCGGTGACGATCAGCAGCCCCTTGCCCTCCCGCAGGGCGGTCTCCACCGAGTCGGTGAGGCGGGTCGCGATCTCGGCCTTCACCACCAGGCGATCGATCACCAACTCGAGATCATGCTTCGACTTCTTGTCGAGGACGACCTTCTCGGCGGAGACGTCCACCACCCTGCCGTCGATCCGCATCCGCGAAAAGCCGCGCTTCTTGGCGTCCTCGATCACCTCGCGGTACTCGCCCTTGCGGTTCTGCACCAGGGGCGCCAGGAGCTGGATCCTGCTGCCTTCGGGCATGGCGAGGATCGCCTCCACGATCTGCTGGGCCGTCTGCTTGCCGACCTTGCGGCCGCAGCTCGGGCAATGCTGCACGCCGATGCTGGCGTAGAGCACCCGCAGGTAGTCCTGGATCTCGGTGATGGTCCCCACCGTCGATCGCGGGTTGCTCGAGGCCGCCTTCTGCTCGATGGAGATCGTCGGCGAGAGTCCGCGGATGCTCTCGTACTTGGGCTTCTCCATCTGCCCGAGGAACTGCCGGGCGTAGGAGGAGAGGCTCTCCACGTATCGGCGCTGGCCCTCGGCGTAGAGGGTGTCGAAGGCCAGCGAGGACTTGCCGCTCCCCGAGACGCCGGTGAAGACCACCAGCTTCTTCTTGGGGATCTCCAGCGTTACGTCCTTGAGGTTGTGCTCCCTCGCGCCGCGAATGAGGATCGAGTCCGGCTCCATTGATTCTGACCATCCGTTCAGGGTTGGGCGCCCGGTATATCCGAGCGGACGAGCGCTTGTCGAGTCGAGGGAGACTCTCCACCGGCTCCATCGCGGATCAACCGATGAGGGCGCTGCTGCCTTTCCCTAGAATTCGGGGGATGGAGCCCGGCTGATGCGAGGTGGAGCCGGGGAGTCTTCGACGCGGTTCGTTGGTTCTGGGCTGGCAGCCGACCTCGTCGGTGACCAAGGTTTTTCCCATCACGCGGCGGTCGAGAGCCGATCGAATAAGGAGCCCCATGCTGAAGCCGAAACTGCGAGCCCTCTTCGAGGAATACGCCGATTCCCATCGGCATCCGACGAATCGGCTCACCCATAAGATCGCGATCCCGCTGATCGTCTTTCACATCGTGGCGATGCTCTCGTGGATCCCGCTGGGGGCGATCGGCGGCTTTCAGCTCAACGCAGGCTACCTGGCCGTGCTGGCCGTGGTGGGTTGGTACGCGTCTTTGGACGTGAAGCTTGCGCTGACGATGGGCTTGCTCTACGCGCTCTGCTTCCCGCTGGCGGCCGTCACGCCGTGGCCGGTGGTCGTGGCGGTGGCGGTGGCCGGCTGGGTGATCCAGCTCCTGGGCCACGTGGTCTGGGAGAAGCGATCGCCCGCCTTCCTGCGCAACCTGCTCCAGGCGTTGGTGGGGCCGCTCTTCTTCGTGGCGGTGCTCCTCGGCGATTGGCCGCAGCGCCGCTCCCTCGTTGGAGGGTAGGTCTACCGAGGCCCCCGGATGCGCTCCTTCTCGTTCCGGGACTTGGGCGGGGCGGCCTTGGCCTCCGGGGCGTGGGCCGGCCAGCCGGCCGCGAGGAGCGACTCGCAGGTGGAGCCCGCCGCCACGGGGACGTAGGCGAAGGTGCCGCTGACCTTCTCCTCGGTGTCTCGCGCCACCAGACCAAGACAGCCGCCGGAGGATTGCAGGATCTTCTGGGCCACGCTCACCCGCAACTCGCCGCTGAGGGCGCCCGCCGCCGGCGTGGCCTTGGCGAAGGAGCGGCTGGTACTCCCCACGAAGAGGGTGCCGCCGCAGATCGGCGCCTCGACCTGGACGGTGGCACCGGGTTTGCCGTCGCCGTCCACGTCCTCGTAGGCCCAATGGGTGGACCATGGCTCGGCCACGAAGGCATCCCCCGACTTGTGGAAGACGATGTTCGTGCGAGGCATCTTCGGCAGGCCCTCGGCCAGGAGCGAGACCTTCACCCCGGCGAAGCGGGCGATGTCCATCTTGCAGAGCTGCTGTTCCATCCGGATCTCGTCGCCGTCCCGCTCCACGGTGGCGAGGACGAAGAGATCGGTCCGGGTCTCCAGGGTCCCGAGGATGGGGACGGATCGCGAGCCGAGGGTGAGCTGATGGCCGGCCCAGATCTCGGCCGTCCCCGTCTTGGCCTCGCCTGACCCAGCCTCGGATGCCCCGGCCTCGCCTGCCCCGGCCTCATCCGCCCTGGCTTCACAAGCCACCCAGCCTGCCGCGACCGCCACGAGACCCGCCAACGCGAAGGAGAGCGGATCCCCTCGGTGCGCGTGCATGCGATTTCTCCTCTTCCGCGATCCGAGCGCGGCAGTTGCAAGGAGCGCTCTCGCCGCTCCCGCCGCTGGCGTTGACGCTCCCCGTGGGGGAACCCGGATGAGGCCGTGAAGACTCGCCGCCTCGTCCGGGCCCCCCGCCGGAGCGTTGCGTTCTCAAGCAGGAGAGCGCTCTTTCCCTTCCGCCACATCACCTCCGAACGGGCGCCCGTTTCATCGCTGTCCACGCGGCCAGGCATTGCTCCGCCCGCTGTCCCGACCAAGCTTTCACGCGACGCGGTGGATTCCATCGCGGCATGGGAGGGGGGACGATGAGGCAGCAGACGTCGAGACGCGAGGCGGAAGGTTCGCCGCGCGTCGGTGAGAGAGCGGA
This sequence comes from Vulgatibacter incomptus, assembly GCA_040391605.1. GTDB lineage: Bacteria > Myxococcota > Myxococcia > Myxococcales > Vulgatibacteraceae > Vulgatibacter > Vulgatibacter incomptus_A. The sequence continues at coordinate 166,727 of JBEBXK010000002.1, forward strand.
CATCTCGCTCTGGGAATACGGGGTCGGGATCCTGGGGCTCCTGGCTGCGGCATCTTTCCTCTTCTTCTCAGGCTGCTCGAATGGGGGATTGAGCAGCCTGGAGGGCGAGCTGGTGGCGCCTGCCAGGCTCGACTTCGGCAAGGTGGCGGTTGGCAGCCGCGCCAGCCGATCGATCGAGGTGAGGAACGCGGGCGCGATCCCGCTGCAAATCGTCGCAATCGAGGCGGGGCCCGAGCTGGCGCCCACCTTCGTGGTCCCCGAGGCGCCAGGGCGGTCGATCCCCTCCGCCGGGACCCTCGCGATCGAGCTGGGCTTTCGACCGGACGCAGAGGAGCGCTCGGGCGGGACGGTGATCCTGCACACCAACTCCACCTCGAAGCCGACGCTGATCGTCTCCCTGGAGGGGGAGGGCGTCCACCCCGTCCTGAACTGCAGCCACAGCCTGGACTTCGGCCGCATCGTCCTCAACACCCGCGAGGTGCTGCCGATCACCTGCCTCAACGCCGGCACGGTGGCGGCGACGGTGAAGCTGGCGGGCAAGAGTGGCGACGATCCGGATCTCTTCACCGTCGGCTCGAACCTCGACTCGGCCACCTTCGAGCTGGCCGCTGGATCGTCGCAGAACATCGACGTGAGCTACGACGCCCACCGCCTCGGCAAAGCGCGGGCCCGGGCGGTCCTCTCGATTCCGGGGGCGGAGGATCCCAGCATCTACGTCGACCTAGCGGGGGAGGGCTACGCCAGCGACCTGATCGCCGCCCCCAATTGCCTGCATTTCGGCGCGGTGAGTCCGGGCACCACCGCTACGCGGGAGGTGATCGTCGTCAATGGTGGCGATTCGATCGTCACCTTCGATCCGCCGGCGGTGGTGGATCCCGAAGGTGTCTTCCAGATCGTCGCCTCCCAGGTGGACGGCGTGCTCGGGCCGCTGACGATCCTCGAGCCGGAGATGTTGGCCAAGCTCGTGGTCTCCTTCTCGCCGAAGGCGATCGGCGACTATGAGGGCGACCTCCGCCTGTACAACGACGATCTGATCAACCCCAGGATGGAGGTCTGCCTGGATGGTCAAGGCGGCGGACCGGATCTGATGGTGCGCCCCGACACCCTCGACTTCGGGGTCGTCGCCGCGGGGATGACCGCGTCCGCGACGATCTTCGCCTTCAACGCGGGGACGCCGGATGGAGGGCCGCTGGTGTTGCGGGGCGTCTCGGTCAGCGAGACGATGAACTTCTCGGTGAAGATGCCGGCGAAGACGCAGCTCGATCCCAACGACCCGCCGGCGCAGATCGAGGTGAGCTTCCACCCCACGGCGGCGGGCAGCTTCTTCGCTCAGATCACCATCGAGTCGAACGACGGGGACCAGCCGAGCTTCATCGTCCCGATTCGCGGCGACGCGAAGATCCTGCCGCCCTGTGATTACGCGACGATCCCGCCGATCGTCCGCTTCGGGGCGGTGCAGCTCGGCGCCGACGCCCAGCTCGTCGGCGAGCTGAAGAACCTGGGGGTCGACGAGTGCATCTTCGCGCAGGTGGCGTTGGAGAGCGGCTCGAGCCCGGTCTTCTCGCTCCCCGCCGGAGATCCCGGCGTCGTCAGCGTGATGCCCGGCGAGAGCCTGCGCGTGCCGATCCTCTTCCGCACCGATGGAGTGGGGAGCTACCAGGGCGCGGTCGCCTTCTCCGTCTCCAACCCCGCCGCGCCCACCGGGCGGATCCCGATCACCGCCTCCTCGTTCAAGGGCTGTCTGAGCGTGGTGCCGCCGGCCGTCGACTTCGGCGTGCAACGGCTGAGCTGTCCGGCGGTGACACGGACGGTGGAGATCTATAACCGCTGCGGCGGCACCACGCGGATCACCTCCGCCGGCCTGGGCGCAGGGAGCTTCTCGCCTGGTGAGCTGAGCTTCTCGGGGCTGACGGCGCCGATGGACCTGCTCCCCAACCAGCGCGCCAGTCTGCAGTTTACGTACCGGCCGGTGAACGACGGGGACGACGCCGTCCCCTTCGACGTGCTGTCGAGCGCGCAGAACTTCTCGATCCCCCTCCATGGCCGAGGGACGTCGGACGATTATCGAACCGACCGCTTCACCCAGCAGGGAAAGTCCGACGTCGATGTCCTCTTCGTCATGGATAACTCTGGCTCCATGACCGACAAGCAGCAGAACGTCAGGGACAACACCGCGCGCTTCATGCAGTACGCGCTGAATCAAGGCGTCGACTTCCACATCGGCGTCACCACCACGGGGATCCAGCCCTACGCCGGCGGATGGACGAGCTGCCCCGGAGGCGTGGATGGCGGCGAGGCGGGCCGGCTCTATCCCGCCAACGGGATCCGCCCGCGGTGGATCGAGCGCGGGACACCCAACGCCGCCTCGGTCTTCGCGGAGAACGTCCAGGTCGGGATCTGCCATTGGGACGAGCAGGGGTTGGAGGCGGCCTATCGCGCCCTCTCGAGCCCGCTGGTCGACTCGGCGAAGGCGCCGAAGACCTCGGTGCCCAACGACGGCAACCTCGGCTTCTATCGGGCCAACGCCAAGCTCTCGGTGATCATCGTCTCGGACGAGGAGGATCATTCGCCCAAGCCGCCCTCCGACTACGCCGCCTTCTTCCGCGGCCTCAAAGGGCCAGGGAACGAGGGGAGGGTCGCGATCCACTCGGTGGTGGGCAACGGCTGCGGCACGGCGGCGGAGGAGGGCACCAAGTACATCTCGGTCTCTCAGTCCACCGGCGGCCTCGTGCTCCCCATCTGCTCGTCGGATTGGGGGAGCATCCTGGGGCAGCTCGCCGAGCAGAGCTTCGGCAACCGCCTCCGCTTCCCGCTCAGCGGCGAGCCCCTCGGCAGCCCGACGGTGACGATCGATGGGGTCCCCGCGACGGGGTGGAGCTACGACTCCAGGAAGAACGAGGTCGTCTTCGGCGAGTCCAGCGCGCCGGCGCCGGGGGCGAGCGTCGCCATCCGGTACATTCCTTCGTGCGGCACCTGAGAGAGTTCGTGAGACGAACCCTCTCAGCGGAGCCGAAGGCGGAGCGAACGCCAAGAGAGCGCTTCTCGCACGAAGTGCGAGAGGAGAAGGCGGGCTCGCCACGGCGGGTCCGACTTCTTCTCACGCTCTGAATGACTTATAGTTCGGACCGGTGACGCCTCCCGAGCCCAGACCCCTCCGCCCCGCCGCCGCGCCCTCCCTCCCCCTCCCACCGGGGGAGGCACGGGCCCTGGCGAGGCGGGTGATCGACAACGTCGAGCTGGCGCTCTTCGGCAAGCGGGAGGCGATCGAGCTCTGCCTGGTGGGCCTCGCCGCCAGGGGACATCTGCTCATCGAAGATCTGCCCGGCGTGGGGAAGTCCACCCTCGCGCTGGGCCTCGCCCGCTCGTTGGATCTCCCCTTCGCGAGGATCCAATTCACCAGCGACCTCCTCCCCTCCGACATCCTCGGCCTCTCGACCTGGGACGCTACCGCCGCGAGGTTTCACTTTCGTCCGGGGCCGATCTTCCACTCGGTGATCCTGGCGGACGAGCTGAACCGCACGCCGCCGCGGACCCAATCGGCGCTGCTCGAGGCCATGGCCGAAGGTCAGATCTCCCTGGAGGGCAACACCTCGGCGCTGCCCCGGCCCTTCTTCGTGCTGGCCACCCTGAACCCGCAGGAGCAGCACGGCACCTATCCGCTGCCGGAGTCCCAACTCGATCGCTTTTTGCTCCGGCTCTCCCTGGGCTATCCGGATCGGGACGCGGAGCGGCGCCTCCTCCTCAGCCGCCGGGTGGAGGAGCCCGTGGCCTCGCTGCGGCCCGTGACCTCCGGCGCCGACATCCTGCGGCTGCAGCTCGCCGCCGCGGCGGTGCGCCTCGATCCCTCCATCGCCGACTACATCCTCGCCATCGCCTCGCGGACCCGTGAGGCGGAGCGCTTCGCGGCGGGGCTCTCGCCACGTGGGGCGCTGGCCTTGGCCTCCGCGGCCCGGGCGCGGGCGATCCTCGAAGGGCGGGACTTCGTGGTCCCCGCCGACGTGAAGTTCGTCGCGCTGCCCGTGCTGGCCCATCGGCTCCAGATCGCCGGGCGGGACGCCTACGACCTCGATAGGGGCGAGGCCACGAGGATGGTGGAGGAGATCCTCGCCCAGACCCACGTGCCGGAGTAGACGGATGAGGTTCCGGGGCCGGCTACGAGTCACCGCCAGGCTCTGGTGGCGGATGATGCGGATGCAGCGCGTCACCCGTGAAGGATGGTTCTACATCCTCTTCACCATCGTGGTCGGCGCCGCCGCCATCAACACCGGCAACAACCTCCTCCACCTCGTCCTCGGGCTCCAGCTCTCGCTGATCCTCCTCTCCGCCTTCCTCTCCGAGAACGCGCTCCGGGGGATCTCGGTGACGAGGCGGCTGCCCCGCCGGGGGATCGCCGGCGAGCCCTTCGAGGTGGAGCTGAGCGTTCGCAACGCCAAGCGCAGGCTCTCTTCCCACTCGTTGCTGATCACCGAGGTCGATGGCGACGCGGCTGGGGCGCAGCTCCTCATCGGGAGGCTCCCGCCGGGGGGCGAGCTCCGTTCGGGCTATCGCGTCGCGGTGCCGCGCCGCGGCGCGGCCCGCTTCGATCGGCTGCGGATCACCACCCGCTTCCCCTTCGGCTTCTTCGAGAAGAGCCGGGAGCATGCGCTGCCAGCGGAGCTCTCCATTCATCCTGCCGGCGTGCGGGTGCCGCCTGCGACGGCGCTGCCCTCTGCGGGCCTGGGCGAGAGGCCGGAGCCGCGGCCTGGGCAGGGCGCGGAGTTTCACGCCCTGCGGGATCTGCGTCCCGACGACGATCCGCGGCAGGTCCATTGGCGCTCCACCGCCAGGACCGGCAAGCCCCTGGTGATCGAGAGAGAGCGGGAGCGCCGCCGCAAGGTCACGCTCCTGGTGGATTCGCGCCGGGCGGAGCGCCCGGAGGATCTCGACGGCGCGGCCGAGGCCGCCTTCGCCCTGGCGCGACGCTTCGTGCGGGAGGGCTGCGAGGTGGGGCTCGCCTGGCCCGGCGGATCCGTGGAGCCGGGGATCGGCGCCCAGCACCTCCATCGCCTGGGCGACGTCGTGGCCGCGCTGGAACCTTCGACCTCCGCCGCGCCGCCGCCCCGGGTGCATCGCGGCGCACAGGGTGTGATGGTGCCGATCGAGAGTCCGTCGCGGGGCGATCAACCATCACCGGAGGTGATACGCAGAGAGGAAGCGCGGCCGGCCGGCGAGCGGGGCATGAGCCTGCAACTCGCCCAACGGCTCGGCCTGCTGGCGGCCTCGCTCAGCGGCTTCGCCTCCCTGGCCATCTCGGGGGAGCTTCCTACCTGGGCCAGCGCGATCTTCATCGTCTCCGCGACCCTGGGCCTGGTGATGAAGGAGGGCGCCGCCAAGAGCTTTCGGGTCGGCGCGAACGTGCTGGCCTTGGGCGCCCTCGCGGTCCTGGCCCTCCAGGTCTTCGTTGGCGCGACCAGCGTCATCGTGGCCGCCCCGACCTTCGCCGTGGTCCTGGCAGCCTCCCGGCTGCTGGGGCGCCGCGGCCCGGTCGACGACGCGCTGTTGTTGCTGGCGGCGCTGCTCATGCTCGCCGGTGGCGCGGCCCTCACCGGCGAGCTCGCCTACGGCCTCTGCTTCATCGCCTTCGCCGCGACCGGCACCGTCGCTCTCTGCCTCACCCACCTGCGGCGCGAGGCCGAGCTGGTGGGCGGTCCCGAGGCTGGCAGGCGTCGCGGCGTCGTCGGCGCTGCTCTGGTCTCGGCGCTCGCCGCCCTCTCCCTGGCGGTGCTGGTGGGCTCGGCGCTGGTCTTCGTCCTCTTCCCCCGGGTCTCGGCGGGGATGCTCCATCGGGCGGGCCCTTCGCACGTCGCCGGCGGCGCGGACAAGATCCAGCTCGGGGGCCTGGGGGTGATCAAGGACGATCCCAGCCCGGTGATGCGTGTGCATTTTCCCGACGGGCCACCGGCCGGCGAACTCTACTGGCGCACCTTCACCTTCCAGGCGTGGAATGGCGCGGGTTGGAGCCGCGGCGATCCCCATCGCTTCCCCGTCCCTGGCGGCAATTGGATCTACCTCCTGGCCCGGAGCGAGGGGCCGACCCTCGAGGCCGAGATCGAGTGGCTCGGCGATGGCGCCGCCCTCCCCACCCCAGGCGAGCCGCTGGAGCTGCGCTTCCCCCGCAGGCCGCGGACGCCTCCGCCGCTGCTCCTGGCAGGCGCCGACGGATCCCTGGAGATCGCCGGCGCGAGGGAGAGCCGCTATACGGTGAAGGCGGCTGTCACACCGATGGAGCGGGGCTTCGCGTCGGTGCATGGCGCCGAGCTCGCGCCCTACCTGGAGGTCCCAGAGGATCTGGACCCCCGGATCCGGGCGCTGGCGCAGACCTTCGCCGGCGCCGGCGATCCCCGGGACATCGCCGCCGCCATGGTGGAGCGCCTCGAGACCGAGCTACGCTACACCCGCGAGCTGCCAGGCGAGCAGGACGATCCCCTGGCGCACTTTCTCTTCGAGAGGAGGGAGGGGCATTGCGAGTACTTCGCCAGCGCCCTGGTGATGCTCCTGCGACTCCAGGGGATCCCGGCCCGGGTGGCGGCGGGCTTCTACGGCGCCAGCTACGTCGAAGCGGGCGACTACTACCTGGTGCGAAATGGAGATGCACACGCCTGGACCGAGGCCTGGATCCCGGGCGAGGGCTGGGCCCGCTTCGACGCCACGCCGGCGGCGGAGCGTCCGGGGACGGCCGAGGGTCTCTTCGCGCGGGCGGTGGATGCCCTGGATCTCGTCCGTTATTGGTGGAGCAGCCGGGTCCTGGACTTCGATCGGACCACGCAGCGGGAGCTGGCCGGGAGCGTGAAAGAGGCGATCGCCTCGAGGGAGGGCGCCGGTCGGCGGCTCACGCCCCTGGCCCGCTACGGGCTCGCGTCCCTCTTCATGGCGCTGGCGGTGGTGCTGGCCGTGCGCATGCGGCGGCGTTGGATCGAGCGCCGCGCCTCGCGCCGTGGCCCGGGCCATCGCGACGCGGTGCGCCTCTATCGCGCGGTGAAGCGGCTCCTGCGCAAGAAGGGCGTGCGGCTGCCTCGCACCGCCACAGGCGCCGAGTGGGCCCGGGCAGGGGCGGGGGCGCTCCCCGATCGGGCGCCAGCGATCCGCCTGGCGATCGAGGCCTACGAGGCGGCGCGCTTCGGCAAGGCCGGCCTCTCTCGAGATCAACTCCGGGCGCTGCGTCGCGGCCTCCGGGGCCAAGGGTAGGAGGGGCCTCGACGGCGGCGATCGGCGCGGCGATCTTCCTGGCGAGGGACTGTTTCCTGAGTGTTCTGCTTGAACACAGCCGATTGCGTCGACCCTTCGTCCCATTGGACTCGGCGTGACGTAGGGCGCTACTCCACCTCGGCGATCGACGCCAGGTCCTCGCGCTCCTCCATGAGCTCGAGCATCTCCTCCTCGGCGGCGTCCTTCTCCGCCTGGAGCTCGCCGAGCCTGAGGTAGTCGCTGGCCAGCGAAGGATCCGCCAGCGCGCGATCGATGTCGGCGACCTGGGCGGTGAGGGCGTCCAGCGCCGCGTCCACCGCGAGGATCCGCCGCGCCGCCGCCTTGCGTGCGTTGGCCTCCGCTCGGCGGCGCTCGTGGTCGGAGCGGGCGTCGGCAGGCGCCTCGGCGGGCCTGGCTTCGGGCTGTCGAGCCTCGGCGGCGTAGGCCGCCTCCCGCCTCGCCCGCACCTCCAGGAAGCTGCCGCGATGATCTTCGAGGCGCGCTGTGCCGGTGGCGGGATCCTGCTCGAGCCAGAGGATCCGCTCGCAGGTGCGCTCGAGGAACCAGCGATCGTGGGAGACGCAGAGGAAGCTCCCCTCGTAATCGTCCAAGGCGTCCTCGAGGGCCTCGCGGGCCTCGGCGTCGAGGTGGTTGGTCGGCTCGTCGAGGACGAGGAGGTTGAAGCCGGAGAGGGTGAGCTTGGCCAGCGCGGCCCGGGCCCGCTCGCCGCCGGACATGGTCTCGATGGGCCGCTCGGCCTCCTCCCCGGAAAAGAGGAAGCGGCCGGCGTGGGAGCGCAGGGTGCCGTCCGGCAGCGAGGGGCGAGCCTGTGATAGCGCCTGGAGCACGGTGTGCTTGGGGTCGACGGCGGAGAGCTCCTGATCGTAGTAGCCGACCGAGACCTTGCCGCCCATGCGCACGAAGCCGCCGGTTGGGGCCTGCTTGCCCAGCAGCGCCCGGAGGAGGGTGGTCTTCCCCGAGCCGTTGGGGCCGACGATCCCGATCCGCTCGCCGCGCAGCACGCTGAAGCGCGCCGGCTCGAGGAGGCGGCGCCCCTCCACCGCCAGGACGAGATCGTCCACCGCGAGGACCTCCAGCTCGGAGCGGCCCGAGACGCCGAGGGCGATCTTCGCTGCGCCCTTCCGCTGCACCGCCTCCACCCGCTCGAGCTTCTCCAACGCCTTGCGCCTCGCCTGGGCCTGCTTGGTGGCCTGGCCCGCGATGTTGCGGCGGATGAAGTCCTCGGTCTTGGCGATCATCGCCTGCTGGCGCTCGAAGCTCTTCTCCTGCTGCTCCCGGGCGAGGGCCCGCTGCTCGAGGTAGGCGCTGTAGCCGCCGGTGTAGAGGGTGAGGCCGCCCCTGGCGATCTCGCCGATCCGCTCCACCGCTGCGTCGAGGAAGCTGCGATCGTGGGAGGAGATCACCGAGGCGCCAGCGTAGCCCGCGAGGAGCTCCTCCAGGAACTCGGTGGCGCCCAGATCGAGGTGGTTGGTGGGCTCGTCCAGGAGCATGAGATCGGGGGCCTCCAGCAGGAGCCGCGCCAGGCCCAGCCGGGTCCGCTCGCCGCCGGAGAGGGCGCGGACCTCCTGCTCGAAGGCGCGCTGCGCGAAGCCGAGCCCCGAGAGGACCTTCTTCGCCCGGGCCTCGGCGAGGTAGGCGCCGCTGCGCTCCCACCGCTCATGGAGCTGGCCGTAGCGCTCCAGGAGCGCCGGATCACCCGAGGCGAGCTCCGGCTCCAGGCGGCGCAGCTCGGCCTCCAGCTCCCGCAAGATCGCGAAGGGCTCCAGGGCGCTCTCGAGGACGGTGCCCGTGGCGTGATCGTCGATCTGCCGCAGCCAGCCGATGGAGAGATCGCGGCGGCGCAGGACCCTGCCGTCCTCCGGCGAGAGGTCGCCTGCCAGCAGCCGGAGGAGGGTGGATTTACCCGCTCCATTCCTCCCCACGAGGCCGAGGCGGCTGCGCTCGTCGATCCGGAGGGAGATCCGATCGAGGATCGGTTTGCCGGCGAAGGAGACGGTCGCCTTGTCGACGTGGAGCAGAGACATCCGTACGAGATCCAACCGCGAGAGGGGCGCGCACCTTACCCAAAAAGTACCGGCGCCTCTATCTCGTCCGCGGGGAAGGAGACGTCGACGCTCACGACCGGATCGACCCCGCAAGGAGCGGATGCGACTCCTCCGCTCTCCGCTCTCCGCTCTTCGCTCTTCGCTCTTCGCTCTTCGCTCGCGGGCGCGGGCGCGGAGAACTCGCTCGCGCGGTCGCTCGCCTCCGGCTTGCCTCAGTAGGCCGAGGAGGAGCCTCCCTGCTGAGCGATCTGCCGGCTCTCGCGAATGCAGGCGATCAGATCCTCGGCGACCCAGCGGAGATCGTTGTCCCAGCCCACCGGGCGGACGGGCTGCACCCCGACCCCGTCGAAGAGGGGGCCACCTGCCGCGAGGCCGAAGAGGTTGAAGCGGACCCACGGCGAGAGCGAGAGGCCTGGGGTCTCCTCCAGCGCCTCGAGGAGGTCCAGCGGATGTTCGAAGTACCAGATGCCGGCGATGCGGAAGAGCTCCGAGACGTAGCGCTCCTTTTCGGCGTAGCAGCGCGTCTCGGCAGCGGCCACCGGCACGGGCTGGACGGGCAAGGGCTCGATGGTCGGGGGAGGCGCGAGGGCGGGGGGCGGTGGAGGAGTCGTGGTCGGCGGGGCGGCGGCGATCGCCTCCGTCTTCACCACGCTGAAGGAGCCTGTGCCAGCGGATTCATCCGGCTCCGGCCCGGATTCGATCCGATACCAGCCGTTGGGGAGTTGGATCGTCACGCCGACGGCGGGGGGCTCCCCCAGGATCTCCGTGGTGGCGCCGTGGCTCTGGATCCGGCCGGAGACCGGCTCGTTGGGGTTGGGGACAGCGAGCGAAGCCGCCGTCTCCTCGGCCTGCCCGGCAGCCGGCGCCAGCAGGGCGGCGGCGGCGAGCGCGATGAGGACGAAGCGCATACGACCCTCCTCCCGGCAATCTAGGGAGGGGCCGCCTGTAGGGACACGACCCGGCCGCGGAGGCAGCCGGGCGAGCCGGCGCCTGCGTGCCGTTCAGAACGGCGCGCTGCGTGAGCGGCGGGGTCGGCCGACGTTGGGGGCGGGGCGACGGTTTCTCCATTTCCGGGGCGGACCCTCGGCCCGGAGGATGGCCAGGTAATCGATGGGCGCGTCGCGGGACGGCTTCCCCGGCGCCCCGGCGATCATCGCGATTCGCTGGAGGAAGACCTCGATCACGCCGCTGGCAGGGCGGAGGGCGCCGCGGACGGCGCCGGGGGCTTCGAAGGCCAGGCGCAGCGCCGTGACGTCCTTCTCGTTCGTGAGGCCGCGGCGCATCAGATCCTGGAAGGAGTTGGCGAGGGAGAGCAGCGAGTAGCCGTAGCCCTGGGAGAGCTCGGCCGCGATCCGGGCCACCGCCGCGGGACCCAACCGGCCGTCCAGGAGCAGGAGCACCGCCGCCTGGAAGTAGTTGTAGATCGGCACGACCCTGGGGCCGAAGGCCTTGAAGCGGGCGGGGGGCGTATAGCTATCGAGGTGGATGAAGATCCGCCCTACCACCGGCCCCATGGCGGCGCCCGCTCGTGGCAGCCGCACCGCGAGGTCCAGGATCCGCGCCATGTCGTCGTAGTAGAGGGCGCAGTGATCGAGGATCTCGGCGAGCCTCGCCACCGTCACCGTGCCATCCAGGAGGTCGGCGTAGAGCGAGTAGACGAAGGCGTCCGCCTCGGCGTCGTCGCCAAAGAGGGTCTCCCTGGCGGTGGCCGGGACCCGCAGCCTCCCCTCCAGCAGGGCGGGGAGCTTGTAGCCCACCTGATCGCGGATCGCCCGAAACCGGCCGCGCAGGAGGTTCTCCATATTGGGTTTGAGGATCAGCTCGTCGACCTCGATCCCGTCCAGCCGCAGCTTCTCTTCCAGCGTGCGTCGCATCTGCCGCGGTGAGCCGCTGACGATGCAGACCCGCGTGCCGTCGGTGGCCTGCAACTCGCGGAGGAGCCCGGCGCTCCCCGCCACGTTCACCTTGGCGCTCGCCTTCTCCAGCGCCGCCCGCAGCAGGCCGCGGAGGCTGTCGAAGTCGGTGCGCAGATAGGTCTTGTCGAGATCCCAGCGATGGACCTGGCGTATCTCCTCCACGTTCATCCCTTCGCCGCGTGGGGCGGCGGCGGCGAGGTTCTGGCTGCGATCGCCTGGGCAACGTCGGCGGCCACCGCCTTGGCGGCGACCTTTCCCGCGTTGACGATGGCCTGCTCCTTCGAGCGGAGGTCCGCCTTGATCACCATCTTATGGAAGCCTAGGAGCGGCGCGCCGCCATATTGCTCCCAATCGGTGAGCTGCTTGAGCTGCCGGATCCCTCCGGAGAGCATGGTCAGGCCCATCCGCCACATCAGCCGCTCCTTGTACGCGTAGCGCGCCACCTCCAGCACCGTCTCGGAGATGCCCTCCAACATCTTCTGGACCACATTCCCCACGAAGCCGCTGGTGACGACGACGTCGGCAGCACCTCGGGGGATGTCGAGGCCTTCGATGTTGCCTAGAAAGTCAATGTCGGGGAGCTCACGGATCCGGCGGTTGGCCTCGACCACCGCCGGCGGGCCCTTCGCGTCCTCCGTGCCGCTGGAGAGGAGGGCCACCCGGGGCCTGGGGTTCCTGGAGATCACCCGAGCGTAGGCGGAGCCCATCATGGCGAAGGCGACCAGGTCGTCCGCGCTGGCCTCGAGGCTGGCCCCCACGTCCAGGATCAGGGAGAAGGGATCGGCCTTCGCCCCACGGCGCTGCTCGGTGGGAAAGACCGTCGCCAAGGCGGCGCGCCCCACACCCGGCACCAGCGCCAGCTCGCGGGAACAGGCGAGGACACATGCCTGGGTGTTGCCGGCGGTGACCAGCGCGTCCGCCCTCCCTTCGGCCAGGAGCCGCGCGGCCATGGCGATGGACGCGTCCGGCTTCGCCTCGAGGGCCGCCGCCGGGTTCTCGGCGCTGCTGATCCAGCTCGGCGCGTGATGAACCGCGAGGCGCTCGGGGTTGTGGCGGCTGCGGGCCAGGAGCTCGGAGATTCGGGGCTCGTCGCCCACCAGGACGACGTAGAGATCCGACTCGAGGGTGAGGCGGGCCGCGCCTCGGACCACCTCACCCGGACCGAACTCCCCCCCCATCGTGTCGATCGCGATCGTCGGCTCGGACATCGGCTCATGGTACCCGCGAGCCACCTCCCTCACCAGCGCGGGAAAGCGACGATCGTGGGGCGAGTGTCAGCCGGAGGATGTGCCACCGCGCGGCGGTCCTCGTTCTGCTCGCGCCCAGCTCAGACCGGCGTTTTGAAAGAAAGCCGCCTCCGCGAGGCAGAGGTGGCTCTCGTTCGTGGATCTCTACCGGGGATCAGGGGAAGCAGGCGGCGTACGCCGGGCAGTCCTCCATGCAGCTGTGGGCTGCCAGGATATCCGTCATGCAGTTCGCGAAGACACAGGTGAGATCCGCCCCCGGTGGATTTGTCGAGAGATCGACGCAGCCGTTCATCATCGCGCAGGTGAGCGCCGGGCCCCCGACCAGGCAGACCATGACTTCATTCGGGCAGGCGTCCGCGCTGGCGATGAGGCAATCCTGGCAGTCTGGGTCGCTGATGTCGGCGGACGAGCAGGCCGCCGAGGAGGAGCCCCCGGCGCCTCCGGTCCCCTGCGAGCCTCCGCTGCCCCCCGCGCCGCCTTCGCCTCCGCTGCCCCCAGCGCCAGCGGTACCGCCTTCCCCGCCGCTGCCCCCCGCGCCGCCTTCGCCGCCGCTCCCGCCTGCACCAGCCGTTCCGCCTGTGCCGCCAGTGTGCGAGCTACCTCCCTCTCCCCCCTTGCCACCAGGCGAGGCTTCGTCGTCGCTGCAGGCAACGGCTGCGAAGCCGAGGATCGAAGAGAGGGTCATGACCAGGAGGAGCCGAGGTCGAGTCATCGCAAACCTTTCGTGGCGTGAATCCGCCGGGACGAGCTGGTACGGAGGATAGGCATCTTGGGGGGCAGCGAGCGGCAACCGGCTCAGCCTACATCCGCGCGCAGGTGTCGAAGGCGGCGTCGGTGCATTCGGCTACGGAGAGACAGTCGATCAGTTCGTCGCTCCAGCCGGGCTGCTGCGGACAAGAGCTAAGGCACTGCTCCTCGGTCATGAAGCCGCCCTCGGTCAACTCGAACGGCCGATCGCAGATGCTGTAGACGTTGTTGCACATGGCATCGCACGCCGGGGAGCTGAAACAAGCATTCAGGGCCGCGTTGCTGCACTCGGCGAAGGTCAGGCATTCAACGAACCTGGGGTGCACCTGCTCGCAGTAGGTCAGGCAGAAATCCTTGTCCTCGCCGTCGAAGCCGCTCTTGCATTCGTCGTAGAAATGATCGCACATCGCGTTGCAGTCGGGGGTGAAGTCGCCGCCGCCACCCGTGCCGCCGGTGCCGTCGCTGCCTCCGCCCGTGCCCCCGGTGCCGTCGCTGCCACCGGTCGCACCCGCGCCGCCCGTACCGCCGGTCGAGGCCCCGGAGCCGCCCTTGCCTCCGTTGTCGTCGTTGTCGGAGTCACCGCAGGCGGCCGCTCCGAGGGAGAGAGCCGCGATCGCGACAGCGAGGCCGGAGATCTGAAAAAATCGCATCGAACTTTCCTCGTTGTGCGGCACGTTCGGCCGCCGGTCGCAGCTCCCCATGAGCCGAACCAGCCGGCTAGGTTAGCAGCTCTTCCAGCCGATCCCTGCGGAATTCAGCGAGGAGCCGCGCCGCGCGCCTCCGTCGCCCTCGACCCACGAACTACGAGTCCGAGTCGCGGCGCAGACCGCCACCGCAGGGGGGGAGGGCTGCGGATCGCGTCTGCACTTCGTCTGGATCGCCGCCCAGCCGGCGCACGGCCCAGGCGGCGGCGTCGCTGACGCCTGCGTGGGGATCGTCGAGCCTCGTGGCGCAGGCGTCGAGGAGGGCAGGAGCGCCGGTATCCCCGGCTGCGATCAGCGCGTTGCGCACGGTGCCGAAATGCTTGGGGCGGGCCATGGCCGTGCCCCGTGCTCGCTGCTCCCACTCCTCGTACGGCATGGTGATCAGGCGATCGAGGGGGACATCCCAGAGCGCGTGGTCGCGCGGAGCGAAGCCGGCTTCTGCGGTTCGGGTCGCGAAGCGCTGGTTCCAGGGACAGACCTCCTGGCAGGCGTCGCAGCCGAAGGTCCAGCCCGCCGAGCGATCCTTGATCTCATCGGGGACCACCTCGCGGTTCTCGATGGTCTGGTACGAGAGGCAGCGCCTGGCGTCGACCACGTAGGGGCGAGGGAAGGCGTCGGTGGGGCAGGCCGGAAGGCAGGCCGCGCAGCTCCCGCAGTGGTTCGCGTGGGGCTCGTCGTAGGGGGCGCAGACACGATCCAGCACCAGGGCACAGAGGAGGATCCAGCTCCCGTGGTTTCGGGAGATCAGGCAGCCGTTCTTTCCGATCCAGCCGATCCCCGCGGCCTGGGCCCAGGGCTTCTCGGCGATGGGACCCCAATCCACCGAGCCGTAGGTGCCCACGCCGGGATCGGCCAGGGCGAGGGCCTTGCGGATCTTGCGCAGCTTGCGCCGCAGCACCGAGTGGTAGTCGGTGCCCCTGGCGTAGCGCGCGACCCGACCGCCGGTCGCGTCCGGATCGAAGTAGTTCAGGGCGAAGACCGCCACCGTCCGGGCTCCGTCGAGGAGCCGCCTCGGATCGAGGCGGCGCTCGTCCTTCATCCACTCCATGTCCGCGTGGTTCCCCTCGGCGAAGAAGCGCTCGAAGGGGGCGGGATCGAGGGCGGCCGCCGGCGCCAGGCCCACGAGGTCGAAGCCGGTCTCGCGACCGAGCCGGCGCAGCAGCGCGCCGCGTTCTTCAGGGGAGAGGGTCATCGGATCGCCGGCATGGTGGGGCGATCGTCCCCCACATGCAAGCTGGGCGCACGAGCTCGGAGCCTGGTGAAGGAGATCGCCCCAGCGGGGAGCGATCCTTCGAGCGTGGGTTCAGGCGTGAGGACCCGTTTCGCTTGGTTGCCTTCAGTTCGCGAGGGGTTCGTGCCCCGACGACCTCTCAGCGGAGCGGCGGATTCCAGACGGGCTCGGCGATCGAGGCGCGGTGGTTGACCAGGCGGGCGAGCATGAAGAGGAGATCCGAGAGGCGGTTCACGTAGGTGATCACCTCCACCCGCACCTCGGCATGATCCGAGAAGGTCAAGATCCGGCGCTCGGCCCGCCGACAGATGGTGCGGGCGAGGTGGAGATGCGCCGCGCCGGGATGCCCCCCGGGGAGGATGAACTGCCGCAGCGGGGGCACCTCGGTGTCTACGGAGTCGATGATCCGCTCCATGGCCGCCACCTGATCGCCGCCCACCGGCACCACCTGCTTCTTCACCGCCTCGGGATCGGGGGTGGAGAGCTCGGCGCCCACGACGAAGAGCTCGTCCTGGATCATCTTGATCCAGCCCTTGATCTCCGCGTCGTCGATCACCGCCTCGGCGGTGCCCATGGCGGCGTTCAGCTCGTCGACGGCGCCGTAGGCCTCGACCCGCGGATCGTCCTTGCGGACCCTGCCGCCGCCGAAGAGGCCCGTCTGCCCCTTGTCACCGGTCTTCGTATAGATGTGAAAGGCCATCGCTCCTCCTATCGAGTGGCCGGGAGGATAGCGCCTGCCCACTCGACCTGCCCCGGGAAACTCAGAGCGCGTGAGAAAACCGCCCTCGTCCAAGGGGGCAGTTTTTTCACGCGCGCTCTGCGCTACGGATCTTTCCTTGCGCTCGCTCGCCTCCGGCTCGCGGGCTCAGGCGGCGCCGATGGCGCGACGGGGCTGGGACTCCTCCTCGAGGGCGGCGAGGATCCGCCGACGGGAGAAGTCCGCGTACTCCTTCTCCCGCTCGAAGCCGAGGTATCTGCGGTCGAGGGAGACGGCGGCCACGCCGGTGGTCCCCGAGCCGCTGAAGGGATCGAGGACCACGTCGCCTGGGCGGCTGGAGCTGCGGATCACACGCTCGAGGAGGGAGAGGGGCTTCTGGGTGGGGTGGGCGCCGTGGGCCTTCTCCGACTTGCCGGGCACCGGAAGGGTCCACATCACCTGAGGTCCGCCGGCCTCCGGCACCTGCCAGACATCGCGCATCTGCTTGTCGCCGTTCTCGGCCTTCATGTCGCGGTAGTTGAAGGTGTGGAGGAGCGGCTTGCTCCGCTTGGGGGCCGCCCAGATCACCAGCTCCGTGGAGTGGGTGAAGGTCCGGCAGGCGAGGTTCGGCGCAGCGTTCGGCTTGAACCAGGTCACGGTGTTGAGGAGGTGGTAGCCCAGCTCCTGCAGCGCGAAGCCGATGGAGAAGATCACGTGTTGGGTTCCGGAGACCCAGAGGGTGCCGGAGGGCTTGAGCACCCGCTGCGCCGCGGCGAGCCAGGCCTTCTGGAAGGCGTGATCGGCGTCGAGCCCCTGAGACGCATCCCACGCCCCCTTATCGACGCTCGCCCGCTTCCCCCCCTTGCAGGTGAAGCCACCGTTGGAGAGGTGGTAGGGCGGGTCGGCGAAGATCAGGTCGATGCAGGCATCGGGGAGATCCTCGAGGAGCTTCAGACTGTCGCCTTGCACCACGCGGAAGCTGCGGTCGAGGCCGGCCTTCTTCGGGTAGAGGGCGATGGGATCGAGCGTTGTGCGCATGCCCGGAGTGTCGGTGTGTGGATCGAAGGGTGCAAGGGGTGAAGCTGCGGCCGGAGCTTCGGTCCTGTGGGAAACTCACCATCCAGCCGCATGGGGAGGCCGGCAGAGCGGGCTGCACATGGCCTGAGCGAGGTGGACGACCGTCCGTATGAGGCCGCGCCCTCGTGGAGCGTGGCCCTCCCCGTCGCTGACCGCGGATGAGTCGCGCCCCCGGAGGCCGAGGGCAGGGGCTCGATCCCGGTTTCGTTTGCCCGGCTCTTTCCGTTCTGAGATGACGCTTGCATGAACCAGCGCTCTCCCAAGCCCGTCGGCACCCTGGTCCAGCTCTTCCGCCCCTTCGCCTCCTTCGTCCGCGTGGAGAGCCTCGGCGGCAGGCTCCTGATCCTCGCCTCGATCGCCGCGATGGTGTGGGCGAACTCAGGGGCCAGTGAGAGCTACGTGGCGCTGTGGGAGATCCCCGCCTTCGTCGGCTTCGCCCATTGGTCGATCCAGGAGCATCTCCTCTTCTGGGTCAACGACCTGCTGATGGTCTTCTTCTTCCTGCTGGTCGCCATGGAGATCAAGCGGGAGCTGGTGATGGGAGAGCTGAACTCCCCCCGCAAGGCGCTGCTCCCGCTGGTGGCGGCGGGCGGCGGGATGTTGGTGCCCGCCGCCATCTACGTCGCCGTGGCCCATGGAGGCGAGGCCGCCCACGGCTGGGGCATCCCCATGGCCACCGACATCGCCTTCGCCTTGGGGGTGTTGCGGATCCTGGGCAGCCGGATCCCGAAGGGCCTCTTCGCCTTCCTGGCGGCGCTCGCGATCATCGACGACCTCGGCGCCATCGTGGTCATCGCGATCTTCTACTCCAGCGCGATCTCCTGGGGCGCGCTGGGGATCGCGGGGCTGATCACGCTGCTGCTCATCGGGATGAATCGGGTCCACATCGATCGCCCGGGCCTCTACCTGGTGGTGGGAGCGCCGCTCTGGGCGGTGATCCTGCAGAGCGGCATCCACGCGACGATCGCCGGCGTGATCGTCGGCCTCTGCATGCCCGCCAGGGGGAAGGCCCAGACCCAGGCGCTGGTCGCGGACGCCACCGGCCTGGCGGCGGTGGCGGAGGATCCCGAGTCGAGCGCCGTGGACGTCGACGGAGCCGTGGCTGCGCTCCACTCCACGGCGATGAAGCTCGAGTCGCCGCTGGCCGCGCTCGAGCGCACCATCAACCCCTACGTGAACTTCCTGATCGTGCCGCTCTTCGCCTTCGCCAACGCAGGCGTCGTGCTGATCGGCGCGTCGCCCTCGCTCCTCCTCGAGCCTGGCGCCCTCGGCGTGATCCTGGGCCTGGTGATCGGCAAGCCGCTGGGCATCGTGGGCGCGACCCTGCTGGCGATGAAGACTCGGCTGGCCCATCTGCCCGCTGGCGTCACCGGCCGTCACCTGCTGGGGGCCGGCATGCTCGGCGGCATCGGCTTCACCATGTCGCTCTTCGTTGCGGGGCTGGCCTTCGAGCCCTACTCGCTCCTTCACATAGAGTCAAAGGTCGGGATCCTGACCGGCTCGATCATCTCGGCCATCGCGGGCCTGCTCATGCTGAGAGGAGCCCCCGTGACCGCGGCCCTCGATCCGGACGCCCAGCTCCCGAACGAAGGGGGCGCGGCCGCCTCGGCGGGCCGAGAATCCTCAGCCTAGGGCGGAGCCGAGGCGCAGGTGCGGATGGCGCTCTGATCCTGCCAGCCAGCGGCCCGTGAACGCTGGGAGAGCCCAGGGCCTTTGCGGGTTTAGCCGAGGGCGGGGAGACCGGCGAGCTCGCGGGCCTCGTCGATCCGCGGGGGATCCACGTAGATCCGATCGATCCGCACCTGCTGCTCGTAGCGACGGAAGAGCGGGGTGTACTCCTCCAGCGGCACGTGGCGGCGCTGATCGCTGACGTGGACCCAGATCGTCGACCCTGCCTGCTGGCTGCCGAAGTATTTGGAGACCAGCCCCAGCGACTCGGTGGCGAAGTGCTCCAGCCCCGCCGACTGCAGCCGGCCGACCACCTCGATCAGGTTGTATCCTGTGTCATATGGATTGACTTCCAGCAGCAGGCGGAAGGGCCGCCGCCTGGCGATCCGCTGGGCCCAGCGGTTGCGCGATCCGCGGAGGACGGTCTGGAGCTGGACGTCGTCGCAGCCCAGGTAGGCCGCTGGGTCCGAGGGGATCTCGAATTCGCCTGGCGACTCCCGATAGTAGAGCCGCAGCATGCGATCGAAGCAGATCGGTGTTCGGTGGTAATACACTGAGAGGAACATGTGGTAGCGGGAGAGGAGGAAGTCCTCGAAGGCGAAGATCGCCCGGCTGCCGATGGCCAGCTCGGCGATCCCGTCGTGGAGGTAGACGTCCAGGTTCCCGATCAGCCAGTCGATGTCGTACTTGCCGTAGTTCACGCCGGTGAAGAAGGAGTCGCGGAGGAGGTAGTCCATCCGATCCGCGTCCAGCTCGCTGGAGACCACCTGCCGGAGCAGGGGCGCGAGATCGATTCCTCCCACCAGGAAGTGCGGGCCCCCCGGCGCGGCCACGCCGGCGATCAGGGCCGCGATGGCCTCGGGGGGCAGGTCGAGGGGGCCATAGGCCTGGCGAAGGATGGGGGTGAGCTCCGAGTCCAGCACGAGCTTGAGGGTGTAATCCTCGTGGTTGGCCTGGGCGCTGGCTGCGCCGGTCCGCAGCCAGGGTGGGAGCCCCAGGCGGGAGCGGGGCGGCATGATCGACTCGGAGGAGTGGGAGAAGGGGGCGTGGCCGAGATCGTGGAGGAGCACCGCCAGCCGCAAAGCGGCCTCGAGGCGGGCCCGCTCGGTGGCGCCGAGATTGGGGATCCGCCGGCGGATCACGTCGAAGATCCGCCCCGCGAGGTGGCAGGCGCCCAGGGCGTGGACGTAGCGGGTGTGGGTGGCGCCGGGAAAGGCCAGGTCGGCGAAGCCCGTCTGCCGGATGGATCGCAGGCGCTGGAAGAAGGGCGAGTCCACTACCTTCAGCTCGCGGGCGCTCAAGGGGATCGAGCCGTGGATGGGATCGCGGATGCGGGTCACGTCCGAAGCAGACTGGCAGGCGGCCCCGTGGGGTTCAACTCTTTCACCCGATTTTCGATCGGAGGAAGATCTCCGGGAGGTGGAATTGGACGTCGACACCCTTTACGCTGCGCCCGCCATGAGTGAACTCCTCGCCGACATCGACTTCCAGCCGCCCCCCGCCAAGATGCGGGACGCCTCCGCCGTGATCCTCGTCCGCGGCGGCGAGACCCCGGAGCGCGAGGTCTTCTGGGTGCGAAGGGGGGAGCGGGTGAGCTTCTCCGGTGGCTACTACGCCTTCCCTGGCGGCAAGGTGGATCGCGCCGACGCCGAGGTGCCGATCCTGTCGTGTCCGCCCGGGGAGGAGCGCTATCGTGTGGCGGCGATCCGCGAGGCCTTCGAGGAGAGCGGGATCCTCCTGGCCCGCGGCGCGGCGCGCCTCGACGCCGCCGAGCTGCGGGCGCTGCGCGAGGAGCTGCTCGCCGGTGGATCATTCGCCGGGATCCTCGAGAGAGAGGGGCTGCAGCTCGACGCCAGGGCGCTGGTCGAGGCGGGGCGCTGGCTGACCCCGGACTTCTCGCCGATCCGCTTCGACGCGCGCTTCTACCTCGCGATCGCGCCGGAGGAGCAGGAGGCCGTGGTGATCCCCGGCGAGCTCTCCGACGGCGGCTGGATCCGCCCGCGAGACGCCCTGGCCCGCTGGGAGGCGGGGACAGCCCTCCTGCACCCGCCGAACCACCACGCCCTCGCCACCCTCGCGGGCTTCGGGCCGGAGGCGGCCGTACCGCGGCTGCGACAGCCCCCCTTCGTCTGCAAGAGCCATGTGGTGCGCCGGATCGAGTTCCAGCGCGGCGTCCTCACCTACCCGCTGCGCACGCCCACCCTGCCGCCGGCACAGCACACCAACTGCTACGTGGTCGGCACCGGCGAGCTGGCCGTGATCGACCCCGGTTCGCCTTTCCCCGACGAGCAGGCGTGGTTCCATGAGCAGCTCGCGGAGCTACTGGAGGAGGGACGCAGCTTGAAGTGCATCCTCCTCACACATCATCATGGCGACCACGTCGGGGGGGCCTTGGACCTCTCCCGGCGGACGGGGGCGCCGATCTGGACCAGCGCCGCGACGGCGAGGCGCCTCGGCTTTGGCGAGGGGCGGCTCGAGGACGGTCAGCTCCTCAGCCTCCGTGGCCCGATGACGATGAGGCTGCGCTGCCTCCTCACCGAGGGCCACGCCGAGGGGCACCTCGCCTTCGTCGACGAGGGGAGCGGCGCGGTCTTCGCCGGCGACATGGTGGCCCAGGGGTCCACCATCGTCCTGGATCCGCCCGAGGGCGATCTGGGCGTCTACCTGGAGTCCCTCCGCCGGGTGCGCGAGCTCCCCGCCCGGACCCTCTACCCGGCCCACGGCTTCCCGATCCCCGACGGCCTCACGTTGGTGGATCAGTACATCGCCCATAGGTTGGCCCGGATGGATGGGATCTTCGCCACGCTGGCGACGGCAGGGGCGCCGCTCTCGCTTGCCGCCGTCGTGGAAAGGGTTTATTCGGACACTCCGAGCTTCCTCCATCCGGTGGCGGAGCGGAGCGCATTGGCGTCCCTCCTCGAGCTCCAGCAGCGGGGCAAGGTGGAAGCCGCCGGCGACGCCTGGAAGACCGTCTGAATCCTCGCTGGCGCGGTGATGCACACGCATGCGTGCACATGATTTACTCAGTGTAGTGGAAAGGAAACGAAGCAAATGCCCGTGATCGAGAGCACCCCGGAGCTGGTCCGCGCCGTCTATGAGCGGACGCGAAAGAACCTCGCCATCGTCCGCGAGAGGCTGGGGCGACCGCTGACCCTCTCGGAGAAGATCCTCTTCGGCCACCTGGACGATCCCAAGGGCCAGGAGCTCGAGGCCGGCAAGGCCTATCTGCTGCTCCGCCCGGATCGCGTGGCGATGCAGGACGCCACGGCCCAGATGGCCCTGCTCCAATTCATGCAGGCCGGCAAGGCCGAGGTGGCGGTGCCCTCCACCGTCCACTGCGACCATCTGATCCAGGCGCGGGTCGGCGCGGCCACCGATACGAAGGTGGCCTCCACCGAGAACCAGGAGGTCTTCGACTTCCTCTCGCAGGTCTCTTCCAAATACGGCATCGGTTTCTGGAAGCCGGGCTCCGGGATCATCCACCAGGTGGTCCTCGAGAACTATGCCTTCCCCGGCGGGCTGATGATCGGCACCGACTCCCACACCCCCAACGCCGGCGGCCTCGGCATGGCGGCGGTAGGGGTCGGCGGCGCCGACGCGGTGGACGTGATGGCGGGCTTCCCATGGGAGGTGCTCCAGCCCAAGGTGGTCGGCGTGAAGCTCACCGGGGAGCTGAGCGGCTGGACCGCGCCCAAGGACGTGATCCTGAAGCTCCTGGGGATCCTCACGGTGAAGGGCGGCACCAACCGCATCATCGAGTACTTCGGCCCCGGCGCGCGAGCGCTCTCTTGCACGGGCAAGGCGACGATCACCAACATGGGCGCGGAGCTCGGCGCCACCACGTCGATCTTCCCCTACGACGCCGCCATGGAGCGCTACCTGCGCGGCACCGAGCGCGGCGGCCTCGCCGACCTCGCCAACGAATACGGCGATCTGCTGGGTGCGGATCCCGAGGTGGAGGCGGCGCCGGAGAAGTTCTTCGACGAGATCATCGAGATCGATCTCTCCACCCTGGAGCCCCACGTGGTCGGGCCGCATACCCCCGATCTCGCGCGTCCGGTCTCCGAGCTGAAGCAGGCCGTGATCGACGAGGGTTACCCCGCCGAGCTCAGCTCCGCGCTGATCGGCTCTTGCACCAACTCCTCCTACGAGGATCTCAGCCGGGCCGCTGACGTCGCCGAGCAGGCCGCCGCTGCCGGGCTCACGATGGGCTCGTCGCTGATGGTCTCGCCGGGCTCCGACCTGATCTTCGAGACGATCAAACGGGACGGGCAGATGGCCACGCTGGAGAAGGCCGGGGCCACCGTCCTCGCCAACGCCTGCGGCCCCTGCATCGGCCAGTGGAAGCGCGACGACGTCGCCAAGGGCACGAAGAACTCGATCATCACCTCCTTCAACCGGAACTTCCGCGCCCGCAACGACGCCAACCCCGAGACCTTCGCCTTCATCGCCTCGCCGGAGGTGGTGCTCGCCTATGGCCTCGCCGGCAGGCTGGACTTCGATCCCCTGCAGGACGAGATCGTCCAGGGCGACAAGCGGCTCAAGCTCCGCGCCCCGGCCAAGGCCGACGATCTGCCGGCCAACGGCTTCGTCCGGGCCGTCGGCGGCTACCAGGCGCCGGCGACGGATGGCGCCGCGGTCGAGGTGAAGGTCGCGGAGGAGAGCGCCCGCCTCCAACTCCTCGCGCCCTTCGTCGCTCCGAAGGCGGAAGAGTTCGTGGAGCTGCCCCTGCTGATCAAGACCAAGGGGAAGACCACCACCGATCACATCTCCCCGGCTGGGCCCTGGCTGCGCTTTCGCGGCCACCTCGATCGGATCTCCGACAACATGCTGATCGGCGCGATCAACGCCTTCGCGCCCGAGGCCGGTCACACCCGCAACGCCTTCACCGGCGAGCTGGCCGCTGTGCCCGCCGTGGCCCGTGACTACAAGGCGCGGGGCAAGCGCTGGATCGTCGTCGGCGATGAGAACTACGGCGAGGGGAGCTCTCGCGAGCATGCCGCCATGAGCCCCCGCTTCCTGGGGGCGGCGGCGATCATCGTCCGATCCTTCGCCCGGATCCACGAGACCAACCTCAAGAAGCAGGGCGTGATCCCCTTCACCTTCGAGAACCCTGCCGACTACGAGAAGGTCCGGGAGACGGATCGGATCTCCCTGGTGGACGTGCTCTCCATCACGCCGGGCCGAACGGTGGACGCCATCCTCCACCACGACGACGGCACCACCGAGACCATCGCGCTGCGCCACACCCTGAACGACGAGCAGGTGGCGTGGTTCAAGGCGGGCTCGGCCCTCAACGTGCTCCAGCAGAAGTAGGTTTTCGAGCCGAAGACCGGCGCGTCCGTCTCGAGCGGGCGCGTCGCCGAGGTTGGCGATGAGCCGCGAGGATCGCTGGCAGAACCTGGTGAATGAGTCCTTTGCGCTGAGTGAGGCCCTCCGGCAGCAGGGGGAGGGCCCCGCCCTCGAGGAGGCGCTCTCCTTCCTCACGGGGATCCTGGAGGTCTTCCCCGACTCCATCGATCCGGTCGACGACTTCGAAGGCTACGCGGTGCGGCGCATGGCCCTCGCGCTACACGAGGTGCTCCTCCGGCGGATCGCTTGAATCCGAGAGGAGCTGCTGCGCCCTCCCGCCTGCGTCGTTGGACCCGCTCTTCGCAGAATTCGTGGCCCTCTCAGATGCTTCAGACCTCTTGGCCGGCGGCCTCCGGTTGGAACATCACGTCGACGATCTTGAGGCGCCGGACCTTGCCGCTGGGGAGGGGCCAGTCCACCGATTGGCCCACCGAGAGGCCGATGAGGGCGGCGCCGATCGGGGCGAGGATGGAGATCTTGCCGGCCTGTGCGTCGGCGTCCTTGGGGTAGACCAGGGTGACCTCTCGCTGCTGGCCGGACTCGTCTTCGAAGCGGACCTTGGAATCCATGGTGACCACGTCGTGGGGGATCTTCTCAGGCGAGACGACCTCGGCGCTGGCGAGCTCGGACTCCAACGCCTCGGCCGCCTCGGCGTTCCGCTGGGAGGCGGTGCCTTCGAGGAGGGCCTGCAGACGCTTCATATCCTGGGTGGTCACGTAGATTTTGCGCTCTCTGGCCATCCTCCGATGCTCGGATACGCGAGCGACCCAAGTCAAGATCGTTCGCTCACGGCCCCCGAATGGTTTGAGTGCGTATCGTTTGCGGACGGGGGCGATTTCGCTGTCGTGATTTGTTAGAAGTGCCGCGAGTCCGCCGCTCGCCTCGTAGCCGGTCGTGGCAGACTGGGACCCTCTTTCTCGGGAGCAAGATGAAGGCCTATCTCGATCTCCTCCGCCTCGTGCGGGAGCAAGGTGTGATCCGGGAGGACCGGACGGGCGTAGGCACCCAGAGCATCTTCGGCCACCAGCTCCGCTTCGATCTCTCCCGCGGCTTTCCTGCCGTGACCACCAAGAAGCTCTTCTGGAAGGGCGTGGTCCACGAGCTCCTCTGGTTCCTGAAGGGCGACTCGAACATTGCCTACCTCCGGGAGCACGGCGTCTCCATCTGGGACGAGTGGGCCTCCCCGGCGGGCGAGCTCGGTCCGGTCTATGGCGTCCAATGGCGCTCTTGGCCGAGCCCGAACGGCGGCCACGTCGACCAGATCGCCAAGGTCATCGGCGAGCTCCGCGCCCGCCCGCATTCCCGGCGGCTGCTGGTCTCCGCGTGGAACGTGGCCGAGCTGCCGAAGATGGCCCTCGAGCCCTGCCACGTCCTCTTCCAATTCTACGTGGCCGACGGCCGGCTCTCCTGCCAGCTATACCAGCGCAGCGCCGATCTCTTCCTGGGCGTTCCCTTCAACATCGCCTCCTATGCCCTCCTTACCCACCTGGTCGCCCAGGTCTGTGAGTTGGAGGTCGGCGACTTCGTCCATACCTTCGGTGACGCACACATCTATACCAACCACTTCGAGCAGGTCGATCTGCAGCTCCAGCGCGAGCCCCTGCCGCTACCTCGGCTGCGTCTGGATCCCTCCGGGAAGTCCATTGACGACTTCCGCTACGAACACATCTCGCTCGACGGTTATCAGAGCCATCCGGGCATCTCGGCGCCCATCGCGGTCTGACTCAGAGGATCCCACGTGAAGCTCACCGCCATCGTCGCCGTCTCCGAGAACGGGGTGATCGGAAATCAGGGCAAGCTGCCCTGGCATCTGCCCGCCGACCTCGCGCACTTCAAGGAGCGCACCCTCGGCAAGCCGGTGCTCATGGGGCGGCGCACCTGGGAGTCGATCGGGAAGCCGCTGCCGGGCCGCACCAACGTCGTCATCGGGAGCATGGCCACCCCCGAGGGCTGCCTCTCCGCTCCCAGCCTGGACGAAGCGCTCGCGCTCCCCGAGGTGGCGTCGGCCCCCGAGGTGATGATCATCGGTGGCGGCGGCCTCTACGCCGAAGCGCTCCCGCGCTGCGCCGAGCTGCTGCTTACCCTGGTACACGGAGAGTTCGAGGGTGATACATTCCTCGACTTCGACTCGATCGGATGGGAGCTGATCTTCAGCGATGAGCGGGCCGCGGACGAGAAGAACGACTACGCGATGACCTTCGAGATCTGGCGCCGTCCCTTGTCGGCGCCCTGGACGTGGCCCCTTCCCCACTGATGTACGTGCCCCGAAGCTGATGCCGGCCACCAGCCGGATGAGGAGGAGACGAGATGTGGACCTGGGGTGAGCGCTTCCTCGAGACCGCCGGCCTGCTGGCCCCCCAGGCCTTCGAGGCCGTGGTGGATGCCGTCGCGTCGATCCCCTACGGCCGCCCGAGCTGCCGGACCCCGGAGGGCGTCCTGGAGGATGGGCGCGGGACCTGCTCCACCAAGCATATGCTCCTGGCCCTGGTCTGCGCCGACCTCTTCCCCGAGCGGGAGCTGCGCCTCGTCAACCGCGTCTACCGCCTCGATCCCGCGGCGGCGGAGCAGCTCTTCGGCCTCGAGGTGGCAAAGTCCGTCCCCGCGATGGGCCTGGTCGACGTCCACACCTACGCCACCGCCCTCGTAGACGGCGCCCGCCTCCCCATTGACGTCACTTTCCCCCGCGGCGCGCCATGGGACGGCCACAGCCCGATGCCGCTCGCCTGCGGCCCCGGCGAAGATCTCCCCGCCGGCCCCAACCCCCTGGCCTCGAAGGCCATCCTCGTGATGGAGCGCTGCGATCCGGCGGTGCGGGAACCCTTCATCGTCGCCCTCACCGCCTCCCTTGGCCGGCCTGGCTGAGTCGCTGGCCGAACGATAGCAGCCTCGAACGCGATCACCTGGTCCGGCTGCGTCTGGGAGGAAATCTGCGGCCCGGTCCATATTCGACGCCTGGGCCACGCTGCTGCTCCGACGTCTTGATCAAGATCTCACGGTTGATGAGATCGACGAGGATATCCCTCGCCCGGCTCAGGGAAACATCGAGCAGGTTTTGGATGGTACGATTGGTGATCTTGCCGTACTCGCGCACATGGGAGACGACCTTTCGATCGATGTCGTCCGTCGTCCGCCGTTGATACGGCAACGCAGGCCCTAACGCACGGAGGACCTCGCCCCTGAGCTGGTATCTCGGATGACTCCGCCGTGCGGTCGCGCGGGTCGGCTCGATGATCCCGACTTCGTCGGAGGCGAGACGGCGGAGGGTGGTCTCGATCTCCGGTTGGCTCTTTTGCAAGAGGGGCATGAGGAGCGCCGCATCGACGGAGGTCTTGTTACTGAGGGCAAAGAGAATGAGGAGGGTGTCCGTATCCTCCCGCTCGTCCGCCGGGAGCTGAGCGACGAAGCGCGCGATGCGGCCGTCGGGAGAGCCACCCGTGAGCGTGACTCGAACGCTGTCCATCGTTCCTTCGATACGGGGAAGCGTCCGGCGACCTGCTCGAATAGTCTCCCTGAACATCCGATCGATCCCTCGACCGACCTCTTCCGCGAAGCCCAGGTTGCGCATGGCCTTCGCGAGGAGCGGATTTCGAGGCTTGGAAGGGTGGGTGATGATGTTCTCGGGGGTCACGCCCGAGACGAGCGGACCCGGCGACGTCACCACCAGGACCTCCGGGGAGTGGTCGACGACGACCGGCCCTTGCATCCGCCAATCTCGATGGACGACTCCGTTGACCAACGCCTCGCGAACCGCGAGCTCGGGATAGTCCTCGATGGATAGCTGCTGGCCCCCCGGTATCGTCACCGGGGTGACGTTGCGGCGCGCTTGCACGAGGTCGAGGCTGCGCACGAGCGCCAGAATCAGCGGCGTGTCCAATCGCTCGACCGCGCGAGGTTCGCCTCCCGGGGTCTGACGAAACTGGTAGAGGATCGCTAGACGTCCCGTGGAGCAAAAGAGCAGCTCACCGGCTCGCAGGAGGACACCTCTGGGGCTGAGGACTCCGAGTGCGGAGAGGAGCCGCCGCTTTTCGAGCCGCGCAAGATCGCGCCGGGCCGGATCAGACGACTTGGCCAACAGGTCCTTGGTCGTGGCGAGCGTGAGTTCGGATATATCGCCCAACCCCATCGCGCCCGGCTGTGAAGACCAGTCGAAGCCCCTTCGTTCGTCGACGAGCTGCGCCTGCTCTCCGGGGGACATGGAATGACACTCGGTCCCGATGCGCCTGGGCGCGCGTCCCTTGGGGTCCGCGTAGACCTCGATTCCTTCGGGTACGTCGATGAGGAGCAAGCGCCTATCGTCCCGGCGAAGCTCCTCGACATGAACGAGGAGGCCAGGTCGACTGAGCTGATGAATCCTGAGGCGAACGACATCAGCCTCGAGCGTGGTTCCAGTAAGCGCCAAGGAGCCGCGCTTCTTGTCGGCGACACCTACGACTACGACACCGCCCTGGGCGTTTGCGAGACAGATTGCTTCGTACGCGAGGAGTTGGAGAAGGTCTTCACGGCTTCGGCCCTCCTCTTTGAAGTCGAGCGTCGGGCTCTCGAGGTCTGCGCCTCGCGCTCCGGCCTGGATGCCGTCCAGGGCAAGCAATGCTTCGGTCCAGCGGCTCATTCGGGCGAATTTCCAGAATAGTTTGCGGGAAGTTGCACAATGTAGCCTCCTGCAAACTCTCCCGCAAACTACGGTTAGGTTCAGGGCCAGGCGCTCAGGACCTCCTCGACGAAGGAGGACTTCCCATCGGTGTACGCCTCGCGGTCGGCTCGATGGCGCACGGCCAGCTCCCGCTTGAGCCGGGCGTAGGCAGCGGCCAGTTCGGGCCGTGCCCGAAGGGCGTCGCGGAAGCGAAGGTAGCGGTCGAGAACGGCGCGGTCCTGGACGAGGTGGAGGTGGTGGGTCCGGTGGGCCGCCGAGGGTTTGCAGAGCCAGCGCCTTCGATCGGGGGCGCGATTGAAGTCTTCCGGATAGGAATAGCCGTGCTCGCTGATCAGCGCGGGGAGCGGCCGGTCGAGGTCATCGACCCACGCCATGAGATCTACGACCGGTTTCGCGGCGAGGCCCGGGACAGCTGTCGAGCCGATGTGGTGGATCGCGGGGCCGAGGAGCGGGAGGAGCGACTCGCGCTCCGATTGGAAGCGATCGAGCCAGGCGGGATCGTGATCCACGATCACCACCGGCGCATCGATTCCTTCGGCGGGGGCGAGATCGGAGGGGGGCGCGGCGCGGGTCATTGGGATCTTCGCGTCGCGTCAAGGGCCGACGGGGCCGACCTCTTGTTGGGCGGAGGCGAGCCTCATGTCGGCGAGGCGGTCGATGAGGGGGGCGATGGCCTCGGCGAAGGCGGGGAGCTCGGACGCGGGGAGGGGATCGGCGGGGGGGAGCTTGAGGCCCAGGGGGTTGATGAAGTGGCCGCCGCGCTTGACCGCGAAGTGGAGGTGGGGGCCGGTGGCGCGGCCGGTCATGCCGACGTAGCCGATCACGGTCTTCTGGGCGACCCGGGCGCCGGCGCGGATCCCCGGGGCGATCTTGGAGAAGTGGCAGTAGATGGTGTCGAGGCCGTTGGCGTGGCGGATGGAGACCATGTTGCCGCAGGCGCCATTCCAGCCGGCGCTGGTGATCTTGCCGTCGCCGATGGCCCAGACCGGGGTGCCGGTGCCGGCGGCGTAGTCCACGCCCTGATGCTGCTTGACGTATTTTAGGGTGGGGTGGACCCGGCTGCCGAACTTGGAGCTGATGAAGGCGAACTTCAGGGGGGTCTTGAGAAAGGCTCGCTTGGCGGCGCCGCCGTTCTCGGCGTAGTAGTCGGGCGCGCCGGTCTCGGGGTTGGGGTAGCGGAAGACCCGCTTCTTACCCACGATCTCGCCGTCGTACTCCGCCGCGATGATGTCGCCGTAGCGGACGGTCTTGCCGTCGTGGACGAACTTCTCGATCACGATCTGGAAGGAGTCGCCCGAGCGCGGATCCAGGTAGAAGTCGACGTCCCACGCCAGGACGTCCGCGAAGGCCAGGGCGATCTGAGGATCCTCGCCTGTGGCGGCGATGGCGTTCCAGAGCGAGGAGTCCAGGCGGCCGGCGACCTCGATCACCTCCTTCTGGACCTCGAACTCGCGGATGGAGCCCACCAGGCGATCGCCCTCTCGGGTGGCCAGGTACTCCTCCACCGGGCCGCGCCGGAACTCGAAGAGCTCGAGGTCGCCGTCCGCGAAGGTGACACGGATCTCGTCGCCGATGTTGGCGCGGCGGAAGTCGAAGATCCCGTCGAGGGCTGCCACGATCTCGTGGGCCTTGGCGACCTCGACCTCCACGCGGGAGAGGGCGCCCACGATCGTATCGTTGGGGCGGATCCGATCGGAGCGGACCTCGTAGCTGCGCTCGGGCTCGAGGGGGACGGGCGCGATCTCGACAGGCGCCTCCGGCTCCGCGACGGGTGCAGGGGCCTCCTTGTTCGCGCAGGCGGCGGCGAGGGCGGAGACGAGGAGGGCGGTGAGGTGCGAGGAGGTGCGAATCATCGGCGGGAACATAGCAGGCATGGCGTTTGGACGGGAAGTTGGAGGCCGATCATGGCTGAGGTTTTCTTTGGCCGCTCGCTGCGGGGAGGATCCGGACCTCTGCCTTGACGCCGTCGTCTGCGATTCGAGCCGCGTCGCGACGGGTGACGAGGCGTTGCCTCGGTGGCGTCGTCTGCGAATCGGGCGGCCTCGTCGAGGCGGAGCCCTACCTCGATGGCGTCGTTTGCAAGGCGCGCCGGCCGGCGGCTGCTGGCGCAGGCCTCCACGCTGCGATCGAGGCCTCTCGCTGCGGCGAGGAGCTTATCTCTCGAAGCGGTAGCCGAAGCCGCGGATGGTGTGAAAGTGGCGAGGCGCCTCCGGGTCGACCTCGAGCTTGACCCGGAGGCTACGCACGAAGTTGTCGACCGTGCGGGTGGTTCCGTCGTAGCCCACGCCCCAGGCGCCGTCGAGGATCGAGTTGCGGCTGAGGGCCTTTCCCTCCCGGGCCACGAGGAAGGCCAGCAGGCGGTACTCCTGGGGCGTGAGATCCACCAGGGCGCCGCCCCGCTCCACAGTCTGTGACTCTGTGTGGATGGTCACCTCACCGAAGCGGATCTCCCGATGGTTGGGTTCGCCGGAGCGCCGCCGCAGCACGGCCTTGATCCGTGCCAGCAGCTCGGCGAGGCCGAAGGGCTTGGCCACGTAGTCGTCGGCACCCAGGTCCAGCCCCACGACCTTGTCGGTCTCCGCGCCCTTGGCGGAGAGCATCACCACCCCGACCTGTGATTGGCTGCGCAGCTCCTTGAGCACCTCGAAGCCGTTCATCCCCGGCAGCATCACGTCGAGGATCACCACGTCGGGGGCGTGCTCGAGGGCCAGGCGCAGCCCCTCCTCGCCATCTCGGGCGGTGAGGACCTCGTAGCCCTCGTAGGCGAGGTTGTGCTTGAGACCGTAGAGGATCGACGGATCGTCCTCGACGATGAGGAGCCTCGCGGCCGGACTGCTCAACTCATGCTCCCTTCTGCGGCGGGGAGGGCGAGGGTGAAGCGGCTCCCCCTGCCGACCTCGCCGCTGATCTCGATCCGCCCGCCATGGTCCTCGGCGATCCGCTTGGCGATCGCAAGCCCCAGGCCGGTGCCCTCGGTGCGGCGGGTGAGGAGATCGTCCACCCGGTAGAAGTGCTCGAAGATCCGCTTGCGCTCGGCGTGGGGGATGCCCGGGCCGTTGTCCTCCACGTCGAAGAGGACC
Source organism: Vulgatibacter incomptus (assembly GCA_040391605.1). Taxonomy (GTDB): domain Bacteria; phylum Myxococcota; class Myxococcia; order Myxococcales; family Vulgatibacteraceae; genus Vulgatibacter; species Vulgatibacter incomptus_A. The sequence goes on from JBEBXK010000002.1 coordinate 198,387, forward strand.
CGCTTGCCCACCGCGCGGAGGCGGACGAGGATCTCCTTGTCGCGGCCGGTGTATTTATGAGCGTTCATCAGGAGGTTGAAGAGCACCACCTCGATGGCGTCGCGATCGACCTCGACTGCGGGGAGCGCCTCGGGGACCTCCAGCCGGACCAGCCCGGGGGGCGCGAGCTGCTGGCGCTCGAAGACCTCCAACGCTTCGCGGGCGAGGTCGACGGCGGGGACGCTGATCTTCCGATAGACCTTGCGGCCGGTCTCGATCCGCGCCCAATCGAGGATGCGATCCACCAGTCCGGCCAGCCGCTCCGCCTCCTTATCCAACATATCGAGACATTCGTCGCGCTCGGCCTCCGTGCGGATCCGGCCCAGCCGCAGCGTCTCGACGAACATCCGGATCGAGGTGAGGGGCGTGCGCAGCTCATGGCTGACGTGGGAGACGAAGTCGCTCTTGAGGCGGGAGAGCTTCGCCTCCTTGTAGACGGCGCGGCTGGTGAGGACCACGCCCAACGCGATGGCCCCGTAGAACAGGAAGAGCAGGGTGCCGTAGATGAGGCGATTGAAGAGGGCGAGGCTCGCCGGCGAGCGCCCGTCGGCGAGTCGGACCACCAGCGCGTTCCCGGCCAGCGCGCCGGTGAGGGGCCGTTCCACGATGGGTTGGCCCCAACCTGCCTCCTGCGCCGCGTCCGTAGCCCTATCCCCAGTGATCGAGCGGAGCAGTGACTTGACCACGTCCTCCCGCCCCTCGGTGGCGCCCAGGCTCACCAGCTCGAAGCGCGCGCTCTCGCCGGGGAACATCTGCTCTCCCAGCCGCCGGACCTGGGCGGCGAGCTCGAGGGGATCCGGCTGCCCGTCTGGCCCTCCCACCTGACGCGCCAACGCCTCCGCCAGCCGGTCGAGGCGCGAACCGTAGAGATCCTCGAGCTTCTTCTCCACCACCGCCCGCTCCTGTTTGATCGCGAGGATGCCGAAGGTGGAGAGCGCGAGCGACGGCAGGCAGACCGTGGCGATCAGCAGGATGAAGACCCGGCGAAAGTCGAAGAGGTCGGCACGTCGCAAGAGCAGAGAACCTATCGTCCCGGCGCACTTCCCGCCGGGCCATGAGGAGGCCCGACCCTAGCAGCCGGAAGGATGCAGCGAAAGCCGGTCGCGACGCGGTGGCGGCCGCGACCGTGGGTAAGAAGAGTGGTAGGCTCTGGCTGGAGCAGAATGCCAAGCCGGAATCCGAAGTCGCTTCGGGACTCGATCGATGCGGTGGCTTCTTTGTTGGCCCGCTCGAGGAGGGTAGTCGGGCGTTCGGCTGATGCTTGCGGAGGTGTGAGTGATGAGTTGGTCGCGACTGATCTTGGCTGGTTTTGTGTCGTTGGTGGTGGGGGTGGTTTTTGTGTCCCGTCCTGCGGATGGATTGTCATGCCACTCTGGACCCTATGAGCGTCGGATCGTGATGGAATCGATGACGATCGATGGAGTGTCGGCGAGCACCTCGGCCCGTGAACACGGGTGGTTGTACCCTCGACACCAGGACTGGCGTGAGCGTGAATTGGAATCGGTTAGTCTGAACGTTTTTGAGAGGGATTGGTGGCCGGACAATTGGGTGATTGGAGATCATCTCTATGAGAGAGTTCGTGATTGAATTCGCCCTGATCATCATCGCATTTGCATCTCTTTCGTGCAGCTGGCAGCAGGAATGTGGGGGGGAGCCATTCGATCTCGTGTGGTCCGGGGCGTACGAAAACGAAGATGGAAGCAGGCTGACCATCGACGAGGAAAGCGAACTCGTCTGGCTGGAGCGTGACGACGATATCCGGGGGAATGTCCGGATCTCGTGGAGGTTGTTGCCCGAGCGCAGGTGATCCGGTGGCCGGCGTCGTAGAGGCTCGCGCATCCCGCGGCCGAGCGAATCTGAATCCTCTTCGGCGCGGTTGACAGCCCGGCGGCTCGAACGTAGCTTGCGCGCGATGTTGGCGCTCGGCTTGGGTCGAGCCTAAGAGGGAACCCGGTGAGAATCCGGGACTGCCCCGCAGCGGTAAGCGAGAATGAACTCCGCCATGAGCACTGGCCCGATGGGCTGGGAAGCGGCGGATAGTAGAAGAGCCGGCGAGGATCTCGATCCTCGAATGTCGTGAGGGCGCGAGATGCGCCCGACCTCGGGCACCCGTCGAAAGGCGGGTTGGGGGGAGCGGCAGCCGGAAGCGCTCGTGAGTCCGAAGACCTGCCCGCATCCGGCTACGGAGAGAAATCCGCGGCCTGTTCGATCTGGAGCCTCGAGGGAGGTGGGCAGGTCCGAGCGGGTCAGAAGTGTCCGATCTCCCTCCCGCCTCGTTCCTCCTCTCCCCCCTCGTGTGCACCTCTTGCCCTCTCGCCTCGTGCGAGGGACGAAGAATGCCGTACATGATGTGGTGGAAACGAATGTGTTTGGTGTTGTTTCTTTGTATCGCTGGTGTGGGCTCGGGATGTGGCGGCGAAGAGGCCTCGTCCGGCGCCAAGCCGCAGGATGGCTGCGAAGTGGGGGAGCGGCGCTGTGGGCGGGACGCGGTCGAGGCCTGTGATGAAGAAGGGCGGTGGGAGACCGCCGAGAACTGCGCTGGCGGCTGTGTCGACGGCGCCTGTGTGGAGAAGGTCTGCGCCCCGGAGAGCCTGCGCTGCGAAGGCGACCAGGCACAGCGCTGCAGCGGAGAGGGCTGGGAGGACGTCGGAACGACCTGTGCCTTCGGCTGCGTGGACGGGAGCTGCGTCGGTGCCTGCGTGGCGGACGAGAGCCGATGCTGGGAGAACGTGGCGCAGCGCTGCGTTGACGGCGTCTGGGAGAACCAGGAGAGCTGCCCCTTCGCCTGCAGCGAGGGAGGATGTGTCGGAGAGTGCACGGACTCTAGCACCCGATGTGACGGGCTTCAGCCGGAGCGCTGCGACGGAGGCGCCTGGCTGAGCGCAGGAGAGGCCTGCCCCTTCGGCTGCATGGACGGGAGCTGCGTCGGGAGCTGCGCAGAGGGAGAGCAGCGCTGTTGGGGCCAGGTGAGCCAGCGCTGCGACTCCGACAGCCGATGGCAGAACGCCACCGCCTGCGCCTATCTCTGCGTGGGGGGAGCGTGCGTCGGGTCGTGCAGCCCTGGCGAGAGCCGCTGCGATGGGACGAGGGTGCAGCGCTGCGACGAGGGCGGGAGCTGGGTGGACGACGCGAGCTGCCCCTTCGCCTGCAGCGCCGGGAGCTGTGTCGGCGTCTGCGGCGAGGGGGAGCGCCGCTGCGAGGGCGACGTCTCGCAGCGTTGCGGCGCCGCAGGCGTCTGGGAGACGGAGGAGGTCTGCGCCCATACGTGCAGCGACGGCCTCTGCGCCGGTGCATGTTCGCCTGGGAGCGTCAGCTGCAGCGGTGAGGCGGTGCAGATCTGCAGCGCGGAGGCAAGGTGGATGGTCGTCCAACACTGCGAAGCGGGCTGCGACGAGGGGACCTGTGCGCCCGCCTGCGCAGGCGGAGCGTACCGCTGCCTCGGGACGGTTCGGCAGGACTGCGATCCCTTCGGCCAATGGCGCAACATCGAGGCGTGTGAGGTGGGTTGCTTCGACGGTGGGTGCATGGAGTGTCTGCGCGGAGAGGTCCGATGCGCGGGGGATTCGATCGAGACCTGTGGCCCCCTCGGCACCTGGGCCCTGGGCGAAGCGTGTGAGGATGGAGACGTCTGCGTGGCGGGGAGCTGCCAGGCCCCCGTGCTGAGCGGGCCGAGCTGCGCGATGGGAGGACCGGGGCAGGACGATTGCGGCCTCGGCGGGGACGAGAGCTGCTGCACCAGCTTGCTTGTCCCCGGCGGCCCCTTCCTGCTGGACAACGAGGCCTCGCTTCCAGCGGAGGTGAGTTCCTTCCAGCTGGATAAATTCGAGACGACGGTGGGCCGCTTCCGCGAGTTCGTCAAGGCGTGGGAGGTGGACGGCTGGAGGCCCTCGCCGGGAGAGGGCCGCCATCTCCATGTCAATGGCGGCCAGGGGCTCAGCGAGCGAGGGGTCTCGGGGATCTATGAGCAGGGCTGGGATCCCGCCTGGGATTCGATGATGCCCACGGATTGGGATGCATCCTTCAGCGCCGCCTACGCATGCAATTGGACCACCACGACCGGCGTCAACGAGAATCGGGCGATGAACTGCGTCCATTGGGAGGAGGCCTACGCCTTCTGCATCTGGGACGGCGGCTTCCTCCCTTCGGAGGCGGAGTGGTTCTACGCCGCCGCGGGAGGTGGAGACAGCGATGGGCAGCGGATCTATCCCTGGGGCGACGACTGGATCGACACCGACCTCAACGCCGTGCATATGTTGAATTGCCCCGGGGGCTGGTGCGACGCGCCGATCGAGGTGGGGACCAAGCCGGAGGGCGCAGGCCGGTGGGGGCACGTCGACATGATCGGAAACACCAACGAGTGGGTCCTGGATTGGTATCGAATTCCCTACCCGATGGCGTCGCTCTGCAGCGACTGTGTCAATCTCCAGACGACGGCCACCATGCGGTCGATGCGCGGAGGCGCCCATTGGGACATGCCGGAGATGTTCACCACGGCAGACCGCTACTACGGAACGCCCACCGCCCGCGTGATCGGCGCCGGCATCCGCTGCGCCAGGTGAGTGGTGTCGAACGGTGGCGCCGCGTTCAGGAACCATAAGCCCTGAGGGGCCTCCGCGCGCGCAGGAAGTGCCGCCCGCTGGGCTCGTGGAGCGCTTCACGAGCCCAGCGGCTCGGAGACGACCTCAGAGCCCAACGAGTCGTCTCCGCCTCGCCCTCTCTTGGGGCAGGGACCGGCTCGCGAGGGGTGGGTGTAACCACTTGGAGGGTGGCGACTCCAGACCCTATGCTGCCGACATCATGTCTCGCCTCGAAAGGCCCGCCCGGCTTCGGTCATGTTCCTGGATCGCCACCGCGGCCATCGGCGTGGCGCTGCTCGCCTGGCATGCGTCGACTTACCTGCCATTCCTCTCCGACGACGCGCTGATCTCTCTTCGGTACGCGGAGCGCTTCGTCGAGGGCAAGGGGCTCAGCTGGACCGATGGCGAGCGGGTCGAGGGGTATTCGAATCTCCTCTGGATCCTGGGCGCCGCGGCGCTGAAGGTCCTGGGCTTGGATCTGATCGTCGCCTCGCGGCTCCTGGGGCTCGTCGGGATGGCCGCCGCCATCGTGGCGCTGGCCTGGGCGCATCGACCGGTTTCCGCGGGCGGTGCTTCGGAGCTGGCGTCGAATGATCTCGCGGCATCCGGGCCCGGGTGGTCGGAGCCGGACGCGACGCCGCCGGTCGGCTGGTCCGCGCTCCTCCCGCTGATCGTCGGCGTCTTCGCCCTGGCGCTCTCCGGGCCCATGGCGGTCTGGGTGATCGGCGGCCTCGAGCAGCCGATGATCGCCGGGCTCCTCGCCTGGGCGATCGTGGTTGTCTTTCCCCTCGTAGAGCCCGGCGACTCTCGGAAGACCCTCGCGGCGTCGATCCCCCTGGCGCTGCTCTGCCTCACCCGTCCGGACGGGGCGCTCTTCACCGCGACCTTCGCCCTGGCGATCGTCCTGGCGCGGGGGGGCTCCCTCGCGGCGATCGTCCTCGCCCTCCGGCTCTCGGCGCTGCCGGCCGTCGTCTATCTCGGCCAGGTCGCGTTCCGCCTCTTCTACTACGGCGATTGGGTGGCGAACACGGCTCGTGTGAAGGTCGCCTTCACATTCACTCGGCTGGTCGGCGGCGCCAGCTACGTGGGCTGGGGCTATCTCTGGCTCTCGGGGCTCAGCCTCCTCGGCTCGGGCGCGTTTCTCGCGGTTCGAGACGCACGCAGACGCAGGCGGATCCTGCTCCTCGGCGTGCCGCTCATCGTGTGGTCGGCCTACGTGAGCGTGGTCGGCGGTGACATCTTTCCGGGTCGACGGCATCTCGTCCCCGTCGCTGTGCTCCTCGCCTTCCTTGCGGCGGAGGGGCTCGGCTGGGCTGCCGGGCGGAGCCGGAGGTGGAACGTCGCAGGCTGGGCCGCTGGTATCGCCGGTCTGGGGCTCCTCCTCGGCACGCAGCTCCTCGACCCGGAGAACGAGCGGGCGAGGAACGAGAGGTGGGAGTGGGCCGGCGAGCCCATCGGCCGGACCCTCCACGCGGCCTTTGGGGAGCGGCAGCCATTGATGGCGCTCGATCCGGCGGGCTGCCTTCCCTATTGGTCCAAGCTCCCCTCCCTCGACATGCTGGGCCTCAACGACGGCTGGCTCGCGAGGAATCCCCCCGAGGACGTCGGGCATGGGCACCTCGCACACGAGTTCGGGGACGGCCACTACGTGGTTTCGAGGCGGCCGGATCTCGTCCTCTTCTGCAGCCCATGGGGCAGCGAGCGCGCCTGTTTCCGAGGAGGCCGCGAGCTCCTCGCTCATCCGGGCTTTCGCGCCGACTACCAGCTCGTGACCTTCGAGGGGAAGCGACCCTTCATCGTGCATTCGAAGATCTTCGTCCGGAAAGAGAGCGAGAAGATCGGCGTCCGCCGGAGCGAGGGGGCCGTCGAGGTCCCCGGCTACCTCCTCGCGAACACCGAGGGCAGCCTCGCCGTCTACATCGACGAGGAGAAGCGGCTCGCAGGTCGCCTCCTCGACTCTACCCCGGGGAAGATCCGCATCGGCCTCCCCCCTGGAGGCTGGCGGCTCACCCTGGACGCCTACGGCTCCGATCCGACGATCGAGGTGCGGGCTGGGAAGGTCCTCCTGGCGAAGGGCCCCGCCCCCCTCGACTTCATCTCGACCACCGCCGCCGTCGAGCTGAAGCTCCTCTCGCCGAAGAAGACCATCGTCCGCGATCTGCGGTTGCACGCCCTCCAGCAGCTCGCAGAGGGGGCCGCCGCCGCGCCCTGAGCTCGGGAGGTGGTTCTTCGAACGCGTCGCGAGTCGGCGGCGCCGCGAGCGACGCATGGAGGTTCAGGCGAGGGCCCCGAGCGCGCAAGGCGCTCCACGGGACGTCGCCCCTTCGGGGGTGTTTCGCAAGAGGGCCGCCTCTCCCACGATGGGGGACCCCAAGTGCGTCCATCGGGAGATCTCCTCGTCGTGGACCCGGAGCGGAGCCATCATGAGTTCCTTGATCGGAAGAACACTCAGCGTACTGGCAGGTGTCGCCGTCCTGGCAGGCTGCGTCGGCGCCGCCAGCGCGCAGAACAAGAAGAAGAGTCAGTCGAACGAGATCGAGCCCCGCGGCAAGACCAGCTATATGCCAGTGGCCATCACCGAGACCTTCGAAGAGATCATGAGGCGCTACAAGGCGGACAAGCCAAGGGTGATGGAGGCGCACAAGAAGCTGCTGAACGAGCGCTACGACCTCTCCGATCGACCGGCCAACGACGTGACGATGTTCCGGGGCAAGGCAGTCCAGCAAGGGCCTCGAGCCAAGCTCGCCAAGGGCGTCAGCTGGGAGAGCCTCGGCAAGATGTCAGCCGACGAGATCCGGCAGAAGGGCGTCTTCCCCGGGGGCTTCATGCCGTTGCCTCATCCCCATCAGGCGGAGGGGGGCATGGTCTTTCCCAAGAAGGAGATCGACGAGATCAAGCGCCAGGAGAATCGGGATCTCACCCGCTTCGATCTGGACTTCGACCTCCCCGATCATCTGATGCCGGAGTTCCCGCCGCCGATGTTCCTCACCACCCGGCTGGACCTGGGGGATGTCTCACAGGGCAAGCTCGTCACGATCATGAACTACTACGAGCTCTTCAACGGGATCCTGAACCCCAAGCAGGTCGAGGGCCTGCGCCTGCTGCTCACGCCCTTCCCCCAACAACAATTCAACCAGACCGAGGATCGCCGGAGCGAGTTGCCGAGCCGCGGCGTCGCCTGCCTCGACTGCCACTCCAACGGACATACCAACGGCGCCACCCACCTCGTCGGCGACATCCGCCCTCAGGAATTCCGCCACCGCATCGACACGCCCACCCTGCGCGGCGTCAACATCCAGCGCCTCTTCGGCTCCCAGCGTGCCCTCAAGACCGTCGAGGACTTCACCGAATTCGAGCAGCGCGGCGCCTACTTCGACGGCGATCCGGTCATCGCGACCAAGAAGGGAGTCAACATCCTCGAGCGCGGCAGCCAGGTCCAGTTCATGGCCGAACTCCAGGAGCTCCTCGACTTCCCCCCCGCCCCCAAGCTCCGGGTCGTCGACGGCCGCCTCGACCACTCCAAGGCCACCGAGTCCGAGCTCCGAGGCGAGGAGCTCTTCTTCGGCAAGGCCTCCTGCGGCGGCTGCCATCCCGCCCCCTCCTACACCGACAACCTCATGCACAACCTCCAGATCGAGCGCTTCTACGACGAGAAGATGGTCAACGGCATGGTGATGGGCACCGACGGTCCCATCAAGACCTTCCCCCTGCGCGGCATCAAGGACTCCCCGCCCTACCTCCACGACGGCAGGCTCCTCACCCTCGAAGACACCGTCGAGTTCTTCAACCTGGTCCTGGGCACCCAACTCGAGGCCTCAGAGAAGCAGGACCTCGTAGCCTTCATGCGAGCCCTCTGAGCCCTCGAGCCTTCAAAGAGTCGCCTCCGCATGGGCGCGGAGGCGATTCCTCCAGCACACTCCGCGGCTCCGTATGGGCTCGAACGGCAAAGCTGGATCCATTTGGAGCGGGCGCAGAGCTTCAGGCCGGGGAGAGGTTGGGGCTCCGGGGATCGATCGGGTTGCGGTCCTTGGCGTTGATCCCGGTGGAGCGGCGGGCGGTGCCTATTGCCATCTTGCCCTGAGGATAGATGCCAACCTCGCGGCGGATGCTGCCTGTGCTGCCTCCCTGCGGGACCCCGCGGACGTGGGCGGGGGCGGTGGGGCGGGTGTGGCGCGGGCCTGCTGTCAGGTGATCTCTCTGCTTGGACATGGATGCTCCTCCACGGCTGGAGCGGTGATGGGCCGGGACCGGCGGCCCTTTTTGATCAGCTCTGGCTGATGCCGCCGAAGATGGGCGAGTGATGCTGCGCGATGGTGCGGCCGCCGCCGACGTACATGTGGACACCGCAGGGCAGGCACGGATCAAAGCTGCGCACGGTGCGCATGATGTCGATGCCCTTGAAGTTGTCGGGGCCGTTCTCCTCGAAGATGGGGAGGCCCTGTACGGCGTCCTCGTAGGGGCCGGGGGTGCCGTAGATGTCTCTGGGGCTCGCGTTCCAGGGGGTGGGCGGGTAGGGGTGGTAGTTGGCGATCTTTCGGTCGCGGATGACGAGGTGGTGGGAGAGGACGCCGCGCACGGCCTCGTGGAAGCCGCAGCCGATGGCCTCGTCGGGGACGTCGAACTCCTGGAAGGTCTTGATGTCTCCGACCCGGATCCGCTCGAGGGCCTTCTCGACGAAGAAGAGGGCCATGGCGGCGGAGTAGGCGAGGAAGTAGGCCCTGGCCCTGTCGCGCTCGATGGTATTGGACCATTTGGGCACCTTCCACTCGAACTCCATCTCTCCGAGGTTGGCGGTCTTTGGCAGGCTGATCTTCACGCTATGACCGGTGGCGCGGACGAAGGGGGTCTTCACCCGATCCGCCAGGGCGGTGACCCAGAGCCTGGCGAGCGGGCCGCCGCCGGTGTCGAGGGGGAGGTAGTAGCCGGTGCGATCATCGAACCATCGCGGGCTCATCACCCAGCTATAGGGGCCGTCGGCGAGGTTGCGCTTCTGGGGCTTGGGGATGGTGGTCTGATTCCAGGGGTGGCGCTTGTCGATGGGGTTGCCCAGGGGATCCTTGGTGACGAAGAGGGCCTCGTTCTCCCAATCGTCGTAGAAGGAGCTTCCCAGGAGGATCCGCATCCCGAGGTTGATGTCGATGAGGCTGGTGGTCACCAGCTCACCGTCGACGACGATTCCGGGGGTGACGTACATGGCTCGTCCCCAATCGGCCATGGTCTCGTAGCGGTAATCGCAGACATCGGGATCCTGGAAGGAGCCCCAGCAGCCCAGGAGGATGCGGCGGTTTCCCACCTGCTCATAGCCGGGCAGCGCCTCGTAGAAGAAGTCGAAGATGTCGTCGTTGAGCGGGACGAGCTTCTTGGCGAAGTCGATGAATTTGATCAGCCGGGAGAGGTAGTCGGTGAAGAGCTGAGGGGTCGCGACGGTCCCCACGCCGCCGGGGTAGAGGGTGGAGGGGTGGACGTGTCTCCCTTCCATCAGGCAGAACATCTCCCGAGTGAGGCGGCTCATCTGCAGCGCCTCGAGATACATGCTCCCGGTGAAGGGGTTGAAGGCCCTCATGATGTCCGCGATGGTGCGGTAGCCATGGATCTTGGCGTTGGGCGCTTCGGTGGCCTCGGCCTTGGCGAGGAGGTTGGGGTTGGTCTCCTTGACCATCTGCTCGCAGAAGTCGACGAAGACTAGATTGT
>JBEBXK010000003.1:0-155450 GCA_040391605.1 Vulgatibacter incomptus
CACCGAGTCCGCCACCGAGTCCGCCACCGAGTCCGCCACCGAGTCCGCCACCGAGGCCGCCACCGAGGCCGCCACCGAGGCCGCCGCCGAGGCCGCCACCGAGGCCGCCACCGAGGCTTGCGTCCATGCCGCCTCTGAGGGGACTGCGCAAGCGCTCGATCTCCTCCTCGATCTCGGAAGGAGTTCGGAGCGCACCTGCCGAGGCCGCCTGAAGGGTGCTCCCCAACCTCTCGGCCTCGTCCCCGAGGCTGGCGCGCGAGGTCTGCGCCTCCCGGATCGAGGGATCGTCCCGCACGCTCGCGAGGCGCTCTTCGCAGGCGGAGAGGTGCGCCGACGCCGCGTCGCGGTCGTCCAGCCAACGCTCGAGGCCTTCCTTCCCCTCGGCCCCTACCGCGCCCATGGCCTGACGCACGGCGGACGTCTCCTGCTCCCAGCTCGCGTGGATCCTCCGCTCATGCTCATCGAGGAAGGTCGAGCGGCGCCCCACTCGCTCCCGCCGCTGGAGATCGCCCACGAAGCGCAAGGCCAAGAGAGCCGCGACGCCGAAGGCCGGGATCCCCAGGACGGCGATGAACTTCCAGGTCGAGAGGCTCGCGATCAAGAAGAGGGAGGCCCCGGCACCGCAGCCGGACCAGAAGCGCCAATCCGATCGGAGCGGCTCGGGGCTAGGGGCGTTGGCGCGCGCCTCCAGCGCCTCCCGATCGGCAGCGAGGCGCTCCAACGCCTGCTCTCGACGCTCTCCCGCTAGTTGGAAGTCCGCGAGCTGCGCCCGCAGCGCTGAGGGCAGCGGCGGCTTCATCCGGAAGCCGGCGACGCCCTTGCGCGCGGCCGCGAGCTGCGCCTCTGCGTCCTTCAGCCGCTTGAGGGGCGCCTCGGTGGCCAGGAGCCTCCGATGGAGCTCGTCATATTCCTCCTGCAGCGCCTCGAGCTTCCTCGCCGCGGCGAGCTCGCGCTCCAACGGCTCGAGAAGGGGCGAAGGAGGCGAGGTCCCTCCTCCCGACCCCAGCAGCGCGGGATCCGGCCCGCCGAAGGCAGCGCCGGCATCCGGCGGCCTGCCGGCGCTGGCGGCAGGTGGGCCCAGACCGAAGGCGAGCGCCGCCTCGATCTCGTCGTCGCCCCCCGCTCCGATCTCGTCTGCTGCGACGACCCCGACAACCGGCTCTCGTGGATCCCTCACGGAGGGAAAGTCGGCGCCGCCGAGGGTGAAGAGCTCCTCGAAGCAGGCTCTCTGGGGCAGCGTCGCCTGGGTGCGCAGATAGGGCCCCAGCTCCTGCCGGTTGGTGGTGAGGGTCGCGAACTTGCCGGAGGCCGGGTCGCGACGTTGAAGAGCACACGTTCCGCGGAGGTCGCGGACCAGCCTCCACGTCGATCGCTCGCCGCCGAGAAAGGTGAGGGCCAAACGAGAGGCCGGCGCGCCCGCGATCGCGAGCCCCGACGCCCCCGTCTCATCGTCGGGATAGAAGAGGGCCTCGAAGAGCGAGCGCAGCGAGGCCTCCTCGAGCCCGTTGAGGATCAGGTGCCCCGAAGCAAACGTCAGCCTGGCATGGGGAGGGAAGCCCTTCACTCCCTGCAAGATCAACTCGACCAAGCGCATAGGCGCCGAGCGTAACCGATCCCGTAGAGCTTGCGCAGGATCCTCTCCCGTTTTCGACGGGCAAGCATCTGCCTGCGCCCGCTTGCGAGCGCAAAGCGCCCGGCCACGGAGCCTTCCGTGCCGGGCGATGATCTCGCACGCGCTGCGAGCGAAGGGCTGTTTCCAGCGTTCGCTCGCCTACGGCTCGATGCACGTACGTGAGGACTGCTACTACTCTTGGTGCTGCCGCTTCGCGTCGGCTGCGCGGACGTCCTGCGTCTTGAGGCGCGCCGCCCTGCCGTGGAGGTTGCGGATGTAGTAGATGCGTGCACGCCGCACCTTGCCGCCGCTGACCACCTGGATCTTGTCGATCCGGGGCGAGTGGACCGGGAAGGTCCGCTCGACGCCCACGCCGTAGGAGACCTTGCGGACGGTGAAGGCGGAGCGAAGCCCTGCGGCCCGCTTGCGGAGCACGACCCCCTCGAAGACCTGGACTCGCTCCTTCTCGCCTTCGCGGATCTTGGAGTGGACGCGGACGGTGTCGCCGGCGTTGAAGTTGGGGATGTCGGAGCGGGTCTGCTTGCTCTCGATCGACTGGATCACGGGGTTGCGCATTGTCTGTACCTCTGGCCTCCAAGGGCCGGCATCGAACGGGAGCATGCGTCCAACGAAGAAGCGCCCTGAGTTGGGCGCCTCTCCGGCGCAGCGGCTCACGCCTCGTCGAGGAGCCTCCGATCCTTCGGCCCCAGCTCGAGCCGGGCGAAGAGGTCGGGGCGCCTCTCTCTGGTCCGGAGCAGGGCCTGCTTTCGACGCCACCGCGCGATCTTCGCGTGATCGCCCGAGAGCAGGATCTCCGGAACTTCCATCCCCCGAAACGACGGGGGTCTCGTGTACTGCGGGTAATCGAGGAGCCCCTCTTCGAAGCTCTCCGCACCGGCAGATTCTTCATTGCCCAACACGCCCGGCACCAGCCGCGCGCAAGCATCTATCACGCAGAGCGCGCCGAGCTCCCCGCCGGTGAGGATGAAATCCCCCATGGAGATCTCCTCGTCGACGAAGGAGCGGATGCGCTCGTCGTAGCCTTCGTACCGCCCGCAGACCAGCACCAGCTGGCCTGCCTGATGAAACTCTCTGGCCACCTCCTGGCTGAAGCGACGGCCGGCGGGGTCCAGTAGCACCACCCGGGCCTCGCCGTCCATCCCTGCCTTCGCGGCCTCGATCGCCTCCACCAGGGGCTCGGGCTTCATCACCATGCCGGCGCCGCCGCCATAAGGGCTGTCGTCCGTGACGTGGTGTTTGTCGTGGGCGTGATCCCGCAGATCGCGGATCCGCACCTCGACGTGGCCGCGCTGCACGGCCTTGCCCAGGATGCTCTCCCCGATCGGCCCCTCGATCAGCCGGGGGAAGAGGGTGATCACCTCGAAGATCACGCCCCCGTCTCCTCCGGCGGCGCGAGGACGATCCTGCGATCGTCGAGCTCTACCCGGATCACGTAGGGGTCGGCGAAGGGCACGAAGCGCTCGCTGCCATCCCCCCGCAGCACCAGCACCGGGACCTCAGCGGTGTCTACGACCTCCGCCACCTCGCCCAGGGCGGCGCCCTCGGGGTCGAAGGCCCGCAGGCCCAGGAGATCGCGATGCCAATACTCCCGATCTTCCAAGGGGGGAAACTGCGCCTCCTCCAGGAGGACCTCGCAGCCCCGCAGGGACTCGGCGTCCTCGATGCGCTCGATCCCCTCCAGGTGCAGGATCACCTGGCCCTGGCGACCGGGCCCGGCGCGGACGATCCGAAAGTCCCGGGGAGACGCTCCGGCGAGGGCCAGGTGGACATGGTCGACCCCGAAGAGCGAGTCGCTCGCGGGGTTGTCCAGGGTCACCACCACGGCGCCCCGAAGCCCGTGTGGGCGAACGAGGAGTCCTACGCGAATCACGGCGTGTCCAGGATCTCGAGGCTGAACTCGCGGCCCTCTGCGTGGGCGCGGGCCGCGAGCAGGGTCCGGATCGCCTTGGCGGTCCGCCCCTGCCGGCCGATCACGCGACCGAGATCACCGGGAGCCACGGAGAGCACGAGGGTCGTGGCCGGCCCCTCCCGCTCTTCGATCCGGACCTCGTCCGGCTCGTCTGCGAGGGCCTTCGCGACGAAATCCACCAGCTCGCGCATCTTTTGGCCTTAGGCGGCAGGCGCTGCCTGGTGGCGCTTGATCAGGTTCTTCACGGTGACCGACGGGAGCGCGCCGTTCTGCAGCCACTTCGCCAGCTTCACGTCGTCGATGCTGACCTTGGACCCGAGCGGATCGTAGGAGCCGATCTGCTCGAGGAACTTGCCGTCGCGCGGCGTCCGCGAGTCCGCTGCCACGATGTGGTAAAAAGGGCTCTTCTTCGCGCCGGCGCGGCTGAGCCGCAGGGTGACCGCCATTTTCTCTATCCTCTGAACCATCCGGGGGCCCTGGCACGATGTGCCGACGGCCCACGAGTCGTTGACCTGACGGGGCTAAAGGCAGTGGGTCGTCGACCCGCCTCTACCCTCGAAAGCCGGGGCTTGTATCGCCGCGCCTCCGCCGATGTCAAGCAAAGCCGATGCGTCCTCGCTGGATCTCGCCGCTAGGTGGCTGGTGTCGAGCGGTCCCGTCGCGAGACGAGCGAGGCGGGAAGCGAGGGCGGCGCGCGCAAGGACGACCGACTGAGTCGTAGCCGTAGCTACGACGCAGGGAGGGAGGACGGAGCACGTCGCCCGCAGCCCCGGATCGTTCGTCGCAGCAGGGACTCCGTTTGGCACCAGTCACCTAGAACGCCGAGTCTCAGGGGATCGGCGACGAGCCGAAGAGGACCTTGAGATCCTCGTCGGTGAAGAAGATCCCTCCGCCGACCAGGGCCTGCCTGCCCGCCAGCATCCTCCCGGTCACGGAGTCGAAGGCGGTGGGGTTGGCCAGATCGTCCATGCCCGCCGAGACGAAGAGGTGCTGGAGGAAGACGAGGTTCGCGTAGATCTTGACCCGGGGATACGCCGCCTCGGGGTTGGCGAAGTCGAAGAGGTCGAGGCGAAAGACCAGGTGATCGTCGAAGAAGTGGAGGTCGAGGCCCGCGCCCCCCGTCGACTCGATCAGCCCAAAGCGCAAGGTGGCGAAGTCGTAGCGCTTGGCGACCTCGATCGAGAGCTTGAGGACGTCGGAGGTGGTGCGGATCTCCTGATTCGCCGACTCCGTCTGACCCGGCGGCGTGCGGATCACCGTCTCCCGCTTCACGTATCCCAGCGGATCGTCCACCAACTCGATGAGGAAGTATTTGTCCGGCGAAGGGATCAGCTTGAGGCCGACGTAGTTCTTCGCCTGCTCCGCCCGGAAGAGATATTCGGAGCGGAGCAGGAGCTCCGCCTGCAGCACATTGAGGCGATGGACGTAGTCGGCGGCGCCGGTGAGGGCGGAGTCGACCTTCTCGCCCAGCTCCTTGTCGGAGATCAGCTTGCCCAGGGTCCCCTCCCCCTCGTCGATCCGCTGGGTGATCGACTCGAGGTTGGCCAGGGTGCGGTTCAGGTTGGCGAGGCTCCCCTGGATGCCGTTGGCTCCTTCGGCGAGCTCGCCTTCGTGGCTCCCGATGATGTCGCGGATCGACGCCACCACCTCGCGGGCCTGCTCGCTGATCACGCGGACGTTGGTGATGATCTCTCCGACGTCGCCTCGATGCTCGCTGGTGATCGAGCGGACGTCGGCGGTGATCACCTCGGCGTTGGACAGGACCGTGTCGAGCTGCCGTGACGAGCGGCTGATCGTCGTATCCAGGGTGGCCGACGCGTCGGCTAGGTTTCCGATGATCGCCTTGATCGATCCCTTTTCGTTCTCGAGGAGATCACGCACCGATCGGGTGACGCCCTGGATGTCGCCGGCAACCTCCCCCAGGGTATCGAAGATCTGATCCATGCTCACGGCCTCGTGCACCGTGGGGACCTCGCTCCCCGGCGGGAGCGGCTGGCTCATCTCCGGCTCGGAGCCCGGGGGGATGGTGCGCGCGTCGGCGTGGGGATAGCCGCCGCGCTTCGACGGCGCTTCGGCGATGGGCTGCGACGTCCCCGGGCTGAGGTCGATGAGATTGTCGCCCAGGAGCGAGGTGCTCCGCTTCGAGACGATGGCGTTGGGGTAGACCAGGACGTCCTTTCGGACGGTGAAGAAGACATGGGCCTTGCCGTTCACCAGCTGGATGCGATCGACCGCGCCGACCGCGACGCCGGCGACCCGCACCTCCGCCTTATGGGCGAGGCCGGAGGCGTCGGTGAAGGACGCCCAATATTCGTTCACGTCGCTGGAGGAGATCTCGCTCCGCACCAACGTGAAGAAGATGAAGAACGCCACCACCCCCAGCACCACGAGCAGGCCGACCTTCACCGGTGTGATGAGCTTGCCCAACGAATCACCAACCTACGAACGCTGGAACCAGGTTTGTAAAAAGGCGCGGACCTGCGGATGCCTGGAGTGCCGAAGCTCCTCCGGGGTCGATCGCTCGACGATCACCCCCTCGTGGAGGACGGCGACCACGTCGGCGATCCGCAGCGCGCTGCCGATGTCGTGGCTGATCACCACGCTGGTGACGCCGAGCTCCTTGCGCGCGGTCTCGATCATATCGTTCACCGAGTCGGTGGTGATGGGATCCAGGCCGGTGGTGGGCTCGTCGTAGAGCACGATCTTCGGCTCCCTGGCGATGGCCCTGGCCAGGGCGACCCGCTTGCGCATCCCGCCCGAGAGCTCTGCCGGGAAGACCTCGTCCACCCCTTCGAGGCCCACCACCCGGAGCTTGCTCTCCACGATGTCGTGGATCTCCTGCTGCGAGAGGTGCTTCTGGTGCTCCCGGAGCGGAAACGCCACGTTCTCGAAGACCGACATCGAGTCGAAGAGGGCGGACCCCTGAAAGACCATGCCGAACTTCTCCCGGAGCTCGTCGAGCTCCCTCCCCTTGAGGTGGGTGACGTCCACGCCGTCGACCAGGACCTTCCCGGCGTCGGGATGGAGCAGGCCGATGATGTGCTTGAGGAGCACCGACTTTCCCGATCCGGAGGCGCCCAGGATCACCACGGTGGTCCCCTCGTCGATGTCGAGGTTCAGCCCGCGCAGCACATGGTTGGAGCCGAACGACTTGTAGAGATCGACGATCTCGATCAGCGGCCTCCCGGCCATCTCCTAGGCCCGATGCCACCACCCCATCATCAGGGTGGTGAGGAAGTAGTCGACGATCAGGATCAGCACCGAACTCATCACCACCGCCTTGGTCGTCGACTGCCCCACCCCCTTGGCACCACCAGATGCGTTGAACCCTTTGTAACAAGCTGTGAGCGAGATGATCAGGCCGAAGACGGCGGCCTTGATCAGCCCGCCGAGGATGTCTTCCAGCGTCACCCAATCGCTGACCCGGCTCCAGAACTCCGCCTCGCTGATCCCCTCCAGCCAGATGGCCACGAAGTAGGCGCCGGCCAACCCCACCAGGTCGAAGATCATGGTGAGGAGCGGGAGGGTGACCAGGGCGGCCAGGACCCTGGGCACCAGCAGATAGTGGAAGGGATTGACGGCCATGGTGGCCAGGGCGTCGATCTGCTCCGTCACCCGCATCGAGCCGAGCTCGGTGGCGATGGCGGAGCCTGCGCGGCCGGTGACCATCAGGCCGGTGAGGACCGGCGCCAGCTCCCGCGTGAGGGAGAGGGCCACGGCGGCGCCGACCAGCGATTGGGCGTTGAAGAGGGCGAAGGCGAGGTTGGTCTGCACGCTGAAGACCGCGCCGGTGAAGAGGGCCGTCAGCACCACCACCGAGATCGATCCCACCCCGATGGCGTCGCAGGCCGCGAGGAAGTTCCTCATCCGAAAGGGGGGTCTGGCGGCCTGGACCATCACCCCGCCCCCGAGGATCACCACGCCGCCGAGGTCGCTGAGCGCCTGGATCACCTCCTTGCCGAGGGCTTCGAGGAGCCAGCGGATCGCTGAGACGATCGATCTCAGGACGCCCTCCCGCTGGAGGACGCGCCGACGTGGAGTCCGTCTGAGCGATCAGCCGACGAAGCGTCGGGGCACGCGGGCGCCGATGCCGCAGAAGATCTCGTAGGGGATCGTCCTGCAGCGTTCGGCGAGCTCTTCGGCCCGGATCTCGTCATCACCCTGCGCACCGATGAGTACCGCCTCGTCGCCGACCGCCACCCCAGGGACATCGGTGACGTCCACCATGATCTGATCCATGGTCACGACCCCCGCGATAGGCACCCTGCGGCCCCGCACCAGGACCTCTCCGCTGTTGCTGAGGAGACGGTCGTAGCCATCGGCGTAGCCCACCGGCAGCGAGGCGATCAGCGACGGACGCCGTGCCACCCAGCTCGAACCGTAAGAGATCGGCGATCCCGTGGGCAGCTCCTTCACGTGGGTGATCGAGGTGGTCCAGCGCAGGGCCGGGCGGAGATCGATCGCCGATCGAAACGAGGGGGCTGGAGGGCAGCCGTAGAGCAGGATCCCCGGCCGGATCAGCGTCCCCCGGGAGTCGGGGCGGGCGAGGAGGCCGGCGCTGTTGGCGGCGTGGATCCAGCGAGGCGCGCAGCCTCGGGCACGCATCGAGGCCACCGCGGCGTCGAAGGTCGTGAGCTGGATGTCGGTGAGGGGGTGGTCCTCCCGATCGGCCGTCGCGAGGTGGGTGGCGACGCCCTCGAGCCGGACCCCGGCGGAGCGGGCGGCGTCCAGGAAGGCGGAGAGATCGTGGGGTTGGATGCCGATCCGCCCCATACCGGTGTCGATCTTGAGGTGGGCCACCGCAGGCAGCCCCGCCTCCCTCGCCGCCGCCGCCAGTCCCTCGAGCTGCTCCTGACGGAAGATCATCGGGACCAGCCGATGGGCCACCATCAGATCATAGCGTTCGGCGTAAGCCCCATCGACGACGAGGATCGCGGCCTCGATCCCGGCGTCGCGCAGCTCCAACCCCTCCTCGATCAGCCCGACGCCGAGGAAGGCGACCCCCTCTCGGACCAGGACCTCCGCGCAGCCCACCGCGCCATGGCCATAGGCGTCGGCCTTCACCATCGCGAGGATCTCCGCCTCGCCGGCGAGGGCCCGAATCGACCGGAGGTTGTGGGCGATCGCCGCGCGGTCGATGGTGGCCTGGGTGGGGCGGATGGATCGCTGGAGGCACGGAGGCATGAGAGCTTCGGGGTACTCCGCTCTCCGCGCTTCCGTCAAGGAAGCGGGCTTCGCTGGCGTCGCGATTGTGCCGGGCGCCGCGATCCCTTATGGTGCGCGCCCTTTCTCGAAGTGGAGCGTGGAGTGAACGGACATCGAGTGGGCGGCGAGGTCGACGCGTATTGCACCAAGTGCAAGATGCTGTTGGGCCATACCATCGTCGCCATGGTGGAGACTAAGATCGCGCGCGTGCGCTGCAACACGTGCATGGGCGAGCATGCCTATCGGGCTTCGGTCCCCGGCACGAAGAGGGCCGCGAAGACCGACGCTGCCGCCAAGAAGCCGCGGGCGACAGCCACGAGGGCGAAGAAGCCGGAGGCCCTTCCGTTCGAGACCCTCTTCGAAGGCCGCGATCTCTCCGCCGCCCGTCGATACTCGCCGAAGGAGCGCTTCGCCGAAGACGAGGTGATCGAGCATCCGACCTTCGGCCTCGGGCTGGTGCAGGCGGTGCGCGAGGACAAGATCGACGCCGTCTTCAAGCAGGGGCCCAAGACCCTCATCCACAAGCTGGGCGAGCCGGTCGCCTTCAGCAAATCACCCCGCAGCGCGGCAGGTCCCAGCACCGCGGCGGCCGATAAGCCGCCTCCCGGCCAGCCTGCCGGCCTCCACGTGGTGCACTCGCATCCGCCCACGGAGCTCCCCGTCAAGGAGGTCGCGGAGGAAGAGGAGGAGGATCGGCCCACGGCAGAGGCCTGAGAGCCGAAGGCGAGCGAACGTCAGAAGGAGCCGTAGCGCGCAGCGCGCGTGAAAAAACCGCCCCCGCCTCGCGCAAGGGCGGCTTTTTCACAGGCTCTGAGAGCCGAAGGCGAGCGAACGTCAGAAGGAGCCGTAGCGCGCAGCGCGCGTGAAAAAACCGCCCCCGCCTCGCGCAAGGGCGGCTTTTTCACAGGCTCTGAGAGCCGAAGGCGAGCGAACGTCAGAAGGAGCCGCAGCGCGCAGCGCGCGTGAAAAAACCGCCCCGCCTTGCGCAAGGGCGGCTTTTTCACAGGCTCTGAGAGCCGAAGGCGAGCCAACGCTAGAAAGCGTCGATTCCTCTTTCTGCGGGAGGGAGCGACTCCTCCCACGAATCAGCGACCGAGCACCTCCTCGTAGAGGCGCTCGAAGCCGCTGGCCATGGTCCCGATGGCGAGTTCGCGCTCCACGTAGCGTCGGGCGGACTCCCCCAGGGTCCGCCGCCCGGCGGGATCGGGTAGGAGCCTGGCCACGGCCTCCGCGATCCGCGCCGGCGAACGCGGCGGAACCAGCAGCCCACGCCGCCGCCCGTCGATGAGCTCCGGGGTTCCGCCCACCGAGGTGGCGATCACGGCGAGGCCCGCGGCCATCCCCTCGATCACGGAGTTGGAGAGTCCCTCGGCGTAGCTCGAGGAGATCAGGATCCGGCTGCTCGCCAGGATCGCTGGGACGTCGGCGCGATGGCCCAGGAGGTGGATCCTGTCGGCGACCCCCAGGCGCCTGGCGCAGCGGAGGATGGAGGTGCGGCGCTCGCCCTCCCCTACCAGGACGAGGTGGAGCCTGGGGAAGCGCGGCGCCAGGTGGGCCACCGCAGCCACCACGTCCTCCTGTCCCTTGATGGGATGGAGGTTCGCCACCACCGTCACCACTTCAGCGCCGTCGGGAACGGGCAGGGCCGATCGCAGCGGCTCCCGCGAGCGGCGGTCGAAGCGCTCCAGATCGATCCCGTTGCGGACCACGGCGATCTTTCGAGGGTCGATCGCCTCCTCGGCTTCTAGCTGCCTCGCGATGGCGTCGGCGTTCACCTGGACCTTGTCCGCGAGGCGGGTGATCCAGCCCAGGGCCATGCGCCGGCGGGGGCCGTGCCAATGGGCGAGATCGAGGCGGCTGACGATCACCTTGGCGCCGGCGAGGCGCGCGGCGGGGACGGCCAGGAGGTTGGTGTAGAAGTCCTGGGCGTGGACGAGCTGCACCCGCTCCCGGCGCATCCAGGCGGCGAGGCGGGCGATGGTTTGCAAGGTCTTGGCGTGGGCGAGGCTGGGTCCCAGCCGGAACTCCCGCGGCTCGAGGCCTTGATCGCGCAGGGCGGGGAGCTGCGGGCCCTTGGATTCCAGCGCGGCGACCAGCGAGCGAAAGCGGCGCGCGTCGGTGGTGCGGACCCGCTCCACGAACTGCCCCTCGGCCCCGCCGACGCCGAGGATATTCACCATGTGGAGGATCGTCCGGGGACTCATCGGGGCCTCGAGCCGTGGCGGATCACGATCAGGGTCAAGTGCGAGATCAGCGGCGCAAGGGGATGATGGGATCCCCGGCCGCCGCTGGCAGCGCTGGCCCCTCCACCCGAATCGGCTGGAGCCGCTCGCGACGCGAGCTGGCGGCGATCCGCTCACAGGCCGTCGCCATCCCCAGCAGCAGGAAGAGGAAGAAGCTCAGCGCGAAGCCGGCGAACATCTGGCAGACGAGGTAGCCGGCGCCCGCCGCGAGGATCCCTCGGGCCTCCAGGCGCACGGGCGAGTCCCGCCTCGTGGCGAGCCAGGCGCCCCGCAGGCAGGCGGCGAGGAGGGCGAGGAAGCCCAGCAGGGTCGGGATCCCGAGCTCCGCCGCCACCTCGAGGAAGAGGTTGTGGGCCACATAAGGGTGGCGGCCGGCGTCGTCCGGCGCGTAGGTCGCCCAGGCCGAGGTGAAGGCCGCGGCGCCTATGCCGGTGAGCGGACGCCGGGCGAGGATGTTGCCCGCGGTGCGCCACGCGTCGATGCGCCCCTGAGCGGAGAGATCCTCCTCATAGGTGGCGATGGTCTCGGTGCGGGACCAGAACCGCGACGGCGCCAGGGAGAGGAGCGCGAGGACCACCGCCCCCACCACCATCACCGAGCGGGTTCGATTGCCCCTGCCGGCGAGGATGAAGATCAGCAGCCCCACCCCGAGGCCGAGCACCGCGCCGCGGCTGTAGGTGACGATCACGGCCCAGAGCTGGAGGCCGATGAGGGCGCCGACCACCGCCTTGGCCAGGGAGCTCCGCAGCCTGCCCCATAGGGAGAGGAGGAGCATCCCGGAGATCACCAAGGCCATTGCGAGGCGGTTGGGATCGAAGAAGGTGCCTACCCAGCGGGCCCGATATCCCTCGAGGAGATCGAAGCCGCTCAGCGAGTTGGAGACGGCGTAGTAGGCCGGGACGGAGCCTGTCAGCGCGATGGCCCAGGCGACCTTCCGCAGCCGCGCGGGGGTGTCGAGGAGGCTCGCGGCGGAGAGGTAGACCAGGCCCATTTTCAGGGTCTCGGTGGCGGCCCAGCGGCTCGCCGCCGGATCGAGGCTCCACAGCAGGGAGAGCCAGGCGGCGGAGACGAAGGCGAGGAGGCCCAGCCCCCGCCAGCCGCCCGCCGTGGGCAGCGCGCCTCCCAGCAGCCAGCGGGAGGCGAGGCCCATCGCCATCAGCCCCGCGGTGAGGACGCCGACCCGCAGCGGCTCGAGGATCGGGAAGATGTACTGGGGGAGCGCGTAGATCGTGAAGGCGAAGACGCCGACGCCGAGGACGCCGAGCTTCGCGGCGACGGAGGTGGAGCGGCTCGCGAAGGGATTGAGGATCGCATCGGCCTGCGCCATCTCTTTGCCTTTCGCAGTCGAGACGCCATGAAAAATGGCGGCTCGCGCGCCCCCCTCCCGAGCGCGCGAGCGCCTGCCCCCCGCCTGGCCTCGCCGCTTGGAGGCGCGACTGCCGAGAGGCTTCGCTGACGGGAGGCGCCGCGGCGACCCCCGCCCTTCACTTTGAGCCTGCCTTGCGTCCGCCGTGCCGACGCCCGCGGCAGCCGTAGATGAGCTCGTGCAGGACGCGAGAGGGCTCGCCGTCCGTTGGAGGGCAGACCCCGCTCCGACGGGAAGCGCGCGGGGAATGGCTCACGCCGCTCCTCCCTGTGGGCGGAACGCTCCACCGGAGTTTGGGGGCGTCGTCCCGCCTCATCGAGGGCGCGCCACGAGGCCGGGCCGGCTCCCTCGGGGGGAAGCGCGTTGCGCTGTCGCGGAGGGGGATTTCTACCTCCCGACGCTTGCCAGGCTGCCCGGGCCGAGGGCGTGGCGAGCGGCGCGTTGCGCTGTGGCGTAAGAGGAGGCTCCTCCGACGCTCGCCCGGCCGCCCAGCGAGCCGAGGCGCGACGACGGCTCGGGGGGGGAAGAGGCCGCCCCCCGATCGGGTTGGATGGGCCGCCCAAAGCGACTCCCCCAACCACTCGACCTCCCCCTTGGGGAGCTGTCGGGTAGGAGGCATCCCCCGTGTCGTTTCGAACTCCCCTGGTGACTGCCGCCACCACCGCCCTCCTCGGGCTCCTCGCCGGCCCGGCCACCGCGTCGGCGGCAGCGGTCACCGCGACCCACACCCTGGTGAAGCTCAGGCCCAACGATGCTCCCCCTGCCGAGGCCAAGGCGCGCATCGGCGCCGCTGCCAACGAGATGGAGGGCTTCCAGGCCGTCGTCGCCGGTGGCAGCTCCGGTCTCAGCGGCGTCAGCGCCACGATCTCCGACCTCCGCGGCCCCTCGACCATCTCCTCTTCCAACATCGTCCTCTACCGCGCGGGCTACATGCACGTGCGGACCCTCTCGGACGACAACGGCATGGGTGGGGCGATCCCCGATCCGCTGATCCCCGACGTCGATCCCTTCGTCGGCGAGAAGCGCAACGCCTTCCCCTTCGATGTACCCGCAGGAGAGATCCGCACCATCTGGGTCGACGTCCACGTGCCGCGGGGGACCAAGGCCGGCTCGTACAAGGGCTCGCTGGAGGTGACAGGCGACGGGAGCTTCCACGAGTCCCTGCCCATCGAGCTGGAGGTCTTCCCCTTCGAGCTCCCCTCGACGCCCAGCTACGACACCTCCTTCGGCCTCACCTGGAACGGCACCTGCCAGGGTCACCACGGCGAGGCCTGGTGCAGCGGCGACGAGGCGGAGTTCGATCGCCTCCGCCAGCTCTACGGCGTCGCGGGCCTCGACAACCGCATCTCCTTCTCGGCGGTGGCTGGCGCGCCTGTCCCCGGCAGCGGCGGCGCCGTCGATTTCTCCCGCTACGATCGGGCGTACGGCCCGCTCCTCGACGGCAGCGCACCGACCCGGCTCTCCGGCGCGGCGCTCACCTCCGTGGAGGTCTGGCAGCGCGATCCCCAGTCCGAGGACTACGCGGCCTGGGCCCGCCACTTCAAGGAGAAGGGCTGGTTCAACAAGCTCTTCGACTACACCTGCGACGAGCCGCCCCTGACCTGTGCCTGGAGCGACATCGGGCCACGGCAGGCCCGGGTCCACGGCGGCGATCCCAAGCTGCGATCGCTGGTGACCACGACCGTGGCGCATCTGAAGAGCCACGGCCTCTACGAGTCCACCGACATCATCGTCCCGGTGGTGAACTTCGTGGAGGGGAAGAACGGCGAGTACGCCGGCGATCAGTCCGCCGACTATCGCAAGGCGAGGGCGGAGGGGAAGACCGTGTGGATCTACTCCTCGTGCATGAGCCACGGCTGCGGCAACACGGTGAGCGGCGAGTACGGCGGCGATCCGGATCTTGCGGGCTGGCCCAGCCTGGTCATCGACCACACGGCCCTGCGCAACCGCGCGATGCCCTGGGTCGCCTTCAACTACGGCTTCACCGGCGAGCTCTACTGGGACTCGGCCTACGCCTTCGTGACCAAGGGCGATCCCTGGGTCGATCAATACGACTTCACCGGCAACGGCGACGGCACCCTCCTCTACCCCGGTCGCCCCGACAAGATCGGCGGCAGCACCCACATCCCGGTGGAGTCGATTCGGATGAAGCAGATCCGCGACGGCATAGAGGACTACGAGTACCTGGCCATCCTGGACGCCTTCGACAGCAAGGCGGCCAAGGCCGCGGCGAAGGATCTCTTTCCCCACGCATGGAGCGCCGGCGACATCACGCCGGAGCAGCTCCTCCAGGCCCGCTCCGCCATCGCGCAGAAGATCGCCGGCCACATGAAGAAGTCGGGGGGGAACATCCCCTCCTCCGATCTTCGGGACCCCTCCCGGGGCAGCTCCGGCGGCTCCGACGCTTCGGGTTGTTCGTCGTCTGCGGGGATCGCCGGCGCCGGCGCCCTCCTCGCCGCCGCCCCCTGGCTGGCGGCGCGTCGACGCCGACGGGATTGATCTCGAGGATCGGAGCCTGTGACAAGATCGCCCTCGCGCAGCGTGGGGGCGATCATCTCACGCGCACGATGCGTGCGAAGGATGGCTACTCGATCTCGTCGATCGACACGACCTGGACGTCGCCGCGGAGGCGGGCTGCGGCGAGTCCCTTCTCGATCGCCGCGCGATCGCCGACCAGGACCACGGCGAAGGGCCGGGCGAAGAACCAGCTCCGCGCCGCCTGATCGATGGCCTTGACGTCCGCGCCCACCAGCTTCGCGCGGTAGGTCTCGACCCAATCCTCCGGCAGATCGTAGAGGCTGCGCTCGGCGAAGGCCGACGCGATCTGATCGTTGGTCTCCAGCCGCAGCGGGTAGAGCCCCGAGAGGTAGCTCTTGGAGCGCTCGATCTCAGCGGGGTCGAAGCCGCCCTCCCGGGCCCGCTTCGCCTGCTCCAGCGCCACGCCGAGGAGCTCGCCCACCGTCTCGTTCTTGGTGAAGGATCGGAAGGTGTAGAAGCCCGCGCCCCGCAGCTGGGAGAGGCGGGTCCCCACCGAGTAGGAGAGGCCGCGGTTCACCCGGATCTCGTCCACCAGCCTGCTGGTGAAGCCGCCGCCGAAGGCGCCGTTCGCCACCACGGTGGGAAAGTACGCAGGATCGGTCCTCTGTCGGAAGGCGGCGGCGACGAAGCGGATCTGCACCTGGGTCGCCTTGGCCTTGTGGACGATCAGGATGCGGTTCCGGGCCAGCGCCGGCGGAGCGGGGATCTCCACCCGAGGCGGCGCCACGGTGGACCAGGCGCCGAAGTGGCGCTTCGCCAGGGCCAGCACCTCCTTGGGATCCACGTCGCCCACCACGAAGAGGGTGGCCCGCGCCGGCGCGAACTGCCTGGCGTGGAAGCGGCGCACGTCCTCCAGGCGGAAGGCGCCCACCGTCTCCCGCCTGCCGTCGGCAGGGGCGGCGTAGGGATGATCGGCAGGGAGGAGCGCCCCCAGCATCGCCCGATCCGCCACCGTCCCCGGATCGTCCAGCGATTGGGCGAGGGAGGCGATCACCCGGCGCTGCTGTGCCCGGAACTCCTCCTTCGGAAACGAGGGGTGGAGGGCGACGTCCGCCACGATCTCCACCGCCAGATCCAGGTGCTCGCTGGTGACGCTGGAGGTGACATAGCTGGCGTCCGCGCCGGCGCCCGTGTCCAGGTGGCCTCCGACGAACTCGATGGCGCCATCGATCGAATCGGCGTCCCGGCTGGTGGTACCCCGTCGCAGCAGGCCCGCGGTGAAGGAGGCGAGGCCGGCCTTGCCCGACGGATCGTCCGCGGCGCCGGTCTCGATCAGCAGCTCCACGCAGGCGAGGGGCAGCTCATGGCGGAGGGCGATCAGCACCCGCATGCCGTTGTCCAGGCGATGCTCCTCATGGGGCGGGAGTCGAACCGGGGCGGCGGAGGCGGCCAGGGCCTGGGAGGAGAGGAGGGTCATCGCGAGTGCCAGGAGGGTGGGGGTGGATGAGAGGAGGGGCCGGCGCCTGCAGCGGCCAGGGCCGCGGACGGGAGGGCCGGCGGACGGAGATCGACGAAGCGGCTGCCACCGGCGGGACATGCCATTCTCCTACTTCGTCTTAGACTTCGAAGAGGCCTTCGTAGCAGCGCTCTCCGGACCGCGAGGGTCCAGGGTCGCCACCGAGCGGTTGAGCGAGGTGAAGTAGCTCGCCGCCACCCGCTTGATGTCGGCGTTCTTCACTTTGCCGTAGCGCTCCAGGGTCCGGGTGGTCTCCCTCCAATCGCCCAGGAGCAGCTCGTAGTAGCCGATGGCGTGGGCCCTGCCGTTGTGGGTCGCGATCTCGTCCAAGAAGTGGGAGCGGAGGATGTTCTTTCCGCGCTGCAGCTCCAGATCGGAGATCCCCTCCGCCGCGATCTTCTCCAGCTCCTGGTAGACGACCGCCTCCACCTTCCGCGGATCGCCCCCTGGCGGCAGCTCGGCGAAGATCACGAAGGCGCTCGGATCGATCCTCCAGCCGAAGTCCACCGTGACGTGGGTGGCCAACTCCTCCTCGTAGACCAGCCGCCGCGTAAGGCGGGACGACTCCCCCATGGCCAGCGCGGTCTGGATGAGATCGAGGACGAAGGTGTCTTCGTCGCGCGCCGCGCTCACGCGATAGCCGATCATCAAGGCAGGCGCCTGGCTGGGGTAGACCACCTCCACCCGACGCTCGCCGTTCGGCGACGGCTCGCTGTCCACCACCCCGGGCACCGGCGGCCCGGCGGGGATATCGCCGTAATGGCGTTCGATCAGGGCGATGGTCCGGGCGGGATCGAGATCCCCCACCGCCACGATGGTGGCGTTGTTCGGCGCGTAATAGGTGCGGAAGAAGGACAGCGCGTCCTCCCGGGTGATCGCCTCGATGTCCCCCATCCAGCCGATCACCGGCCAATGGTAGGGATGCGCCTTCCAGATCGCGGCAGACAGCGCCTCGTCGAGCATCCCGACCACATCGTTGTCCACCCGGAAGCGGCGCTCCTCCTTCACCACCTCCCGCTCGCTCTCCAACGTCTCCGGCGTGATCGCCAGCGAGCGCATCCGATCCGACTCCAGGTCGATCACCGTCTCCAACGAGTCCGAGGCGAAGTCCTCGTAGTAGGCGGTCATGTCATTCGAGGTGTAGGCGTTCGAGCTGCCGCCGGCGCTCTCCAGGACCCGATCGAATTGCTTGGGCCCGTACTTCTTCGCGCCGTTGAACATCATGTGTTCGAAGAGGTGCGCGATCCCCGTGATCCCCGGCCGCTCATCGCGGGATCCCGCTCGGTAGAATGTATAATAACTCACGGTGGGCAGGCCGTGGCTCGCCACCAACCGCACCTTCAACCCGTTGGCGAGCGTATGCTCCACCACCTCGAAGACCTTGGGATCCAGAGGGCGAGGCCGGGCCGATCGGGGGCGCTTGGGGGACGCGACATGGGGCGTGGCGGCGGCAGACTTCCGGGGCACGAGAGCTCCTGCGGCGAGAGGAAGCGACGGGAGGAGGAGCCCCAGGACCAGCATGGCAACGGATCTCACGGCACCTCCAAACGGAGGCCGGAACGTAGGCACCGCCGCCAATCCGCGTCAAGACATGCGACGCTTCGAAGACTCGGAGCCGCGTGTGTCCTACGACCTCGGTAGCCCGCCATGAGATGCGGCGCTCTGAGAGCTACCTCGCGGAGAGAAGGAGGTCACGCCTGTCATGGGTCGGCAGCGCTGGAGGCGCCCTCCGCTCCCGAGGAGAACGCCTCCGATCCAGCGGCCAGGAGGCGCGACAACTTGCCGCATTCCCCGGACGACAGGCGATGGCTAGAAGGACCGGACGGATCGCACACGGTGATCCTCCCTTCTTTCGGAGAAGAAAGATGTCCAAGCTGCTTCGCATCGCCGCCGTCTCGGTGGTGCTCGCCTCCTGCTCTTCCTCTGACGATCCCGGCATCGAGGTCGACGTCGCCATCGCCTCGCCCTCCTCGCCGGCGGTGGTCGAGGGGGTCCGCACCTTCGAAACCAACCAGGGACATCGGATCGTCCTCACCAAGGCCTACCTGGCCACGGGCAGCGTCGGCCTCCTCGCCTGCCTCGATCACGACCACCATCACCTCACGTGGGGGGAGCGGCTGCGGCGGCTGATCGTGGCGGACGCCCACGCCCACTCCATGTCGAGCCCCGTGCAGCTCGGGATCCCCGTGGTGGAGTCGCTGCTCGCACCGGCCGGAGAGCGGATCCACGTCGGCACCATGGAGCCGCCCCCCGGGGACTACTGCGGCCTGCGCTACGCCGCCTTCGCCGCGGATCACGACGCGGCGGGGCTCCCCGAAGACGTCTCCATGGAGGGCAAGACCCTCTACCTCGAAGGCCTCTTCGAGCCCGCCGACGGCTCCGCGGCCGTGGCCTTCCAGATCGACTCCGCCGAGTCCTTCGAGATCGACCTGATCTTCCCCCAGCTGGAGCTCGGAGGCAGCGGCGAGCTCGAGGCGTCCTTCTCCCTCGGCAAGTCGGGTGACCATTGGTTCGACGACCTCCCCCTCGACACCAGCGCCGATCTCTCGGAGGCCATCGGCACCACCTTCCTGCTCCGCCTCCGCGACTCCCTCAAGGTACAGATGCCGTGAGCCTCGGTCGTCGTCCCATCCGGCGAGGCGGAGGCGAGCCGACGCCAAGGCTCCCCGTCTCGCCCACGGCTCCCCTGGGAGGTTGGGCTCCCGTTCGCAGCATGGGCGATCTCTACCTGGGCGCCGGCAGCGCCGCGTCGATCCTCCTGATCGGGATGGCCATCGCCCTGCTCTGGCTGACGCCCCGCCCTGCCCTGGCCTGCGCCGTCTGCAGCTGCGGGGATCCCACCCTCACCGCCATGGGCGCCGAGAAGCCCTTCCAGAACCGGTTGCGGGCGTCGCTGGAGGCGCGGCATCGCACCGACACGGTGGGTATCGCTAGGCTCAACGAGATGAGCCTGTCGGAGCAGCGCCTGGATGCCCGCCTGGCGTGGGCCCCCACCGACAGGATCTTCCTCCTCGCGAGCCTGCCGCTGCTGCGGCGGGAGATCGAGTACGTCAACCTCGCCCGCCACACCGCCACCGGCGTGGGCGACCTCGAGCTCCACGCCCGCTTCTTCGTCCTCCAGGATCGCGAGTTCGCGCCGCGGCACCTCGTCTCCCTCCTGGCGGGGATGCGCTTTCCCACCTCCCCCCTCCAGCGCGGGACAGGGGGCGATCTCCTCCCCCTCGAGCTCCAATCCGGCGCCGGCTCCTTCGATCCGGCCGTGGGCCTTGCCTACGCGTTCTTCGACTTTCCCTGGTCCGTCTACGCCAGCGGCAACTTCACCCTCCCCACCGAAGGGATCGAGGGCATCCGGGCGAGCCGGTCGCTGGGTCTGACGTCGGCGCTCCAATACCAGCTGCGTCCCTCCCTCGGCCTGCGCGGCGGCTTCGACGCGCGGATCGAGGATAAGACCGTCGAGGGCGGCGAGCGCTCTCCGGACTCCGGCGGCTGGATCGCCTTCGGCACGGCGGAGCTCCTCTACAGCCCCCTCACCGACGTGATGCTCTACGGCTCGGCTCGACTGCCGGTCTTCAACGCATTAGATGGGAGGCATGTCGAAGGGCCGATCTTCGGAGCGGGCGTCGCCTATGACTTCTGAGGGTTCGCGGACGCCGCGCGCCAGAGGCGATGGAGCGCCGGGAGGTTCATTCACTCAAGGTATGATAGAAGACGTCAGCTTCGCCCAGGGTGGGGTCGCCCCTGGTAGAGGCTACGAAGGCCGAGAGCCGCGCCCGGGCCGCGCCTCTCATACCATCAGCAGCCGCGCCGCGCCTCGCGCCGTCGCCTCTGCCCCTTCCCTGGGGCTGGCCTGGCTGGTGCGGCTTCGATGGGGGGCCGGCCTCTGCCAGCTCGGGGTGCTGGCGCTGGGCTCGGTCTGGCTCGGCGCCCCTGCCGAGCTCGGATGGATCGTCGCGCTCATCGCCCTCACCTTCTCCACCAACGCAGCGCTCCTCTGGAAGATCCGCAGCGTGGAGCCCTCCCACCCGCTGCTGCTGGCTGGCGTCCTGGTGGTGGATACGGGCATCCTCACCGGCCTCCTCCTCCTCTCCGGCGGCCCGGCCAACCCCTTCTCCGTCTTCTACCTGGTCCACGTCGCCCTGGCCGCCCTCCTCCTGGACACCCGCGGCTCCCTCCTGCTCTCGGCCATCACCAGCGCGGGCTTCGCCAGCCTCTTCCTCCTCTCCGGCGACGGCGATCCCCACGCCCACCATGGCTCCGACTTCTCCGCCCACCTCCAGGGCATGTGGATCTCCTACACCCTGGCAGCGGGCTTCGTGGGCTACTTCGTGGCCAAGGTGGCCCGCGCCCTCGAGCGCCGCGAGCGCGAGCTCTCCGAGCTGCAGCGGATCGCGGCCCGTGCCGAGAAGCTCGCCTCTCTGAGCACCCTCGCCGCTGGCGCCGCCCACGAGCTCGGCACCCCCCTCGGCACCATCGCCATCGTCTCGGGCGAGTTGGAGCGCGCCGCGGGAAGGCCCCTGGATTCCGACGCCCTCCGGGACGACGCGAGGCTCCTCCGCGAGCAGGCCGAGCGCTGCCGCGCGATCCTCGATCGCCTCGCCGCCGACGCCGGAGAGAGCCGGGCCGAGCGCGAAGCCCGGCTCCCCGCCTCCGAGATCCTGCGGAGGCTCGAAGGGGAGCTGGGCTCCGCCGAGCGCGCGCTGCACATCCAGGAGCCCTCGCCTCTCCTCCATGTAACCGCGCCTCCCAGAGCGCTGGTCCATGCCCTGGCCAACCTCGTCCGCAACGGCCTCGACGCCACCGGCGGAGCGGGACCGGTGGAGCTCCGGGTGGAAGGAGCCGGCGATCGGATGTGCTTCCACGTCCGGAATCCAGGCCCGGGGATCCCGCCGGAGCAGCTCGAGCGTCTCGGCGAACCCTTCTTCACCACCAAGGCTCCGGGCCACGGCATGGGCCTCGGCCTCTTCCTCGTCCGCGCCCTGGCCGATCATTGCGGCGGCTCCCTCGAGGTCGAGTCGCGCCCCGGAGTGGGATCGACCTTCACCTTGAGCCTCCCCTCCGCCAGAGAGCCCGAGGGGCAGGCCACCGCGGAGGCGATATGAGCCATCCGCGCAGCGTGCTGATCGTCGACGACGACGAGGCCTTCCGCTCACGCCTGGCCAGGGCCCTCGGCGAGCGAGGCTTCGACACCCGCCTGGCGGCGAATGGCGAGGAGGCCCTGCGCCTGGCAGCGGCGGACAGCCCCGAGCAGGCCATCGTCGATCTGCGAATGCCCGGGCTCTCCGGCCTCGACGTGGTCCGCGCGCTGATCGAGATCGATCCCACCACGAGGATCCTGGTCCTCACCGGCTATGGGAGCATCGCCACCGCCCTCACCGCGACGAGGCTCGGCGCGGTGGACTACCTCTCCAAGCCAGCCGACGCCGATCAGATCGTGGCGGCCCTCCAAGGTGGTGCGGAGACCTCCGAGGAGACACCCGAGGCGGGGGAGGTCCCCAGCCTGGCGCGGGTGGAGTGGGAGCACATCAACCGAGTCCTCCAATCCTGTGGCGGCAACGTCTCCCAGGCAGCCAAGGCCCTCGGCCTCCACCGCCGCTCCCTCCAGCGCAAGCTCGCCAAACACCCCGTGCGCCGCTGAAGCGGCGAGCCCATCCAGGAGCGTCCCCCACGCGACGCGGGGGCGATCGTCTCCTTCGCGCTACGCGTAAGAGGCGCTACCGCCTGCCTCTCAACTGGCGGGCGCCGACGACTCGGGGAGCCCGACGATCCGGGAGACCGCGGCGGCGGCCCGCTCGATCTCGTCGACGGGGCGCGGCCCCACCCGGATCATCCCCTCTTCGTGGAGCAGGCAGAGGTGGGCGATCGCGCCCTGGCGGACCACGTGGAGCGAGCGCAGCCGATCGAAGCGCACCTCGGCGCCCCCCGAGAGGAAGATCCGGGCCTCGGCGCCGTCGACGATCAGGCGGCCCGTGGCCAGCGCCCGCCGCACGATGTGGAGCGAGAAGATCGCCGCGAAGTCCAACAGGCCGGCGATGCCCCAGGCCAGCGGATCGAAGCGAGGCTCCCGGAGCAGCAGCCGCAAGGTGAAGCCGATGATGACCAGCGACGCCAGGGCGAAGAGCGCGAAGCCGCGGCCTCGATTCGTAGGGCGGAAGACCACGCGGAAGCCGTCGTCGGCCGCGAAGGCGTAGCGCCCCCCCTGCACCACGGCCTCTCCCTCGACGCTGATGGGGGATCCCCGCAATCCGTCAGATCCTCTCCAGCTTGGAGTTGCGCAGGCAGCGATCCAACCAGAGGTTGGAGAGCTTCTCCTGCATCCCGTTGGTCTTCAACCTCGAGGCGAGGAAGGGGAAGTCTACCTCGTCCAGCTTCTGATCCTGGTTCATGCAGGTGAAGACGATCCGCTCCGTGCCGTCGGGGCCGATCTGCCGCTGGAGGCATTGGGCGCAGATCTCCTTCATCATGCACTGCATGGGGGAGTTGATCGAACCCAGCGCCTGATGCTGCACCTTGAGCACCGGCGCGAGGGCGCCCTTTCGCAGCGCCTTCACCGCCGCCATCATCCGATCGGAGCCGATGGCGATGATCCGATCGACGTCGCCCAGCGGGACCAGGGCCTCGCCGAGGTCGCCGCGGTGATAGGCGAGCATCGCCTCGCAGATGTTGCCGACGAAGGAGCGATCCTGCGCCCGCCGCGGCGCGATGGCGGGATCGCGATCGGTGGCCCAGATCACCTGATCGGTGGCCTCCTCGATCTCCGCCTGCTTGAAGAGATCGATCGGGTTCTTGTAGCCGGCGAAGTAGAGGACGCGGTTGCCGTTCTCCTTCAGGGCCTTGGCGATGGAGAAGAGCACGGCGTTGCCCAGGCCGCCGCCTGCCAGGAGCACGCTCTCGCCCTTGGGAATCTCGGTGGGGGCGCCGGTGGGGCCCATGCAGACCACCTCGTCGCCAGGGCGCAGGGTCGCGATCAGCCGGGAGGAGCCGCCCATCTCCAGGACGATCAGCGAGAGCAGGCCCCGCTCCTTATCCACCCAGGCGCCGGTGAGGGCGAGTCCCTCGGTGAGGAGGCGGGTCCCGTCCACCACCGGCGCCAGGCTCTCGAAGCCCTGCAGCCGGTAGAACTGGCCGGGGTGAAAATGGGAGGCCGCCAGCGGCGCCCGGACGATCACCTCCACGATGGTCGGGGTCAGGCGCCGGACCTCCACCACCTTCGCCCGCATGGCGTCGTCGATCCTGGCGCGGAAGGCGTCCCAGGCATGATCCCGCAGGGGCTGCTCCTCGAGGCGCAGGGCGGCCAGCTCGTCGCGGAAGAGATCCACCACGAAGGCGTGGCCGTCCTTGGCGGAGGCCATCGCCTTCACGACCGATCCCGCGTACTGTGGGTGATTGTCGCCGTAGAACGACACACAGCGTGTCCGGTCCTCCGAGAGGTAGGAGGTGAAGAAACCCGCGTCGGCAGAGAGATCGCGATGCGGCGCCGCCTCCTGCAGGCTCAAGGTGCCGTCGGCGTTCCGCACGGCGGTATGCCCCTGGAAATACTGGCCCCGCTCGTCCAGGCGGAAGGAGCCGCCGTACTCCCGCTCGTAGGTGACGTTCGGCGCGGTCCCCGCCGCGACGCAGACGGTGCGGGCCGGCAGCTCGACCACCTCGCCGCTCCCCTCCCACCTGCCGTCGGCGAGGCGCTGGCGCTCGAAGCGCAGAGCCCGCACCGCGCCGAACTCGTCTTCGAGGGCCTCCCGCGGATCCATGCACTCCACGAAGCGGATCCCCTCCTCCATCCCCTTCTCCACCTCCTCGTGGTTGAGGCGATAGGCCGGGGCGTCCTGGAGGCGCTTGCGGTAGACGAGGCTCACGCCACCCCAGCCATCGACCAGCGACGCGAGGTCGGCCTTCTCCCCGGCGGCCGCGGCTCTACGCCGCTCGGCGCGGACGGCCCTGCCGTGCTCCAGGAACTCGGCGAGGACCTCCCGCTCCTCCGCGTCCAGGGTCGCCAGGGCTGACGGCCCCAGCTCCGCCTCCAACGCCTCCCAGCGATCCAGGGTCCGCTCCACCTGTACCGGATAGTAGGCGGCCAGCTCGGTGGCGGCGTCGACGCCGGTGAGGCCGCCGCCGATCACCACCGCCGGCAGCCGCACCTGCAGCGCCGCCAGGGAGTCGCGCTTGAACGCGCCGGTGAGCTGGAGCGCCATCAGGAAGTCGGAGGCCTGGCGGATCCCCCGGAGGAGGCCGTTCTTCATCCGCACCAGGGTGGGGCGGCCCGCGCCGGCGGCGATGGCCACGTGATCGAAGCCCAGCTCCCAGGCGTCCTCGGCGGTGAGGGTCCCGCCGAAACGGATGCCGCCGTAGGCCACGAAGCCCCGGCGCCTGGCCAGGTTCACGTAGAGCGCCGTGAGGAAGTTCTTATCCCAGCGGACGGTGATCCCGTACTCGGAGACCCCGCCGAAGCCGTTGACCACCCGCTGATCGAGATCGTCGCAGAGCTCGGCGAAGTCCCGCACCGGCCGCTTCAGGAAGCGCTCCGGCAGCGGCTCGAGCTTGAGGCCGTCCACGGCCACCACGCCGAAGCCCTCGTTCACCAGGTGATGCGCCAGGGTGTAGCCGGCGGGGCCGAGGCCCACCACCAAGGCCTTCCTGCCGTTGAAGGGCTTGGCGAAGGGCAGCCGCACGTTCACCGGATTCCAGCGGGTGAGCAGGGACCAGATCTCGAAGCCCCAGGGCATCGAGAGGACCTCGCGCAGATTCGAGGTCTCCACCAGCGGGGTGTTCACCGGCTCCTGGGTCTGAAAGATACAGCCCTTCATGCAGTCGTTGCAGATCCGATGGCCCGTCCCCGGCGACATCGGGTTGTTGATCGAGATCATCGCCAGGGCGGCGATGGCGTCGCCCCTCGCGGCGAGGGCGTGCTGCTCGGAGATGTGCTCGTCCAGCGGGCAGCCGTGGAGATCGATCCCCAGCGGGTTCTTCTTGAAGCCGCCCGCCTTGTCGTGGAGGCCGGTTGAGCAGGAGTCCTTCCCCCGCTGATGGCAGATGAGGCAGTAATCCGCCTCGGCGCGGATCTGCCGGCGGGTGGCGCCGTCATCGTTGAGGCCGAAGCCGTCCCTGCGCCGCGGATGGGCTGTCGCCATCGCCTCCGGGATCAGGGGCAGCGGGTGGCGCACCTGCACCAGCTCCTCGTAGGACGTCTTCTTCGGCAGCCTGTAGCTCACCCAGCCATGGATCTGCCTCTGGCCCTCCGGATGGAGCGAGCGCACGAAAGACCAGCGATCCAGGAGCGAGAGGACGTTGCGTACGAGCTGGCCGTCCGCCTCGATCCCCGCCCCTCCGGCGCCGCCGTCGAGGAGCGACACCAGCAGCTGATCGGCGCTCGCCACGTCACGGATCGCCTCGCAACGATCAGTGAAGTCGGCGGGCACATCGTCTGGTGCTGGTGCTGGCCGGCGATCGTAGAGCTTCTGCAGATCGAGGAGCTCGCAGACCACCACCGCCAAGGCGCGCTCCGGATCGTCCGCCGTGAGGCAACCCGGGGCGATGCCCGTCAGGACCGCGCGGGCGGCGCGATCCAACTCGGCGAAGTCCGTGGCCTCCGGCCGGTCGGGGGCGCCGCGGCGAAAGACCCGCTTCGTCATGAACTCGCCCTTGAAGCGGAAGACCGGCCCCTCCCAACCCGCCGCCTCCCGCTGCGCGCTGCGCTCTCCGTCCACGCCGAAGAGCCGCGCCACGAAGGCGCCCACGTGCTCCGCCACCTCGATCAGCAGATCGGACGCCGCCGCTCCCTCTTCGCCGCCGGCGAGGCGATGGGCCTCGAAGCGCGCGGCGAGGGCAGGATCGGCCGCCTCCAGCTCGGCGAGGAAGCTCCGATGGAGCCGCGCCAGGCCGGCGGGATCATGGAGGTCGGGGTAGGCAAAGCCCGGGACCCCCAAGGCGGGGATCCCGAGGTCGTCGGGTCGAGCGGCTGCGGATGTCATCGAGTCTCGTCTTGGGGCGAAGAGGCGCCTCATCGCTAAGGGGAAAAGCGGTCGCGAGGAGCCTGAAATTCCCGTTGGTCGGCCGCCTATATAACGGTCGACCCACCGGAAGCAATCGCCTGCCAGCCGCGGATCGGCTCGATCCGCGGCGGCGCCATCAATCTCCCGCGGAGCGGAAGACGAAGGGGTACGAGATGGAGGCGATGCCCCCGCCCTTCGGCGGCGGGAACTTCCAGCTCCGCACCCGAGAGACCATGCAGCTCTCGGCCTTGCTGTTGTTCATCGTGGTCGCGGCCACCGAGGCGTTGGACACCGATCCATCGCCGGTGATGACCCACTTCACTAGGACCCTGCCGCCGAGCTTGGGATTGCGGATCAGCTCGTTCTCGAAGCAGTAGCGGAGCTGGGAGTGATGGGATTGCACCACCCGCCGCACCAGCTCCCGATCGTAGCCGACCACCAGCACCGAGGAGGTGTCGATGGTGACCTCGGAGCTGGCCTTCTTCCCCAGGCCGCCGGCGCCCTTGCCGTAGTCGCCCACCCCGCCGCCGCGGCCCTTGGTGCCGATGGCGCCGACCCCCACCGTCGTGCCGACGCCGCCGCCGCCCAGGCCCGTGCCCTTGAGGCCGAGGCCGCCGAAGCCGTGGGCGTCACCGACGGCGCCGGTGATCCCGCCGATGGCACCCTTGAGATCTCCGCCCAGACCTTCCTTGCCGAAGATCGTCGAGAGCCCCGAGTTCGAGCCGCTGCCGAGCATCGCGAGGATCCCCTGGTTCTTCACGATCTCCTTGTCGTCCGGCTTGATCGCCCGGGGCGCGGAGCGGGTCGCGCGCTCGGGGGCGTCCGACTTGCCCATCTTTCCTTCGGTGTTCGGCGCCTTCACCGTCTCGCCGTCCGGCGCTTGCAGCTTGAGCCGCTCCAGGAAGGGATTCTGCCGCGGCTCCGGCGGCATCAGCAGGAGCCGGGTCAGCCGCGCCTGATTCGTGAAGAGATCGTCGGCGGTGACGTCGACCCCCTTGGGCGCGTTGCTGAAGGCGATGATCCCGCCTGCGAAGAGCGCGAAGACCACGAGGAAGAGGTTCATGAAGGCGTAGTCGACGCGCTGCGCCAGCGGGATCACGATCGGCTTGGTCTTCGGGCGGAAGCAGAGCTCGGCGCGGATGTTCCCGAGGTCGACCCAGGCGGCGCCGTCCTCGGGGATCTCCACCTCCATCAGGCCGCCCTCGCCCACCGGCCGGGCCTTGCGCAAGCGCACCAGCTCCGCGAGCTTCTCCACCTTCCCGTCGCGGATCAGCTCGCCGTCCATCGATGGACCGAAGCGGAGCTGCCAGCTCCCGTCCACTCTGGCCGCCAGCGGGAATGGCTGCTTGGGGAGGTTCCCCGCCTCCAGGATGAAGCTCGCCGCTTCGTCGTCGCCCACCGTGACGAGCTCGTCGTCACTGAAGCTGCCCGCGCCGAGCTGCTTGTCACCCCAGAAGAAGCGCAGGTCCAGGGCGAGATCGTGGCCGACTGCGTCTCGCGGCCACGGGATCGGTCGGCTGAAGCCTCGAGGGAGCCGGCCCGAGGCGCCGGCCTGCGCTGTCCCCGCCGCCCGGGACTCGTGGCCGATCGTCCCCGGCGCCTGGGCGAGGAGGGGCTCGGGCCCCGGGGTCGCCCCCGTCCCGACCTCCGCCGGATCGCAGGCGGGCGTACCGGGAGCAGGAGGTGTCGTCGCCCCTGAGCCAGCGGCGGATCCTTCGGGCGGCGCGGCTCCGGCCGCAGGAGCCGGCAAGTCATCCCCCGCAGCGACGGCCTTTGCGGGAGCGCCCGAGGCCGCAACCGGCGCTGGGGCGGACGCGCCAGCCACGGCCAATGGTACAGGGGCGGGAGCGCCCCCTGCTGCGGCGGCAGGCGCGGATGTGACGACCTCCGCTGGGGCGGGGGGCGCCTCGTGCATCGAGGCCTCGCCCACCAGCAGCTCGATGCGGGTGTCGCCGACCACGATGGAGTCGCCCGACGAGAGGGTGGCCTTGCTGAT
This sequence comes from Vulgatibacter incomptus, assembly GCA_040391605.1. Taxonomy (GTDB): domain Bacteria; phylum Myxococcota; class Myxococcia; order Myxococcales; family Vulgatibacteraceae; genus Vulgatibacter; species Vulgatibacter incomptus_A. Next base: position 28,330 of record JBEBXK010000003.1, read on the forward strand.
CCGCCTGCCGTTGACGAAGGTCCCCTCCACCGAGCCCATATCGATGACGGCGAAGCCGCCGGCGCCGACCTCGATCACGGCGTGGATCCGGGAGACCCGGGGATCGTCCACCGAGAGATGCGCCGTGGCGAGTCGGCCGATCTTGATGATGTCGCGATGGAACTCCCGGGTCGCGACGAGCTCGGCGCCTCGATAGACGCGCAATGTAAGTGGAACGGCCATCGCCTCGCTCCTTCCAATCTTCGGCGGCGGGCCATCGGCCTCGCCTCGTACACTGCTTCGATTAAAGCTCGCCCACCGACTCGAGGACCTGGTCGCGGAAGCTCTCGCGCACCTTCACGAGGTTGGAGTGGGTGACCCTCCGCTTGGCGTCCACCAGCTCCCCGTCGGGCCTGGTGAGATCGCCCTGGATGGTGTCCTCATCGAAGTCGAGCTCGGTATGTTGCTCGTACTCGATGATCTCCTCCGCCGACGCCGAGAAGCCCGCCGTCAACAACAAGCCCGCCACGACCCAGCTCAATCCCCGCATGGAACCTCCAGTAGAAACGGTACCGCCACCCTGTCTTTTAGACTATTTCGATATGATGTCGAGAAATCGGCCGGCGACGCTGCGCCAGCCCCTCCCGCCCGACGCTCATGAGGAGCTTCCCGAAGGCTGAAAGCCGGCGGCGAGCGAACGCCGCTGATCGCTCCCAGCGCGCTCAAAACTCGTCCACCGGCTCGTCGGGGTCGACGGCGGAGGGCGGAGATGCCTGGGCCGGCTGGCTCGTCGGCGCCGGCGTCACCTTCCGCGGCGCGGGCTTGGGGGACGCCTTCGGCGCAGCCACCGGCGTTGGGGCCTCATCCGCCGGGAGCGTATCCCGATCCTCCGCCGCGCGGGCCGCCCGCTCCTCTGCGGCCCGGGCCTCCTCGGCCGCCGCCGCTGCTTCGGCGATCTCCCGCTTGGCCGCCGCCTCCGCCTCGGCCTTCGCGGCTTCTTCTGCGAGCCTCGCCTCCAGGCGGAGCTGCACGAGCTGCTCGGCCTCGCGGAGCAGCGGGAACACTGCGTGGGAGCCCGGGAGGTTGATCGCGCTCCCCGACACGAAGCGCCGGTAGTAGCCCACGGCCGTCTCCGGCTCGTCCTTGCTGCGATGGTAGATGTAGGCGATCGAGAAGGAGGGCCGCACGTCGACGGGATCCAGCTCCTGGGCCTCGAGGAAGGCCGCCAGCGCCTCGTCGATCTTTCCTTCGCCAAAGAGCGCCGTGCCGTAGTCGAGCCGGGCCTCCGAGCTCTTCGGCTGTGATCGCGTCAGCACCTCGTAGTGGGCCACCGCGTCCGGGTAGGCGTGCCGCCCCAACGCGTCGCTTGCCAGCCGCGCCCTGGCAGGTGCAAAGCCCGGATCGCGCTCCAACGAGCGGCGATATTGCGCCATCGCCGCCAGCCCGTCGCCCTGTCGCTCCAGGATCTGCCCCAGCCAATACGGGATCTCGGGATCCCTCTCGTCCTGCTGCTGCGCCCGCAGGGCCACCAGCTTCGCCACGTCGAGCTCTCCCCGCTCCAGATGCACCCGGAGGAGGATCTTGCGCGCGACCAGATTCTTCGGATCCCGGAGCAGCGCCTCCCTGGCGAGCTCGAGGGCCCTGCCGGGATCACCGCCATCCAGAAAGAGCCCGGCGAGGCGGGCCCGGGCGCCGGCGTGGTCCGGAGCGTCCCGCAGGATCGCCTTGTACTGCTCGGCGGCCCCAGCGGGGTCTCCGCCCTCCTCCAGGAGCACCCCAAGGTTCTCCCTGGCGACGTAGAGCGAGGGCTTGAGTCGGATGGCCCGCTCATAGGCCCCCCTCGCCTCCCCGGCGTCGGCCCGCTGCTCATGGGCCACGCCGAGGTTGAACCACGCCTCCGCGATCTCGTCGTCCTCCTCCAACGCGTCCTCGAACTTACGCGCCAGGTGATCCCAATCCATCACCCCGAGGGCGCGCCCCTCCTCCACCGCGCGGACCGCGTCCTGGAAGAGGCGCCCCGCCCTGGGCGAGACCTCCCGCTCCTTCGGCTGGCCGGCGCTACCCGTCGCCGACGTGGTCTGGCAGCCGAACCCCATCCACGCCACCGCCAATGCCGCAGCAAGGAGAGGCATCCGCGACGCATACGCAGATCGCTCCCCACGCCGGCCACCTGACGGTCCGCCGGGGCGCATCCGCATCGAGCCGGCCGGTCTAGAGCAAATCATCGTCATCACCTTCGTTGAACCGCGTCAGCGGCGGCTCCACGGAGCCAGGCCGGTTCCCGGCGCCGATCCCTTGGGCCGCCTCCCGCTTCCTCATGGGCACGCCCTCGTTCAGCACCGCCGGCGGCGGGGCGTCCTTGGGGGGCGGCGGAGGCAGCGGCTGGATCGCGGCGAGGATCCCGTTCCCGCGCTTGGCAGGGGTCAGCTTCACCTCCGCCACCTCCCCGAGCAGGGGCGGGAAGCGATCCGGCACCCATTGTTCCAGCAGCCCCCTCGCCTCCGCCGAACACTCGTTCTCGAGCTTCAGCTCCAGGCTCTTCTCCACCGCAGTCGCCAGCGCCTCCTGGGCCTTGATCTCCACAGGATGCGCCTGCTCCGCCAGCGCCTCACGGTAGAGGTCGAGCTGCCCCTCGCTCAACCCCCTGGGGATGGGCGCGTCATAGAGCGTCTGGGCGAAGTCGTGGTACGCCAAGCCGATCCTCGTCAGACCGCAGATCGCCGGCCCCGAGACCTTGAAGCCCACCGTCTCCGTGTACCGCTTCTGCACCTCCAGGAGGGCAGCCCCCTTCGCGCGCAGCCGCTCGGCCATCACCGCCTCCGGCAGCCGGAGCTTGATCTTGACGAACTGATTCCAGGTTGGCTCCGAGAGGCGCAGGTGGGCCGTGGCCACCCCCTCCATCGCGCCGCCGGATGCCATCGAGAGGGAGGCGCGGCCCTTGGGCCCCAGCCTTCGATAGCTCTCCCAGATCTTCTCGTAGGTCTTGAGCGACGGCCAGCGCTGCCCTCGCTTCTCCTGGATCTTCGCCGTGCGATACCACGCGAGGATCGCCTTGCCCGCGTCGCGACCATACTCCTTCTCGTAGGCCTCGAGCTGGCGGATGGCCTGGGCGTAGGCCCCGTTTTTCTCATGGAGATCGACGATCGAGAGGAAGACCGCCTCGGAGTCGGGGCTCTTCGGCCATAGCTCCAGGTAGCGCCGCCGATTGCGCTCGGCCTGTCGATCCTCCCCCAGGGCCTCACGGAAGATGCCGGCGTTGTAGAGCGCAGCCTTCGCCTTCTCCTCGTCGAACTCCGCCCCCGCGCCGGGTTTGGGGGCCGGCGCCGCCTGCCCTCGCCTCCCTCGGACGGGAGCGGCAGGGCGCTGCTTCTCGAAGCCGGCGGCGTAGGCCTCGTAGCCCGTCGCCGCCCGATCGAAGTCGCCGATCTCCTCGAAGACCGAGGCGTTCATGAAGATCGCGAGCGGCGCCATCTTCGACTGGGGGTAGTCGCGCACCAGCCGGGCCCGGGTCTCGATGGCGGTCTCGATCCGCCCAGCCTTGTAGTAATCCACCGACGCGTTGAAGAGCGCCTCCCCCGCCAGCTCGCTCCTGGGCCACTCGGTGACGAAGGCGATGTAGCGATCGCCCGCCTCGGCGTAGCGCTCCTCCTTCTCCAGCAGGGCGACGAGCTTGAAAGAGTTGCGCTCGATGATCCGCTCGAGCTCCAGCTTGAACTCGCCCTTCGCCAGCTTCGGCTCGGCGTGGAAGCGCTTGGCCCACTCGTCGATCTTCTCGTAGTCCTCCAGCAGGTTGAAGACGTCCAGGACCAGGTTGGCGCTGTACTCCGCCAGCTCGTGCTGCGGATGGTAGAGCGCGATCTCCGAGAAGCGCGTGACGGCGCCCTCGAAGTGGTTGTAGCGGTAGAGCATCTGCGCCGACCGGTAGGCGATCTCCACTCGCTTGGTGCCAGCCGGGACGTACTCCAGATAATTCTCGCAGGCCTGGACCAACGCCTGCTTCGCAGGAGGGATCGGCAACGGCACGTGGGGATCCGCGTTGGCGGGCAGCGGCTCGTCGCCGAGCTTCTTCACCACCTCTTCGTTGGCGAAGATCGCGCCTTCCAGCGCTGCCACCAGCCACTTGCCGGGCGGCTCTCCGGCCTCGATCCGATCGATGTCGATCTGGACCACCTTGCCGTAGGCGTCCGCCGCGAAGTCGTAGTTGTGGAGCTGATCGAAGAGGAGCTCCGCGTGGTAGAAGCGCAGGCTGTAGGCCTTCTCCGAGTCCGGGAAGAGCGCGAAGTAGTCGCCGTAGACCTCGCTGGCGAAGGCGTAGGTCTGCTCGTCCCGAGACTTCTTCCCCTCGTTGTGCCAGACCACCGCCAGGTTCGAGAGGGTGCGCTCACTCAGCTTCTGCGCCGCCGCCAGTGTCGCTCGATCCTCGTCGGTGCGGATCACGCCGCTCTTCTCCACGTCCTGGAAGATCTTCACCAGGAGGCGGGCCTGCTCCACCGTGATCCTCTTGTTCCCCACCCGCATCACCGCGTCGACGATCCGCGCCTGGAAGAACGGCGCCTCCGGCGAGAGCGGACGCTCCCGGATCATCAGGCGGTAGATCAGCACCGCCTCCTTATCCTTGCCGTCGTCGTAGTAGAGGCCGGCGAGGCTCTTGAGCATCGACCACCAATTCTCCGCGCCGCCCACCTGCTGGAACGACGGCTTCGCCTGGCTGGGATCGGCGTAGCGGGAGAACGCCAGCACGTAGTCCTTGCGTGCCTCGCGCACCAGGGCCGACTTATTGTCTCCAGCCACGTTGTTCGCGAGCTGCCCGTAGAAGACGGTCGTCTTGAATTTGTCCGCAGCGCCGGCGAAGTCTCCCAGGTTGTAGAGACACCAGCCCTGCTTATAGATCGCGAAGCCATAGACCCGCGACTCGGTGAAGCTCGCCGCCTTGGCGTAGGCCTCCAACGCCTTCTCCAGGCGATCGCGTTTGCCGTCCGAGTTATTGAAATACCACTCACCGAAGGCCAGGTAGGCGTCCGGCACGAAGGAGCTCTGGGGGAAGCGGGTGATCAGCGTCTTGTACGCCCCCAGCGCCTCCTCGTCCTCCCCGGCCTCCCAGAGGTTGTGTCCCAGATAGAAGAGGACCTCGTCCACCCGCTGATAATCGGGGAAGCCCTGGATCAGCTCCTTGTAGCGGGAGATCGCCTGGCCTTGGAAGCGTCGGCTCGCCTCCCGATAGGTCTTCTGATCGCGCTCGGCCGCCGCGACGCAGACGTCGTCCTTCGACTCGCGGCAGCGCGCCATCCGATCGTCCTGGCGGTTGGCCTCGAAGAACCAATAGCGCGACTCCTCCCAGGAGAGCTCCGCCAGCCGATAGAGGATGTCCGGCTTCTCCTTGGGATCCTGGTTGAGGTTCGCCATCTGCGCCAGGGTCTTCATCAGATCCGCGCGCTTATCCTTGAGCTGGAGCTCCACCGTGAAGCGGAAGGTGTCGTAGCCGAGGGTGGGCTTCTCTTCATCGGGCTTGTCCACCTTCGCCCGGGTGATGTCGCCGGCCAGCTCCACCGAGGGGCCGCCGGAGTCCGTCTTCTTGCCGAGGTTCGGCGCCATCCCTCCTGCCGCCGCCAGCGCCATGGCAGGGAGGAGGAGCAGCAGGCCCGCAGGCAGCAGCGCCGCCGACTCGCGAATTGCGCGCATCCCGATTGTCCTCACTGGGGCTTGCAGCCCTTGGTCAACGTGTACTGATAGGTGCCCAGCTCATCCCGCCAGTATTCCCCCTCGTAGGGCCAGTAGACGTGCTCGTCGTCCACCGCCGTGGAGTACTTGTAGTTCTCGATGGGCGAGACCTGCCTGCCGGCGGAGAGCGACGCCTCCAGGACGTCCTTCTCGCGGCTGCCGATCTCGGCCTTAATCGCCAGCGCGCGGTAATTCAGCGACGCCAGCTCCTTGCGCTCCTTCTCCAGCTTGCGCTTGGCGAAGAAGCCGGCCTTTCGCTGCAGCTCCGCCCGCTGGGCGTCCAGGTCGGCGCCCAGGGACTTGGCGAGCTCGGAGAAGCGGAAGAGGTCGCGGCGGCCCGCGATGCCGTCCAGCTCCGCCTCCAGCTCCAGGATCGAGTCGTTCAGGTGCTTGAGCTCACGATCGGAGAGCGCGAGCTTCAGGATCCCCTGGAGCATCCGGTTGGTCTCGCCGCCCTTCTCGTCCTTCTGCAGATCCGAGAGGACGCCATAGTAGTCCGCCGGCGTGGAGTAGCTCCGTGCCATCAGCTTCTCCAGCTCCAGGTAGAGCTGGAAGTAGCGGGCGCGGAAGTCGTCGACGATGCGGTTCGCCTCGGGGTAGCGACAGTTCTCGTAGTAGATCGCTGCCTGGAGCACCAGGGCCTCGGGGAAGTACTCGTCCCGAAAGAACGGCGACTGCAGGGTGATCATGTTCCCGAGGGCCTGCTCGTTCTCCCCCAGCCGGAAGTGCGCCCACGACGCCTCGTACAATGACTGCAGCCATTGGTCGCTGCCGCGCTGGATGCGATCATAATAAAACGACGAATGCCGGTTCTGGCCGTGCTCGTAATGCAGCCGGGCGAGCTGCATGAAGGCCTGCTCCCGCAGCTCGGGGTCAGGGTGCAGCGTGGTGCGCGGGTTCAGGGCCCGGACCACGTCCTTGAAGGCCTCCAGCGACGGGTTGAACTTCCCCGCGATGTAGAGGGTGAGGCCGTCGAGGTAGCGCGCCTTGGGGTAGAAGCGAGATCCGCCGGGCACCATGGCCAGGAGCCTGCGCGTCTCGTCGAAGCTCGTATTCGCGTCCACCACGTAGGTGGCCTTCTCCCCTTCCGGCTGGCCGTCGCTCGCGTCGAGGAGCGCCTTGCCCCTGACGAAGTTGTACTTCGCCAGGAGATATCGATACTCGTCTCGATATTTCTCCGGGAACTCGGCGCCGGCGTAGCGCGCGATCTCGTCCAGCACCACGCTCTGGTTGGTCGACTTATGGGCGATGAAGAAGAGCCACTCGAGGCTGAGCTTGAAATACGCGCCATCATCGCCCTTGGCGAGGATGCGTTTAAACACCGAGAGCGACGAGTGGTACATCCCCAGGCGGTAGAGGGTCTTCGCCAGGAGATACTCCGCCTGCTCATACTGATCCACCGCGGTGGGATCGTTGAGGATCTCGTTGAAGCCCAGGGCCGCGGCCTCGAAGCCCCCCTCCTGGAAGAGGCGGGTGGCCGCCTCCAGCTTCTGGCGATCCGCGGTCTGCCCCTCCACGTCCAGGCCCTCGAAGGAGAGGGTCGGCGCCTGGGCGGGCTGTTCGGACTTCGCCGCAGGCGGTTTGGCCCGGGCCCTGGGTGGGGGCTGCCTGGGCGGCGGCGTCAGCTTCTTCGGGGGTGGCTTGGGTGCCTCGGAGTCGTCCGAGAGATCCAGGCCTTCGAAGGAGATCTGGGCGAGGCCCCGTGCCGGAGATCCGGCGAGGAGGGCGATCGCGACGAGCGAGAGGGCGGTGCGCATGAACGTCTCCATCGGTCTCACGCCCCTCCCTGGCCCAGGAAGAAGGAGAGCCCGATGCTGAACAGGAGCTGATTCTGGGTGCTCTGCGCCTTGCCGGCCTTTCCCTGGAGCTCCAGGCGGTAGAGCACGTCGCGCACCTCGAGGCGCAGGGCCGCGTGGCGCGAGAGGACATAGCGTTGGCCGATGCCCACGTGGAGCTCGGGTGTCATCTTCTCCTCGACGTCGAAGCCCCCCGGGGGCTGGATCCTTGTCTGCAGCACGCCGCCCCCCACCAGGACGTAGGTGTCAAAGTGCAGCACGCTCTCGGCGAGGACCGAGATCTTGCCGTAGAGGGGCGACCAGGAGAGGTCGAGGCCTGCCAGGAAGCCGAAGTCCCCGGGCGCACGGACCAGGTCCTCCTTGGTTGGGAGGCGGCAGCCCTGCCCCGAGGAGTCGCAGCGAGTCACCGCGCCCGACGGGCTGGAGAAGGCATAGCCGGCGTTGAAGCCGAGCATCCAGCTCTCGCCGAGGTGATAGCCGTATTGCAGGCCCAGCACGTACTTCGAGTAGAAGGGGTCGCCGAGCGACATGCCGACGGCGGGGCTGAGCTCGTGCCGTCCCTCCTTCAGGAAGAGGTGGCCCGACACCGGGCGGATCCGCTCGTCGAGATCGAGGTTGGTCGGCGGCGCCACCTGATTGGTCGCCTTGGCGTCGGTGACCGCCTCCGCCGCCGCGTCGTCGTCCGCCCGGGAGAAGCCGGGGGAGGCGAGGACGGCAGCGAGCAGCGCTACCGGGATGAGCTTGTCGAAGGCGCGCATCAACGGGCCTCGTAGGAGAAGGAGGGAGGGATCCAGAAGGAGAGCCCGACGTTGAGGGTGAGCACCTTCTGGATCTCGGAGATCTGCCGATCCTGGGGCCGATCCGCGTAGAGGAGCTGCTTCACCCAGAACTCGAAGGCCATCCAATCGGAGAGGGAGAAGCGCTGGCCCACGCCGATGTCCACGGCGGGATGTGCGCCGTCCTTCACCGGATCCCCTGAGGTCTGCGACCACGCCGCGCCCAATCCGGTGATCAGGAAGAGGTCGTATTGTACGATCGTATTGAACCAGGAGAGTTTGCCGTAGATTGGGGTCCAGATGAAGTCCACCCCAGCGCTCCACTCCAGCTTCGACGAGAGGAGGAGCGACTTCAGCTCCCGCTTGGCGATGCGTACGCTCTCGGTTTGTGAAATCCCGAACTGCTCATAGTGGAGCGAGAGGGCGATGGAGTCGGCCAGGTGGTAGTTCATCGCGATGCCGCCGCCCACCTTCGTATAGAAGGCGTCGTTCAACGACATGGCGAAGGTGGGCACCAGCTCGAGGCGGCCGCGCTTGAGGAAGTGCTTGCGCTGCACCGCCTTCACCCGATCCTCGAGTGAGACGTCCTCCGCGACTACATCGGCCGATCGATCGTCGCCGCGCCTGGCCGCGAGCTCCTCGGCGGAGACGGGGGGCGGCAGCGCCGACGCGGCTTCGTCTCCGGCGTCGTCCCTGAGATCGAGGCCCAGCTCCTGGGAGGAGGCCTGGCCCGCCCAGAGGCAGGAGACCACAACCAAGGTCCGAACGAGGTTCTTCGACAAGGACATCCTCGAGCGGTTCGGCGGGCCAGGGGGGCGTAGCCCCGCGGAAGCCCTACCTCTCCGCGGCATAGTGAAAAATATGAATGATCGGAGCCTACAGCGAGCCGAGAGGCGGGGCAATTATTGTGGCGTTCATTCACAGCGCTGCGGAACACCTCGATCCAGGGCGCCAAATGCACACATCCGCGCAGGACGTGGGCCCAGCTCCGACGCGCAGCGGAGGAGAGATCGCCCCGCCGTCGGGAGCGATTCGGCCGGCCAGCGCTCTGCGCGAGGCGGACTCTTTGGCGGAGGTGGAGGAGGCCCTGGTTGCTGGCGGCCAACGCTCCTCGCGAGAGGGACTCTCCCGGAGTCGCCGACCGATCCGCCCCTGAGCGCTCCACGCGAGCGCGACTCTCTCCACCAGCTCTTCTGGCCCGGTCACAAATTTGAGCTGCTACCTCGAGACGTGCTACCGCTTGGCCATGCACCTCGCCCTCTCGCGTCTGGCGCGCTGCGCCCTTGGCCTGCTGGTCTCCGTCCTTCTCAGCGCCGGTTCCTGCGTGGATACCGACATCGGCGCGCCCTGCCAGATCCAGAAGGATCGGCTGGATCCAACGCTCCCGGGCTGCGCCGACGTCAAGGCCGACCAGATCAGCCAGCGCCCCGAGTGCTTCCACCCGACCATCGCGGATCTCAACGCCGGCAAGGAGAAGGACTTCATCTCCTTCGGCGCCGCCGAATGCGACAACCTCACCTGCGTCCGCTCCCGCGGCGAGCCCGATCTGGAGTCCGAGGCGACTCCATCAGGCTACTGCTCCGGCGAGTGCATCAACGATCTCGACTGTGAGACGGAGGGCGGCGGCAAATTCGCCTGCCGGGCCCTAGTCTTCGACGACGAATTCCTCCACTACCTGCAGGACACCCTCTCCGCCGAGGAATACGCCCGCTACCTAGGCCGCGTGGAGAACGCCAAATTCTGCACGCGGAGGTGAGCAGCAGCCCGATCCCCTCTGTCAGCCAGAGGCGACAGGGGAACTCGCACCTCGAAGCGCGGCGGGTTCAGCGGCGGGTGGGGTCGGAGGCCAGGAGGCGGCCGGCGAGCTCGGGGCCCAGGCTGTCGACGAGGATCCGCTCCATCGCCTCCTCCATCTGGCGCCGCTCCTCGTCGGAGGCGTAGACGAAGCGGATGCCCATGCCCCGCTCCGGCCCCTCGGATCGCGCCCAGATCACTTCGCCCGAGAGCTCGAAGGTGTTGGGCAGAGGGGCCACCGTGAAGGTGAAGCGAAAGAGCGTGCCAACGGCCAGCGGTCGGTCGGTGACGATGAAGGTGCCGCCCCGGGAGATGTTGCGGGTGTAGTCCGACAGGAAGCTGTTGGTCCGCCGGTACTCCACCTTGAGTTGGATCGGCGCCCGGCCGTGGAGCCGGTTCTCCCTCCTCGCCTCGTCTCCACCGGGCGACGACTCGACTGGCGAATGCTCCCGCTCCCTCGCCGGGGTCGCGCCGGCTCTCCGCTCGTCGCTCATGTCCGCGTGAATCCTCTTTGGGCTGCTGGTGCGTGGGCGTTGATCGAGCGGAGCATACAACAAGTGCGAACGCCCCGCGAAAAGACGGGCCCCTGAAAGCCTATGGGATCCGGGCGGGGCGTTCATGATTCGGCGCGGGCTGCGCGATCCCCCAAGCTCGAGCGCGCGACGCTGCGGCCGCGCCGGCGACCCAGGAGGATTTTTCAGGGTGATGTAGTACGTTCCCCGGTCGATCGGGGGATCAGTCGGCCGTCCGTGGGAACGTCTCCCCAAAGAAGCGCGCGTTCGCTTGCATACGCTGTGCGCCCGAGGCGAGCGAACGCCTAGAAGAGCCTTTCGCGCGCAGCGCGTATGAGATGATCCCCTTCCGCTGGGGCGGGGCGATTCTCTGAGGTCGCAATGGAGCAGGGACCCGTCAGCGCCAGGATCGTCGGACTCTGGGAGAGGCCCAGGATCCGCCTCGCCCTGGGGGCGTCGCTGGCGGCGGGGATCGCGTCCACCGCGATACCCCTCGCCAGGGTGCCCGGTTTCGAGTCTGCCCTGGCGGCCAACGTCCTGGTGTCGGTGCTCGGCGGCGTGATCGGCGTGGCGGCGGCGCGGCAGGAGCGCGACCTCGCGCAAGGGGACGGCCCCGTCGGGATCGAGGCGAGCCCCAGCGCGCTGACCGCCACCCTCCGCGCGACCTTCGCGACGTTCGTCCTCACCGCTGCCACCATCGTCCCCTTCGCCGCCGCCGCCGCCGTGGCGGGCCTCCTCGGCCCGAGCTGTTCGATCACCGCGGGCCTCCCCTGGTATCCGGCCCTCCCTCTCCCCTCGGCCTTCCTCGCCGCGGCGCTCGGCGTAGCCTGCGGTGCGAGCTTCGAGGCGAGGCGCCTCCCGGGCCTCCTCTACGGCGCCATCCTCCTGGCGTCCCTCGCCGTCTCGGCGTGGCCGCTGGCGACGGGCCCCCAGTCGTTCTTCTACAACCACCTCGCCGGCTTCGTCCCGGGTCCACTCTACGACGAGCTGGTCCGCCTCGAGGCGCCCCTCGTCGCCTACCGCCGCCTCACCGTGGCCTGGGGCGCCGCGGTGGTCTTCGCCGTCGCCCTCCTCTGGCGCCGGGGACGCCTCGGCCTCCCCAGGGCGCGACCGGCGGCGATCCTCCTCCTCCTCGCGTCTCTGGCCCTGGTGCTCGCCGGCACCGTCTCCCGTCACGAGGCGGGGTGGGAGCAGACCGATGCCAGCGTGGAGGAGGCCCTCGGCGGCCGCTTCGAGGGGGAGCGCTGCACCGTGGTCCACCCCAGGGAGCTGGACCGCGACTCGCTCCGGCGCTTCGCCGGCGAATGCGATCATCGGGTCGATCAGCTGGAGACCTTCTTCGGCATCAACGCCATCCGCCCCAAGGTCTTCCTCTACCGGAACCGCGCAGAGAAGCGCCGCCTGGTAGGCGCCGCCAGCACCCAATTCGCCAAGCCCTGGCTTGGACAGATCCACGTGGACGATCGCGGCTTCCCCCACCCGATCCTCAAGCACGAGCTCGCCCACCTCATCGCCGGTCCGCTGGGCCGCGCCCCCTTTCACGTCCCCGCGGCGGCCTTCGGTCTCCTCCCGTTGCAGGGGCTGATCGAGGGCGCCGCCGTCGCCGCGGACTGGCCTGCGGGCGAGCTCTCGATCCACGAGGAGGCCCGGGGCCTCCGTGAGCTCGGCCTGGCGCCGCGCCTCGATCGGATCCTCTCCGCCACCGGCTTCTGGTCCGAGTCCGCTTCCCGGGCCTACACCTACGCCGGCTCCTTCGTCCGCTGGCTGGTGGAGACCCGTGGCGCCCAACCCTTCGGCCGCCTCTACCGCGACGGCGACTTCGCCGCGGCCTATGGGGCCCCGCTCCCCGCGCTGATCCAGGAGTGGGAGGCCTACCTCGACAGCCTCGAGCTCCCCGCCCGGGCCAGCGCCCTGATGGAGCGCCGCTTCCGCCGCCCCGCGATCTTCCGCAGGCCCTGTGCCAGGGAGGTGGCCGCGCTCTCCTCGGAGGCCGGCGCCGCCCTCGCGTCGGGGGACGGAGCGCGTGCAGCCGAGATATACGCTAAGTGCGCGAACCTCGATCCCGGCGATCCCGCCTTCCTCCAGGCCCAGGCCACCGCCTACGTCAAGGCCGGCGAGCCGGCCAGGATCGCGGCGCTCCTCGAGGCGCTCGAGCGACATTCGGCGCGAGGCGACGCCCTGCGCGCGGGCCTGCGCACCTCCCTCGCCGACGCCTGGGCCAAGGAGGGGCGGTTCGACGAGGCGGCGACCTGGTACCAGGAGGCCGCCGCCCTCGAGGTGGATGAAGGCGCGCTCCGCTCCCTCGCCGTCAAGCTCGAGGCGGTCGGCGATCCCGCCCTCGCCGCCGTGGTGCTCCCCTTCCTGGACAAGGGCTCGGATGCCAAGCTCTTCGCCATCCGCGACAAGCTCGAGTCGCACCCCGACTTCGCCACGGGCTGGTACCTCCTGGGGCGGCGCCTTTACCAGCGGGGCGAGTACGCCGGCGCCCTCGCCGCCCTGGACCACGCCCCCGCCGACAGCCTCCTCCCCTCCCTCGTCTTCGAAGCCGATCGGATCCGCGCCCTCTCCCTGATGGCCCTCGATCGAGACGCCGAGGCCTGCGCCCTCCTCGACCGCCTCTCCCACTCCGGCGAGCCCCACCAGCGCCCCGTCGCCGCCGACCTCCTGGGCCTCTGCCGCCACGACGAGCGCCGCGCCCTCCGTGGCATCGGCCGCTGAGGCATCGCGGCGCTCTCGTCCCCCCGGAGCGCCGACGCGTGCGGTCCCGAGTCTCATTCTCGAGACGCCCACCGCGCCCTAGGTGGCTGGTGTTGAACGGTCCCGTAGCGAGACGAGCGAGACGGTGAGCGAGGGCGGCGCGCGCAACGATGAGCGACGAGGCGTGCCCGCAGGCACGTCGCAGGAGCGAAGGCTCTGCGAGCCGAGGGCGAGCAAACGCAAGAGAGCCTTTCGCGCGCAGCGCGGGTGTGAACCTCGCGCCTCGCCTCGCGCGGGGCCGAGGTTCACACTGGCTCTGAGCACGTCGTCCGCAGCCTCCGGATCGTTCGTCCCAGTAGGGACGAGTTTGACATCAGCCACCTAGCGACGACGTGATCGTGGCCATCCCCATCGGAAGCTGGAGCAACCGGCGCTGACGAACGAGCGACGCCGGCTCGCGCATGAGGCGCGGCCGGCGTCGGTGAAGCGTCGTTCGCTTTGATTGCCGCTTTAGCGAATCAGGTTGGTCGCTTCAGAAACCCAGACCTCGGCGTACTGCCGCTCACGCGCGTTGAGGAGGAGCTGCTTCACGTCCTCGATGGCGGCGAGGAGCTGCTCGCGCGGCGCCTTCTGGGTGCGGAGTTGGGTGAGGGCCGTGGCGTACTCCTGCAGCCCGGGCTCCCACTCCTTCTTGGCGAAGTGGATCATGGCCCGCTGGACGTAGACCGGCGGGTTGAACTCCTTCGCCTTCACCGCCAGCTCGAGGACCGCGGTCGCGTCGTCGTATTTTGCCTGGGAGACCAGGATCGTCCCCTTGGCCAGGTAGGCGTCGGAGTTCGTCTCGTTCTCGGCGATGGCGGCGTCGTACTTCTCGATGGCGTTGTCGAGCTGGCCCAGCGCCCGGAGGACGTGTCCGTACTTCACGAAGTACTGATCGTCCTTCTTCAGCGGGTAGCTGTCCAGGTAGCTGACAGCCTTGGTGGCGTCGCCGATCGACGCGAGCGCAACGGCCGCGTCGAAGTAGAAGGCAGCCACATACTTGTCGGCGGCGATGGCCTTGTCGAACTCCTCCACCGCGGTCTTGTCGCCCTTGAACGCCAGGGCGCGGGCCTTCACCGCGAAGACCCAGGCGAAGGCGGGATCGGCCTCGGAGGCTGCCTGGGCAGAGGCGATGGCCTCGTCGAGCTTCTGCTCGTAGAGGCGGAGCTCCGCCTGCGCCACCAGCGCGCGGGCCTTCAGGCTCGGGGTGAGCCTGGCGGAGTCGGCGATGGCGCGCTCGATGGCGTCGGTCGCCTCCTTGATCTGCTCGCCGCGCATCAGCCGGGCACGGGCCGCGCCGAGCTGCGAGCCATAGTGATCGGAGTTGGCGGCGAGACCCTTCTCGAAGTACGCCAGCGCGTTCACGCCGTCGCCCTCCTCCAGGTAGCTCTCGCCGATGAGCTGCGCGAAGCGCGCGTTGCGCCAGTCGGCGTCGAAGGCGGCCTTGAACGCCCGCCGGGCCTCGTCCAACTTGCCCTGCCCCCGCTGGGCCTGCCCGAGCGCCGCGTAGATCCGCGCGCCCCCGCCGCCCTTCTCGAGGACCTCGGTAGCCAGGAAGCTCTCGGCGCCCTTGGGATCGCCGCCGTAGCTCATCACCAACGCCTTCGCGGCGTACTGCTCGGCGATGGCCGGGTTGGCCTTCATGGCGAGGGCGGTGAACTTCTCCGCGTCGGCCTTGCGGTCCCCGAGGTGGTTCTCGCCCCAGAGGATGGCGCTGAGCTCGGCCAGGGCGGCCAGCGAGTAACCGTGGTTGGCGTCATACTTCTCGATCACCTCCCGCAGCTTGGCCTCGGCCACCTCGTAGTCCGCCGGGTTGTCGCGCAGGAGGAGGTTCTTCGCCTCCGCCGCGGTCTTGTTGGCCGCCTTGGAGTTCTCGGTCCGGTTGAAATACCAGTAGAAGGCCCCGCCGAGGATCACGGCGACGATGACGACGTCCCGGATGGCCTTGAGTCCGCCACCGCTGTTGTTCTTCTTCACCTTGCTGTCGCTCATGCATCCTCCGACGCGGGTCGGTCGCAAAAAAACGTGGGAATCGGGCAGGGTTGAGTAGCAAGCCCCGCGAGCGGGTGTCAAGGTAGCATGTTTGGTGAACCGGACATTCGCGAAGTCCCTACTTTCGGCGGCGCGAGGCCGGCCGCCCCCTCTCGGCCAGGCCTTCGGGCTGGAGGCGATCGAGCGCTGGAAGGAGCTCTTCGCGTGCGGCGCGACGGAAGGCGAGCGGCTCCACCCTGCGCCCAGGCGAGCTTCGCGCGCGCGCCGGGAAGCCAGCCGACCGCCCGTCCGGGAATACGTTGACAGAGCGTCTGTTTGTGGGCAGAAACCCGAGGCCGGTCCGGCGCTCCCGCCCCGCATTTTCCCGGAGGATCCCCGCACGTGAAGCGAATCGCACTGCTGCCGCTTGCCGCACTTCTCGTGCTCTCCGCGTGTACGACGCGCTACATCGCCAATACCCGCATCGAGGACACCTCCGAGAACCGCGCGATCCTCACCGTGATCGAGCAGTACCGGCGCGCCGTGGACGATCGGGACGTGGAGCGGATCCTCGAGCTGACCACCGACGACTTCTTCGAGGATCCGGGGACACCCAACGACGCCTCGGACGACTACGACAAGGCCGGCCTCCGGGCCAGGTTGGAGAGCAGCTTCGCCAAGGTGCAGGATCAGCGGCTGCGGATCGACGTCCGCAAGATCCACGTCAGCGACGACGGCAAGACGGCCCACGTCGAGTATCGCTTCGACTTCCGCTACCGCCTCAACCTCCCCAACGCGAACGAGTGGAGAGAGGCGAACGATCTGAACCGGGTCTCCCTGCGGCGCGTGGACGACAGCTGGAAGTTCACGGCGGGGCTCTGACCGCACCACCGCGAGGGGCGACGAGAGGGCATGACGGAGAACGCAGCGGCGCGCCCGCTCCCCTACGCACCGACGGTCCTGGTGGTGGACGATGAGCTCGCCAACCTGGACTCCGTCACCCGCATCTTCGAGAAGGAGGGGCTCCGCGCCCTGGCCGCGCCCTCCGGCGAGGAGGCCCTGGCCATCCTCCAACGCGAGCGGATCGACGTCCTGATCACCGATCTGATGATGCCCGGCATCTCCGGCGTGGATCTCCTCCGCGCCTGCCGCTCCTTGTCCCCCGAGACCGAGGTGGTGCTGATGACCGCCCACGGCACGGTGGAGACGGCGGTCGAGGCCATGAAGGAAGGCGCCTACGACTTCCTGACCAAGCCCCTCAAGCGTCACCAGCTCGTGAAGAGCGTCGGCAAGGCCTTGGAGAAGCAGGAGCTGGTCAAGGAGAACAAGCAGCTCCGCGCCAGGGTGGAGCAGCTCTCCAAGCCCGGCGGCCTCGTGGGGCAATCGCCGGCGTTCCGGGCGATCATGGACATCGTCCGCCAGGCGGCGCCGTCGGCGGCGACGATCCTCCTCCTGGGCGAGAGCGGCACGGGCAAGGAGCTCGTGGCCCGCGCGATCCACGACTTCTCCAACCGCGCCGACGGCCCCTTCATCCCGATCAACTGCGCGGCGATCCCCGAGTCGATCCTCGAGAGCGAGCTCTTCGGCTACGAGCGGGGCGCGTTCACCGGCGCCGCCGGACGGAAGGAGGGCCGCTTCGAGCGGGCCAACAAGGGCACCCTCTTCCTCGACGAGGTCGGGGAGATGAGCCCCTCGGTCCAGGTGAAGCTCCTGCGCGCGATCCAGGAGGGCGAGATCGAGAGACTGGGCGGGACGCAGCCGGTGAAGATCGACGTCCGGCTGGTGGCGGCGACCAACCGCGATCTCGCCCAGGACGTGAAGGAGGGCCGTTTCCGCGAGGACCTCTACTATCGCCTCAACGTGGTGAAGGTGGGGCTGCCGCCGCTGCGGGAGCGTCACGGCGACGTCCCGCTCCTGGCCGACTCCTTCCTCCGGGCCTTCAGCCTCAAGAACGCCAAGAGCTTCGCCGGCTTCTCCAAGGCGGCGATGGACGCGCTGGAGCGCTACGGCTGGCCCGGCAACGTGCGGGAGCTGGAGAACGCGGTGGAGCGAGCGGTGGTCCTGGGCCGGGGCGAGATGATCGAGCTCGGCGACCTCCCCGAGACCGCCCGCGGCGCCTCCCACGAGGGAGGAGGCAGCCGGGCGATCTCCATCCCGATCGGGACCCCGATGGATGAGATCGAGCTCCGGGTGATCCACGAGACGCTGCGGGTCACCGGCGGCGACAAGACCCTGGCGGCCCAGCTCCTCGGCATCGCCACCCGGACGATCTACCGCAAGCTCGATCGGGAGAAGGCCGCGGGCGAGGGAGAGTAGGCGCGCAGGGGGAAGCTTGGCGGCCCCACTCTGCCGCACGGAATGCGTCTGCCGCCCGGGCATGGGGCATGTGCGCCAAGGTGGACGATCGGCGCTCCCCCTTCCGTTGTCAGCCGGTCGCAGGGGGCGGGCGCCAGATTGTCAGATTGTCAAACCGGCGACCCCCCGTCGGTGGGCCGCGCGCCGAATGGGAGGCCGGCCCGCCGCGTTTGGACTCCAAACCCGCTCTGCCCCCCGATCCATCGGCCGCCAGGATCGTGGCATGGAGCTTGCTCAGGACGGTGACGGGAACCTATGGAGCTGCTCTTCCGCAAATATTTCTGGTCGATCAACCTGGCCTTTCTCGCCCTGGCGGGGCTGCTCTCCGCCCATGGGGTGAACAGCTGGATCGGCTCCAAGCTCGCGCCCGCCATCGACCTGGAGCGCGCCGCCCCCCCGCCGAGGACGACGCCGGTCGCCGTGGGCCCCGCGAACCTCCACCTCGAGCGGACCGCCCGGATCCTCGGGATCGAGCTCCCCAAGGACGAGCCGGTGCTCGTACCGAAGGAGCCGGTCTTCGATCCCAACGCGGATCCCGTCCGCACCTCCCTGCGGATCAGCCTGGTCGGCACCATGGTCGCCAACCGCCCGGAGTGGTCCCTCGCCACCCTGCGCGACGACGGCTCTCGGGAGACCGGCGCCTACTTCCCCGGAGACACGATCCTCGGTGCGGAGATCCTCGAGATCGAGCGGCTGCGCGTGATCCTCATGAACCAGGGTCGCAAGGAATACGTCGCCCTGGGCGAGGAGGGACCGCCGCCCCCACCGGCGCGCCCGAACCCCACCGCCCGCCCCTCCCAGGAGCCTGGCTCCGATGGGGAGATCCAGAAGATCGACGAGAACAACTACGTGATCTCCCGGGATGAGCTGGACAAGCAGCTCTCCAACCTCAACGCCATCGCCACCCAGGCGCGGATCGTCCCCTCCTTCAAGAACGGGGTGGCCAACGGCTTCAAGCTCTTCTCGATCCGCCCCGGCTCCCTCTACCAGAAGATCGGAATGGAGAACGGCGACGTGATCCGCAAGCTCAACGGCTACGAGATCAACAGCCCCGACAAGGCCCTCGAGCTCTACAGCAAGCTCAAGGAGAGCTCGAAGATCGAGATCGAGATCGAGCGCCGGGGCAAGGTCATCCCGAAGTCCTACGTAATCCAATGACGGGGCGAGGCCGCAGCCACGCAGCCCACCCAGCGGGGCTCGGATCCGATCGCCCGCGCCACGACACCTTCGAGCAGGAATGACGATGCAGAGCCTCCGCACCGCCGCCAGAACATCCGCCCTCGCCGTGCTCCTCTTCGGAGCGCTCCCGGCGTCGGCCCAGGTTCCGGTTCGCCCACCCGCCAACCAGGATCGTGGCAGGGCGCGCCCCCCGGGGGCCCCCGAGATCCAGCGCCCCCTCCCCCCGGCCCCACGGCCGGCGCCGATCCCCCGCGTCGCCCAACCCGACAATACGGCGAACCAGGCGCCGGATAGGGAGCAGCTCCGCAAGGCCTCGCAGAGCCAGGGGAAGTTCCAGCTCGACTTCAACAAGGCCGAGATCGCCGACGTGGTCCAGACCATCTCGGACTTCACCGGCAAGCTCTTCATCGTCCCCGAGAACATCCGCGGCAAGATCACGATCATCGGCCCCGAGGACGGCACCGGCCTCGTCACCGCCGACGAGGCCTACGCCGCCTTCCTCGCGGGCCTCGAGGCCAACAACTGGACGGTCTACCCGGTGGGCCGCTACCTGAAGCTGGTCGAGAAGCGGGGGGCCGCCACCAGCAGCACCTGGACCTTCATCGACTCCGACTCGCCGATCCCCGGCGACGAGCGGGTGGTGACGAAGCTGATCCGGCTCCACTACGTGGACACCGACGCCGTCGCCAATCCGCTGAAGCAGCTCATGTCCAAGGACGCGTCGATGATCCCGATGCCGCCGGACACGCTGATCATCACCGAGGTCTCGCTGAACCTGCGCAGGATCGAGCGGATCCTCGCCGCGCTGGATCAGCCCGGCGGCGGCGACGAGCTCCGTCTGATCCAGATCGAGTACGCCACCGCCACCGAGATCTCCGAGAAGCTCCTGCAGATCTTCGAGGCGGGCGCCGCGGCTGGCGGCAAGGCGCCCGCCAGAGGCGCCACCCGCACCATCGCGCCCGCCCCCCGTTCCGCGGCTGCTGCGGCGGAGGCCGGGGGCGAAGGCGAGCAGGGCGCGCCCAGCCTCACCCGCGTGATCCCCGACGAGCGGACCAACAAGCTGATCGTCGTGGCCAACCGCAAGGCCTTCGAGCAGATCGAGGGGCTGATCCGCCAGCTCGACGTCCCCACCGGGGAGACAGGCAAGGTCAACGTCTACTACCTGGAGAACGCCAACGCCGAGGATCTCTCCTCCACCCTCCAATCCCTGACCCAGAACGCCGCACCCGCCGCCGCCGGCCGCGCGGCGCCCCGGCGGACGGTGGCGAATGAGCGCGCCGGCCAGGGGGTCCAGGCGGCGGAGCTCTTCTCCGGCGAGGTGAAGATCTCCGCGGACAAGGCCACCAACTCCCTGGTGATCATGGCGTCGGCCCAGGACTACAAGAGCGTGGTCAAGGTCATCGAGAAGCTCGACATCCCGCGGCGGCAGGTCTTCGTCGAGGCGGTGATCATGGAGGTGAACCTCCGCGACACCAACGACTTCGGCTTCAGCTGGCATGGCGGCGCCACCGCGGAGACCGA
Source organism: Vulgatibacter incomptus (assembly GCA_040391605.1). GTDB lineage: Bacteria > Myxococcota > Myxococcia > Myxococcales > Vulgatibacteraceae > Vulgatibacter > Vulgatibacter incomptus_A. The sequence goes on from JBEBXK010000003.1 coordinate 48,667, forward strand.
GAACGGCGTGGCCCCCATCGTCTTCGGCTCGCAGCTGGGCAGCGCCTCGTCGCTGAACATCGGCAGCCTCGTCTCGATGGGCGGCTTCCTCGCCGGCATGCAGGGGCCTCCGATCTCCTCCTCCGCGGAGCTCGGCGTCAACCTCCCCTCCTTCGGCGTGGTGATGCACGCCATGACCCGCAACTCCGACGTCAACGTGCTCTCGACGCCGCACATCCTCACCTCGGACAACGAGGAGGCGGAGATCACGGTGGGGCAGAACGTCCCCTTCCAGGCGGGCTTCGCGCCCCAGGGGATCTCGAACCTCTTCGGCAACGCCGGCAACAACGCCGCCGGCAACCTGGCAGCCGGGGCCCTCGGCAGCGGCTTCGGCCTCGGCTCGCTCTTCGCGCCGATCCAGCGCCAGAACGTGGAGCTCAAGCTCAAGATCAAGCCGCAGATCAATGAGAGCAACTTCATCCGGATGACGGTGGAGGAGCAGACCGAGGAGATCGCCGAGCAGGATCCGGTCCTTGGCCCCACCACGGCGAAGCGCACCGCCAAGACGGTGGTGGTCGCCCAGGATCAGACCACGGTGGTGATCGGCGGCCTGATCCAGGAGCGCACGATCAAGTCGGTGCAGAAGACCCCGATCCTCGGCGACATCCCGGTGCTGGGCTGGCTCTTCCGCGACAACACCACCACCAAGTCGAAGACGAACCTCCTCCTCTTCCTCACGCCCTACATCATCCGGGATCAGAGCGACTTCCGCCGGATCTTCGAGAGGAAGATGAAGGAGCGCGAGGAGTTCATGGCGGCGTTCTACGGGACCAGCGCCGAGTACGAGGTGCCGATCGACTTCGCCCGCAAGGCAGGCCCCATCGCCCTCTTGAACAAAGACGTGGAAGGCGAGCTGCAGAAGCTCGAGAACGGTGGCCCCGGCGCCCCGGGGGAGACAGAGGTCTCGCCCTCCCAGCGTGACGAGGCGCCGGCCATGAGGCCGCCTGCCGAGGTGGCGCCGGAGAGAGCGCCCGGTGAAGCCGCCGAGGCGGTGCCGGAGGCAGCGCCCGAGGGAGCCGTCGACGCAGCCCCTGGGCCGGAGCTCGAAGGAGAGGAATAAGCGCTCGCTCAGCGAAGGAGGAGCGGGCAGGCGAGCTCCCTTGCAGGGGGCTGGGGAAGGGAGCCGGCTGGGCCGGCCGTTGCAGTCCCCGAGAGATGGGCTCGCCGGACGAGCGGCCCCTTTGGATTTCTCCCGGCTCGTTGCCGGGGCATGGATGGAGCGATGGCGATCGAAGGACTGCCCCTGAACCTGGAAGGCCCGCTCTTCGAGCAGGAGGAGGCGACGCCCTTTTGCGGCATGCCGCTGGGCGCGATCCTGCAGGAGACCGCGAAGCTCTCCGCCGAGAAGCTGGCGGAGGCGCTCGCGCGTCAGGCGGACTCCGACGCGAGGCTGGGCGAGATCCTGGTGGGGATGAAGGCCGTCAGTGAGGAGGAGGTCCTCCGGGCGCTGGCGCTGCAGCTCGACCTCCCCTTCGTGGAGAAGATCGACGAGAGGCAACTCGATCCCGCCCTGGTCGGCACGATCCCGATCAACTTCGCCAAGCAGTTCAAGGTGGTGCCCCTGGCCCGGCGCGGCGGCACCGTCGAGGTCGCCGTCGCCGATCCCCTGGACACCTCCACCCTCGATCAGGCGCGGCTCTCCCTGCACGCGACCATCGCGCCGATGGTGGCCACCCCCCAGACGATCATCGACGCGATCAACTCCGTCTTCGAGAAGCTCTCCCACGAGGCGGACGCCCTGGGCGAGGACCTCGACGATGAGGAGAACGACAGCCTCGCCCAGGAGGTGGAGGAGGCCCCCGACCTCATCGACTCCGGCGACGACGAGGCGCCGATCATCCGCTTCGTGAACTGGCTTCTCAAGCGGGCGGTGAAGGATCGGGCGAGCGACATCCACGTCGAGCCCTTCGAGAAGGAGCTGATGGTCCGCTTCCGGGTGGACGGCGTGCTCAAGGAGGTGACCAAGCCCTCCAAGCGCTTCCAGAAGGCGATCACCTCCCGCATCAAGATCATGGGGAACCTGAACATCGCCGAGACGCGCCTCCCTCAGGACGGCCGCATCCGGATCAAGATCGCGGGCAAGGAGGTCGACATCCGCCTCTCCACCGTCCCCACCGCCTGGGGCGAGAGCTCGGTGATGCGCCTGCTCGACAAGAGCAACGTGCTGCTGAACCTGGAGGACATCGGCTTCGAGAAGGATCAGCTCGAGGTCATCGACTCCATGATCAACCGCTCCCACGGGATCATGCTGGTCACCGGCCCCACCGGCTCCGGGAAGACGACCACCCTCTACGCCGCGCTGAACAAAATCAACCAGCCCGACCTGAAGATCCTCACCGCCGAGGATCCCATCGAGTACCAGATGAAGGGCGTGAACCAGGTGGCGGTGCAGTCCAAGATCGGCCTCACCTTCGCCTCGGCGCTGCGCTCCTTCCTCCGACAGGATCCCGACGTGATCCTCGTCGGCGAGATCCGCGATCTGGAGACGGCGGAGATCGCCATCCAGGCCTCCCTCACCGGCCACCTGGTGCTCTCCACCATCCACACCAACGACGCCCCCAGCGCGATCACCCGCCTGGCCGACATGGGGGTGGAGCCCTTCCTGATCGCCTCGTCGCTGATGGGCTCGCTGGCGCAGCGCCTGGTGCGGACCCTCTGCAAGCATTGCAAGGTGCCGTACGAGCCCACCGCCGAGGAGTTGGAGGAGGTGGGGATCGACGACGCGATGATGCAGAAGTACGGCACGGGCGTGCTGATGAAGGCGGTGGGCTGCCCCGAGTGCAACGATCTCGGCTACCGGGGCCGCACGGGCATCTACGAGCTGATGCTGATCGACGATGAGATCCGCCAGCAGATCCTCAAGAACGTCGACTCCAACACCATCAAGAAATACGCGATCTCGGCGGGGATGACCCCGCTCCGCGATCACGGCGCGATCAAGGTGGCCCGGGGGGTCACCAGCGCAGCCGAAGTCCTCCGCGTCGTCCAGGACGACGTCGTCCTCTAGGGTGAACCGTGCCGGTCTACGAGTTCAAAGGCTATAGCGACGCAGGCCGATCGGTCACCGGGGTCCGGGACGCCGAGAACGCCAAGGCCTTGCGCGCCCTGCTCCGCCGGGACGGCATCTTCCTCACCGAGGTCACCGCCGAGCGCGCCGCGGTGGGGAAGATCTCGGCTGGCGGCACCGCCAAGAACCTCAAGCTCAAGCAGCTCCTGGTCGGCCGGATCAAGACCGACGACATCGCGATCCTCACCCGCCAGCTCGCCACCCTCCTCCACGCGGGGATCCCCCTGGTGGAGGCCCTCACCGCCCTGATCGATCAGGTGGAGCACGAGCGGCTCAAGACCATCGTCTCCCAGGTGAAGGAGCGTGTGAATGAAGGTGCTTCCCTGGGTGATGCCCTGGCGGAGCACCCCAAGGCCTTCACCAACCTCTACGTGAACATGGTCCGCTCGGGAGAGCACTCCGGCGCGTTGGACGTGGTGCTCACCCGCCTGGCGGACTTCACCGAGGGGCAGGCGCGGCTGCGCTCCAAGATCCTGGGCACCATGATGTACCCGGCGATCATGATGCTGATCGGCCTGCTGATCGTGATCGTCCTCCTCACGGTGGTGGTCCCGAAGATCGCCAAGATGTTCGAGGATATGCAGGCCACCCTCCCGCTGATCACCCGGATCCTGATCGGCTCCGCCAACTTCGCCACCCAATATTGGTGGCTGCTGATGATCCTCGCGGCCCTCGGCGGCTGGATCTTCGTGAAGTGGCGCGCCACCGAGAAGGGGACGGCGAAGTTCGACGAGCTCCTGCTCAAGCTCCCCGTGCTGGGGGCGCTGATCCGCATGCTGGCCATCGCGCGGTTCACCCGCACCCTCTCGACCCTCCTCAAGAGCGGCGTGCCCCTGCTCACCGCCATGGGGATCGTGAAGGCGCTGGTGACCAACACCGTGCTCTCCGGCGTGATCGAAGACGCCCGCGACTCGATCCGCGAGGGCGAGTCCATCGCGGGGCCGCTCAAGCGCAGCGGTCAGTTCCCGCCCATCGTCTACCATATGATCGCGATCGGAGAGCGCTCGGGGCAGCTCGAGGAGATGCTCGCCAACATCGCCGCCTCCTACGACGCCCAGGTGGACACGCGGATCGGGGCCCTCACGAGCCTGCTGGAGCCGGTGATGATCGTGATGATGGGCGGCGTGGTCGCCTTCATCGTCTTCTCGATCCTCATGCCGATCCTGCAGATGAACACGCTGGTGCATTGATGAGTGAGTCTCGGTGGGAGATTGGACTTCGCGCGGCCGCCTGGGCCGCCCTCGCCGCCACGGTGGGGGCGCTCCTCGGGATCGGCGTGCTGACCCGTCCGCAGACGAGCGCTGCGGAAGGGATGAACTTGACGACAACGGATTGGGTCTCGGCGGCAGGTGCGCCGCCGGCACCATTGGAGGACGGAAAATGAAGAGCTATCTACGCAAGCTGGCAGCGGCGCGCGGCGCCCGCGGTATGACCCTCATCGAGATCATGGTTGTGGTCTTCATCCTCGGCCTGATCGCCACGGTGATCGCCATCAACGTGGGCGGGGTCTCCGACACCGCCAAGATCGAGACCGCCAAGCTGGACATCAAGGGCTTCGAGCAGGCCCTCGATCTCTACATGCTCAAGAAGGGCAGCTACCCCAACGCCTCCGAGGGGCTCAACGTCCTCTACTCGGAGGGGATCTTGAAGGGCAGCCTGAAGAAGGATCCCTGGGGCAAGGACTACGTCTACCTATACCCCGGGCAGAAGAACCCCAGGGGCTTCGACCTCTACTCCTACGGCGCCAGCGGCAGCGGCGGTGAGACGCTGATCACGGGGTCGAACTGATTGTTCCCCGGCCCGCGAGCCCATGACGGGATCGCCCCCGCACAGAGCGGGAGCGCTCCCTTCAACTCGCGCGCCGCGCGAGGACGCGCTGCTGCGCGTACTCGCCTCCGGCTCGGATCGGCGCCGAGGGGCTTCACGCTCCTCGAGCTCCTCGTCGTGATCGGGGTCGTGGTGGCGATGGGTATGGCGGTGGTCCCCTCCATACAAGGAGTAATGGGTGTCAAGACGCGTGAGGAGGTCGGCAAGATCGCCGGCTCGATCCGCGCCATGTACGGCGAGGCGGCGCTCTCGGGGAGCACCTGCCGGCTGGTCTTCGATCTCGACGAGGGCGCCTGGTGGCCGGAGTGCGGCGAGGGCCGGGTGCGGATCAGTCAGAAGGAGGAGAGCCTGCGCGGCGCCAGGGTGGAGGAGCGGGCGCGGGATCTCGGGGGCACCGAGGAGGAGCAGGCCGCCAGGGCCCAGGTGGAGTCGAAGAGCGCCTTCTCCAGCCATAGCGCGCCCCTGGCGCCACGCCGCAGCCTGCCGTCGGGGACCGACTTCGACGGGATCTGGACCCAGCACCAACCGGAGGCCTACACATCGGGTACGGCCTACCTCTACTTCTTCCCCCACGGCCAGACCGAGCGAGCCTACATCTGGGTGGGGAGCGGCGACGACGTCTACACCATCATCGTCAATCCGATGACCGGCCGCGCCCAGGTGAAGGGCGAGCGGATCGAAGTCCCGGATCGGGAGAAGCGCGAATGAGCCGCCGCGCCCTCCCCTCGCCTTCGATCCGGGTCGCCCACGGCGCCGGCGGCTTCACCCTCCTCGAGGTGATGGTGGCGCTGGCGATCCTGGGCCTGGCCCTCACCGCCATCGTGGGGATCAACGGCAACTCCATCCGCGCCCACGGCTTCGCCAAGCGGGTGACGGTGGCGACGATGCTCGCCCGCTCCAAGATGGCCGACCTCGAGTCCCAATTCATCGAGGAGGGCTTCACCTCCGAGTTCGATCAGACGATGGAGGGCAACTTCTCGGACGAGGGCTGGAGCGACTACCGCTGGCACGCGGAGATCGTGAGGCCGGACATCGACGGCGCCAACGCCTCGGCCCTGGTGGAGAGCCTGGTGCAGAAGCTGGCGGGGGACGCCTCCGACGTGATGAGCGGCGGCGACAGCAGCGCGGCACCCACCCCCACCATGGACACGGGCGGCATCGCCTCGATGCTGGGGCCGATGATCGAGCCCCAGATCACGGCCCTGGTGGAGACGATGAAGCAGTCGGTCCGCGAGGTGCGGCTGAAGATCCTCTGGAAGGACGGCGCCACGGAGGACTCCTTCGACGTGGTGACGCATCTGGTGATCCTTGCGCCCGCCGGCCAGGAGGGCGGGAGCTCGAACGATCCCGCGGCCAGGCAGGCCCAGGAGGAGGCGCAGCGCGTCCAGAACGAGTTCCAGAGAACAGTGAATTTGGGGGAAGGCCAGAAATGAGCGGCCGATCCCTCATCCGCGGCTTCACCCTCCTGGAGGTGATGATCGCTCTGGCCATCGTCACCGTCCTCGCCGGTCTGGTCTACGGGGCCTTCAACCCCACCTACCAGGCCAAGAACATCGTGGAGGAGCAGGCCGAGCGCTACCACGGCCTCCGCCTCGCCATGGGCCGGATGTCCCGCGAGCTCTCCATGGCCTTCCTCTCCGATCGCTACGACGCCAAGCGCTACCGCGAGCGGCCCACCCAATTCGTGGCCAGCCACTCCGGCCAACGCGACAAGCTGCGCTTCACCACCTTCGCCCACGAGAGGCTCTACGCGGACGTAAAGGAGAGCGATCAGGCGTTGGTGGAGTATCGGGTCGATCGCGACCCCGACGATCCGCGCCGAAGCTCGCTGATCCGCCGGGAGAAGATCGTCATCGACGACCGCCCGGAAGATGGAGGCTCCGAGACCGTGCTGGCCACCGACGTGGACGGCCTCAGCTTCGAGTTCTGGGACGTGAAGAAGAAGGAGTGGACCACCGATTGGGATACCACCGACCGCGCGTGGTCCACCCACCTCCCCGAGCGCGTGCGGATCACGATCCACGCCAAGGGCGACGACGGCAAAGAGAAGAAATACACCACGCAGACCATGCTGCAGATGCAGTTCCCGCTCAAATGAGACTCTTCACCGACCAGGCAGGGGGCCTCTCCCCTCATTCGAGTTCGAGGTCGGCCTCCGGGCGCCGGCGCCGCTCGACGAGCCTCTCGCGGACGGAGGGCAAGCGCGGGATGGCGATCATCCTGGTGATCTCCTCCATCGCCGTCCTCACCGCGGTAGCGGTGGACTTCGCCTACAACACCCAGATCGACACCCGCCTCGCCGCCAGCGCCAGGGACGAGCTGCGGGCCTACTACCTGGCCCGCTCGGCGACCAACCTCTCGCGGCTGCTCCTCTCCTTCCAGAACAAGCTCGATCAGCAGTCCAGCGGTATGGCCAACATGGCGCAGAACCTGGGGCCGGAGCTGGCGGCCATGGCGGGGATGGCCACCAACATCCGCCTCTGGGACGCCGTCCCCATCGAGTCCTCCGCCATCAGCGGCTTCGTCGCCGCCACCACCGGCGGCACCTCCGACTCAGCCCCGCTGCCGCCCCTGGCGCCGAGCCCCGGCGAGCTGGTCCCCACCTCCGGCCTCTCGATGTTCGGCACTTTCGAGGGTGCCTTCTTCGCGGAGATCGAGGACGAGGAGGCCAAGGTCAACCTGAACAAGCTCAACAACCCCGGCGCCCGGGGGGCCATCGCCGGCCATCAGATGCTCCTGCTCATGGGCGATCCCCGCTGGAACTTCCTCTTCGACGAGGAGACCTCCCATCGCGAGCGCCTCACCCGGGAGGATCTGCTGATCCGGCTGCGGGATTGGATCGACGAGGACGAGGTGGAGACCTCGCTGAACATGATCTCCCCCCTGGATCTCTTCGGCGCGGGCTTCGGCGACGAGGAGGGCCCGTACTCCCGCTACCGCACCCGCTACGCCCCCAAGAACGCGCTCTTCGACTCGATGGACGAGATCTACCAGGTGGCCGGCATCACCGATCGCTTCATGGCGGCCTTTGGCGACAGGCTCACCGTCTACCCCGACATCAACACCAAGCTGAACGTCAACACCAGCGACCCGCTGCAGCAGCTCATGAACATCCAGGCCGCAGCCGAGGATCCGAACGCGCCGGAGCTCAGCAACCCGCTGATCCTCGAGATGGTCTTCGAGCAGATCGCCATGGCGCGGATGCTCGGGCCGATGACGGGGATCACCGTGCAGCAATTCGTCACGATCCTCGAGTCCGCAGGGATCGTCGTCCGCCCCGAGATCAAGCACAACCCGACGGGCAACGACTACCTCGGGGATAAGAGCCAGACGTTCAAGATCAAGGCAACCGGCCAGGCAGGCAACGTGAGCAAGACCCTCGTCACCGTGATCCGGTACGACGAGGGCCTGGGCCGCCTGCTCTACTTTCAGGAGGAATAGACGTGGCGCAGAAGATCATCGGCCTCGATCTGGGAGAGGAATCGCTGCGAGCGGTGGTGCTGGACGCGGGCCTGCGCGGCTACGAGGTGGTCGGATCCGCGATCGTCCCCCTCGATCCGCCGACGCCCGCCGTACCTGCCATCGCCATCGCCGTGGCCGAAGTGGACGGATCCGAGCCGACCCAGGAGGCGGCGCCGCCCGATCGCCTGGCCTTGGCCCTGGAGACCCTCGGCGCGCAGATCGGCGGACTGAAGGCGGACGTGGTGGCGGTGGCGCTCCCCGGCGGCCAGACCGCCACCTCCTTCGTCACCCTCCCCTTCACCGAGAGCAAGAAGATCGACGCCACCCTCGGCTTCGAGGTGGAGAACCTGCTCCCCTTCGATCTCGACGAGGCGGTCTTCGACTACCAGCTCGTCTCCCAGAGGGACGGGAAGAGCGAGCTGCTGGTCGGCGTCGCCAGGGAAGACGAGGTCCGGTCGCTGTTGGAGCGGCTACGGGAGCGCGGCGTCGACCCCAGGGTGATGACGCTGCCCGGCCTCGCCAACCTCGCCCTGCTCACCGAGCTCGGCTCGCGGGAGAAGCTCCCCGCCGACGCCACCGAGGGCCTCCTCGATCTGGGGCGGGATCGGACCATCCTCTCCATCATCCGGGGCGGCAAGGACGAGCGGCATCCGCCGAGCCTCGCCTTCGTCCGCTCCATGGGCGGCGCCGACGAGGCCGCGCTCCAACCCATGATCCGCGAGATCCGCCAGACCCTCTTCTCGGCCCAGGCCCGGAGCCGGATCCCGCTCCAGCGGCTGCGGCTCACCGGCGAGCTCGCCGGCATCGAGGGGCTGGCGGCGAGGCTCTCCCAGGCCTTGGGCGTCCCGGTGGAGCACCTCGGCCAGCTCCCCGGCGACACCACCGGCGCGATCCCGGCTGAGCGACGCGACACGCTGGCCCAGGCCTTCGGCCTCGCCCTTCGGGGCCACGCCCGCGGCAGGCTCCTCAACCTGCGAAAGGGCGCCTTCGCCTACCGCGGGGATCTCGACTACCTCAAGGGCAAGGTCTCGCGGCTGGTGGGCTTCGCCGCCGTCCTGCTCCTCCTCGTCGGCGCCAACGTCTGGACCCAGCTCCACATCCTCGGCGAGCAGGAGGCCGCCCTCGATCAGGCCCTCTGCGAGAGCACCCAGCGGGTGCTGGGGAGCTGTGAGACGGACTTCAATCTGGCCCTCTCCAAGCTGCAGGGCGGCGACACCAAGGCCTCCCAGATCCCCACGGCGTCGGCCCTCGAGGTCTTCTCGGAGGCGACCAACCGCGTGCCCTCCGGGGTCAACCTGCGGGTGGACGAGATCGACGTCGCCCTCGATCGCCTGCGGGTGCGCGGCGTCGTCGACTCCTTCGATGAGGTCGATCAGGTGGTGGCCGAGCTGCGCAAGTCCCGCTGTATCGGCGACGTGAAGCCCGGCAGAGTGCAGAAGAATCGCGAAGAGCGGATCGAGTTCACCCTGGATGCCCTCTACGTCTGTGGGCAGAACGCAGACAAGGCAGGTTGACGAGATGGCAAAACTCCCCTTCCAATCGTTGTTCGAGCGCGCCGGCGAGAGCTGGGCGGGGCTCTCGCTCCGCGAGCAGCGGATGCTCTCCCTGATGGCGGGCGCCGTGGTCGTCGTCGCTGTGGTGATGGGCTTCGGCTCCATGCGCTCGAACCTCCAGAGCCGCGAGGCCCGCATCGCCGAGAAGGAGATGCAGATCCAGAAGGTCGCGGTCCTCGCCGCTGGCTACCGGGAGGCGGAGCTCGCCCGCACCCGGATCGAGTCGCGGATCCGAGGTACGCCGGTGCGGCTCTTCACCTATCTGGAGGACATCTCCAAGCGGCAGGATCTCAAGCTGGGCGACATGCAGGATCGCGGCAGCGATCCCGCCGGCGAGGGGATCCAGCGCTCCACCGTCGAGCTGAGCTTCGCGCAGATCGACCTCAAGTCCATCGTCGGCTTCCTCAACGAGATCGAGAAGAGCCCCCACCTCGTCAAGGTGGAGAAGCTGCGGATCCGTCACCGCACCGACAGTGAAGACCTCCTCGACGTAAACATCACCGTCTCCACCTACCAGCTCACGACATCATGAAGATCCTCGAAAGACTACGTGGCAAGAGCTGGCCGAAGTGGGTCGGCTACACCCTCTTCTACAACCTCGTCTTCTACGGCGCCGTCTACCTCACCTTCCCCTACGACGCGCTCCGCGATCGGATCACCTCCGAGGCCAGGCGCATGGGCGTCGAGCTCTCCATCGGCAAGGTGCGGATCGCCGGCATCTCCGGCGTGAAGCTGAGCGACGTGCGCGTCCTCCAGGAGGGAGAGGCCGCGGCAGGCGCCAGCGCCGCGGAGATCGCCCGGCGTGGCGAGACCGGAGCCAACGAGGACGCGATCCACTCGGACGAGAAGAAGAAGATCGCGGAGCTCTCCGACGACGAGAAGAAGAAGCTGGCGGAGATCGACGCGAAGCTCTCCGACGACGAGAGAAAGAAGATGGCGGAGATGGAGGAGCACCATCGCGCCGCCCTCGAGAAGGCCGAGGGCCCCGAGCGGGAGGCGCTCGCCATGAAGTTCGCCGAGGAGCGCGAGGCCATGGCCCAGAAGCGACGCGAGGCCCGAGGCGGCGAGAAGGCGAAGCCCCGGTCGGACGAGGCCATGAAGCGCGCGCAGGCCCGCAAGGAGGCCGAAGCTGAAAGAGAGAAGGCGCCTGCCGCCGAGGCAGCGGCCCCCATCCCCGCGCCGGCGGCCGGCGGGATCCACATCGACTCCGTCACGGCGAAGGTGGATCTCATCGCGTCGATCCTCGGCAAGCAGGCCTTCAGCTTCAACGCCGACGCCTGGGGCGGGCGGGTGAAGGGCAAGTTCACCCAAGGGAAGGAGGACCGCTCCTTCCAGCTCAGCGCCACGAACCTCGAGCTGGGCGCGAGCCCCATCCAGGCCCTGGCGGGCCTCGACCTGCAGGGCAAGCTCTCCTCCCTCACCATCGATCTGGCCTCCAACGGTCCCGACTTCAGCAACGCCGACGGCAAGCTCGTGATCAAGGGCAGCGACCTCGTCCTGGAGGGAGGCGAGGTGCAGCAATTCGAGCTGCCCAAGGTCGTCCTGGGCACCCTGGACGGCACCATCGACATCAAGGAGGGCAAGGCCGACACCGACACCTTCGAGATCAAGGGCGACGACATCGACGTAAAGCTCGCGGCCACCGTCCGGCTCTCGCCGGAGCTCTCCGCCTCCACCCTCACCGGCAAGCTCCAGCTCAAGCCGTCTGAGGATTGGTGGAATCGCAACGAGATGCTCAAGGCGGCGGCCGGCTTCGCCCTCCCCGCCGGAGAGGATGGCTGGCGCTCCCTGAACCTCTACGGCCAGCTCCGACGCCCCAACTTCCGGCCGTAGCCCTTCCGTCCGCCGGCCGCTCGCTCCTGGGGTCTTTCGGGAACTACCCCGGATCCGCAGCCTGCTCGCGCGGCAGATTACTGGAGCCCCTGTCACCTCCCGTGCTACCCCTGGGAGTATGCGCGGGATCCACACGGGAGGCTGCTAAAGAGATGGCGGAGCTGGTCTTCTTTCGCCGTGGCGAAGAGCTGATGCGGGTGCTCCTCGATCGCCCCGTGATCATCATCGGCCGAGGGGCCAGCGCCGACATCGCGATCCCTCACCCCGAGGTCTCCCGGCGCCAAGCGATGATCGAGCGGCGCGGCGACGACTTCGCCGCGGTCGATCTCTCCGGCAGGGGGATCCGGATCGGGTCGGAGACGGTCCCCGAGGCGCTGCTCCGCGACGGCATGGATCTCTGGCTCGGCGACTTTCGCGCGGTCTTCCGCGACGAGAGCACCCCGACCCACAATGAGACACGAAGCGCCGGAGAGTACACCGAGGACGCCGGCGCCGTCCGCCGGGTGAGCGGAGCGGTCAGCCTCCGGATCCGGGCCCGCGGTGAAGAGCGGCTGCACGCCCTCGACGGCGAGGTGGTGGTGGGCAAGGATCCGGGCTGCGCCCTCCGGATCGACGACGTCTTCGCCTCCGGCGTCCACTGCCGGATCGTCGACGACGGCGGCAGGATCCTCCTCTTCGATCTGGGCTCTACCAACGGCACCTGGGTCAACGGGGTACGGGTCGGGCACGCGGAGCTGGCCATCGGCTCCTGGCTCCGGGTCGGCGAGACCGAGATCGGGATCGAGGCCGCTCGAAGGGAAGACGACGCCATCTCCTTCGAGGGGATCTACTCCGACGCCGCCTGTATGCGCGAGGTCTTCGATCTGATCGAGCGGGTGGCGCCCTCCTCCGCCCCCGTGACGATCCTCGGCGAGACCGGCACCGGCAAGGAGTTGGTGGCGAGCGCCATTCACGCGCGCAGCGAGAGGGCCAAGGGACCTTTCATCCCGGTGAACTGCGCCGCCATCTCCCGGGAGCTGATCGAGAGCGAGCTCTTCGGCCACGAGAAGGGCGCCTTCACCGGCGCCACCGGGGCGCGCAAGGGCGCCTTCGAGGAGGCCTCCGGCGGCACGATCTTCCTCGACGAGATCGGCGAGCTCACCGCCGATCTTCAGGCGAAGCTCCTCCGCACCCTGGAGCTCGGCGAGGTCAAGCGGGTGGGCTCCTCCCGCCCCTTCCGCGTCGACACCCGGGTGGTCGCCGCCACCCACCGCGACCTGCGGGCCATGGTGAAGCAGGGCACTTTTCGTGAAGACCTCTATTACCGACTCGCGGTGATCCGGGTGGAGCTGCCCCCCCTGCGTCGCCGCGAGGGTGACGTTCGGGTCCTGGCACGCCTCCTCTCCAAGGCCTACGCCCCCAGAGGCGCCCTGCCCACCATCACCCCCGAGGCCTACCTCCGCCTCGAGGCCCACGCCTGGCCCGGCAACGTCCGCGAGCTCAAGAACGTGCTGGCCCGGGCGATGCTCCTCCGCCGTGGCCCCGCGATCACGCCGGGCGATCTCTCCTTCGACGAGGCGACCTCCCACGAAGGTGGATCGAGCCACCTCCCGGAGGACGAGAACGGCTCCCTGATCCTCCCCGGCAAGACCCTGGCCCAGATCGAGAGGGAGGCCGTGCTCAAGGCGCTGCGCCGCCACAAAGGCAACCGCCGCGCCGCCGCCCGGGAGCTCGATCTCGCCCGCTCCACCATGCAGGCCCGGGCCAAGGAGCTCGGCGTGCCGCCTCCCGCCGCCTTCGAACCCGACTGACCTGCCACGGTGATTATCGTCGGTCAGAACCGGACCGAGGCGTCGTGGAGGACGGCGATCTTCAGGCTGCCCATGATCGCGCTCACGTCCCGGGCCACCGAGTGGGGGGCGCTGGTGGGCCAGGTTCCCAGGAGCACGTAGAGCCGGCCATCGGTGCTGGTGATGCCCACCCTGCCCTGGATCGACGAGCCCATGGTGAAGGCGAAGGCGGAGCCGCTGCGGGTGGGCTCGGGCACCGTGGTGGTGAAGCCGGGCTTGGTCCGAAGCCCAACCGCTAGCCGCTCGGCGAACTCCTGGGCCGGCGCCACCTCCGGCGCGATCTGCACCACCACCTGGGCGCCGGTCTCGGTGTGGAGCACCACCACCGGCACGACGATCCCCTCGGGCGCCTCATGCCCAGGCGAGAACCGCCATGCCTCCCCATCCGGCCGCACGATCTCGAAGCCGAGCTCGCGATCCACGAAGCGGGTACCCGCGAAGGCCTCGCCTCCCGCGCCGGGCTCCCCCGCCTCCCACGGTGCCTCCACGGCGGCCTCCCCCGGCGGCGCCGAGTCCCCAGCCTCGTCCACCGCAGGCCCTGCTGCCACCTCATCCCGAGGCGCCGCCTCCAGCGAGGGCCGCGACGAAGCGCACCCCGCCAGCAGAGCCACTGCCCACAAGCCGGCCCACCCGCGTCTCATCACCCACCCTCCCCGACGAGCCCGCGGCAGCCTCCCCGCCTCCCCCTCGACGCTCCAAGCTTCGGCACTCCCTTCGCCCACGGGCAGGGGCCGATCCTCGAGAGGGGCGCCCTCCGGCCCCCCACGGACCGAGGAGCTCCAGACGATCCGCCGCCTGGATCATCGCCGCAGGGTGTAGGCGCAGTGGACTTCGACGCCCCGCGGCGGCGCGAAGCCTCTACCTTCGAGCGGTGGGGACCTCGATCCGCCGGGAGCGGATGCGATCCGTTCAGCCTCTGGGCTCGATGGCCTCGGGCATGAGGGCGGCGATCTCGGCGCGGAGCTTCTCCGCCACCTCCCCAAGCGGGACGAGCTCGACGTCGCCGCCGCTGCGGGCCTTCCACTCCACCTTCCCCTCGGCGAGGGCCTTCTTGCCCACGGCGATCCGCAGCGGGAGCCCGATCAGATCGGCGTCCTTGAACTTCACGCCGGGGCGCTCGTCCCGATCGTCGAAGAGGACCTCGACGCCCGCGGCCTTCAGCTCGACGTAGAGGGACTCCGCCGCCTCCACCACCGCCGGATCGTTCATCTGCAGCGCCACCAACGCCACCTGGTAGGGCGCGATGGACATGGGCCAGACGATGCCGTTCGCGTCGTGGTGGAGCTCGATGGCCGCCGCCATGATCCGCTCGACGCCGATGCCGTAGGAGCCCATGACGATGGGCGTGGCCTTGCCGTCGGCGCCAAGGACCGAGGCGCCCATCGACTCCGAGTAGCGGGTGCCCAGCTTGAAGATGTGGCCGACCTCGAGGCCCTTCCAAACCTCGATGGCGCCGGGGCAGCGGGGGCAGCCCTCCTCCTCCTGCACCGTGCGCAGATCCACGAGCTTGCCGTGGGCGAGATCCCGATCGACGTCGACCCCCTTCACGTGGTGATCGTCCTCGTTGGCGCCGGTGACCATGTCGCGGCGTCCGACGAGGCTCAGGTCCACGTAGAGCTCCTTGCCCTGGGTGCCCACGCCCCCCAGCGATCCGGGGCTCGCCCCGAGGAGCGGCACGATCTCGTCCGCACGGGCGGGCCGGACCTCCTGTGCGCCGGTGGCGGTCTGGAGCTTGGCCTCGTTCAGCTCCTGATCCCCGCGCACCACCGCGATCACCGGCCTCTCGTCGGCGATGTAGACCAGAGTCTTGAGCTGGCGCTTCGCCTCCACGTGATAGGGCGGCTGCTCGAGATCGTCGATGGTCCGCACCCCCGGCGTCGGGAACTTCTCCGGCGCCGGCAGCCCCTCGCCGTCGGCGATCAGCCCGACCCGGCTCTCGGCCTTCTCCACGTTGGCGGCGTAATCACACGAAGGGCAGAAGGCGATGTTGTCCTCGCCGGCGTCGGTCTTCACCATGAACTCGGTGGACTGGCTCCCGCCCATGGCTCCAGAGTGCGCGTCCACCGCTGCGAAGGAGAGACCACACCGAGAGTAGATCCGATGGTAGGCGACCCGATGCTTCTCGAAGGCCTCGTCCAGGCCGGCCGCGTCCACGTCGAAGGAGTAGGAGTCCTTCATGGTGAACTGCCGCACCCGCAGCAGCCCCGACTTCGGCCGGGGCTCGTCGCGGAACTTGGTCTGGATCTGATACCAGATCTGGGGCAACTCTCTGTATGATCGAATCTCACTCTTGGCGATGTGGGTGAAGACCTCCTCGTGGGTCATGCCCAGGCAGTAGTCGCCGCCCCTGCGATCCTGGAGGCGGAACATGTTGTCGCCCATCACGTCCCAACGCCCCGACTCCTTCCAGATCTCCGCCGGATGGAGGGCGGGGAGGAAGAACTCCTGCCCGCCGATCGAGTCCATCTCGTCGCGGACGATCCGCTCCACCTTCTGCAGCGAGCGCTGGGCCAGCGGCAGATAGGAGTAGATCCCCGCGCCGAGTTGGCGGATGAAGCCCGCCCGCAGCAGGAGCTGGTGCGAGACCACCTGGGCGTCGGCGGGTACTTCTTTGAGGGTCGGGATGAAGGCTCTGGAGAGTCGCATGATTCTCTCGATCGATCGCCCGCGGCGGCAAGAGCGGTCGCGGGTCTCATGGTGGAAGGAACGGCGTAGAAAGCGATCAGCCGGGCTCGACGCCGTCTTCGCTGATGATGGGGAGCTTGGAGGATCTCTCGGCGGCGAAGTTCTTCACCTCCTCCACCAACGCGCTCTCGAGCTGATCGGCGGGCATCCGCCGGAGGATCTGCCCCTTTTTGAAGAGGAGGCCGACGTTGTTGTGTCCATAGGCCACACCGATATCCGCCTCGCGGGCCTCGCCGGGGCCGTTCACCTCGCAGCCCATCACCGCCACGTGGACCTCCTCGTCGATCCCCTCCAACGCCTCCTCGATCCGGCGGGTGGCGGAGATCATGTCCACCGAACAGCGCCCACAGGTCGGGCAGGAGACCAGGGTCATGCCGCCGTCGCGGAGGGCCAGCGACTTCAAGAGCTGGATCCCCACCTTCACCTCGTCGGCGGGGTCTGCCGTGAGGGAGACGCGGATCGTGTCGCCGATCCCCTCGGCGAGGAGGATGCCGATCCCCGCGGCGCTCTTCACCGATCCCTGCAGGAGGGTGCCCGCCTCGGTGACACCCAGGTGCAGGGCGTAGTCGAAGGTCGTCGCAGCCAGGCGGTAGGCCCGCACCATCGTCGGCACGTCGGAGGCCTTGAGCGAGACCTTGATGTCGAAGAAGTCCTCCTCCTCGAGCATGCGGATGTGGCGCACGGCGCTCTCGACCATGGCCTCCGGCGCCGGATAGCCGTAGCGATCCAGCAGCTCCTTCTCGAGGGAGCCGCCGTTGACGCCGATGCGGATCGGAATCCCCCGCTCCTTCGCCGCCCGCGCCACCTCCCGCACCCGCTTCTGTCCCCCGATGTTCCCGGGGTTCACCCGCACCCCTGCGACCCCTGCCTCGATGGCCCGCAGGGCGAGGTGGTAGTTGAAGTGGATGTCTGCGATCACGGGGATCGTCACCGCCTTGGCGATGGACCCCAGGTTGTCGGCGGCGGCGTCGTCCGGCACCGCCACCCGCACGGCGTCGCAGCCGGCGGCCTGGAGGAGCCGGCATTGATCGATGGTGGCCTGCTTGTCGCGAGTGTCCGTGGTCGTCATCGACTGCACCGACACCGGCGCGTCACCGCCGACGAAGATCTTTCCCAGACGGATCTTCCGGCTGGCTCGTCGCCCGGAGAGGGGCTTGCTGCTCTCGCTCCCTACGCCGCTCATATCTGCCTTCCTCACGATCAAAAAAGAGCCGGCACATTCGCTGTGCCGGCTCCCTTCTAACAGGATCTCTCCCGAAGGATCGCGCCCTTCGAGCCCGCAACGGGATCTCCCCTGCGAGGAGCGGGGGCGATCGCTTCCACCCGCGCGCTCACGCGAGAGGGCCGCCCCGAACTCAGTTGCCGGCGGTCTCGGTGGCAGGCGCGACGCCGGCCTTCACCAGTTCCGCGTCGATCACCTTCTTGAACTCATCGAAGGGGAGCGCGCCGGAGAGCATGGTGCCGTTGATGAAGAACGCCGGGGTACCGCTGACCCCCGCCTCCTGCCCGGCCTCCATATTCGCCTTCACGGTGTCCGCCATCCTGCCCTCGTCGAGGCAGGCGTCGAACTTCGCGCTATCCACCCCGGCGTCCTTGGCGTAGCCCTTGAGCGAGTCGACGTCGAGGGCCTTCTGGTTCTCGAACATCTTGTCGTGGAGCGCCCAGAACTTGCCCTGCTCGTGGGCGCATTGCCCGGCCTCGGCCGCCTTCTGCGCGTTGGCGTGGAAGGGGAGCGGGTAGTCGCGGAAGACCACGCGGACCTTCCCCTGGTAGGCGGCCTCGACCTGGGCGAGCGCTTCATTCGCCCGGCTGCAGAAGGGGCACTCGAAGTCCGAGAACTCCACGATGGTCACCGGCGCGTTGGCCGGGCCGCGGCTGGGGCCGATGGCCTCCACGTGGACGGGGGGCGCCACCGGCTCGGCCAGGGTCACCTCCACCTTTGCCTCCTCCTTCAGCTGGCCGAGGTAGTCCATCACGGCGGTCTGCTGGCGCTGCGCCATCAGGTACTCGCCCATCCGATCCTTGATCTCCTCGATCGGAGGCAGGCCCGGCCGACCCATCTGCGTGGCCTGATGATTCTGCGCCGCGTAGAACGCCTGGATCTCCTCGTCGGTGACGGGGGTGATCTTGGCCTCCACCTCGGCCTTCAGCACGTCCTCCTCGGAGATGCCGCGCCTAGCGGCCTCGGCCTCCATGAGCTGCTTGGCGATCATCCCCTCGAGGGACTGTTGCCGCAGCTCGTGCTTCTTCTCGCGGTACTGCTTGTCGAGGTTTCCGAGATCGCCCTTGATGGATTTATCGAGCTCACCGAGGGTGATTCGGGTCTCGCCTACGGTGGCGACGACGGTGCCGGGATCCTCGCCGTTCGTTCGGGCGGCTGCCGTCCCGGCGGCGGTCGAGGTGTTGCTGCAGCCGACTGCGGCGAGGAGCGCCACGGCCAGGGGTATGAGCACGCGATTCATTGGGGTCTCCGGCGGGCGAGCTGGCGCCCGGAAAGCGGTGAATCTCGTCGTTAACGGGTAGAGGGTCAAGGGAAATGCCCGACGTCTCAAAGGGTCGGGCAGTCTGCGCCCGAACGAGGTAGATTCGCCTCCATGTCACAGCCTACCTCTTCCCAGAGCGAGCGGCCGGCCAAGGCCCGAATCCTCTCCGGCGTCCAGCCCTCCGGCGTCCTCCACCTCGGCAACTATTTCGGTGCGATTCAGCAACACATTCAGTTACAGGACGAGTTCCCCGACGAGGCATATTACTTCATCGCCAACTACCACGCCCTCACCACCATCCACGACGGCGAGACCTTACGCGGGCTGACCCGCGACGTTGCCCTGGATTACCTGGCCCTGGGGCTCGATCCGGAGAAGGCCACCTTCTTCCGGCAGAGCGACGTCCCCGAGGTCCATGAGCTCGCCTGGATGCTCGCCAGCGTGACCCCCGTCAGCCTCCTGGAGAAGGGGGTCTCCTACAAGGACAAGGTCGCGAAGGGGATCCCGGCGTCGTCGGGGCTCCTCACCTATCCGGTGCTCATGGCGGCAGACATCCTGATCCACCGCGCCACCCTGGTGCCCGTCGGGGAGGATCAGGTCCAGCACGTGGAGTTCGCCAGGGATATGGCGGGCTTCTTCAACAACGCCTACGCTGGCGGAGAGACGCTGCTGATCCTGCCCACCGCCCGCTTCTCGCAAGGTCGCAAGGTCCCGGGCCTCGACGGGCAGAAGATGTCCAAGAGCTACGGCAACGCCATCGGGATCTTCGACGAGGGCAACGTCCTCAAGAAGAAGGTGATGGCGATCAAGACGACGTCCATCCCGCTGGGCCAGCCCCTCGATCCGGAGAACGACACCATCTTCACCCTCTTCCGCCTGGTCGCCTCCCCCGCCGACGTCGCCGCGCTGGAGGCGAGCTACCGCTCGGGCGCCATCGGCTTCGGCCACGCCAAGAAGGAGCTCCTCTCCCAGCTCGAGTCCCACTTTGCCGAGGCCCGCGCCCGCCGCAAGGAGCTCGAGCGCGATCCCGCCAAGGTGGAGGCCGTGCTCCTGGCCGGCGCCGAGCGGGCGCGGAAGCACGCCCGCAAGGTGCTCGATGACTGCCGCCACGCCGTGGGCTTGTAGAAGAGGCCGCGGCTCACTGGCGGATCGAGGGCCGCGATCGTCCTTCCTCCGCCTTCGCGGGTCTACGATCGCGCGAGGGCGCGGCCCTTCGCCTCTGCGCCGCCCGGCAGCCCGCCCCGTGCGGGGCCCGTCCTCCGATGGTTAGCGTTTTCGTGACTCTCCACGAGAACCTGCGCTTCGGAGGATGCCATGCAGGCAAGCGACGTCTGGCCCGATCTCCCCTTCCCCGCCTGGAAGGCCACCTACGAGACCTTGCTCCGCTACACGCAGATCGTGGGCAAGGTCCAGCTCGAGCTCACACCAAGGGTGAACCATTGGTGGAACGTCGCCTTCCACGTGGACGCGCGGGGGCTCCGCACCGGCCTCATGCCCTACGACCGCGGCTTCTTCGAAGTGGCCTTCGACTTCCTCGACCACCAGCTCATCTTCCGGACCAGCGCCGGTCAGCGCCGGGCCCTCTCCCTCGTTCCAAGAGCGGTGGCCGACTTCGAGCGGGAGGTCTTCGCCATCCTGGAGTCTCTGGGGATCGAGGTGGCCATCTACCAGACGCCCTCCGAGCAGCCCGAGCCCATCGTGCCCTTCCCCGAGGACTTCGAACACGCCTCCTACGACGGCGACGCCGCGCAGAAGTTCTGGCGGATCCTGCTCCAGAGCCAGGCGGTCTTCGAGGAGTTCCGCGCCCGCTTCGTCGGCAAGGGCAGCCCGATCCTCTTCTATTGGGGTAGCTTCGACCTGGCGGTGACCCGCTTCTCGGGCCGCTCCGCGCCCCCTCGCCCAGACGCCGACGTCATCATCCGCGAGTCATTCTTCCAGGAAGAGAGCAGCGCCGGCCTCTGGCCGGGCAACGACGAGCTCGGTGAACCTGCGTTCTACAGCTACACCCTCCCGTCGCCCGCCGGCTTCGAGACCGCCAAGGTCCAGCCGTCCGCCGCCTACTTCCACCAGGGCCTGGGCGAGTTCATCCTCCCCTACGGAGCCGTCCGCTCCGCCCCCTATCCGCGCGAGACCCTCCTCGCCTTCCTGCAGAGCACCTACGAAGCAGCCGCCCGCCTCGCGGCCTGGGACCGCAGCTTCCTAGAGCGTTCCCCCTCCTTCGAACAGGCCACCCCAACAGCCGAAGAAACGGCCCCCTTACCCCACTGAGACCCCTTCGACACACTAGGGCCTTCAGAAATCGTAGCGAGCGCCCCGGATGCGAGGGCGTCGAGCCGGAGGCGAGCGACGCGAAAGGGGGCGCTCTCACGCGGAGCGTGAGATGAAGGAATCGCTCCCGCCCTGCGGGGGCGATTCCTTCACTGGCTCAGAGCACCGAAGCGGAGCGCACCAGGGCCTGTGAGAGAATCAACTCCGCGCGAGGCGGAATCGATTCTCTCACTCGCGCTGCGCGCAAAGGGCCCTCTAGCGCTCGCTCGCCCCGGGCTCGCAGGTGCGTGAGCATCGGAGCGCAGATCCAACGACGCAGGCGGGTGCGCAGTAGATTTCTGGAGGCCCTACGCGACTTGTTCGGTGGCGCCCCAAACCGGGACCCGGATGTCGAGGCGATCGAGCTCGGTCTGCTCGCCGACCTCCATGATCTCGAAGGCGGTCGGATCGGCGAGGACCTTGGTCACCAGCTTGTGGTTCAGGGCGTGCCCCGACTTATGGGCGACCAGGTGTCCGATCACCGGCATGCCCAGCAGCGAGACGTCGCCGATGGAGTCCAGGATCTTGTGGCGGACGAACTCGTCGGGGAAGCGAAGGCCATCGGGGTTCAGGATGCTGAAGTCGTCGATGACGATCGCGTTCTCGATGGAGCCGCCCTTGGCGAGGCCCATCTTCTTCATCATCTCCACCTCGCGGTAGAAGCCGAAGGTGCGGGCCCGGCAGATCTCCCGATCGAAGAAGCGATCGCTGAAGTCCATCTTGAACGATTGGTTCGAGATGAGCGGATGATCGAAGTCGATGGTGAAGGAGACCGAGAACTGGGACGCGGGCAGGAAGCTCGCCTCCTTGTCGCCGTCCTGGATGCTCACCGGCTTGCGGATCAGCAGAAAGCGCTTCATCGCCCGCTGCAGCTCGATCCCTGCCGAGCGGATCAGGTAGACGAAGGGCGCCGCCGACCCATCCATGATCGGGACCTCGGGGCCGTCGAGCTCCACCCGGCAGTTGTCGATGCCGAGGCCGGCGAGGGCCGCCATCAGGTGCTCGATCGTCCCGACCCGGACCCCATCCTTGCCGATGGTGGTCGCCATGGTGGTGTCCACCACGAATTGGCTGAGGGCGGGGATCTCCACCGGCCTCTCGAGATCCTTGCGGACGAAGACGATGCCGGAGTCGGCCCTGGCGGGCAGCAGGCTGAGGGTGATCGGGTTTCCCGAGTGCAGGCCGACGCCGGTGCAGCTCACCTTCGACTGGACGGTGCGCTGGTTGAGGTGGTTCATCGAGACTATCTCCGAGGTGCCGCGGTCCGAAAGGAGCCTACCGACGAGGGGGTTGGTGCGGCACATTTTGCAAAATTCACGCCAGCGGATCAATCAAGGCGAAGGCTCTTGGCCAGAGCAGACAACCCAGTGCTTTTCCAACGAAATTCATCGAGCTCCCCGAATCGGCTCCCCGGCACTCGCCACCGATCGAGAGCCAAACCGCGACAGGAATGTCAGGGGTGAGAACGCCGCGCTCCGGTAGGCTGACGGGATGGCTGGGGCTCGCGCCCAGGGCGACGGAGGGGAACATCGCTCGAAATCCATTGAAGTTGCAAGGGGTTGCCGGTTACGCTTCGCTCGAGGCGGCACGTTATCGCATAGGGTCGACCCAACGGCAACCCTTGGGCTCGGCCAGTCGCCATGCCCTTGCGGCCCCGCTCCTCGCGGCTGTCCCCCCTTCGCGCGATAAGGCGAGCTCCGACGTGTTCCCCCTCAAAGACGACATCCCGCTGCGGCGCACGCCCTTCATCACCATCGCCTGCATCGCCGCCAACATCGCCGTCTTCGCCTGGCAGCTCTTCGGCGCAGGATCGATGCACCGCGCCGTCTACCTCCTGGGCGTGATCCCCGCCCACCTGCTCGCCAGCGTAGACCCCGGCGCCGTCCCCTCCGGCGCCTTCGTCGCCACCTTCGCCACCGTCTTCACCAGCATGTTCGCTCACGGCTCGCTGCTTCACCTCGGCGGCAACATGCTCTTCCTCTGGATCTTCGGGAACAACGTGGAGGACGCCATGGGCCGGGGTCGCTTCATCGGCTTCTACCTCCTCTGCGGCGTCGCCGCCGTCTTCGCCCAGATCCTCGCCGCCCCCGGCTCCGAGATCCCCATGGTCGGCGCGTCGGGTGCCATCGCCGGCGTCCTCGGGGCCTACCTCCTCCTCTTCCCCCACGCCAGGGTCCTCACCCTCGTCCCCATCTTCATCTTCATCCGCCTGATCTGGATCCCCGCCATCTTCTTCCTCGGCATCTGGTTCCTCTTCCAACTCCTCGGCGGCCTCGGCAGCCCCTCCGAGACCGGAGGCGTCGCCTTCTGGGCCCACGTCGGCGGCTTCGTCGCCGGCCTCCTCCTGGTCAAGCCCTTCGCTGGCGTGATCTGGCGCACCGGCCGCCGCGCCGCCTGGTCCCGCCTGCACTGATAGATGACGGATAATTCACAGGAAATCGTGACCCAACGGCGAGCAAGCGCAAGAGAGTCCTCTGGCGCCATCTCCACATGATCCGGATTCACCGAAGGTGAAGGAGCCCGCAGCGGCTGTGGCAGTGCGTCCTCGCTGGCGCCTGCACAGGCCGTGGCCTCGATCAGAAGAGCGAGCCGGTGGAGCCGGGCGTGCGGCCCAGATGCTGGTAGGCATGGGGCGTGGCGATCCGGCCGCGGGGCGTCCGCATCAGGAAGCCCTCCTGGAGCAGGAAGGGCTCGTAGACGTCCTCGATGGTGTCGCTCTCCTCGCCGACGCTGGCGGCCAGGGTCTCGAGGCCCACCGGGCCCCCATCGAAGCGGTCGATGATCGCGAGGAGCAGGCGGCGATCCATGGCGTCGAAGCCGGCCTGATCGATCTCCAGGCGCTCCAGGGCGCGATCCGCGCCGGCACGATCGATGCGCAGACCGCCGCTCTCCTGGACGAAGTCCCGCACCCGGCGCAACAGACGGCCGGCGATGCGGGGGGTGCCCCGGGCCCGGCGGGCGATCTCCTCGGCGCCGGCGGCCTCGATCTCCACCCCCAGGATCCCGGCGGCGCGCTGCACGATGGTGGTGAGCTCGTCCCGCGGATAGAAGTCGAGGCGCTCGAGGATCGGGAAGCGATCGCGCAAGGGGCTGGCGAGGAGGCCGGTGCGGGTGGTGGCGCCCACCAGCGTGAAGCGGGGCAGATCGATCCGCAGGGCGCGGGCGGCGGGTCCGCTGTCGATGACGATGTCGAAGCGGTAGTCCTCCATCGCAGGATAGAGGCTCTCCTCCACCGCCGGCGTCAGGCGGTGGATCTCGTCGATGAAGAGGACGTCGCGGGGCTGGAGGTTGGTGAGGATCCCGGCTAGATCCCCCTTCTTCTGGAGCGCCGGACCGTTGGTGTAATGGAGTTGGCTGCCGAGCTCCTGCGCGATCACGTGGGCGAGCGAGGTCTTGCCCAATCCGGGCGGCCCCGAGAAGAGACAATGATCCAACGCCTCGCCCCGACGCCTGGCGGCGGAGACGTAGACCTCCAGCTTGCCCACCACCCGCCGCTGGCCCACGTAGTCCGCGAAGCTCCGGGGGCGGAGGCTGAGCTCGCCCTCCTCCTCCGGCGGCAGCGGCATCGGATCCAGCTCTGCGATTCGTCGGCTCATGGGGCGCGGACTCTACCACAGCCGCCCCGCGCGCTGACCCCGGGATGAACGGCGCGCACACCTGATCCGTTCTCTTGGGCGAGCTTCGGAAGCAGACTCGGCGTGGCGACAGCGATCCCTAGGTGGCTGGTGCCAAACGGAGTCCCTGCTGCGACGAACGATGCGGGGCTGCGGACGACGTGCTCAGTCCTCCCTCCCTGCGTCGTAGCTACGGCTACGACTCAGTCGGTCGTCCTTGCGCGCGCCGCCCTCGCTCCTCGCCTCGCTCGTCTCGCGACGGGACCGTTCGACACCAGCCACCTAGTCAGGGGCGCGGGGGGCGGTTGGCCTCGAGGCTCCGATGGCGTTAGCATGGGGGCATCAGGTCGCGCCTCGAGGGCGGCCGCAGACGACATCCGAGAGACGACCGCTCGGCATTCCTTCTTCGCTCGAAGCATCCGGCGGATCGTCACCTACGAGGTGATGAACGGCCTGAATCGGCGCATCCGATCTGGCTGCGCCACGCGAAGCAAGGAGGTGTTCCCGTGTCGATCGAGATCGAGCCTGGACGGCATCCGCAGCATTCCCCTCGACCCGAGCTTCACACCCCCCTCCCAGCCGAGGTCTTACGCCTCTCCCGCCGCGAGCTGGCCCGTGCGATCCGCGAGGAGCTCGAGCGCAACCCGCTCCTCGAGGAGCGGAGCACCACCCTCGCCCAGGATCGCTCCGACGCCTCCCGGCTCCTCTCCTCCATCGAGCGCTTCGAGGCCGAAGAGGACGGGGGCCTCCCGATGGACGACGGTCTCACCGAGGAGGTGATGGCCACGGAGGGGCCCGACGAGATCGATTGGGCCGACTACCCCAACCACTTCCTCCTCGCCCCCGCCTCGTCCGAGGAGCTCGGGGCGGAGCTGCTGCTGGCGTCGCTCGACTCGTCCGACGAGAGCTCCCTCTTCGATCACCTGGCGCGGCAGGTGCGCCTCGACTCCTTCTCCTCCCGCGAGGAGAAGGTCGCGCTCCTCATCCTCGAGAACCTGGACGAGTCGGGCTACTTCCGGATCGAAGGGCTCGACGGCGATCCCCTCATCGCCGTCGCTGCCCAGGCCCAGGTCGGCCTCGATCTGGCGGCTGGCACCCTGCGCAAGCTCCAGCAGCTCGATCCACCCGGCGTCTGCGCGCGGGATCTCGAAGAGTGTCTCCTGATTCAGGCCCGCGCCCAGGGGGAGGAGGGAGGCCTCGTCGGCGCGATCATTCGCAAACATCTCCACGCGCTGGAAGCTCGCAGCCTGCGCTCCATCGCCACCGATCAGAACGTCGATCTCGACGCGGTGATCGAGGCGGAGCGGATCATCTCGGAGATGGATCCCAAGCCCGGGCGCTCCTTCGCCGGCGGCGACGGCCCCGGGGTGCTCCCGGACGTCTTCCTCCAGAAGGCCGGCGACGACTACCTGGTGTCGGTGGACGATCCCCTGGCTCGGATCCGGATCAGCCGCCGCTATCGAAGCGCCCTGCAGAACGGCAAGGCGGAGGCGGGAGGCACCGTGGACTTTCTCCGCGACAACCTCGACGCGGCCACCGCCCTCCTCTCCTCGGTTCACCAGCGGCGGCAGCTCCTGCGCGAGGTGACGGAGGCCATCGTCACTACCCAGCGTGCCTTCCTGGAGCACGGGCCCTCCCGGATCCAGCCGCTGCGCCTCGGCGCCCTGGCGGCGGTCGTGGGTATCCACGAGTTCATGGTGGCGGATCTCGTCCACGCCAAGTTCGTCGCGACGCCCCACGGGATCCTGCCCCTGAGCGCCTTCGTCCTCCGCCTCGGCAGGAGCCGGAGCCTGTAGATGAATCGGCGCTCGTCGCCGGGCGATTCGCTCCAACAGCCGCAAGGCCGCTGCGAGCCAACGCAAGGAGGCCGCTCTCGAGCGCAAGACGAGCTGATTGCATTGGCCCTGCTCCTCGCGGGGCCGCCTGTTCATTTCTCCGGGGCTATCGGGCGCGGAGGGCCTCGCGCACCAGCTCCTCGAGGGCGGCGCCGTCGGCAGCCCGGCTCCGCGCCTCTGCCGCCAGGCGCTCGGCCTCGGTCGGCTTGTAGCCCAGGGCGGCGAGGGCCTGCAGCAGCTCGTCGCGGGATCCGATCGGGGTCCCTGCGGTGTTGGGTGCCGCGGCCTGTGACGCGGAGGCGAAGGGCGCCAGCCTGTCTCGGAGATCGACCACCAGCCGCTCGGCCGTCTTCTTTCCCACGCCGGGGAGCTTCTTCAGCCTGGCGAGATCGCCACGGACGATGGCGGAGGCGATCTCCTCCGGCTCCCCGCCGGCGAGGATGTTCATGCCCAGCCGGGGACCGATCCCGGGGACCCGGATCAGCTCGTGGAAGAGCGCCTCCTCCAGCTCGGTGGCGAAGCCGAAGAGCTCCAGGGCGTCCTCCCGCACCGCCATATGGATCCGCAAGGACGCCGTCGATCCCGCCGGCAACGCAGCGAGGGTCCTCTCGCCACAGGTGATCAGATAGCCGACCCCGTTCACGTCCAGGACGACGGCAGTGGGAGTCTTGCGCTCCACCATGCCCTTGAGCTGCGCGATCAACTGAAGCTCCCTTGCCCGGGGACGAGGATCGCGGTGGGGGAGGTCCACGCTGCCGTGCATCCGAGGAGGGCGGTCACTTCGAGCTCCCTCGACGCGGGGCGATGACGGCGGGCCTGGGAGCGGAGAGGCGGGCCCTGGCCCCCGTCGGGCGGGACGGAGAGACCACGGCGGGCTGCATCCGCAGGACGGCGGCGCCCCGGGAGGGCCCCGGCGTCCGGGCACGGTTGAGATGGCAGATCGCGGCGGCCAGCGCGTCGCATGCGTGCTCGTCGCCCGGGACCTCCATCTGGCCAAGGAGCATGCCGACCATCCGCGAGACCTGCTCCTTCCCCGCCCTGCCGCTGCCCGAGACCGCCCGCTTGATCTCGCTGGCGGCATACTCGAAGACGTCCACCGACGACGAAGCGGCAGCGACCAGCGCGGCGCCGCGAGCCTGCCCCAGCACCAGAGCCGAGCGCGCGTTCACCGCGTGGTAGACGTTCTCCACCGAGACCGCCCCGGGGAGGTTGCGCGACATCACCCCGCAGAGGCCCCCGTGGATCAAGGCGAGGCGACGGGCCAGCGGGAGGTCGTCTCCCGGCGAGATGGTGCCGCAATCGACGAGGCGCAGCTCGCTCCCCCGGGCCTCCACGACGCCATAGCCGGTATGCCGAGAGCCGGGATCGATTCCAAGGACGCGCACGCCGCGCACCATAGCCGAAAGCCCATGCCCCCCGCCACGGATGCGCCGCATTCACCTGAGGAGATCGCGCCGGGCAAGGGCAGGCCGCGTCCACCGCCGAGATGCCCGGGCCCCCGACCGCCTCGGCTGGTAGCGTGAGTCGGACGGATCGCCCCGCTCTCACAGTGGCGATCCCTTCACATCGCCGCCTCTGGCGCCCCGACTTCAGGCGGCCTGGGGCTTGGAGAACTCCAGCATCCGCAGGATCGGCTCGAGGGCCCGCGAGCGCAGGGGCTCGGGGACGTCGATGGCCGGGCTGAGATCCCGCAGGCTGTCGCGGACCTTCTCGAGGGTGTTCCGCTTCATGTGCGGACACTCGTTGCAGGCGCCGGTGGTCGGGCAGGAGCCGTGGATCGGCGCCTCGAGCAGCTCCTTCTCCGGCGAGGACTTCTGCATCTCGTGGAAGATCCCGGGCTCGGTGGCGACGATGAAGCGCTTGCGGTCGCTGGACTTCACCCGCGCCAGGAGCGACGAGGTGGAGCCGACGAAGTCCGCGTGGCGCAGCACCGACTCCTCACACTCAGGGTGCGCGATCACCTCCGCGTCCGGGTTGCGTACCTTGAGCTGCACCAGCTTCCTCTCGGAGAACTGCTCGTGGACGATGCAGCTGCCATCCCAGAGGATCATCGGGCGGCCGATCTTCTCGCTGAGGTAGGCGCCCAGGTTCTTGTCGGGCGCGAAGATCAGCTCCTGCTCCGGCGGGAAGCTCCCGACGATCCGCTCCGCGTTGGACGAGGTGACGATCACGTCGGAGAGCGCCTTGATGGCGGCGCTGCAGTTGATGTAGGTGACCACCTTGGCCTCGGGGTGACGCGCCTTGAAGGCGGCGAAGGCGTCGGGCGGACAGGAGTCGGCCAGGGAGCAGCCTGCCAGCAGATCCGGGATCACCACCGTCTTGGTCGGGTTGAGGATCTTCGCCGTCTCGGCCATGAAGTGGACGCCGGCGAAGCAGATCACGTCGGCGTCGGTGGTCTGCGCCCGCTGTGCGAGCTGCAGCGAGTCGCCGGTGAAGTCGGCGATCTCCTGGATGTCGGGGTCCTGGTAGAAATGCGCCAGGATGATCGCGTTGCGCTCCTGCTTGAGCGCCTCGATCTCGTCGAAAAGATCAGGGCCGAGTGCCATCTCGCACCTCCTTGGACGCCGGAACATAACGTCGGCGCCAGGCTTCGCCACGCCGATGACGCGGGCGCTCTCGCTTGCGCTGCACGCAACGAGCTCCTTCTGGCGCTCGCTCGCTGCGCTCATGGATCTCGTCCCGAACTCTCAGAACTCGAAGGCGATCCCGCCGGACCAGACGTTGTCGGAGAAGTCGAAGCCCTTGCCGCCGAAGTTGTCGACGCCCTGGTGGGTGTAGTCGACGAAGAGGTAGGTGTTGTTCACTCCGAACTCCCGATCGAATTCGTTGGAGAGGCGCGGATCGAAGACGTCGAGGAGCAGCATCAGGCCAGCGGAGTAGGTCCAGCCCCACTTGACGCCCTTCGCCTTCCCCCCTCCGTCGATGTCTCCCTTCGAATCGGTGATCCAGAAGATCCATCCGCCGATCCCCGCCTTGGCGTAGGGGACGAAGGGGAAGTTCCACTCGATGGCGGCGTAGTCCAGGCGGTACGCCACGAAGGCGTTGATCGGCACGATCCGCAGCGAGGCCGTGTCGATGGAGGGGGTCTCCGTGCCCTCGATGAAGCCGTGGCCAAAGAACTCGGTGAAGCCGCTCTTGAGCCCGAAGCCGAGGCTGCCGAAGTCCTTGAAGACCAGGCGCTCGATGGAGATCTCCGAGAGCAGCCGGCTCTTGGTTCCAAAGACGTCGGCGAAGGGGGTGCCCACCAGGCCGGGCTCCTTGTCCACGTCGGGGAAGAAGCCGCCGAACTGAAGCTCGAGGACCCAATTGCGATCGGACTCCGCCTGAGCGGGAAGGGACGCCGCGAGGAGCACGCCCCCGAGGAGGAGAGGTAGAAGCTTCATAGACATGCGGTGCTACCGCCCTGCGCGCCTGCGCGCCGCGACGCAAAAGGAGAGGATCATGGTGAAGGCGAGGACTCCGGCCAGCCCTGTGGAGGAGGCGCAGCCCGTCTCTTCGCCGCCTGCGTTCTTGTAGATTCCCCAGGGGCCGATGGTCGGGATGGGGGTGCCCGTCCTCACAGCGGAGAACTCGGACTCGTTTCCGTTGTCATCCACGGCCCGGACGGCGACGTCGTAGGTCACGCCATTGCGCAACCCCTCGAGCGTGAAGGTGCGGCGCTTGCCGTCGATCTTCTTGCCGCAACGATCCGGATGGAAGGTCTCCAGCCTCGCGTCGCCGCGGTCATCCTGGTCGGGCTCTTCCACCGCAGCCTCATCGCCGGCCTCGGCGCCATCACCTTCGCCCCCGATGCCGCCTGCCCCCCCGATGCCGCCTTCGCCCCCGATGCCGCCTTCGCCCCCGATGCCGCCTTCGCCCCCGATGCCACCCTCGCCCCCGATGCCACCCTCGCCCCCAATACCACCCTCGCCCCCGGCACCACCCTCACCTTCGCCCCCAGCGCCACCTGTCGATCCACCCGTTCCCCCGCTGCCCTGCTGCAGCTCGGAGACCCGGAAGCAGGCCTGCCAGAAATCAGGGTCCGCTGCGCCCGCTGCCGGCCGGACGTCCAGATCCAGCGCCGAATCCCGGGGCCGGACCGCGTTGAGCTGCGGCCTCGCGGGCCCCGCGGTGTCGATCTCCAGCTTCGCCGAATCCTTCGGGGAGGTGTCGTCGTCGTTGGTCACCCTGGCGCAGACGTGAAACGTGCCGATCCGCCCAGTCCCCGGACACGACTCGCCGGTGGCGGCCTGAAAGAGCTCGGAGCCCTTCAGGGTGAAGCGGAAGCCTCCCTCCGTCCCCGTGATCCGCGTCGGCGCCTTGTTGATGGCGTTCTCCGATTTACAGTCGGAGTTCGGGGCCACCGTGACCCGGATGCGATCGCCCACGTCGTCGAGGCCGACGCCGTTCGTCGTCGCGATGACGTCGAATTGGAAGTTGTTCCCGCAGGACTTCGATCCGAGGCTGCTCGGGCTCAGGGTGGCCGTGAGCTTGTCGATCTTCTCCTCGGCGGCGCCGGCGACGCCCGCGGCGGTGAGGACGATGAGAATCGATAGGATGGCGCTTGTTTTCCGCATAGGGTCCGGACGCTAGCAACTTTCGCGCCGCCGTTCCAGCCAACTCCCTTTCCCAAGGAATTCGCGGGGAAAGAGCCAGCGCCGCGCCGGCCACGTGACAACTTCGCCCCGGAATTCCTCCGAGCGTTGCCAATCTGTCAAAGCAACTCTGCTGGCGGAGGCGCTCGAACTCGAAGGAGGCGATCGCCGGCGCCTGGCGGGGGAGGCGGATCGAATCTATGACGGGCCTTCGATCTCAGAGCAGCTCGAGGTCGCGGAGGAGCTCGGCGATCCGGACCATCGGCACCACCGTCCCCCATCGCAGACCGTCGGCCACGCTGAGCAGCGAGAGGCCGGCCTTCGTCTCCCGGATCCTGCCGATCAACACCGACTCATCGCCGACCGAGAGGATCGGCATCGGATAGACCCCCTCCGCCGCGTCGTCGAGGATCTTGATCCCCTCGCCGCCGGCCAGGGCCTCACGGGCCGCTGGCGCATCCAGGGGCCGCTCCGTCGCCAGGTGGACGATCTGCGTCGAGCCGTAGAAGACCGGCACCTGCACACAGGTGATCGTGAGCGCCTGCATCGGGCGCCCCATCAACGCCTCGAGCTCGGCCTCGATCCGCTTCTCCCCGGCAGCCACGCCATCCGCTTCGAAGGCGCCGGCCTGCGGGATCAGGTTGAAGGCGATCCGATGAGGAAAGACCCCGCGCTCGGGATCCCTGCCGTTGAGGAGGGAGACCGTCTGCATGGACAGCTCCTCCATCCCCGGGATCCCGGCGCCGGAGGTCGCCTCCAGGCAGACCACCTCGGCCCGCGTGACGCCGACCTTGGTGTCCAGGGGGAGGAGCGCGGCAGCGAGCTGCGCCGCCGCCGGCGATGGGAGGGAGAAGTGCCGCCCCTTGGCCTCCTCCAGATCCTCGTCGTTGATCCCCGGGAAGATCAGCGTGCCGTCGCCCGGGCGGTGCAGACGCCCCGCGTCGATCACCACCGCGCCGGTCTCCCGCGCGGCCTCCACCACGTCGAAGCCCGGCTCCGCCCCGGCCTCCTCTGGCGCGATGAAGATCAGATCGCAGCCCCGCAGCGAGGCCTTCTCGAGGGACGCGATCGTCAGCTCCTCCTCTCCGATCTCGATCACCTCTCCGGCCGCCTCCCCCGCGTCGAAGAGCCGCAGCTCCCCCACGGGGAACGAGCGCTCTGCGAGGGCGGTCCCGATCTCCCGGCCCGCGGCCGTACCCGCACCCACGATCCCGACCACGAGTGATCGCGACGCCATGACTTCCTCCGATGCCTTCGAATGGAAGCGGCGACCATGCATCCCGCGGCAGCCGCAAAGGCGCGCAACCTAACAACCCCCGCCCCCCGCTGTCGAGCGCGCCGAATGCGGTGGAGCTCCCTCGATCCGATCGGGTCGGGCGTACAGGGGCGCCGCCAGGCCATTCGCGTCTCCGTGGGTGCTCATACGGAGACGCGAAGTCGCTGCGACGAATGTTTTCAGGGAGAGCTACAGCCGGGCGTCGGAGTGGCGCCGCATCTCGTCCTTCGCGTAGAGCTTCAGGCGCTTGAGCTTCTTGACCTCTACCTCCTCGTCCGACGTGAGGTAGAGCCGGTTCTCGAAGTGGCGGAGACGCTCCTCGTAAGAAGCGTGACGCTGCTGAAGAGCTTCGAGCCTGGCACTCATGTCGATGACGCGTTCCTGCCGCTGCATGACATCTCCTTTCGGTCGCGCCGACAGAGAGAGATGCGCTGACGAGCAGGCGGATCTGCCGGCTGCGGACGAACGGAGGAGCCTGCTCGACGGGAATCCTCCTACCGATCCAGGGCGACTGTCAAACATCCGATCACCAACATTTCGAGCGATCAAACCGCCTGCTTGGGCAGCTTGAACTCGACGTCATCGGGCCTGACGTAGAGAGGCTCCAGGGCGAAGATCGCCTCCTTGGAGTAGGCCCCCATCCCCCTCTGCGCGAGGAAGGCGATCTCGGCGGCGGGAGGGCTCTCGCAGAGCCCCGCAGCCGACGCCACGCGGCGCCCTTCGGTGGCCTGGTCGAAGACGCTCCGATACGCCAGGTAGCCCTCCCCCAGCAGGAGCAGGGGCCCCGGGACGCCGGCGATCCGCGCCGCCACGGCCTCGGGCGGGGCCACCACATCCGGCGAGCCCCCGTCGAAGAGAGGCGCCACGCCCCGAGCGTCGGGACGATAGAAGCCGGCATAGACCTCCTGCTTGCGAGCGTCCAGCAGCGGTATGATGGCGCCGGCCTCCGGCAGGAGGCGCGACGCCTGCAGCGCCATGGCCTCGAGGGTCGACGCGCCGCCGAGGGGCAGCCGCGCCCCATAGGCGAGGCCCTTCGCCGTGGCCAGGGCGATCCGCAGCCCTGTAAAGCTCCCGGGCCCCAGGCCAACGGCGATGCCGTCGAGGGCGCCCAGCCGCAGACCCGCGTCGGCGAGGAGCTCGTCGATCCAGACGGGCAACAAGGTGGAGTGGTTGGGACCGCTGGGCCCGCGGTGGCGAGAGGCCAGGGTCGTCTGGCCGCCGTCGTCGCCGAGGCGGACGACGGCGAGGGAGATCGAGAGGGTCGAGGTGTCGATCCCCAACAGCGTCTTTGCGCCCATGCGTCAGCCCGCGAGGAAGTAGCGGACGACGTCGTTCTTGATCGCGAAGACCATCAGGGTGAGGAGCATGGCCAATCCGACGGCGTTGGTGATCTCCCTCGCCCGCATGGAGAGGGGCTTGCGGCGCACCACCTCCACCCCGGCCTGAATGATGTGACCGCCGTCGAGGACCGGCACCGGGAAGAGGTTCACCAGACCCAGGTTGATCGAGACCATCGCCATGGTGTGGAGGAAGATCTCCCAGCCCTGATCCGCGGCCTTCGTGGCGATGTCGTAGATCTGCAGCGGCCCGCCGACGTTCTTGAAGGCGATCTTGCCGGTGACGATCATCCCCATGCCGCGCGCGATCTTTCGCGCCACCTCCCAGGTGGAGGAGACGGACATCTGCGCCGCGAGCAGCGGACGGAAGGGGACGTCGACCACGGGAGGTGCCAGGGCGGGGAGCCCGCCATAGGCGCCGAAGGCGTAGACGGTGATCGGGCGATCCCGCAGCTCGTCGGTCTCGGTCCTGGCCACCTGGGCGAGGGTCACGGACTGCGCCTGCCCCTCCCGGAAGAAGTCGATGGTGAAGGGCTGATCGGCCTTCTCCCGCTGGACCGTCTCGACCCCCTGCCAGGAGGAGAGGGCCTTGCCATCAATAGAGAGGAGCTTGTCGCCGCGGACGAGCCCCGCCTCCGCCGCAGGCGTCCCCGGGGCCACTCGGGCGATATAGAGCTCGGCGGACTCCACGCCCAGGGGCGCGTCGCCAGGCTGCAGCTGGAACTTCAGGCTCTGGGCAGGCGGCGCCGCCTCAGCTTCGACCGCCGGCCCCTGCCGCGAGGCCAGCACCTCGAAGGGCGCCCCCGCCGCGGCCCTGGACTTCAGCGCCGCGAGGGCCTCCTCCACGGATCCCACCGCCTGGCCGTCGACCGACTCGATGCGATCGAAGGAGCGCAGCCCCGCGTCGTAGGCGATCCCACCAGGGGCGACCCCCACCACGGGCGCCGCCGGGTTGGGGATGATCCCGATCTTGCCGACGTAGGTGGACTCGATCGGATCCGACTCGAGGTACGACTCCGGTGTCACGGTGAAGGTGGTCTGCGCACCGGCGCGATCGACCACCACCTGCAGCGGCTTGCCCGCGCTGGGATCGACGTAGCGCCGCAGATCCTGGAAGGCGTAGATCTTCTCGCCGTCCACCGAGACGATGCGATCGCCTGGGAGCAGCCCCGCCGTGGCGGCGGGCATCCCCGGGATCACCTGGCCCACGTGGGGGGCTACGGCCTCGGTCTGGGAGGCAAAGACCGCGAAATAGGCCATCAGCGGGAAGATCAGGTTGAACGCAGGCCCCGCGAAGGCGATGGCCATGCGCTTCCACGGCGTCTGCTCGAGATAGCCACGGCCCTTGTCCGCCTCGTCCAGGGGGGTGGTGGGGTCGTCCCCCGCCATCTTCACGTATCCGCCCAGGGGGAGGATCGAGAGGCGGTATTCGGTCTCACCCCAGGTAAACCCGAAGATCCGCGGACCGAAGCCCAGCGAGAAGCGCAGGACCTTCACCTTGAAGGCCTTGGCCACCAGGAAGTGTCCCAGCTCGTGGAAGAAGATCAGCCCGCCCAGGAGGACGGCGACGGAGAGGATGTGGAGCGGCAGGCTCATGATGTCTCCAACCTTAACCCTTCGAAAACCTTCCGGCCAGGTAACTGCTCGCCAAGCGCCTGCCTTCGTCCGAGGCGTCGATGGCATCTTCCACCGAGCCGACCGCCCGTGCCTCGTGTCGGTCCAGGGCGTGGGCGATGGAGGCGGCGATCCCGTGGAAGGGGATCTTTCCCTGCAAGAACGCCTCCACCGCTGCCTCGTCCGCGCCGCTCAGGGCCGCCGGGGCGGTGCCTCCGATCCGCAGCGAGTCGTAGGCCAGCTCGTAGGCCGGGAAGCGCTCGGGATCCGGCGCCTCGAAGGCCAGGGATCCCAGGGCCGGCAGATCCAGGGGCGGCAGTTCGAGGGGCAGTCTGGGGCCGGGCCAGCTCAGGGCGAAGGCGATGGGCCCGCGCATATCGGGGGTGCCGAGCTGGGCCACCACGCTTCCATCCACGTACTCCACCATCGAGTGGACCACCGACTCCGGATGGACCACGATCGCGATCTGCTCGGGAGGCAGGTCGAAGAGCCAGCGGGCCTCGATCACCTCCAGGCCCTTGTTCATCAGGGTCGCCGAGTCGATGGTGATCTTCTCGCCCATGGTCCAATTGGGATGCTTGAGCGCCTGCTCCGGTGTGCACGCCTCGATGCGCGCGGCGTCCCAGGTCCGGCAGGGGCCACCGCTGGCGGTGAGCACCAGCCGGCGCACGTCCTGGAGGTGGTGTCCCGCCAGGCTTTGGAAGATCGCCGAGTGCTCGCTGTCCACCGGCAGGATCGGCGCCCCCGTCCGCTTCGCCTGGGCCATCAGATACTCGCCGGCCAGGACCATCGACTCCTTGTTGGCGAGGCCCACCACCTTGCCCGCGTCCACCGCCGCCGCCGTCGGGAGCATCCCCGCGCTGCCCGAGATGGCGGCGAGGACGTAGTCCACCTGGGAGGACGCCGCGATCGCGGAGGCGCCAGCAGCGCCCACCAGGATCTCCGGCAGCCTGGACGGAGGCTCCTCGGCGAGGATCGCCGCGAGGCTCCGGGCGCTCCCCTCGTCCGCCACCGAGACCACCGCCGGCGTGAAGGCGCGGATCTGGCCGGCGAGGCTGCGGACCTGGGTGCCGGCGACGAGGCCCACCACCTCGAAGCGATCGGGGAAGCGGGCGATCACGTCGAGGGCGCTCGTCCCCACCGAACCGGTGGATCCGAGGATCGCGACCTTGCGCCTGGGGCTCGTCCGCGGGGCTGCGCTCATCTCGATCTCCCTCCGATCGAACCGCTCTCTCGGCCCATCCTCAGACGGCCACGCGAATGAAGTGCTGGTAGGCGAAGACCCAGGGCGCCACGAAGAGGAGCGCGTCCACCCGATCGTAGATCCCGCCGTGGCCCGGCATGATCCTCCCTGAGTCCTTGACCCCGAAGGCCCGCTTCATCATCGACTCCGAGAGATCGCCGAGCGGCCCCAGGATGGCGCCGACCACGCCGACGATGGCGCAATCCCCGGCCCCCAGGCCGGGATCGTAGATCCAGCGGATGAGGAAACAGATGAGGACCGACGTCGCCATCCCGCCAAAGAATCCCTCCCACGTCTTGTTGGGAGAGATCCTCGGGTAGAGCTTGTGGCGACCGAGCAGGCGCCCGGCGAAGTAGGCGCCGGTGTCGTTGCCCCAGGTAACGCCCAGGGCCACCAGGGTCCAGGTAAAGCCCATGGTCCCCGGCAGCGAGCGCAGCGCCACGACCGCGCCGAGGCCCACGCCGACGTAGGGCGTCGCCAGCGCAGCGAAGGCCGCGGAGGTGGCGGCCTGGCGCAGATCGCCCTTGGGAGGGAGCAGGGTGTAGAGGGTGAGGGAGGCGAGGGGGGCCAGCGCCATCACCCCGACCACGCCTGGCCAGCGGCTCTCCAGGGAGGCGCCCAACCACGCCAGGGAGGCGGTGGAGAGGAGGCCGATGATCGCAGCGGGATGCCGCAGCGATAGCCCCGCCATCTTGTAGAGCTCGGAGGCGACGATGGCGCTGGCCGCGGCCGCCAGGAGGATGGTGGCGATCCCGCCGAGCCAGAGGAGGCCGAGCGCGATCGGCAGCATCAGCACCGCCGAGGCGATCCGGATCACCAGGTTGCGATTCTTCTCGTTCATCTTCAGGAGAGCATCCCACGGAGCTGGTCGCCGGTGAGGCCAAAGCGTCGCTCCCGGCGCCGATACTCCAGGAGCGCCCGGCAGAAGGCCTCCTCGCGAAAGTCCGGCCAGAGCAGCTCGGTCACCAGGATCTCGGCGTACGCGATCTGCCAGGGGAGGAAGTTGGAGACCCGCAGCTCCCCGCTGGTGCGGATGCAGAGATCGAGGTCGGGGAGCCCGCCGCTATGGAGGCGGGAGGCGAAGACGTCGGCGTCCACCGCCTCGGGATCGAGGGTGCCGGCCGCCACCTCGGCGGCGATGCGGCGGGCGGCGTGGACCAGCTCCTCGCGGCCGCCGTAGCTCAGGGCGAGGGTGAGGAGCATCCCCTGGTTCTCTCGGGAGACCTCGCTGAGATCGTCGATGGCGGCGCGGACCTCGTCGGGGAGCATCTCGAGATCGCCGATGGCCTGGAAGCGGATCCCGTTCTCCATCACGGTGGGGCGCTCCTGGATCAGGTAGGTGCGGAGCAGCTCCATCAGGCCCTCCACCTCCTCGCGAGGCCGCGACCAATTCTGCGCGGAGAAGGCGTAGAGGGTCAGGGCCCTCACGCCCAGCTCCCGGGCCGAAGTGGTGATCGCGCGCACGCTCTCGGAGCCCATGCGATGCCCCTCCAGGCGTGGCAGCCCCTTGAGCTCGGCCCAGCGGCCGTTCCCGTCCATGATGATGCCGACATGCGCCGGCACATCGCCCGCCGCCACGTCGGCGCGGAGATCTGGCTCCTTCTGGGTCACGCGGCGGCGGACCCTAACGAGGGGCCGATGGGAGGTCAAGGCGCAGCAGCCGGCCGCATCTTTGACGAGGGCCCGGCCGCCTCATAGAGTCAGAGACGTGCCCCCTCGGCTCATAGGTCCCTATCGCATCAGCTCCACCTTGGGAAAGGGCGGCATCGGCACCGTCTTTCGCGCCAGCGATCGGCGCACCGGCGACGAGGTGGCGCTCAAGCTCCTCTCCACGGGGCCTGCCCTGGAGCCTGTCGCCGCCAAGCGGATGGTGCGGGAGTTCGAGACCCTGGCCCGGCTCTCCCATCCCAACGTGGTGCGGGTCTTCGACGCCGGCGTGCACAAGGGCTATCCCTACCTGGTGATGGAGCTGGTGGAGGGGCTCGACCTGCGCAGCCACCTGATGATCCACGCCGACCCGCCCAGGATCCGCCCCAGCAGCGACGCGCCGGCTGCTCGCCGTGACGACGAGGCGACGTCACCGCATGCTGGCGCCGACGACGACGCGCCGCCGCTTCCGGCCTTCGACCTCGAGGCCCTCTTCGGCGAGCCCGACACCGGCTACGTCGACCGCTCCGACCTCTCCGGCCCGCGGCGCGAGTTGGAGGACTACGTGCGGGGCAGCGACGAGCCCGACACCTACGACGAGGAGAGCTCCACCTTCGATACGGATCCCAAGACCGGGCTGCCGGCCTTCGAGGGCTTCGTCCCCTTCGACGAGATCGAGGAGCCGCCCCGGCCGCTGCTGGCGGCCACCCCCCTCACCCGGAGGCTCAATCATCCCGAGCGGGTGGGCCGGCTCAAGGACGCGCTCCTCCAGGTCTGCGAGGCCCTGGGCTACATCCACAGCCACGGCCTGGTACATCGGGATCTCAAGCCAGGCAACATCCTCGTGGACGAGGATCGCCACGTGCGGCTGATGGACTTCGGCCTTGCCAAATTCCTCGCCGAGGAGACCTCGGTCACCGCCAGGGGGCGCGTGGTGGGGACCTACCGCTACATGGCGCCGGAGCAGGCCCTGGGCGAGCATCTGGATGGCCGCGCCGATCTCTACGCGCTGGGGGTCCTGATCTACGAGCTCCTCGCCGGGCGCCCGCCGTACGACGCCCGCTCGCCGGTGGAGCTCTGGCAGCAGATCCTCGATCACGAGCCGACCTCGCTCTTCATGGTCAACCCCCACGCCGACGAGGCCCTGGCGCGGATCGCCCACAAGCTCCTGCGCAAGGATCCCGACGATCGCTTCCAGACCGCGGAGGAGGTCTTCGAGGTCCTCCTCTCAGGCTGAGGACCTTCCAGAGATCGACTACGCCCCCCGCCTGCGTGGTTGGACCTGCGCTCCGCTTCGGCCTCCGTCCGCCTCGAATCGGGGCGCCCGCTGCGATCTCTGGAGGCCCAGGGTTGGCCGCGGCGACCCTCTCGCGAAACGTGTTAGTGGGAAGGGATGCCGTCGCCCGACCATGAGAACGCCCACTACATCGAGGCGCTCCAGGATCTCTATCTGGAGCTGCGTGGCGGCGGGCTGACCCTCTCGCCGCTGGACTCCGATCGGCTGCGGGCGTGGCGGGATCGGGGGCTGCCCCTGGAGCTGGCGCGAGAGGGGATCCGGGCGGCCTACGCGGCCTGGGCGGCAGCGGGGCGCGGCTCCACCAGGCGGCCCTTCCTCCTGCGCAGCGCGGATCGCTACGTGGAGGATCTCGCGGCGGGCTGGGCACGCCGATCCCTCGGCGTCGTCCCGGGGCGAACGCCCCTCGCCGCGACGGAGGTCGGCTCTCCCCTCGAGGGGATCGCCGCCGCCCTCCGACTCCGCCTCCAAGACGCGGAAGGCGGCCTTCGCGCGGCCTACGCCGCCGCCCTCGCCATCCTGGAGGCCCGCCGGAGCGACGACGTCGGCAGCGCCCTCCTCGCCGCGGACGAGGCCGCCGGGATCCGCTATGTGATCGCCCTGCCCCGCCGCTCCCAACGCGAGGTGGTAGGGAAGGCGATGGGCGAGGCCGGGCCCAGAGCGATCGCTACCAAAGAGCGGTATCGTGCGATGCTGCGCGCGTACTTGGCGGAGGAAGCCAGACGCCACGGCCAATGGGCGAGGCCCTCGGATCTATGAGCGAACACGAAGAAGAATTTCAGAAGGTGAGCGGTCCGCTGCGGGCTCTGCTCGACGAGCTCCACGTCAAGCTCGAGCGGCAAGGCTTGGAGCCCCAGCCCCCCGCGCGCACCACCGCCTGCCCCCGATGCGGCGACAGGGGCTACCTCCTCGAGCGCCGCGGCGCGCTCTCGCTCGCCGTCGCTTGCGGTTGCGAGCGCCGCTGCCGACGCTGCGGCGGCAAGGGGATCACGCTGCGTGAGGTCGACGGATACCAATTCGCGGCCGCCTGTGAGTGCCAGACCCTGCCCTTGAGGATCGCCGCCTACA
The DNA here is from genome assembly GCA_040391605.1 of Vulgatibacter incomptus. Classification (GTDB taxonomy): domain Bacteria; phylum Myxococcota; class Myxococcia; order Myxococcales; family Vulgatibacteraceae; genus Vulgatibacter; species Vulgatibacter incomptus_A. The sequence goes on from JBEBXK010000003.1 coordinate 89,254, forward strand.
ACGCCGCCCAACTCCCGGCCCGCTTCGCCGAGAAGAGCTTCGACGACTTCCGCATCGAAGCCGACGATCCCTATGAGCTGAACAAGGCGAAGCGGCAGATGCTCGAGTTCGCGGATTCAGCCCGCCCCGGCCACACCAAACTGGGTAGGGGGCTCCAGGGCCGCCCCGGCACCGGCAAGACCCACCTCCTCGTCGCCACCCTGGCCCGGATGACCCTTGGCCGCGGCCTCGCCTGCCGCTACATCGAGATCTCCTTCCTCTTCGCCGACCTCAAGGCTGCCATCTCCGATCCCCGCGCCCGTGCCACCGTCGACAAGATCGACGCCCTCTCCGAGGTGGACGTCCTGGCCATCGACGAGCTGGGCAAGGGCCGAGGCAGCGTCTTCGAAGAGGAGGTCCTCGATGAGCTGATCGGCCGCCGCTACAACAACGGCAAGCTCACCCTCTTCGCCACCAACTACTCCCGCGAAGCGATCGATCCCCCCAACCTGCGCGATCGAAACGCCGCCAGGCCCGAGCTCGCCTCCCTCTCCCTGCGCACCAGGGTGGGCGAGCGCGTCTTTTCCCGCCTCCACGGCATGGTCGACTTCGTCGATCTCCCCGCTGCCGCCCGCGACCGCCGCCTCCCCCCCCCCCTGCGATAGCGCAGCCGCCGATCGGGAGCCCTCCAGGAGCGCTGAAAGGTGGTCGCAACGCGAACCCGCTGCATGCTAGCGTCTTCCCCGAACGTCCATTCGTTCCAAGAGTGCGACCGGGTTCCCCGGCTCCATGAGCGTAGAGACGTTCGCGTTTTCTGGAAGGAGCTGGACCGTGAACAATTCGTCTCGGATTACTCGCATCTCGTCGCTGCTGCTGCTCGGCCCCCTGGCGCTGCTGGGGCTCGTGCTGCTCCCGCTCTCCGCGGGTGCGCAGTCCTACACCGCCACCTTGGAGCCCGTGCCCTACGTCCCGCTGCCGATCCCCGGCCCGGACGCTGGTCCGGTCACCAATCTGACCGTGCAAGGATACGGCTATTCACCGCCCAACCTGACCCATACGCTCCCCTTCCCCGTGGAGTTCTTCGGAGAGACCTACACCTCCGTGAACATCCTGGGATTGGGGATGGTGACCTTCGGTTCGGAGTACACCACCAACCCTTCCACGGGTCATACGGACCCCATCGGCCAGCGCGAGATCCCCTCGACCACGGGGCCGATCGAGATCCACAACTTCATCGCCGTCTACTGGGACAAGATCACCTGCCAGGGAAGCAACAGCGCCAAGTTCAGCTCGCAGATCCTCGGGACCGCTCCCGATCGGACCTACATCATCGAGTGGTACAACTGCAGGCGCTACTCGAGCAGCCCCGTCTCGATGATGAACGCCCAGATCTGGTTCTCGGAATCCAGCGCCGACATCGAGGTCCGGTACGGTTCGATCACGGACAACTCCACCAACGATGCCCACAGATTCCACTCGGCGATGGGCATCGAGAACGCGGACGGGACCGATGGGACCCCGGGCCTCTCGATCAACGGGACGGTCTGCAATCCCGACTGCACCGACCTGGATTTCCCCACCAACCACCGGATCGTCTACCGGGCGGGGCCCTCGGTCGAGATCTCCAGCCTGAGCCTGAACCCGCAGACGATCAGCGTGGGGCATCCTCTCAACGTCACGGCCACCATCGCGAACAATGGCGTCGATCTCTCCAGCTCGGTCCGCTACTGGATGGGACCGACCTCGAACATCGCCCAAGCCCAGGACATCGGGCTGGTCAGCGTCGACCTCCCTTCCCGCACGAGCGTCGACGCCCCCCTCCAGGTCAACGTGCCGGAGGTCCCGCTTGGCAGCTACTACTTCTTCGCAGAGCTTGATCCCTTCGGGATGGTCATCCCGCTGAGCGAGCCGAGGATCGTGCACGCCGCGGGACCGTTCACGGTCAAGGCTCCATCGTCAAAGCTGCGGATCATCGGGGGGTCGGTGGTCGCGCCTGCTTGGGTGGCGTCCGAGGGCAGCTTCGACGTCGACTGGCGAGTGGACAATCAGGACGTCCTCGACGTCGACAACGCAGCCTACGCGGTGATGCTCTCCTCCGACGGCCTCCTCGACGACTCGGATCACGTCCTCGCGACGGGCACCTTCTCCGTCTCCGCTTTCGGTGAAGTCACCATGACCGACACCGTCTCCCTCTCCGCGGCCATCCCCGACGGAATCTACCGCGTCGGCATCTGGCTCGATCGCGACCATGAGATCCTCCACGCCGATCGCAGCGGCAACCAGCGCGTCTCCCCTGCCACCACGACCGTAGGCCTCGAGCTAGCCATCGAGACTACGGCGCTCCCCGATGGCATGGTCGGGACGCTCTACGCGGTCGACCTCGAGGCCAGCGGCGGGATCGGCGCCTACCAATGGTCCGTCGCTCCAGGCTCGACCCTCCCACCGGGCCTCCATCTCCTCGCCAGCGATAGCTCCAGTTCGAGCCGAATCGGCGGTGTCCCGGACGCTCCTGGCGCTTTCTCGTTCGGCCTGCAGGTGGAGTCGGGAGCATTCACCGAAAGTGCGACCTATACGATCACGATCCTGCCGGCCCCCGTACCCCTGACCATCGAGACCAGCTTGCTGCCGAGCGCGGCGGTCGGGGTCCCCTACCAGGCCACCCTGGTAGCGGCCGGCGGCACGCCGCCCTACGCCTGGTTGGTCGACGCAGGCGGCCTCCCGGATGGCCTCGCCCTCTCCACCGAAGGCGTCCTCAGCGGTAGCCCGACCGAGGCGGCCAGCAAGCATCTGGTCTTCCGCGTCGAGGACGCCGCGTCCCGCGAGGCGACCGCCAGCCTCCGCCTCGAGATCGTCGCTGCCGTCGAAGATCTCGGCTGCGCCCAGTCGAGCCTCCCGACCCTGACCCTGGGCGTCGAGATGGACCCGCTCTTCCTCGTCTCCACGGGTGGCCTCGCCCCCTACAGCTGGTCCAGCGTGAGCGGCGCCGTCCCCGGCCTCGATCTCTCGGCCTCCGGCGTGATCACCGGTACACCCACGGCTGCCGGGACCCACGATTGGATCATGGAGGTCTCCGATTCGCAGCCGACCTCCGCGAGATGCCGGATGGGCTTCGAGGTCATCGACGAACCCGGTCCCGTGACCGGGCTCGAGATCACCACCGGCTCGCTGCCACGGGCGCGGATCCTGGAGACCTACCAGGCGACGCTCGAGGTCCGGGGCGCGATCGGTACCGTCCGCTGGACCCTCGAGGGCAGCCTCCCCGCCGGGCTCTCGCTGAGTGAGGCCGGGACCATCAGCGGCATCCCCTCCGAGGAGTCCCTCGCTGGCGACAAGAGTCGGATCTTCACCTTCCAGGTCCAGGCGGAGGACGAAGAGAACCTCGCCACTACCACCTTGAGCCTCGAAGTCTTCGACGACGGAGAGCCCGAGGATCCGGAAGATCCGGAAGATCCGGAAGATCCGGAAGACCCCGAGGATCCGGAAGATCCCGAAGATCCGGTAGACCCCGAGGAGCCCGGGACGCCCACGAAGAAGAAGAAGAGCGGCGGTGGCTGCCAGTCGTCCTCCGGCGACACCGGCCTCCTGGCCTTCGGCCTCGCCCTTGGCCTGGCCGGCTTGAGCCGTAGGTCCCGCCGCTGACTCAGACGAGAGGAGCCGCCCGCCACGGCGGCCCCCTCCGCAGGCGCAGAGCCTGTGAAAGAAATCGCCCTCGCACACGCGGGGGCGATTTTTTCACGCGCGCTTCGCGCTACGGCTCTTTCCTGGCGTTCGCTCGCCTCCAGCTCGACTGGGGTGCCTGTGAAAGATCCCCTCACGCCAAGTGATGTCAGTTTTCACGCGCGCTTCGCGCTACCGCTCTTTCCCCGCGTTCGCTCGCCCTCGCGGATCGATCAGCCGAGGAGCTCTTGGTGGATGGCGCGGACGGCGTCGTCGAGGTGGCGCGCCTCGAGGAGGACGCTGATCCGGAAGCTGGAGGTGGAGAGCTGGATGGGCTCTGCGCCCATCGTCGCGAGGGCGGCCTGGATCCGGCGGACGTTGGCGAAGCTCGTATTGATGCCCGCGCCGATGGCGGAGACCGCGCCGAGGCCATCGCGGATGCGGAGGCCGTCGCCGAAGCGCGTCGAGAGGTCGGCTACGAGGGCGTCGAAGTCCGGGAGGTTCTCCCGAGAGAGGACCAGGGAGGCGCTGCCGGCAGGGAGCCTGTCGAAGAGGAGCTGCTTGCCGAAGGAGCCCCGGAGATCGAGGTGCTCGAGGAGCTCGCTCAGGGCGGCGGCGGAGCCTGGGCTGGCGCTGAGGAGGGCGAGACCGTGCTCGCTGGTGACGCCGGCGATCCGGGGGGGCGCGCCGTCCGTCAGCGGGCGGATCGAGGTCTGGCCGCTGCCGCCGAAGGTGGAGCGGGCGAAGAGGGCGATCGCCCTTTCCTTCGCGAACTCCACGGCCTGGGCGTGGAGGACCTTCGCGCCGGACTCGGCGAGCTCCTGCATCTCCTCGTAGGAGATCTCGGCGAGGCGGGTGGAGGCGGGGATGAGGCGCGGATCGGCTGTGTAGACGCCTTCCACGTCACTGTAGATCTCACAGGCCTCGGCGCCGAGGGCGGCGGCCAGCGCCACCGCGGTGGTGTCGGAGCCGCCGCGGCCCAAGGTCGTGACCTCCTTCCGCCGGCTGACGCCCTGGTAGCCGGCGACGATGACGACCTTGCCGCCCTCGAGCTCCTCCTGCACGCGGAAGGGGCGCACCTCGACGATGCGGGCGTTGGCGTGGGTGTCGGTGGTGATGATCCCCGATTGGGATCCGGTGAAGCTCACCGCCGGGACGCCCCTGGCGTTCAAGGCCATGGAGAGCAGGGCCATCGAGATCCGCTCACCCGCCGTGAGGAGCATGTCCAGTTCGCGACGGGCGGGGTTGTCGCAGACCTTGCGAGCCAGGGTGAGGAGCTCGTCGGTGGTGTCGCCCATGGCGGAGACGACGACGACGACCTGCTTGCCCTCCCCTCGCGTGCGGGCCACGCGATCGGCGACCCTGCCGATCTTCTCGACGTCGGCGACGGACGAGCCGCCGAATTTCTGCACCACGATCGACACGGATGGACCTCCAGGCTGCTCCCCTCCTCTCTACGGCGCGCGAGGGTGCCCGAGCAAGTAGCGCGACATGGAGCCGGCTTTCGCGGCCTCTCGACTCATCGGCCGAGGGCTCGAAGCTCTCGCCTCTGCCAGGAGCGACAAAGAGATGCCTGCAGCAGCGTCTCAGCCCGGTGCCTCGATTGGCCGGGCGGAGAGCGCCGGACGCCCCCGCCATCGCTGCCTCGAGTCGACCGAAGAGCCGCCGGGCGTTGCAACCGGGCTCCTCCGCATGAGCTTCCATCGGGGCGGTCGAGCAGACATCCCCACGTACGAGAGCCGGTTGACAGCGACTCACAGGGTGTTAGCCTGCAGCCCGATCTGTGAATGTCCGGCAGCGAGCGCCCAACCCGAGGGGGCGGCGCTCCTCTTTGCCGATTCAAGGAATGAAACGCTGCTCGAGTTGTTGGGCCGCGCGTCGCTCCTTGGCGAGCCTCCCCTCGCCGGGCGGCCGCTCCTTTACGGCGACTTCAAGAACGACGGGGATAAGAGATGATCGAAGTCACGCAGCTCACCAAGCGATACCGCGATCTCACCGCGATCGAGGACCTCTCCTTCCGCGTAGGCAAGGGCGAGATCCTGGGCTTTCTGGGCCCCAACGGCGCCGGCAAGAGCACCACCATGCGGATCCTCACCGGCTTTCAGCCCGCCACCAGCGGCACGGCCAAGGTCGCGGGCTTCGACGTCTTCGAACAGCCGCTGGAGGTTAAGAAGCGGATCGGCTACCTGCCGGAGATCCCCCCGGTCTACCCCGACATGAGCATCGCCTCCTATCTGCGCTTCGTCGCCGAGCTCAAGGGCGTGCCTCGGAAGGTTCGCCGCGACGAGGTCGACCGAGTGGCGGAGGCCGCCAAGGTGAGCCACGTGATGGATCGCCTGATCGCCAACGTCTCCAAGGGCTACAGGCAGCGGGTGGGGATCGCCCAGGCCCTCCTGGGTTCGCCTGACGTGCTGATCCTCGACGAGCCCACCGTGGGCCTCGACCCCTCGCAGATCCTCGAGGTCCGGGAGCTGATCCGCAGCCTGGCCGGCCAGCACACCGTGGTGCTCTCCACACATATCCTCCAGGAGGTCAGCGCCACCTGCGACACCGTGCTGATCATCGCCAGGGGTCGCCTGGTGGCCCATGAGAAGTTGGACGCGCTCCAGGCGCGGCATCCGGGCCGCAGCCTCGACGAGATCTTCCTCCAGCTCACCTCGGATACCCGAGGGGCCATCGCCCCGCCCCCGGCGCCGGAGTCCACGGAAGCGGCCTGATCTCGCGCGGCGCCGCCCCCTGTTTCCGGCGGAAGCCCGTCTCCTTGCAACCCCGGCGCGCCTGATTGTGCTCGCCGCCTTCACGCCTGAGGTCGATCGATGCGAAACGCCATCGCCATCGCGAAAAAAGAGCTCTACCTCTACTTCACCACGCCGATCGCGTACGTGGCCTTCTTCGCCACCTCGTTCATCGGCGCCTGGTTCTTCCTCTCCCTCACCGCCTCCTTCCAGCGCCAGTCGATGCAGTTCATGCAGTTCCAGGCGCCTCAGATGATGGAGCGGATGAACCTCACCGACATGGTGGCGGCGCCGCTCTTGGTGAACATGGGGCTGATCCTCACCTTCGTGATCCCCTTCCTCTCCATGCGCCTCTTCTCCGAGGAGCGCCGCCAGAAGACGATGGAGCTGCTGATGACCGCCCCCTTGCGGTCGTCCGAGATCGTCTTCGGCAAATACCTCGCCGCGTTGGTGGTGCTGGCGGTGGTCCTCGCCATCGTGGCCGTCTTCCCCACCCTCCTCACCATCTTCGGCAGCTCCAGCGCCGGCAGCGCCATCGAGTGGCAGACGGTCGGCGCCGGGCTGGTGGGCCTCTTCCTCTGTGGCGCGGCCTTCCTCGCCATCGGGATCTTCGTCTCCTCCCTCACCGACTCCCAGGTCGTCGCCGCGCTGATCACCTTCTTCGTCCTCCTCCTCTCCTGGATGGTGAGCTGGAAGGCGGCGGAGGCCGAAGGCGCCATGCGCGAGGTGATCCTCCACGCCTCGTCGGTGACCCACCTGGTCTCCTTCGCCCGCGGGATGGTCGACCTCAAGGACGTCGTCTACTTCTTCTCGGTGATCGTGCTCGGCCTCTTCCTCACCCATCGCGCCGTCGAAGCGCGGCGGTGGGCTTGATCTCCAAGGTGCTGCGATGAACCTCAAGACTCTCTCCCGGGTCGCGCTCGGCTTCGGCATCTCCCTCCTGGTCTCCGGCGCGGCCATCCTCCTCCTCGTCCCGGGCAGCGAGCGCGTGGCCATGGTCCAGGCCATCGCCGGCGTGCTCCTCCTGGCCCTCTTCTTCGCGGCCAACAAGGGCGCGCTGGGCCGCACCTTCGGCGGCCGCGCCACCTGGTTCTACGGCGCCTCCGCCGTCATCGCCGTGCTGCTGATCGGCGCCCTCGGCGCGTCGAATTACATCGCGTCGCGCAAGCAGCTGAGCTGGGATCTCACCAAGGGCGGGCTCTTCACCCTGGCCGAAGATACGGTGAACACCCTGCGTGGACTCGAGTCCGAGGTGAAGGTCACCGCCTACTTCGGCGCCGCCGATCCCGGCTACCCGCCGGTGAAGGAGATGCTCGAGCGCTACCAGAAGCAGAGTGAGAAGCTGGTGGTGGACTTCGTCGATCCCGAGAAGGATCCCCAACTCGCCAAGGAGAAGTCGATCACCGCCAACGGCCCGCGAATCATCTTCAGCCACGGCGCCACCGAGGCCCGGGCGAACGACGCCTCCGAGGAGGCCCTGACCAACGCGATGCTCAAGGTGCTGCGCACCTCCGAGAAGAAGATCTACTTCACTGCGGGTCATGGAGAGTTCGACCTGAAGGATCTCACCACCGAGCAGGGCTACGGCCGCATCGCCAAGAAGCTCGAGGACGAGGGGCTGCAGTCCGCCCCGCTCCACCTGACCAGCGGCTCGATCCCGGACGACGCCGCGGCCCTGGCCATCGTCGGCCCCCAGAAGGCCTTCCTCGAGCCGGAGCTCGAGGCGCTGCGCGCCTACCTCGATCAGGGCGGCCGCCTCTTCGTCTCCCTCGAGCCCGGCTTCTCGGATCCCGCCCTGGAGGAGATCCTCGGGGATTGGGGCTTCCTCTTTGAGGACTCGTTGGTGGTGGATCCCGTCTCCAAGCTCATGGGCGGCGGTGACTCGATCCCCGTGGTGCAGCAATACGCCGAGCATGACATCACCAAGGGCTTCGGCCTCGTAACCGTCTTCCCCACCGCGCGGCCGGTGATCGCCAGGGGCGACGTAGAGCCGCGCCCCACCATCCTGGCTCTGAGCAACCCGACCGCCTGGGGCGAGACCGAGTTCCGCAGCGGCGTCGCCAGGCTCGAGGAGGGAAAGCGCCGCGGCCCTCTGGGCCTCCTGGCCCTCGTCTCCAAGGCTGGCGAAGGCGAAGGCGTCGAGTCCCGGATCGTCGCTGCCGGCGACGCCGACTTCGTCAGCAACAAATACGAGGGCGCGGCGGGCAACGCCGACCTCTTCCTCAACTCGATGAACTGGCTGGCGTCCCAGGAGCAGCGGATCACGATCCGGCCGAAGATGCGCGAGGCCTCGAATCTCATGCTCACCGAGGGCGACGCCCGCTTCCTCAACTTCTTCGCGATCAGCGCGATGCCGATGCTGATCCTCGCCGCCGGCCTCTCCGTCTGGCTCGTCCGCCGGTCGAAGTAGGTCGCGCGCCGTCGTCCGCTGCGGGGCCTCATCGGCCACGTCGCAGCTTGAGAGTCTTGCAAAGGGGAGCTCGCCGAAAATGGCCATCTCGCAGAAGAACCAGCTCGTCGTCACCCTCGCCGCCGCCGGCCTCGTCGCGGTGGCCGTTGGCGCCTACGCCTTCTGGGGCGTCTTCGAAGCGGAACGGAAGGATGAAGCGCGGGAGGAGGTGGAGGCCCGCCTCTTCGCCCTCGAGGCAGAGAGCATCGCCAGCCTCCAACTCCACGCCAACGGCGAGACCACCTCCCTCGATCGGGCGGACGGCGCCTGGCGGATCACCGCCCCCGTGGAGGCCGCCGCGGACACCGGCGCCGTCGACGCGCTGATCGCCCGACTCGTCGCCGCCAAGCGAAAGAAGCTGCTGGTCGAGTCCGGCGCCGATCTGACGCTCTTCGGCCTGGACGAGCCCACCATCCGCATCTCGGCTTCCACCGCCGACGGGCAAGAGGCCAGCCTCGCCATCGGCGCCCAGAACACTTTCGACAGCTCCTACTTCGTCAGCCCCGGCCAAGGACAGGTGGCCTCCGCCGACGCCTCGATCAAGACCGCCCTCGAGAAGGGGACCTTCGATCTCCGCGACAAGCGGGTCATCGTCTTCGGCGACGACGGCCTCGAGTCCATCTCCACCACCGGCACCGCCTCCTGGACCCTGCGCCGAAGCGACGGAAGCTGGACCCTGGCAGGCGACCAGGGCGGCCCCGCCGACGAGAAGATCGTGGGCGGCATCCTCCGCGCCCTCCACGACCTCCGCGCCCTCTCCTTCCCCGCTGGCACCGCCGCCGACCACGGCCTCGACCCGCCCTCCATCGAGCTCACCCTCCGTCGAGAGGATCTGCCGCCGCTGGTCCTTCGCCTCGGCAGCGCCGAGGACAAGCATTACGCCAGCTTCGACGGCGGCGCGATCATGGAGATCCCCGGGAGCCTCTTCACGGAGTTGGTCAAGGAGCCCAAGGAGCTGCTGGCCCCCCCGCCGGCCCCCGAGGGGGAGTCGCCGGAAGGGGTGGCAACCCAGGGCTCGGAGCCCGCCGAGGATGGCGCGCCTTCGGAGCAGGGCCTTCGTTAAGGTTGACTGGGACGGGCTACGTCGGTAGATCGCTCCCTTCGGAGGAAGAATGGCTCGCGTAACGATCGAAGATTGCCTGCCCATGGTGGAGAACCGCTTCGCGCTGGTGATCCTCGCAACCAAGCGGACCCGTCAGCTCATGGCGGGGGCCCGGCCCATCCTCGATCCGGGCAAGAACAAGCCCTCGGTGCTCTCACTCCGCGAGATCGCCACGGGCAAGGTGAAGTTCGACCGCGACGTGGCCGCCGCCCTGGCCGGCAAGTTCGACAAGGCGCCGGTGCCCACCACCCTGCGCCCGCTGCCCCCCACCGGCTCGGCGCGCTGAAGCTCGCGCGGGTGGCCTGGCCCCCGCGGAGTCCTTCCAGCATCAGCCACTCCCCCTCGCTTCGCTAGCATCCGCAACGCGGCGCCCGGCCTCTCGGCCCCGTCGTCGTCGATCGCGAGTCGTGTCTGCCGGGTTTGAGCCTTGGGCTCCCTGCGCGCGATGCCCCACCCATAGCGGAAGCTGGAGCTCCGTCATCCATCGGGGATGCCGAGCCGTCCCCAGCACCGCCTGATCGAGCACGAGCCCTTGGCGCTGGCGCTCCCGGGGGGCGAGTGCCAGGCCACCCTCTCGAACGCCTGAAGAACGTTGAGGATCAGGCCTTTGCGAGGATCGTCTCCGGCCGCCCTTGACGACCTGGCGAGGTGGGTTATATCTGCTCCGCGTTTGGCACTCGCCCGGTCGGAGTGCCAGCAACGGAACGACCGCCGGGACCCATCTCAATTTGGAGGAATCAGCATATGAAGATCCGGCCGCTGCAGGACCGCGTGATCATCAAGCGCGTCGAGGAAGAGGAGAAGTCGAAGGGTGGCATCATCATCCCCGACTCCGCCAAGGAGAAGCCGCTGGAGGGCAAGGTGCTCGCCGTCGGCAACGGCAAGGTCCTCGAGGACGGCAAGGTCCGCCCCCTCGACGTCAAGCCCGGCGATCGCATCCTCTTCAGCAAGTACGCTGGCACCGAGATCAAGATCGAGGGTGAGGAGCACCTGATGCTCCGCGAAGACGACATCCTCGGTGTGATCGAAGGCTAAAGCGTCCGCTAGCGCGACTTTCCAAACTTCGGAGCGCCGAGGAAAGACGGCTCTCCGCCAGACTCGAGGTTTCAAGACATGGCAAAGGAAATCATTTTCGACACGCGCGCGCGGGAGTCCATCCTGCGCGGCGTGAACACCCTCGCTGACGCAGTGAAGGTCACCCTGGGGCCCAAGGGCCGCAACGTGGTGATCGAGAAGTCGTTCGGATCTCCCACGATCACCAAGGACGGCGTCACCGTCGCCAAGGAGATCGAGCTCGAGAACAAGTTCGAGAACATGGGCGCCCAGATGGTGAAGGAGGTCGCGTCCAAGACCTCCGACGTCGCCGGTGACGGCACCACCACCGCCACCGTCCTCGCCCAGGCGATCTACCGGGAGGGCTCCAAGCTCGTGGCCGCCGGCCACAACCCGATGTCGATCAAGCGCGGCCTCGACAAGGCCGTCCTCGCCATCACCGAGGAGCTGAAGAAGCTCTCCAAGCCCACCAACGATCAGAAGGAGATCGCCCAGGTCGGGACCATCTCGGCCAACGGCGACGCCACCATCGGCGCGATCATCGCCGAGGCGATGCAGAAGGTCGGCAAGGAGGGCGTGATCACGGTGGAGGAGGCCAAGGGCCTCGACACCACCCTCGACGTCGTCGAGGGCATGCAGTTCGACCGCGGCTACCTCTCGCCGTACTTCGTCACCGACCCCGAGCGGATGGAGGTCGCCCTCGAGGACCCCTACATCCTCATCAACGAGAAGAAGATCTCCGCGATGAAGGATCTCCTCCCGATCCTCGAGCAGGTGGCGCGCTCCGGCAAGCCGCTGCTGATCATCGCCGAGGACATCGACGGCGAGGCGCTGGCCACCCTGGTGGTGAACAAGCTCCGCGGCACCCTCCACGTGGCGGCCGTCAAGGCCCCGGGCTTCGGCGATCGCCGCAAGGCCATGCTCGAGGACATCGCCACCCTCACCGGCGGCACCATGATCGCCGAGGACCTGGGCATCAAGCTCGAGTCCATCACCCTCAAGGACATGGGCCGCGCCAAGCGGATCACCATCGACAAGGACAACACCACCATCGTCGACGGTGCCGGTGAGAAGGAGAAGATCGCCGCCCGCGTGAAGCAGATCCGGGTGCAGATCGAGGACACCTCCTCCGACTACGACCGCGAGAAGCTCCAGGAGCGCCTCGCCAAGTTGGTGGGCGGCGTCGCCGTCATCAACGTCGGTGCCTCCACCGAGACCGAGATGAAGGAGAAGAAGGGCCGGGTCGAGGACGCGCTCCACGCCACCCGCGCTGCGGTCGAGGAAGGCATCGTCCCCGGCGGCGGCGTCGCCCTCATCCGCGCGCTCAGCTCGCTCGACGGCCTCACGGTCGAGGCCGAGGAGAAGTTCGGCGTCAACATCATCCGCCGCTCGGCCGAGGAGCCCATGCGGCAGATCTCGGAGAACGGCGGCCTCGAGGGCTCCGTGGTGGTGAACAAGGTCAAGGAAGGCAAGGGGGCGTACGGCTACAACGCCGCCTCCGACACCTACGAGGACCTGGTCGCCGCCGGCGTCATCGACCCCACCAAGGTCGTCCGCAGCGCCCTCCAGAACGCCGCTTCGGTGGCCTCCCTGATGCTCACCACCGAGGCGATGATCGCCGAGAAGCCCCGTGAGAAGGAAGACATGGGCGGCGGCGGCGGTGGAATGGGCGGCATGGGCGGCATGCCCGGCATGATGTAAGCCGCACCACAGCATAGAGAAGGACGAGACGGCCCCCCTGCCCCCCTGGCAGCGGGGCCGTCTCGCGTTCGGACGGAGGAGAGCCGCAACCCTCGCCGGTCCGAATCATCCAACGATACGTATTCATTCAACGTTGCAGCCGCGGCCTCCGCGCCGAAGCGGCTCGAAAGGAAGACTCGTGAAGCCGGTCAAGATCTACACCAGCGACAACTGCGCCTACTGCGTCCAGGCCATGAAGCTGCTCCGCCGCAAGGGGGTCGACTTCGAGGAGATCAACGTCTCCGGCGACGACGAGCTGCGGATGAAGCTCGTCCAGATGAGCGGCGGCCTCCGCACCGTCCCCCAGATCTGGATAGGCGAGCGCCACGTAGGAGGCTACGACGACCTCGCCGCGCTCGACCGCGCCGGCGAGCTCGACGGCCTCCTGGCCTGAATCCGCCCCGCGCACAGCATGGGCAGCGAGCGCTGGCTGCCTTTCCCCTGCCCGAATGAGGCCGATCATCGATCGCCTCGAACCGAGCACTTGGCCGATGTCGTGGCTGCCTGCTTCGCAGCTGGCGCGCGGGCTCTCTCGAAGGCCGAGGCTGCAGGTTCAGTTCGGGAAGACGGCCGTGAGCAGGTGATTGGCGCCCAGAGCCAGGGTGTCCGGCGCGAAGACGAAGGGGGAGCCGATCAAGGCCGCTAGCAAGAGCACCAGCCTCCACGATCGCTCCATCTTCTCGTCGAGGAAGTTGGAGATCACCGAGAGGGTCAGGGTGAGGGTGCAGCCCAGGAAGATCGCCAGGGGGAGCGCGATCCCGAGGAGCCAGATCGAGGAGGAGAGGGAGACGGCGGCGACGGCGTTGACGACGTCGCGGCCGTTGGAGGCCCACCACGCCCGGCGCTCTTCGGCGCGGAGGCGGGAGGCCACGGGCTGGAGCGCGACGAAGAGCCCCAGCGCCGCCACGAAGACGAGGTCGCCCAGGGGGGCCGGGAAGACCGGGGGGCGATAGGGCTCGATCACGCGGCGGCCTCGTCAGCGCCCTCCCCGTCGTCGTCCCGGGAGAGCTTCACGCTCACCGTCTTGGAGACGCCGGGCTCCTCCATGGTGACGCCGTAGAGGGTGTCGCCGACCTCCATGGTCCGCTTGTTGTGCGTGATCAGGATGAACTGCGACTCCTTGCTCATCTCCCGGACCATGTCGTTGTAGCGGTTGACGTTGGCCTCATCGAGCGGCGCGTCCACCTCGTCGAGGAGGCAGAAGGGCGTCGGCTTGATCAGAAAGATCGAGAAGATCAGGGAGACGGCGGTGAGGGCCTTCTCGCCGCCGGACATCAGGTTGACGTTCTGATTCTTCTTGCCCGGAGGCTGGGCGAAGATCTCCACGCCGGGATCGGCGCCGGGGCGGCCCTCGTCGCGGACGAGGCTCAGGTAGGCCTTGCCGCCGCCGAAGAGCCGCGGGAAGACCTGCTGGAACTTGGCGTCGACGATCTTGAAGGTCTCCTCGAAGCGCTCCTTGGAGGTGGCGTCGATCCTGGCGATGGCCTGGCGCAGCTTGGTGAGGCTCTGCTCCAGATCGTCTCGCTGCTTGGAGAGGAAGTCGTGGCGTTCCGCGAGCTCGGCGTGCTCCTCCACCGCCGTGAGGTTGACCTCGCCCATGCGATCGGCCTGATCCCGCAGCGCGACCAGGCGCTCCTCAGCCCCATCTGGCAGCGGCGCCATCGAGTGGAACTCGATGAGCTGCTCGGCGAGGACGATGTTGTGGCGCTCCTCGATCCCGCTCTCCAGGTGGGCCAACTCGATCTCCAGCTCGCGATCCCGCATCGCGGCCGACGAGGTGACGGAGCCCAGCTCTTCGAGGCGCTTGCGATGGCCGCGCAGCTCGCCCTCCGTCTCCACCACCTCGGCGTTGCGCTCCGCGTGCGAGGCCCGCGCCTCGGCGAGGCTCTCCCTGGCCTGGGTGAGCTCGTCCGCCAGGGAGGTGATGCTCCCGCTGGCCTCGTCCACCTTGCCTGCCAGCTCCGCCAGGCTCGCCTCGCCCTCGTCGATGGCGGCCTGGGCCCGGCCCCTGCGCTCCTCGAGCTGCACCTTCTCGTCGGCGACCCGCCGCAGGGTGCGATCGATGGCCTCCCGCCGCTCGACGTTGGCCGCCGCCTCGATCTTGCAGCGGGTGAGCTCGGCGGACACGGTGGAGACCTGCTCCCGCACCGCGGCGACCTGCGCCGAGAGCTCGGCGGTGCGCTCCTCCCGCCTGGCCCGCTCCGCCTCCGCCTGGGCGGTGGCGCCCCTGGCGGTCTCGGCCTCCGCGTCCAGGATCCCGAGCTGGTTCTGGAAGCCCTCGCGCTCCCGGACGATCTGCTCGCCCCTGGCGCGGATCCGGGCCAGCTCCTCCGTGGCCCGGCCCAGATCGCGCTCTGCGTGGAGGAGGTTGATCTCCTCGGCGTGGCCGGTCTGCTCCAGGCTCTTGAGGGAGTGCTCGATCTCGTCCGACCGCTTGGCGAGGCGCCGATGCTGCTCGGCGGCGATGGCGACCTGCGCCTCCAGATGCTGGACGACCTCCCCCAGCTCCGCCACCTCGCGGCGCTTCTGGAGCAGGCCCGAGCCGGGGCCGTCCGCCTCTCCTCCCGTCACCGCGCCGATGGCGGAGACCACCTCGCCGGCCCGGGTGACCAGGGTGTGGCCGCTGCCGCGGGACCAGAGGCTGACCGCGTCGTCGAGGCTCTCGACGATGAGCACGTCGCCGAGCAGCGCCTCCATCAAGCCCAGATGCGCCTGCTCGGCGGAGACCACGTCCACCGCCCGGGCGACGATCCGATCGTCGTCCAGCGGCGCCAGGGCGACGCCGGGTTTGCCCAGCCCCAACGGCAGGAAGCTGCTCCGCCCCTCGCGGGCCTCGGCCAGGAAGGTGGCGAGCTCTACCGCCCGATCGTGATCCTCGACCACGATGGCCTGGAGCCTCTCGGCGAGGACCGCCTCGATGGCGCGCTCATGCTCCGCGGTGGCGGCGAGGAGGTCGGAGACCAGCCCGACGACGCCGGCGGGGAGCTCGCCCTCCCCTACCCCGTCACGGGTCATCACCGCCCGCACGCCACGGTCGTAGCCCTCGTAGGATCGCTGGATCTCCACCAGCGAGTGGAGCCGGGAGCGCTTGTCGGCAAGCTCCTCGCGCAGCTCGATCAGCCCGGCCTCCGCCTCGAAGAGATCGGCGCGGATCCGCTCCTTCAGCTCGCTCTCCTCCCCCCGCCTGGTCTCCAACTCCAGCTTGAGCTGCCGGGTCTCGCCGGCCTTGGAGGAGAGCTTGCGGCGATCGCGCTCCAGCCGATCGACGTCATGCTCGATGGCGCCGCCCTCCTCCTGCAGCGCCGCGATGCGATCCACCAGATCGCCCCGCCTCCGATCGATGGTGAGGAGGTCGCCCTTCAGCGAGGCCGCCCGGGAGAGGACCTCCATCGCCGCGGCGCGCTCCTCCTCCAGTCGCGCCACCGCCTCCTGCTCGGCGGCCTGTTGCGACGAGAGCTCGGCCTCCAGCCCCTCGAGCCTCTTGGCGTCGCCGCCCCCGCTGCCGTCGAGTTGGCCCACCATGGCCCGCGCCGCCTCGGCCTCCTCGTCCAGCCCCAACAATCTGGCGGCGAGGGAAGCGAGCTCGTCCTCGAGCTCCGCCTGGCGCTGCCCCACCTGGCGCCGCTCCCTCTCGTAGAAGTCGAGGTTGGTCTGGTTCAGCGCCGCGCCCTGGGAGAGGCCCGCGACCCGTTCGCTCTGCTCCTCCAACGCGGCGGTCTCGTCGGCGATCGCCTCGCGTGCCGCGGCGATCACGCCCTCCAGGCGCTCGACCTCGGCGGCCAGCCCGCGCTGCTCGTCCTCGAGGGCGCCGTGCTGCTCGTGGCTGACCTTGCGCAGGCAGTGGAGCTCGAGCCAGCGCAGGGAGGCGAGGTGCAGCTCGATCCGCCGCGCCTCCGCCTTGATCGTGCGGTACTTCTCCGCCTTGCGCGCCTGGCGGTCGAGGACGTCCAACCGCTTGCCCAGCTCGCCCAGGATGTCGCCGAGTCGAAGCAGATTCTGCTCCGTGTACTCCATCTTCCGCTCGGCGGCCCGGCGGCGCGCCTTGTACTTGGTGATCCCCGCGGCCTCCTCGATCAGGCTGCGGCGATCCTCCGGCTTGGCGGAGACGATCAGGCCGATCCGGCCCTGCTCGATGATCGAGTAGGCCTTGGTGCCCACGCCGGTGCCCAGGAAGAGCTCGATGATGTCCAGGAGGCGGCACGGCGCCTTGTTGATCAGGTACTCGCTCTCGCCGCTGCGAAAGAGCCGCCGGGTGACGGTGATCTCGTGGACGCCCTCGTAGGCCGCCGGGACGTCGCCGCGATCGTTGAGGAAGGTGATCGAGACCTCCGCCATCCCCAGCGGCGGATGCTTCTCCGATCCGTTGAAGATCACGTCTTCCATGGAGCGGCCGCGGAGGTGCTTGGCGGATTGCTCCCCCATCACCCAGCGGATCGCGTCCACCACGTTCGACTTGCCGCAGCCGTTGGGGCCGACGATGCCGGTGACGCCGTCGTCGAAGACGAAGACCGTCTTCGACATGAAGCTCTTGAAACCGCAGATGTCGAGACGCTTGATACGCATCTGCCCTCCAGGCGAGCCCTCCTCGCGAAGCGGCTCGTGACCATGAATGTATCGTCACGCCACGCGATGGGCAGGTGATGGATCTAGCACGTGGGTCCGCGCGACTGCAAGGACGCAAAGCCGCGGATCAGCCGATCGTCGGGGAGTCTATCGCCGGAGGGCGCAAGGAAAAAGCCCCGTGGTTTCGCAGGTCTGTGGAGAACGAACTGTCGGGCTCCCGGAGCCCGCTCCGCGTGGGGGCCTTCCGGAGATCGGGGCGAGCTCCCGGAGGCCAGGCGAAGCAGAGAGCCTCGGAGCACAGCCCAACGACGCAGGCAGCAGGCGCGGCAGGGTTGTAGGGGGGCACGCTCAGTGGAAGCCGTGATGGTGCGCGGCCGGGCGCACCTCCGCCCCGCCGGGCGGTGAAGGGAGGACCACCCCCTGCCCCTGATCCACGCCGGCCAGCGCCTCGAGCCAGGCGGTGAGCCAGTCGCCGATGCGCAGGACCGCGGCGTCGCTGGGCGAGCGGGGCCGGGGCAGGCGGACCAGCACCTCGTCCAGCACCCTGCCCGGCTCGGACGCCAGGATCATGACCCGATCGGCGAGGAGCGCTGGCAGGTAGAGGTTGTGCTCCACCCAGATCACGGTCATCTGCGTGGCCTCCCACATCTGCGACATATCCTCCGCCAGGCGCCGACGGGTGATGGCGTCCAGGGAGGAGAAGGGCTCGTCACAGAGCAGCACCTCGGGCTCGAGGACCAGGGCCCTCGCGATGGCCACCCGCTGCCGCTGCCCGCCGGAGATCTCATGGGGATAGCGCGACGCGGTGGAATCGAGGCCCATCCGGTCCAGCGCGTCGTGGGCCCGCTCGAGGCGCTCGGATTTCTTCAGATCGCGGCGCATCCGCAGGCCGTACTCCACGTTGCGCAGACAGCTCATCCAGGGAAAGAGGGCGCCGTCCTGGAAGACCACCGTGCGCTGGGGCGAAGGCCCGCTCACCTGGCTGCCGCCCACCAGGATCCGTCCTTCGTCCGGCGTCTCGAGGCCGGCGACCATGTTGAGGAGGGTGGTCTTGCCACAGCCCGACGGCCCCGCGATGCAGACGAACTCCCCGGGATCCACCGCGAGAAAGACGTCCTGCAGCGCGTGGACGCCCACCCCGCGACGGTAGAAGATCTTGGAAACACCCTCGATCAGTACGCCAGCGGACAAACGAACCCCCTCAGATCATCACGGTCATCCCGAATGGGGCGGCATGGCAAATCTTGCTCCGGATGGGGCGCGGCGCAAGAGGGGGCGAAACGGCCGTCCCCCCGGCCGGCAGAGCCTGTGAAAAGATCGCCATCCCGCGGGGTGGGGCGATCTTTTCACGCGCGCTGCGCGCTACGGCTCCTTCTAGCGTTCGCTCGCCCTAGGCTCGCACAGGGCCTGTGAAAAGATCGCCATTCCGGGAAGGGGGCGATCTTTTCACGCGCGCTGCGCGCTACGGCTCCTTCTAGCGTTCGCTCGCCTCAGGCTCGCAGCGTAATGAATGATTCACAACTCTCAGGCTTCGTTGACGAGGGCGTCGTATCCGGGGAGGCTCTTGAGGCCGTCGAACATCGGATCGGATTGGAGCCAGCCCCGGACCTTCACGGGATCCTGCTTCACCGCCTGGGCGAGGAAGCCCATGGCGTCCTCCTTGCGGTCCCAGAGGGCGAAGAGCGCCGCGGTGTTGTACTGGAGGAGGAGATCCTCCGGGGCGAGCTCGCGCCCCTTGGTGTAGGCCTTCTCGGCCTCGGCGTAGAAGCCCTTTTGCGCGAAGCAGATCCCCAGGTCGAGGTGGGCCTCGAAGTGGTCGGGCTCGAGGCGGACCACTTCCTTGAGCTGCTGGATCGCGGTGCGGAAGTCCCCTTCGTCCATGAGCAGGGCGGCGAGCTCATGCCTCGGGAAGGGATCCTGCGGGGCGAGCTCGATGGCCCGATGGAAGGCGCGCATCGCGTCCTCCACCTCGCCCTGATCGGCGTAGGTCAGCCCGAGGTTCACGTGGGCGTCGGGATACTCGGGGTCGAGGTCGATCGCCTCCTTGTATTGCTCGATCGCCATGTCCGGGCCGTGTGTGGCCAGAAAGCACGCCAGGTTGTAGTGGGCGGTCGGCGCGTCGGGCTCGAGCTTGATGGCGATCAGATATTCGTCGAGGGCCTCGCGAAAGAGCTTCTTCTCCGTGAGGACGGTGGCGAGGTTGTCGTGGGCGTGGGCGGAGTCCGGATCGAGCTCGATCGCCTTGCGAAACTCCCGGACCGCCTCGTCGAGCATCCCGTGGTCGGCGAGCTCGATCCCCTTGGCGTTGTGCTCGTCCGAGAGCGCGATGTGATCCTTGTTCCGCTTCAAATCCAGCGCCTTTCGTCCCGCCGCCAGGACCGATAAAAACAAAGGTTATCAACGACTTGACGGACTCTAACCGCCGCATTCCGAGGGGTCAAGCCGAACGAGCGGGCGCCTTCCTAGCCTGCTGCGAGCCTTCCCGGCGGCCCCTGAGGACGCCATTTCCCCGCCGCCGGGGCGTCCACCTGATGACCGATGGGCGGCTCCGAGCGAAGCCGACATCCTGGTCTTCGTCGACTTCACCAAGACCCCAAGGAGGGCAACTCCATGAAGACCGCCAGCCAGCAGAAGAGCCCCAGCCAGCAGAAGAGCCCCAGCCAGCAGAAGATCCCCAGCCAGCAGAAGATCCAGGAGAGGCTCGGCCGCCAGTCCGGCCAGGGAATGACCGAGTACATCGTCATCGTCGCCCTCATCGCCGTGGCGGCGATCGGCGTCGTCACCGCCTTCGGCGACAACGTCCGCGCCCTCTTCGCCACGTCTGCCAGCGCACTCGCAGGCGAGTCCTCGACCACCAGCGGCGCGCAGGCCGCCGACGGCGCCCTGCGCGAGAGCCGCAACCTCAAGGACTTCGCCCAGCACGCCAAGAAGCGATAGCGCTCCTCCATCGAAGCCGCTTCCTCCCGAGCCCCTTGGAGCTCCCCGTCGATGCGAGCGCCGGGGGGCTCTTCTCTGTGGTCGCCGGCCGGGTTCGTCCCCCATCTGCCGTCCACCTGTTCTACGATGGGCTCCCCCACTCTCCCCAGCAGCGAAAGCACAGGCGCCCATGGCCACCCGGAACGCCAGGATCAAGGTATCACCGAGAGTGTCTGCCGCCACCATCGCGGCGGCGCGGCCGCTGGTGGGGGTGACGCACGCAGCGACCTTGGGTTGGGATCGGGCGCTGGTGATCCGCGGGGCCGCCGGTGCCGTACCGCTGGTCCTGGACCGCTCCGCCGCGGAGCTGCGTGGCCGCTCCCTCGCGGAGGTCTTCGAGAGACCCGAGAGCCTCGCCGATGCCCTCGCCTTTGGCACCGCCCGCTCGATGCACCTGCGCAGCGGACGCAACGTTCGGGTGGAGGCGGGCCCCTGCCCCGGCGGCGCGGTGGCGGTGATCCGCCGCCCCTCCAGCAACGAGATCGACCTCGGCGATCTGGCGTCCTCCCTGGGCCACGAGCTGCGCAACGCCTTCGCCTCGGTGATCCTCGCGGTCCAGTCGATCAGCCGGACCGAGGAGGTGGCCAGCGAGCGAGGCAAGCGGCGCCTCCACCTCGCCGAGCGGGAGCTGCGACGGATCGAATGTCTCCTCCGGGGCCTGGCGGAGGTCGGCAGGGAGCAGGTGCTGCGGCTGGTGGCCACCAACCCCGAGCGCCTGGTGGCGGAGGCCCTGGAGAACCTGGGTCCCCTGGAGAACGAGAAGATCAAGGTGACGCTCCCCGACGGAGACGGGCCGTCGGCGCAGCTCGACGCGCCCCGGGTCTGCCTCGCCGTCGAGGAGATGTTGCGAGACGGCGCGCGCCGGCTCTCGGCGGGGGGCGAGCTACAGGCGCAGATCGAGCGCCGGCTCGACGAGCTGGCGGTGGTCATCCTGGCCAGCGGCCCCGGCGCCGAGCCTCCCGCGAACGATGTCCCCGACATCGGCCTCGCCGTGATCCAGGGCGTCGCCCGGGCCCACGGGGGACACGTCGAGCGCGCCGCCACCGAGCATGGCACGACCCTCTCCCTGATCATCCCCCAACGACGGATCGCCCCCTGATGGAGACCCTCCTCATCATCGAGGACAACGTCACCCTCGCCGAGATCCTCGCGCTCCAACTCGAGATCGTCGAGGGCGACCGCCCCGCCTTCCAGGTGGAGATCGCGTCGTCCGCGTCCGAGGCGCGGGCCCACCTGGCCCGAGTCGAGCCGGTGCTGATCCTCTGCGACATGCGCCTCCCCGACGGCAACGGCATCGCGCTGCTGCCGGAGCTCAAGACGCTCTCCGGTGACGCGCCGATCGTGATCATGACCGCCCACGGCGACATGGCCACCACGATCCAGGCCATGAAGGCCGGCGCCTTCGACTACCTGCAAAAGCCCTTCGATCAGGACGAGGTCGAGCTGGTGGTGATCCGCGCCCTGGAGCTGCGCCGGCACTTTCGACGCGCGGCCGTGCTGGCCGTCGACACATCAGCGCCCCACCTGGTCAACGACATCGTCGCCGAGAGCCGGCAGATGAAGGCGATCGTCAAGCAGATTGGCAAGATCGCGGCGTCCCAGGCCACGGTGCTGATCCAGGGCGAGAGCGGCACCGGCAAGGAGCTGATCGCCCGGGTGGTCCACACCTACTCGTCGGACGAGCCCAGGCCCTTCGTCGGGATCAACTGCTCCGCCATCGTGGACACGCTGCTCGAGAGCGAGCTCTTCGGCCACGAGAAGGGATCGTTCACCGGCGCGGCCTCCACCAAGTACGGCAAGTTCGAGTTGGCGGAGGACGGGACGATCTTCCTGGACGAGATCGCCGAGATGTCGCTGCCGCTCCAGGCCAAGCTCCTGCGGGTGCTGCAGGAGCGAGAGTTCGAGAGGGTGGGCGGCGTGACGCGACTCCCCCTGCGCGCCCGGATCGTGGCGGCCACCAACCGCGACATCGAGCGGGAGGCCCAGGCGGGCCGCTTCCGCGAGGATCTCTTCCAACGCCTCAAGGTGGTGACCATCGAGCTGCCACCTCTGCGGGATCGCCTCACCGACATCCCCAAGCTCACCCAACGCCTCCTCACCCGGATCGGCAGCCGGGTCGGCAAGCGCACCACCCGCGTCTCCGCCGAGCTGCTCAGCCATCTCCAATCCCTCCCCTGGCCCGGCAACGTTCGGGAGTTGGAGAACGCCCTGACCCGGGCGGTGGTCCTCGCCCCTGGCGAGGTGCTCCTCCCGGAGCATTTTCCGCCGCCGGAGCTCCCCGCCGCCGCCAGCGGCGCTGCCGGCGAGGACGCCCCTCTGCAGACGCTGGCCGAGGCGGAGCGCGACGCGATCACCCGAGCGCTCGCAGCGTCGGCCGGCCATAAGGGGCGGGCCTGCGAGATCCTCGGCATCAGCCGCCCCACCCTCGAGCGCAAGCTGGAGAAGTACGCGCTCTCCATGCGCCGCCGCGGCGCTCCCGAAAAGGACGCAGGACTCACCCGCCTCGCCCGCTAGGCCCTGGCCGTGAGGAAGTGCGCGGAAGTCGGGGCTGAACGATCTGTTCAATCGCCGCGTCTTCGTTTGAACGAGTCGGCGGCGACGCTGGCTGTGAAACATCGTCGACCGTGAAACACGCGGAAAGTCGTCTGGTTGGCGGGACGCTTCGGGGGCTTGGCGATGGCATGAAGGATGTAGGGAGCAAAGAGTGTCCACCCTCACTCAACGTCTCTCGCGTTCCCGAAGGAGCCGCCATGCAGAAGATGAGCCGAACCGCCAACCACCTCGTCGCGCCCCACTACGCACCGACCAATCGCGCCGTCGGACTCACCGCGCAGACACCGGAGACGGTGGACTACCGGGGCTACTTCAAGAGCGAGACCTACCCCAACAACTCGGTGATCTATCGGCCCGGCGATCCCGCCGACAAGGTCTACCTCCTTCGTGGCGGCAGGGTGCGGCTGATCCGCCTGGGCAAGAGCGCCTCACGGTCGGTGCTGGCGATCCTGCGCCCCGGCGATCTCTTCGGTGAGCTGCTCCGCCCCGAGGGCGCCCAGGTCGACGATCTCGCGGTGGCCTCCGGCGAGGCCGAGGTGTGGAGCATCGGCACCCGCTCGTTCCAGCAGCTCCTCGAGGGCCGACCGAACCTGGCGGTCGACGTGATCCGCACCCTGGACGATCGCATGCGCCTGATGCGGCGGCGAGTCCTGGGGCTGACCTTCAAGGAGGTGCCGGCCCGCCTCGCCGAGACCCTGCTCACCCTGGCGGACTCCCACGGCGAGCGCTGCCCCCACGGCGGCGAGTTCGATCTCAAGGGGATCACCCAGCAGGATCTCGCGGATCTGGTCGGCGCCTCGCGCTCCTTCGTCTCGACCCTGATCAACGAGATGAAGCGCGACGGCCACCTGGGCAACGTGGGTCGCACCCTGTGCATCAAGGACACCAAGGCCCTGCGCAAGCTCGGCGTCCGGGAGAAGTAGCGCGCTGCCTCCCTACGCGGCTCCTTCGATCAATCCGGGCACCCGCCCCGCGGATCGAAGGCCCACGTGGACGTCGGTATCAAGCAGCTACACCGACGATGATAATCGCGGCGCCGACTCCTCCCTCGCCGCGATCACCGTCGATAGCGAGCGGATGGGGCCCGACCGCCGCCGCCTGCGAAGCCCCCCTCGCATCGCGGCCCATCCCTGGAACGCGAACGCCGCGCAGAAGCAGGCGGAGATCGACAAGCTGCGATAGAAAGCCCTCGCATCACGGCCCATCCCAGAGCCGCCCGAGGCTCAAGGGATCGCGATGGCCCCCTCGAAGTCGCGATAGAAGCTGACGCCGCGCTCCTGTAGGCGTCCGTCCTCGTAGGCCATGCAACGCTTCATCGCCAGCAGCGCGATCTCGAGCTGATCTCGGCTGGGCTCCTTGGTGGTGATCCGCTGCATCCACAGCCCGGGCGCCGTGAGGATCCGCAAGATCCTGCTGTCGGGATGCCTGGCGGCGAGGCGCTGGATCTCGTAGGAGAAGCCCGCCACCGGGATCATCAGGGGGAGCTTCACGGCGAGGAGGAGCAGGGTGTTGGCGAGCTCGCCCTCGGCGAGGCGGGGCACCATCGGGAAGACCGTGGCGAAGAGCACGATCGAGACCCCCACCACCAGCAGCAGGAAGCTCGTGCCGCAGCGGGGATGGAGGGTGGTCTGCGCGGCGGCGTCGTCCACCGAGAGGGAGGTCCCCTTCTCGTAGGCCCAGATCGCCTTATGCTCCGCCCCGTGAAATTGAAAGACCCGCCGGATGTCGGGGAGCCGCGAGATCAGCCCCAGGTAGGCGAGGAAGATCAGCAGGCGGAGCACTCCGTCCACCGCGTGAAAGGCGAATTGGGTGGTGTCCAGGGGGTGGCCCGCGATCTGGCCGATGCCCCAGGTGAGCAGGTGGGGCACGCCGACGAAGAGGCCGAGGCCGAAGGCCAGCGAGAGCGCGAGGGTGGCGCCGATGGCGAGCTGCGAAGGTTTCTCCACCGCCTTGCCCTTCTCCTCTTCCGGCACCGCGTGCTCCGCGGAGAAGTTCAGGGCGGCGAAGCCGTTCCAGAGGCTCTCGATCAGGACGACCGCCCCGCGAAAGAGCGGCAGGCGAAAGAGGCGGTAGCGGGTGAAGAGGTTGTCCCAGGGCTCCGCGCGGACGGCGATGCCGCCATCGGGCTTGCGCACCGCGACCACGAAGCTGCCTGGCGAGCGCATCATCACGCCCTCGAGGACCGCCTGGCCGCCGATATAGGGCTTGGCCACGTCTGCGAGGAGGAGGGGGAGGAGCCTGCGAAAACGACCGAATCCACCGGGTACCGCGCGCTTCACGTAGACCTCCGCTCCTCGAGCCGACAGGAGGCCCGGCGGATCGCCGGGCGTCTCCCCATGATAACGGGGTTCCGGGCGCCTGCCCCGGGAATGCGACCCCACATCGGAGCCTCGAGGGAATCGTCCCCGCGCGAACCGAACGATTCGCCGGGGACCACCCCCCAATTCGACTCGAGGGGATCGTCCCCGCGGATGCGGCAGCGATCCCCTCGGCTCCCGCTTCGCCGCGGGAGGACGCCGCCGGGTCTGCTCGCCTCTCCGGCTCGACCCGTCGCGATGCCTTGCTGCGATTACGCCTTCTTGGCGTAGCGGTTCCGGAAGCGCTCGACCCGGCCCTGGGTGTCGATCAGCTTCTGCGTCCCGGTGTAGAACGGGTGGCAGGCCGAGCAGACTTCGACCGAGAAGCTGCCGCGGGTGGAGCGGGTGTGATGCTCCGCGCCGCAGGCACAGGTGATGATGGCTTCCTTCGCCTCGGGGTGAATGCCTTCCTTCATCTCATCCTCCAATTGCCAGCACTTGCATCTGCGCTCCATGCGCAGATGGACCGGTGGCGGGTGACGGCTTATGCATGACGCGCCGTCGTACGTCAAACATCGAAATCTAACGGACCATGGACTCCAGGAATTCCTGGTTGGATTCGGTCGCCCGCAGCTTCGAGAGCAGGAACTCCATCGAGTCGATGGTGGAGAGCGGATGCAGGAGCTGGCGCAGGACCCAGACCCGATTCAGGGTCATCTGGCTCATCAGAAGCTCCTCCTTGCGGGTCCCGGAGCGGTTGATGTCCAGGGTGGGGAAGATCCGCTTCTCCATCAGCTTGCGGTCGAGGACGATCTCGGAGTTACCGGTGCCCTTGAACTCCTCGAAGATCACCTCGTCCATCCGCGAGCCGGTGTCCACCAGCGCGGTGCCGATGATGGTGAGGGAGCCGCCCTCCTCGATGTTGCGGGCCGCGCCGAAGAAGCGCTTGGGCTTGTGGAGCGCGTTCGAGTCCACGCCGCCCGAGAGGATCTTGCCGGACGCCGGCACCACCGCGTTGTAGGCCCTGGCGAGGCGCGTGATCGAGTCGAGGAGGATGACCACGTCCTTGCCGCCCTCGGTGAGGCGCTTGGCCTTCTCGATCACCATCTCGGCGACGGCCACGTGGCGGGTGGCGGGCTCGTCGAAGGTCGAGGAGATCACCTCGCCCTTCACGCTCCGCTCCATGTCGGTGACCTCCTCGGGCCGCTCGTCGATGAGCAGCACGATCAGGTGCACCTCCGGATGATTCGCCGTCACCGCGTGGGCCATATGCTGGAGCAGCACGGTCTTGCCGGCACGGGGCGGGGCCACGATCAGGCAGCGCTGGCCTTTGCCGATGGGGACCAGCAGATCGATGATCCGGGTGGTCATCTCGGCGGGGTCGTGCTCGAGGGTGAGCTTCTCGTTGGGATAGAGCGGCGTGAGGTTGTCGAAGAGGACCTTCTGCGCGTTCTCCTCCGGGGTGGAGAAGTTGATCGACTCGACCTTGAGCAGGGCGAAGTAGCGCTCTCCCTCCTTGGGCTGCCGTACCTGCCCGCTGATCGAGTCGCCCGATCGCAGGTTGAAGCGGCGGATCTGCGACGGCGAGACATAGATGTCGTCGGGGCCGGGGAGGTAGGAGAAGTCCGGCGAGCGGAGGAAGCCGAAGCCGTCGGGGAGCACCTCCAGGGTGCCCTCCCCGAAGACCCTGCCGCGCTTCACCGCCTGAGCCTGCAGGATCTCGAAGATCAGATCCTGCTTGCGCATGCCCCCCGGACCCTCGACGCCGAGATCCTGGGCCATGTGCGCGAGCTGCGCGGTCTTGAGACGCTTGAGCTCCGAGAGGTTGATCACCACCTCTTCGGCGCCCGGCTCGATCTCCGCCGCCAGCAGGCTCTCGAGATCCTCCTCGATGTCGAAGATCGGCGCCTTGGGCGCCCCACCCCGCTCCTGCCTCTCGCCTCGCCCCCGGCGCCGATCCGAGCGCCCGGCGATCACGCGCCTCGAGGTGGAGGGCGAAGGGATCTCCGCGCGGGGCTTACGCGGCTGCCCGCCCCTGCCGCCCCCCTGCCGTGGCTCGGCCGGCGCCGCGCCGGCCTCCTGCCTCCCTTCCGCCCGCCTTGCTTCGGCCTTGGGCTCGGATCCAGCGGCCGGGGCCTCCTGTGCAGGCTGCGCCGACCGCGCGCCCTGGGCCTCGGTGGCTTCCGCGGCTGCGGCCTCGGGGGCGGCCTCCTTTGCCGTCACCTTTCGAGGCTTTCTGGCGGCGGGCTTCTCCGCCTCGGCCGGCGCGGATCCCTCGCCGACCGCATCGGCCCGGCTCCGCCCACGGCGGGCCTTGGAGGGCGAGGTCTGGGCGTCGGCGGAAGGCTCGTCGCTGCCGAGCTCCGCCCTGGACGCGGGGGACTCCGGCTCGATCATTTCTTTGGTGGCCTTGCGGCCGCGCACGGGACGAGCGGGGCTGTCGGAAGAGCTCTCAGACACGATGGATGGGTCTCTTGGCATGGATGCCGTTCGACACGGGATGTGGGGAGCGCCGTACGCGATCCGACGGTGTCGACGACTTGGGTGATGTGCAGCGGGTGCCCCCGCGGGGGTACGCAGCAGGAGCAACAGGGGATGGGTGGGATTGGCGTGGAGCCTGACGCTGAACCTATAGCCGGAGAATCAACGCTGTCAATAGGTTGCAGATGCGATCGGAGCGTCCCTGGTGTAGGTTGCCCGATCAAATGCCGGCCACCCTCTCTCCCACAGACGCGGCCCGGCGGATCCTCGCGCTGCGCCACGAGATCCGCGACCACGACCATCGCTACTACGTCCTCGCCGCCCCGGTGATCTCCGACGCGGCGTACGATCGCCTCTTTCGCGAGCTGCAGGAACTCGAGGCCGCGCATCCCGAGCTGATCGCCTCGGACTCGCCCACCCAGCGGGTGGGAGGCGCGCCCCAGGAGGGCTTCGTCCGCGTCACCCATCGCGTGCCGATGCTCTCCCTCGCCAACGTCTTCGGCGACGAGGAGCTCGACGGCTTCGATGGGAGGCTGCGCAACTACCTCGACAGCCTCGACGGCCGAGGCGTGCGGCGCAGCCACGGAAACCCGACGGCAAAGAAGGCGGGGGCGAAGGAGGAGACGCTGAGCGGCCTCCCCTCGGAGTTCTGGCCCTACTTGCTGGACGAGGCCGACGGAGGCGCGCCCTTCGCGTTCTACTGCGAGCCCAAATTCGACGGCCTCGCGGTGGAGCTGATCTACGAGGACGGCCTCTTCGTCCGCGGCGCGACCCGAGGGGACGGCGAGGTGGGCGAAGACATCACGGTCAACCTGCGCACCATCCACTCGATCCCGCTGGTGCTCCGCGGCGAGCGCCCCGATCGCCTGGAGGTGCGGGGCGAGGTGGTGATGCTGCGCAAGGACTTCGAAGCATTGAACCGCCGGCAGCAGGAGGCGCGGGAGGCCGAGCTGCTTCGCCGTGAGAAGGAGCCGACCTCGAGGGCCCGCGCCCTGCCAAAGGACTTCGCGAACCCCCGCAACGCCGCGGCGGGATCCTTGCGCCAGCTCGATCCGAGGATCACCGCCCGCCGGCCCCTCCACTTCTTCGCCTACGAGGTCGCCGAGGAGGTGGGTGCGTTCCACCGGCATAGCGATCGGCTCAGGTGGCTGGAGGAGCTGGGCTTCCGTCTCTCCGGAGAGGCGGCCCCGGCCACCGGCATCGCAGCCGCGAAGGCCTACTGCCAACGCATGATGGCGTCGCGGGATCGGCTCCCGTACCAGATCGACGGCGCGGTGGTGAAGATCGACGACGACGGCCTGCGGCGAGCCCTGGGCGCCGTGGCCCGCAGCCCGCGCTGGGCCGTGGCCTTCAAATTCCCGCCGGAGGAGGAGACCACCACCGTCCAGAAGATCGACGTGCAGGTGGGCCGCACCGGGGTCCTCACCCCGGTGGCCTTCCTCGAGCCCGTCCACGTGGGCGGCGTGATGGTCGCCAGGGCCACGCTCCACAACGAGGACGAGCTCCGCCGCAAGGACGTCCGCGAGGGCGATCGGGTGGTGGTGCGGCGTGCGGGCGACGTGATACCCGAAGTAGTCAGCGTCGTCACAGATGTCCGCCGCGGAGACGAGCGTCCCTTCGAGTTCCCCACCCGCTGCCCGAGCTGCGGAAGCGAGGTCTTCCGCGAGGAGGAGAAGGCCGCCTGGCGCTGCCTGAACGCCGCTTGCCCCGCGCAGCTCGAGGGCCGGCTGATCCACTTCGCCAGCCGGCGGGCCATGGACATCGAGGGGCTCGGCGAGGAGATCGCGGCCCAGCTCGTCGGCAAGGAGATCGTCAAGGACTTCGGCGCCCTCTACGAGCTCAGCGCAGACGATTGGGCGAGCCTGGATCGCGGCGACGCGGAGCGCGAGTTCAAGCTCGGGCCAACGGTGGGAGGCAAGCTCGCCAACGCCGTGGAGGCGAGCAAGCACCGCCGGCTCAGGAGCTTCTACAACGCCCTGGGGATCCACCTGGTCAGCGAGGCGATGAGCGAGATCCTCGCCTCCTACTTCCCGGATGTACGCAGTCTCTACACCGTGAGCGAAGAGGCCATCCAGGAGCTGCCCGGCTTCGGCCCCGTCCGCGCCAAGGCGGTGACCGCCTTCTTCCACAGCCCAAAGAATCAGGCCGTGATCGAGCACCTCTTCGCCGCCGGCGTGACGCCGAAGGCGGAGCCCACGGCGCCGAGCCCCTCCGCCGACGGCGCCGCCGCCTACGAGGGTCCCTTCGCGGGCAAGACCGTGGTGATCACCGGCAAGCTCTCGAAGTTCAGCAGCAGGGGCGACGCCGAAGATCGGATCAAGGCCCTCGGCGGCAAGGCGACCAGCTCGGTGACGACCAGGACCGACTACCTGATCGTCGGCGAGGAGAAGGGACCCACCACCAAGCTGCGCAAGGCGCAGGAGCTCGGCGTCCCCATCCTGGACGAGGCGAAGTTCCTGGAGATGTTGGGAGAGGAGCCAGCCGGATGAGTGAGCGGATCGAGCTGCAGATCCATGGCCTCGTGCAGGGCGTCTACTACCGCGCCAGCGCCGCCGCCGTCGCCAGGGAGCTCGAGCTTACGGGCTGGGTCCGGAACGAGGAGGACGGCACGGTGCGGCTGGTGGCCGAGGGTCCGAGACAGTCCCTCGAGCGTCTCGTCACCTGGTGCCGCGGCGGGCCACCGGAGGCGACCGTCGATCGGGTCCTGGAGACCTGGAGTGGCGGCAAGGGCGAGTTCGCCGACTTCCAGATCCGTCACTGAAGGTTCTTCGAGGGTTCTCCACTCGCCCGCCAAGACCGGCGGATCGCTCCCGCCCTCCTCGGGAGCGATCGCTTCCCCTCTCGTGCGTGGCCGTGAACCGGAGGTGGCAGAGCGCTCTCGCACTCAGCCGGCGGCCTGGGCCTCCTGCTGCCTCGCCACCAACCGCTCGATGGTCTGCAGCACGTTGGGGAGGACCTTCTCGCCGGACATGTAGAGGCGCAGCTGCCCCTCCTCATCGAAGACGTAGTAGGCGGGGACGAACTCGTTCTCGAAGGCGTCGGTGATGGCGTGGGTGTTGTCCACGGCGGTGACGTGCTCGATGGAGTACTCATCGACGGCCGAGCGGACCCCTGCCACGTCGGTGTCCGCCTCCTGACGCGGCATGTGAATGGAGACGAACCTCACCCCCTTGGCGGCGAGATCCTTCTGCCACTGGTTCACCGTAGGCAGGTGCGGCTTGCAGATCCCGCAGCTCACCGCCCAGAAGTGCACCAGGGTCACGTGCCCCTTGAGCGAAGCGGGATCGACGGGCTCGCCGTTGATCCAGTCGGTGGCGCCCGAGAGGTCGGGCATGGGGCTGCGGAGTTTCAAGGCCATGGGAGTCGCTCCTTCGTCGAGGGTTTGGATGTTTCGAACGTTGGCGTTTCGATGCGCAAACGGGACGCGAGTTGCGTCAGTTGGTTCAATCGATGGGGAGCCGAACGACGAAGACGGCACGCTCAGGGGAGACCTGCAGCTCCAGGCGACGGTCGACGAAGGTGCGCGCCACCGACTCGAGGGCGTCGCCGGGGATCAGCCCCAGGATCTGCTCCTTGAGTCGATCGAAGGACTCCTCCATGTGGACAGGGCCTGCCATCCCATCCGGCCCGCTCGGCTCGCCTTCCCGGGAATCGAGGAGGCGCTCCAGCGCCTGGTCGGGATCCTCCCGGGGCGGGCTCGGCAGGCTGCTCGCCCCCAGCGGCAACGCGAGGACGCCGAGGGCAAACAGGATGTGACAGCGGCGGAGCACGGGGCGGACCTCCTCCATCAAGTCTGCCCCCGGCCTCCTTTCAGGGCAACCCATCGGCGCGTGTGTGCGGAGATCGCCTCCCCCTGGCGCAGGGCGATTCCTTCCCGCGCTCTGCGGGCGAGGGCCCTCCTGGCGGGTAGGCGCGCAGCTCCAACGAAGCCCAGCGGGCTGCGCAGGAGATCGCTGAGAGCCCTGAGGGGGCGTGCGTGCGGCGGGGATGATTCCCCTCCCGGAAACGTTGAGTTTGAGAGCTCACCTTTCTATCGTCGCCCCGTGCACATCCTCGCCAGACTCCGGCCTTGGGCCCTCGCCACCGTCACCGGCCTCCTCTACAGCGTCGGCTTCGTCGCCTTCGACCATTGGTACTTCGCCTGGATCTGCCTGGTGCCCTTCCTCTTCGCCCTGCGGGACGCGGGGAGCTGGAAGCGCGCCCTCTTCCTCTCGTGGTGGATGGGCCTCGTCGCCCACCTTGTCGGCTACCATTGGGTGATCCACCTCCTGCGGACCTTCGCCCACCTCCCCACCCCGCTGGCGGCGCTGGGCTACGTCCTCCTCTCCGTCGGCCAGGCCGCGAGCTTCGCCGCCTTCGGCCTCCTGGCCTGGGCGCTGTGCAGGCGCGGGCGGCTCCCCCTGGGCCTCGGGATCCCCCTGGCGATCATGAGCTCCGAGCTGGCCTTCCCCCTGCTCTTTCCCAGCTTCATGGCGAACAGCCAAGCGCGGATGCCCTGGGTCACGCAGATCGCCGACGTCGGCGGCGTGATCCTGGTCTCCGGTCTCCTCGCCCTGGTGAACGGCGCGGTCTACGAGCTCCTCTCCCGCCGGCTCCAGCGGCGCCATCGCCTCGCCCTGGCCGGGCTGGCCTTTGGCGCCCTCGCCTGCTCGGTGGCCTACTCCGCGATCCGGATCGAGCAGATGGAGGCGCGCGATCGCGAGGCGCCCAAGCTGAAGACCGCCATCGTCCAGGCCAACGTCGGCGCGGGCAGCAAGCACGACGACGTCGACGGCGGGATCCGCCGCTTTCGTCGCATGACCGAAGAGGCGATGGACCTCCCCGGGATCGGCCTGGTGGTCTGGCCCGAGAGCGGCTTCAACCGGGCGGTTCATCCCGGGCTCCAGAACCTCACCGGCCACGTGGCCCGGGAGGTGAAGGCGCCCATGATCCTCGGCGCCCTGCGGACGGAGGGTGCGGGCAAGGCGCGCAAGATCTGGAACTCCGCGCTTGCCCTGGAGCCCGGCGGCGCCATCCAGGCGAGCTACGACAAGACCGTGCTCCTCGCCTTCGGCGAATACGTCCCCGGGGACTCGATCTTCCCCGGGATCTACGATCTCCTCCCCTACACCAGCCACTTCGAGAGAGGCCGGAGCGTCGAGGCGCTGCCGGTGGGCGACTACCGCCTCTCCACGGACATCTGCTACGAGGACATCCTCCCCGGCTTCATCCGCTCGTTGATGGGGCCGATCGACGCCTCCGGCCAGCGCCCCCACGCCATGGTGAACGTCACCAATGACTCCTGGTATGGGCCGGTGGAGCCGCACATCCACCTGGCCCTGGCGAGCTTTCGCTCCATCGAGCATCGGCGCTGGCTGATCCGCTCCACCGCCACCGGCATCAGCGCCTTCGTCGACTCCGCCGGCAGGATCCGCCAGGAGAGCGCCTTCGAGAAGGCGCAGCTCCTGGTGGAGGACGTGCCGATGATCGAGGGCGGCCCGACGATCTACGGCGTCCTCGGCGACTGGCCGGGCTGGATGGCGCTGCTCGCCTCCGCAGCCGCCCTCGGCCTCCCCACCCTCCGCCGCCGCCGCGCCGAGGCCAAGGCTACGCCCGCCGCCGGACGCGCCGCGTAGCCAGACCGCCTGCGCGGCGAGATTCCGGCGTGCGCCGAGATTCGACCTTCGCGTGACGCGGGAGCGCCCTCGGCCTCGTCTTTGATGTCCCCGCGGCCTTCTCTTTGGTGTGTGAAGCGGTCGGCTACTTGCCGAGCTTTCCCTTGAGGAGATCGGCGAGGGTGCCGAGGCCCTTGCCGCCGCCGCCCTTCGGCTGGGTCTGCATCCAGGCCGCTGCGTCAGCGCGCTCCTCGGCCACCTCGGCCGCGGTCTTGGAGAGGCGCACCTTGCCGTCGGGGCGGACGTCGGTGACGGCGGCCCGGAAGGTCGTGCCCACCGGATGGCTGCGGCGCAGGTCGGCCCCTCGGGGGACGCCGAGCTCGGCGCCCGGCACCAGGCCGCGGCCACCCTCCCAGCTCACGAAGACGCCGAAGCTCTCCACCTTGTCCACCGTGACCTCGAGGACCGTCCCTGTGGAGGGAGGGGCGCCAGGGGCGACGGGAGCGGGAGCCTGGGTGGCCTCCGCCTCCACCTGCCTCGGCGCGGCGTGCCCCAGCACCTTGGCGCCCTTTCCACCCGGAGACCCAGCCGTGGCCGTCGCTGCGGGAGCCGACGAAGCCGGGGCCGGGGCCGACGCCGAAGGAGGCGGAGCCGAGCGACGCACCTGGAGGCCGGGGCCGTCCCCACCCTTGGCGCCGGCGGGCCTGGGCCGAACCGGCCTGCGAGGCGGCGGTGGCGGCGCCGCGGCCTCGACCACCTGTGGCTCGTCGACAGCCGGCGCCTCCGCTGCCTCGAGCTCAGAGGCCTCGACGTAAGAGAGCGAGATCCTCCGTGCATCCCTGTCGACGGCGTCGATCCGCACGGGGATGGCCTGCCCTTCGGCGACCACCTCGCTGGGATGGCCGATGCGCTTGCCGAAGGCGCTGACGTGGAGGAGCCCCTCCACCCCCGGCACGATCTCCACGAAGGCGCCGAAGGGCTGCACCCGCGTCACCGTCCCCTCGACGATCGTCCCCTCGGGGAGCTCGTCCACCGTGGCCTCGAAGGGATCCTCGGAGAGCGCCCGCATCGACAGCGAGATCCGCTCGCCCTTGCCGTCCCTGGCTGCCTCGATCCGCAGCACCTCGACCTGCACCTGCTGCCCCTCGTGGACGAGATCCGCCGGCCGCTGCCTGCCGTAGGCGAGCTCGCTCACGTGGACCAGGCCCTCGATGCCGCCGATGTCCACGAAGGCGCCGAACTCCATCACCCGCGTGACGATCCCCGTGAAGGAGGCGCCCACCTCCAGCCGCCTCCGGGTCTCCTCCGCCTTCTGCGCGTTCTCCTCCTCCAGCAGCGCGCGGCGGGAGAGGACGATGTCCTTGCCCCCGCGCCACTCCGCGATCCGGAAGACCAGCTTGCGACCGATCATCGTCGCGGGATCCTCGATCCGCCTCACGTCCATCTGCCCCAGCGGACAAAAAGCTCGCTCGCCTGCGACCTCGACGACGTAGCCGCCCTTGTTCACCGCCGTGATCGTCCCCTCCACGGGGACGCCGGTGGCGGCTGCGTCCTCCAGGGCGGCCTTCGCCGCCACGCCCTTGCCCAGGGACTTGGCGAGCTCCGCGACCCGATTCGAGATCTTGACCACGTAGGCCTCGACCTTGTCGCCTCGCTGTACCGGGATCGGCTCCCCCGGCGCGGCCAGCTCGGAGAACTCGATCATCCCGTCGATGCCGCCGCCCAGGTCGAGGAAGACCCGCTGGGAGCCGACCTGCACCACCGTGCCCACCACCTTCTGGCCGGGCTCGAGGGAAGGCGCTCGCTCCTGCAGGCTCTGCTCGAAGAGGTCCGCGAACGACTCGTCGTCGCCCTCTTCGTCCCGGATGTGGTCAACCATGGATAGCTCCTTTGCCCGCGTCTCGCGCCGGGCGGCGCAGCGTCGTAGCACCTCCCTCGGCCCGCGCCAAGCCGCAGCCACGCCGATCGGAGCGATCCCGCGTCAGCCCCGAGGATGGCCTCGATTGCGAAAAGAACAACGGCCGTCGCTCCCGCCCTTAGAGCTTGGACCAGCTCCCGGTGGAGGGCGGATCGACCTTGAGCACGTAGTCGGCGCGGCGGTTGCGAGCGTCGTCCGTCTCGTCCGGCGTCGGCACCGCGAGCTGCTCCTCGCCGAAGCCTGCGAAGTAGATCGGGATCCGCACGCCCTTGCTGCGAAAGTACGCGGCGATGGAGCGGGCCCTGGCCACGGAGAGGGTTCGGTTATGCCCC
The DNA here is from genome assembly GCA_040391605.1 of Vulgatibacter incomptus. Classification (GTDB taxonomy): domain Bacteria; phylum Myxococcota; class Myxococcia; order Myxococcales; family Vulgatibacteraceae; genus Vulgatibacter; species Vulgatibacter incomptus_A. The sequence continues at coordinate 124,683 of JBEBXK010000003.1, forward strand.
GCATCACCCACCGTATCGGTGTGCCCCGCGACGTAGAGCTTGATCTCGACCACCTTGCCGTAGCGGCGGATCGCCGTCGCGATCTTCTCGTAGGCCTCGTCGAGCTTCGGGCGCTCCGCCTGGGCGACCTCGGCCTTGCCCGTTGCGAAGATCACCTCCTCGTGGGGGATCTGGAGGCCCCAGGGGTGCGTGGTCATCGGTGCGAAGTAGCCGTCCGGATCGTGGCAGACGAAGTGGATCTTCAGCACCACATCTTCTTCTCCGTGGGGGGTCCACTGAAGCGTGAGCCGGGTCCCCGGCGCCTCGCCGGCGAAGCGGGCTACGCCGCGCCGCGTCGGCAGCCCGTCGAAGAGCACCTCGTAGTCGCAATGATCGGCCACGCCGCTCATCGTGAACGAAAGCGTCCCTGCCTGGGGATCGAACCACTCCCGCGGCGGCGGATCGATCTTGAACCCTTGAGAGACCAGGACCTCGAAGGTGAGCGGCATCTTGCCGGAGGTACCATCCGCGAACACCACCTCGAGCTCCCCCTCGTAGCGCGTCCGGCCCACCGGCGCGGCGATCGGCAGCTCCTTGCGCGTGCCCGCGGCGATCTTCCCCGCGCGCAGGCTGACGCGAGCGCCGTCCGGCGCCAGCAGCTCGGCCTTCGCGGACACGACCGCCTTTTGCGCCGCGATGACCAGCGCCGGCTTGCTCTGCCCGAGGAGGGCCTTGGACACCACCTCCACCGAGACGTCGTCGGCGAAGGCGGAGAGGGGCGTGAGGAAGGCCGCCAACGCGAGGGAGGCGGCGCCGAGGCAGGCGCGCAGGTTCATCCTTCGATCGGTGCCATCATGGCGCGCCGCGCGCAAGCCCCAAGGGACGCCGGCTGACGGGCCGAATCGACGCGACGAGGCGATTCAAAAACTCGGAGGCCATCGAACGCTTGGAGAGAGCCCGGGTCGCCCAAGCTCTCTCGCCGCCGCTGCGTCGCTGGCCCGCATCGGCTGGCGTCCCATCTGGCGCAGATGCCCGATCAGGCGCCGTTCGCGTGGGCACTACCAACTGGGGCCGAGGCAGTGTAGGAGAATGCGCGGGCGCGAGCTGCGTTCTGCCCTTCCGCCTCGCGATCCGCGTGAGGAAGGCGCCTCACCCCGCTCCCACGCCATCCGGCTCAATCAGCTACGAGAGGATCTTCGGTGCCGATCAAGGACGACCTTCTGAACCCGAGCCGCCGGAACCCCCTGGCGGTTCCCTTCGTGGTGGTGGCCCTCTTCCTCCTGGTGGGAGCTGCCTTCCTCCTCGGCAGATCCTCGGTGCGGGGCGACGCTGAGGTGCGCGACGCGGCCCCTCTCGCGGAGAGTGAGAGCGTCGGCCACGATGCCCAAGGGGGCGGCGGCGCAGGCGCCGAGGTCGCCGAGGCCGATCCGGCGCTGGACGAGGTCGCGGAAGATCTCCCCGCCGACGGATCGATCCCCGGCTCCGGCGGGATCCACGCCGTGTCGCTGCAGATCGACGGCTCGCTGGCGGCGACGCTGATCAAGGCGCTGGGCCCCGAGGTCGGCGATCCCCTCTCGATGGTGACCAGCCGCCTCATGGTCTGGTGGCTCGACGTCGCCCGGGATCTGCGACCTGGCGACGCGTTCGATCTGGCCTACGAGCTGCCGCAGGGGAGTGAGCCGGTGGTCCATGCCCTGCGCTTTCGCTCCGGCAAGTTGGCCAAGACCATGCACGCCTATCGCTTCCAGGCGCCAGGCGCCGACTTTGGCCGCTACTACGACGAGGGCGGCAAGGAGGTCGAGCTACGCCTCGAGGACTCGCCGATCGCGGACTACGATCAGGTGACGAGCCTGCTCAAGGACGGAAGACGTCATAAGGGCGTCGACTTCAAGGCGCCGGTGGGCACGCCCGTGAAGATGCCGTGGCCCGGCGTGGTGCGCCGCACCAATTGGAACTATCGGGTCAACGGCGGGAGCATGGAGATCGAGGACGCCAAGGGTCGCAAGATCCTCTTCCTTCACCTCTCGGAGATCACCAAGGGGATCGGCCCGGGGACGCGGGTGTCCAAGGGGCAGGTCATCGCCCTCTCCGGAAACACCGGCCGGTCCACGGCGCCGCATCTGCACTATCAGGTGATGTCGTCAACGGGCCGGGTGCTCGATCCCTTCGATCTGCATCGCACCATCCGCGTCGAGCTGCCTGCCGGCGCCCACGAAGACTTCCGCGCCGCCGTGGCCACGCTCTCGCGAATCCTCGACGGGAGCGGCAAGACCACGGCGACGCAGGCTGCCACCGATTGAAGCGAAGGCGCCGATCCCGCTTCCGTGGGAACGACGCCTTCGAGCATCCGCGCTACCAGCCCTCGCCTCCGAAATCCTCGCCCTTGCGCCTGCCGCCACGACGATCGCGTCCCCGCTTGCCGCGGTCGCTGCGGTCACGGTAGTCGCCGTCATCTGGCGGTCGATACTCGCCGGCAGCGGCCGACGGCGCAGGGGGGAGCGGCGGGCTGTACTCCGGAGGCGGAGGAGGCGCGTAGCTGGGCGGGCGGGGAGGACGTCCCCCGGGGGCGCCGCCTCGGTGGCCTCCTCCCCCACCAGGGCGCGGGCCGCCGAAGCCGCCACCGCCGCCGGGACGCGGGCCACCGCCGAAGCCACCCGGACGAGCCTCGCGCTCCCGCGCCTCCTTCACGGTGAGTGCACGACCCGCGTGCATCTTCCCGTCGATCTCCTGGATCGCCTTGGCCGCCTCCTCGTCGGTGGCGAGCTCGACGAACGCGAACCCTCGCGAGCGCCCCGTCTCGCGATCCATGACGATGTGGACGTCCGTGACCGTCTTACCACTCTCCGTAAACAGCGCTTTGACCTCATCGGTCGTGGCGGTGTACGGCAGGTTTCCGCAATAAAGCCTCTTGCCCATGCAGCCTCATCCCCGGGTGTCTTTCGTCCCCGGGAACGCTTCCTCGATTGTCGCCCCCGCTTCCCGGATGCGCATCGTCGAGACCCTCATGGTCTCTACCTGGACGCCGATGCGCGCCGTTCTTGGAGCAGGAGTCTTGCGACAGCGAAACGCTATCCGCAGGTGGGATGCGAGTCAATCCGTCCCGAGAGCCCGAGGCGAGCCAGCGCCAAAAAGTCCTCTCGCGCGGAGGTGAGCGGAAGGAATCGCTCCCGCTCCGTGCGGGGCGATCGATTCATCGGCGCCCGGAGGACTCGATCGATCGCCGCTGGCTCCCGCGCGATCAATGGTAGCTGCGGTGCGCGCTGCGGTGCGTATCGGCGACCAGCAGGAAGCCCAGCCGGGCCAAGCGCAGATCATCCACCCGCTGACCGCTCTCGGGGAAGCTCAGCCCAGCCGGCCCCCATTCGGGGAGGAAGAGGATCGGCTGCGCGTTGCCGTTGTAGCCGAGCTGCACCAGGGTGTCGGCCTCGAAGGTGCGGCAGTTCTTGTCGCAGCAGGTGAAGGACTCCTCCACTCGATAGAGCCCCTCGGCCAGGAGCGGCTGCAGGCTGGCGGCCTGGGCCTCGCTCTGGATCGTGGTGCCGCCGCTGGCGAACTTGGCGCGGTTCTGGCTCCACGACTCGGGGAGGTAGACGCCAGGCCCCGGATCGCCGTGGTCGTGAAAGAAGACCAGCCGGCCCGCCGGGATCGATCCGATCGCCTCGGAGGTCCGATAGAGCCCGCAGGGCGGAAAGACCTTCGCCATGTTCAATCCCTCTCGAGGTAGGTGTAGCCGGCCAGCCCCTCTTCGTACGCGCGCAGCAGATAGCGCGCCTCGTCCAGGGAGAGCTTCCCCGAGCGCAGCGCGAGCTCCGCCGAGCGGCGCACCTTGGAGACGAGCTCGTCGCGAGTGTAGGCGACGTACTCGAGGACCTCCGTGACCGTATCGCCCGGCTCCACGTGATCGATGGCGTAGCCGCCCCCCTCGCGCAGCGAGACCGAGACGTCGTGGGTGTCGCCGAAGAGGTTGTGGAGGTCTCCGAGGATCTCCTGGTACGCGCCCACCAGGAAGATGCCGAGGTAGTAGTCCTCGCCGTTGAGTGGATGGAGCTCCAGCACGTCCTTGACGTCGCGGCGATCGATGAAGTGCTCGATCTTCCCGTCTGAATCACAGGTGATGTCCGCGAGCACCGCCCGCCGGGTCGGCTCCTCCCCCAGCCGGTGGATCGGCAGCACGGGGAAGAGGTGATCGATCGCCCAGGAGTCCGGCAGCGATTGGAAGACGGAGAAGTTGCAGAAGTAGGTATCGGAGAGCGCCTTCTCCAGATGCTCCAGCTCCTCCGGCGCGACGTCCAGCTCCTTCGCGAGCCGCGCCACCTTATGGCAGACGCTCCAGAAGATGTTCTCCGCCATCACCCGCTGGTCGAGGGCCAGATGGCCGAGGCTGAAGAGCTGCAGGGTCTCCTCCTTCAGATCCACTGCGTCGTGGTAGGCCTCCTGCAGGTTCTTGCGGCTGAGCTCCTTGTAGGTGGCGAAGAGGTTCTTCACCACCTGTGCGGCGTCCTCGGGGATCGAGTCCGGCACAGGACGACCCTCGAACTCGAGGGTGCCCAGGACGTCCAGGACCAACACGGCGTGGTGCGCCACCACCGCGCGCCCCGACTCGGAGACGATGGCCGGATGCGGGACGCCCTCCGCGTCACAGACCTCCTTCAGGCCGTAGACGATGTCGTTGGCGTACTCCTGCATCGTGTAGTTCATCGACGAGGCGAAGTTGGTCTGCGAGCCGTCGTAGTCCACGCCGAGGCCGCCGCCGACGTCGAAGTACTTCAGCGGGGCGCCGGCTTTGGCCAGCTCCACGTAGAAGCGCCCCGCCTCGCGCAGCGCGTTCTTGAACGATCGGATCGCGCTGATCTGCGAGCCCAGGTGGAAGTGGAGCAGCTCGAAGCAGTCCAGGAGCCCGCGCTCCCGCATGAAGTGCATCGCCTCCAGGATCTCGGAGGAACTCAGGCCGAACTTGGAGCGATCGCCGCCAGAGGCCTCCCACCGCCCCGAGCCACGGGACGAGAGCCGCACCCGGATGCCGATCCGCGGCCGCACGCCCAGCCGCTCGGAGACCGTGGCGATCATCGCCAGCTCCGAGAGCTTCTCGACCACCAGGATCACCTTGCGATCGAGCTTGGAGGCGAGCAGCGCCGTCTCCACGTACTCCTCGTCCTTGTAGCCGTTGCAGATGAAGAGGGCCTCGGGATCCTCGAGGAGCGCCATCACCGCCAGGAGCTCGGGCTTCGAGCCCGCCTCGAGGCCGTAATGATACGGGCGCCCGGCCTGGAGGATCTCGGTGACCACGCTGGCGATCTGGTTGACCTTGATCGGGTAGACGCCGCGATACGGCGACTCGTAACCGTACTCCGCGATGGCCCGAGCGAAGGACTCGTTGAGTTGCACCACCCGGGCCCGCAGGATGTCGGAGAAGCGAAGCAGCAGCGGGAGGCCGATGCCCCGCTTCTTCACCTCGTCGACCAGCTCCTTGAGATCGGCCGTGGGACCAGCCGGCCCGTCGGGTTGGATCGTCACGTGCCCCTTCTCGTTCACGCCGAAGAAGGGAGTTCCCCAGGTGCGGATCTCATAGGTCTCGATCGAGTCGGCAAGCGTCCACTTGCGGGGCACGGCGGTGGTCAACGAAGTTCACCTCATGAGGCAAGAAAGCAGGTCGATGGTGTGGGGCGAAGATCCTCGAACTCCGAGGAGGAACAGCGCGCGCATCTACAATCAAACGCCCCCGAGATCAATTGGTCAAACAACCCTCGGGAAGCGGTGGGGGTTCCCCGATTCGCAGGCGCGACGAGCCCGCTCTCCTAACTGCCGTTCAGCCGGCGCGCAAGCCCGCGGGCAGGGGGCCGCCGAAGGCCCGCATCTCGCCATAGGCACGGTGGTTCAACCGAGGCGCAAGCCGGCAGGGAGGGTGTCGCCGAAGACCCGCACCTCGTCCTGGGCGGAGAGCGCCCCACCCTCCCGTACCATCCGGATCCAGCCCTCGTGGGCCTTCGCGGCCTCCAGCCTGGAGGCCACTTCCTCCCGGCGACCATCGGAGAAGTCCCTCTGACGATCCCCCGTGCGCCTGGCGATCTGGGCCGCGGCGAAGGACGCCCCCTCCGCCCTCTTCCAATCCAGGGCGAGGATCGCCTCGAGCCAGCCGTCGGCGACCTCCACAGGGACCACGTCGTGGGCGCTGCCATAGAAGGGCTGCCTGGCGCCCAGCCTCCCCAGGGGCCACCACGAGCCCCTGCTCGCCTCGAGGCGGTGGAGGATCCAGCCGCCTGCCTCGATCTTCTCCCCGGAAGACAGCCGCTCCAACGACGCCGTCAGCCGCACCATCTCGTCGAAGCCCTCCGCCTTGGGCCCCTTGGGCCTGGTCGGGAACCTCCCCTTCGGCGGCTCCAGCCACGGCCGCACCCATTGGAAGATCCGCCGCTGCTTGCCGGCGTCCAGGCCCCCCGCCACCCGGCGCCAGAGCACCCACCACTCGGACCAATTCGCCTTCTCGGTGGTGTACTGCACGCCTTGTTCGAAGGCCTTCCACAGCTCGCCGGCCCGCCACTCGTCCAGGGGCGCGCCGAAGCCGGGGCGGAGGCAGAAGCCCGTGAGCTGGAACCAGACCCGCTCGTGATCGGCGGTGCGCCTGCGCTTCTGGGCGCCGCCGAAGACCACACCCCAGAGCTCGCGGTTCACCGCGGACGACCAGAGGTCACGGGAGCCGATCTCCTTCTCCAATCCGCGCCAGAGCCCCTTGATCTCACGGACGTCCACCGGCGCGGCGGCCTTGCCGTAGGCCCGCTCCACCAGCGCCTTCGCTCGATCGAAATGGGCCGGGAGCTGATCGATCGGCGCCACCGCGGCGCCGCCGCCCTCGCCGCGCAACGAGAACTCCAGCCTCCACCGGCGCTCCGGCGGCTCGGGGGTGCGCAGGGAGAGCTCCAGGGTCCCCAACTCGGTGAGGGCCGCCTCGAGTCGCACCGGCAAGGTCTTGGGCGCCTGCCCCGCCTTGGGTGGCGCCTCGCCTTCGGCGGTACGCAGCACCGTATGCAGCGGCGGGAGGGGGTCGAGGTCCTCGTCCAGATCGACGAGCTTGCCCGGGGCGTCGCCGCGATCGCCGGTGGAGGTGTAGAGCGGAAAGGTCACCGGGCGCCCGACAACGAGTTGGAAGGTGCGGCTCTCCACCTCCAGGCTGCTGCCCTCCTCCATGCCCCGCGGCACAACGCAGAGGCCGCGGCGGATCCCGCCCTCCCCTTCGACCGCCACGTAATAGGAGCGCGGCGATCCCCCGGCGATCCGCACGCCGGCGCCGCGGCGCACCTTCGCGTAATAGGCGGCCCCGCGCGCCACCGCGAGATCTAGCGAGGCGTGGCCGAGGAGCGGGATCGGCGCGCCGGGGAACCAGCCCGCCAGCACCTCGCCGAGCCGCGCCTTCACCGCCGGCGCGTTGAAGACCCCGCCGTTGAGCAGCAGCGCGTCGGGTCGCGGGAGCCCGCCGACCAGGGTTGCGCCTGCCACCTCGGCCGCCTGGGCGTGGCGCCGGAGGAAGGCGCAGACGTGCCGCGAGATCGCGGGATCGCTGGCGAAGGGCAGCCCGAGCTCAGTCAGGGCGAGGCGGCCCCGTCGCTCGGGCGTCTCGTCCGGGCCGCTCATCGGGAAGAAGCCGTCCAGGAGGAGCGCGCGCGCCTCGTCCGCCGGGAGCTTGTAGGTCCGGGCGGCCCCCAACAGCCGGGTCCCCCGCCCCAGCACCGAGACCCCATACTCCGAGGGGCCGCTGCCGGAGAGGAGCGTCTCCTTCGCCAGGCGGCTGGCCTGTACCAGCGCCGACCACTGCGTCGCGTCGAGCCTCGGCCCCGCGTCGCCCAGCTTCGCCTCCACGTGCCGGGCCAGCGTGACGTCCATGTTGTCGCCGCCGAGCATCAGGTGGTCGCCCACCGCGATCCGCTCGAAGGCCGGGGCGCCCGATGCCTGGGGCGTGATCCGAACCAGGGTGAGATCGGTGGTCCCCCCGCCGACGTCCGCCACCAGCACCACCCTCGCGTCGCCGATGGCGGCGGCGAGCCCGCCCTCATGCTGCTCGATGAAGTCGTAGAAGGCGGCCTGCGGCTCCTCCAGCAGCCGCGCCCGTGGGAGCCCCGCCTGGCGGATCGCCTCCACCGTCAGCTCCCGCGCCACCTCGTCGAAGGAGGCGGGCACGGTGAGGACCACCTCCTGCTGCGCCAGCGGCGCGTTCGGATGGGCGTGATCCCACGCCGCGCGCAGATGGGCGACGATCCGCGCCGAGGCCTCCACGGGCGAGATCTTCGTCACGTCCCCCGACGCACTCCAGGGGAGGATCGCGGCCTGGCGATCGACACCGCCGTAGGAGAGCCAGCTCTTCGCCGAAACGACCATGCGTCCGGGCACCTTGGCACCCAGCTGCGAGGCCAGGGTCCCCACCACCCAGGAGGTCTCGCCCCACGGCAGCCTGCGGGCGCCCTCCGCGATCTCTCCCTCCGCCGGCAGGTAGATCGTCGAGGGGAGGAGCGGGAGCGCCCCCGCCTCGCCGGGACCGACGAGCTGCGCGATCGGGATCACCTCGATGGCGCCGCCGTCGATCGCGCTCGCGGCCATGGCCGCGTGGGTGGTGCCCAGATCGATCCCGACCACGAATCGTACGTTGTGCGTCTTCATTCGCCCTCTCGTCAGAGCCTATGAGAGACCGCCTCCACGCGGCAGAGGCGATCCCTCCCCTCGCGTCGAGCGCGAAGGGCTCCTCTCGTGCCGGCAGGCTCCGGTTCGCCGAAATTCCCTCGCGAAACGCAGGCCGGAGTTCGGCGCCTCCGACCCGCTTGGAGTATCATGGCTCCCCGTGACCGCACCGAACATCGCGATCGATCGCACCCCATTCTTCGGACGCCACGGGGCGAGCCAGGCGTTGCAGCAGGCGATCCGCGCAGGTGAGCGCCTCATCACCGTCTCCGGCCCCTCGGGGATCGGCAAGACCCGCCTCACCCGCAACGTCGCCGCGACGATGCAGCCGGAGTACCACGCGGAGGGCGGCGTCTGGTTCTGTGATCTCACCGCCGCCCGCAGCCCCGAGGCGCTCCTGCGCATCGTCGGCGCGGCCCTCGGCGTCTCGATGAAGGATCGCTGCCCCGTCGACGGCAGCCTCCGCATCGCTCACGCCACCGCGAGCCGCGGCCCGCTCCTCCTCGTCCTCGACAACTTCGAGAACCTGGTCCCCGCCGCAGCCTCCGTGATCGCGCGCTGGCTCGACGAGGCGCCGGAGCTCCAGATCCTCACCACCTCGATCGTCCGCCTGGAGATCGACGGCGAGTGGTGCTTCGAGCTCGGCCCACTCGAGCTCGACGAGGCCATCGCTCTCTACGAGGATCGAGCCACGCGCGCCTGGGCCGACCTCTCCTTCGGCTCCGCGGATCGCGGCGCCATCGCGGATCTGGTCCGCCGCCTCGACCGCCTCCCCCTCGCCATCGAACTCGCCGCGGCCAGGGTGCGGGTGCTGCCGCCACGGACGCTCCTCTCCCGCCTGGACGAGCGCTTCGAGATCCTGCAGACAGGGCGGGACGAGCGCCACGCCTCCCTCGAAGAGGCGATCTCCGTCTCCTGGGAGCTCCTCACCCCGGCGGAGCAGCAGGGCCTCGCCCGCGCCTCGATCTTCCGCGGCGGCTTCAGCCTGGAGGCGGCGGAGGCGATCCTCGTGGGGGATCCCGGCAATCCGCCGGTGCTCGATCTCCTGGGCGGCCTGCGGGCCAAGGCTCTGCTCCAGCTCGAGCCCTCCGATCCGCCTCGCTTCTCCCTCTACGAGAGCGTCGCCGCCTTCGCCTCACGGGAGCTCACGCGCCGGGGCGATCGCGCGGACGCCGAGCGCCGCCACCACGGCTACTTCCTCCCGCATGGGGAGGCGTTGGCTGGCCAGATCAGCGGCCCCACCGGCCCCACCGCCAGCCGACAGCTCCTCCTCGAGCACGAGAACCTGCTGGCCGTGCATCGCCGGACCTTCGACGCCGATCCCAGGATCGCGGCCAGGGCGGGCCTCGCCGCCAGCGTCGCCGCCGCGCTGCAGGGGGCGCCCGCCTCCGAGGCCGCGCTGCTGGATGGCTCGGTGGCCGCCGCCCGCCGCGCCGACGAGCCCATCCTCCTCGCCAGGGCGCTGCGGGCGCGGGCCGCCACCTCCAGGCGCCACGGCCGGCTGGACGAGGCCCGCGACGATCTCGCCGAGGGGCTGCAGCTCGCCCGCGCCGCCGGGGCCCGCGGGCTCGAGGGCTCCATCTTCTGCGAGTCCGGCGCGCTGCGGGCCCGCAAGGGCGAGTTCGACCAGGCCGAGGCGGAGCTGCGCATGGCCGTGTCCATCGAGGAGGAGGTCGACGATCCCGAGCTGGCCGGCCTGGCGCGGATGGGCCTCGGCATCGTGGCCGAGAGCCGCGGCGACCTCGAGATCAGCCGCGAACGCTTGGAAGCAGGCCTCGCCATCTTCCGACGGAGCGGGAACTTTCGGTATCAGGCGCTATCACTCTTCAACCTCGGCGCCGTGCTCTCCGGGCTGGGGCGCTACGAGGACGCCCGCGCCGCGCTCCACGAGGCCCAGCGCGTCTTCCGCCTGGTGGACGATCGCGCCTCCGAGGCCGACGTCATCCTCAACCTCGGCAGCGTCGCCCACACCGCCGGGGCCCTCGACGAGGCGGAGGAGCATCTGAGCCGGAGCCTCGTCCTCGAGCGGCAGCTCGGCAATCGCCGCTTCGAGGCCCTCGCCCTGACCAACCTCGGCCTTCTAGCCTTCGAGCGCGGCGAGCTGCGCCTCGCCTGGCAACGGCTCCACGAGGCCGTCTCGATCTTTCGCGAGACCGGCGACGAGCGCCACGCCATCCACACCCTCCCCTTCTTCGCGGCGGTGGAGGCCGTGCTGGGCCTGGTCGCCGAGGCCTCCAGCGACTTCGCCGAGGCCCGGCGCTGGTTCGAGGCGCGCGGCGACGCCGGGAGCCTCGCGACCCTCGCGATCCTCGAGGGCTTCCTCGATCTGGCCCAGGCGCGGATCGCCGCCCAGGATCTCCGCGGCGACGAGGCCGCCGCCCTCACCCGCCGCGCCGCCGCCAGGCGCGAGGACCCGCTCCCGGCCGGTGCCCGCTCCTCGGAGGGCCTCGTCGTCGCCCGACGGCTGCTGGAGCGCGCCCTCGCCTCCCCCGGCGAGCGGATCGCCAGCTGGGAGCCCTCCGAGTCCGCCATCTCCCAGGGCCTCGTGGTCGGCCCCAACGCCACCTGGTTCACCTTGGACGAGGGCGCGCGGGTCGCCCTTGGCAGGCGGGGCGCCATGCGCCGCATCCTCCAGGGCCTGGTGGAGCAGCGCCTCCTCGCGCCGGGCGTCGGGCTCAACCAGGAGGCGCTCTCCCGGATCGGCTGGCCGGGTGAGCAGATCCACCCCCAGGCAGCCGCCAACCGCGTCTACACCAGCGTGCGCGCCTTGCGGGCCGCGGGCCTCGAGGACGTCCTGAGGCGCCACGCCGACGGCTACCTCCTCGATCCCGCCACCCCGGTCTCCCGGGCCAGCCTGCGCCTTCAGTAGAGCAGCGGGCCTCGGATCGGGACCGGGTAGCCCCCCGCGGCGCGCTCCGCGTTGGTCCGGCACGCGTGTCGGTACGCTGCCTCCAGCGCCTGATCGATCTGCACGGGATCCAGGTATTCGTCGTCCAGCGCGCACCAGATCCAATCATCCCGCTGCAGGAAGCTGCGGAGGATCGGATGCCCCGCCTGGGCCGCGTGCGCCCTGGCGTGTCGACCGGGCGAGCCATCACAGCAGCCCACGTGTCCGCAAGAGAGGCAGAGCCGCAGCTCCACCCATTTGCCCCCCGATCGCAGGCACTCCGCGCAGCCCTGGGTCTCGGGGTGGACGTGTTGGATCTGGCTCAGATGCCTGCAGCCCATGCTCGCTCGCTCCCGCGCAATTCGTCCGGGCAGGCGCCGCCAAGGGCGATGCGCGCTCGGGCGGATGTCCCCTCCAACTTCCGCGCAGCGCGATCGATCTGCAACCATGACGGCCGGTTGCTCGGGTCGAAACCGGACGTTGGCGAGCAAGCGCTCGCCGCGTTAGCGCCGCTGGAGCTTCGAGAGCAGCCGCAGCATCTCGAGGTAGAGCCAGACCAGGGTGACCATCAGCGCGAAGGCGCCGTACCACTCCATATGCTTGGGCGCCCCCTGACGGGCGCCGCTCTCGATCAAGTCGAAGTCCAGCACCAGGTTCAGCGCCGCCACCGTGACGATCACCAGGCTGATCAGGATCCCCAAGGGGCTGGCGTCGTGTAGCAGGGGCATCTGCATCCCGAAGAAGCCCATCACCATGCTGGCGATGTAGACCAGGACGATCGCCCCGGTGGCCGCCATCACCCCTCGCCGGAAGCCGGGCGTCGCCCGGATCACCCCCGCCTTGTAGAGGGCCAGCAGCGCGAAGCAGGTCCCGAAGGTCAGCGCCACCGCCTGGATCGCGATCCCGGGGTAGCGCGCCTCGAAGACCGCCGAGATCGCCCCGAGAAACACCCCCTCCAGCAGCGCGTAGATCGGCGCCGTCACCGGCGCCCACTGCGACTTGAAGATCGTGACCATGGCGACGATGAAGCCGCCGATCGCCCCCACCATGATCCCCATCCCCACGATGGGGTCCGCCGGGTTCTCGATCGCACGCCCCCAGATCGTCGCGGCCCCCGCCAGCACCAGCATCAGCAGGATCAGGGTCCGGTTCACCGTCCCCTGCACCGTCATCGTCCCCGCCGCCGCGCCGAGCGGGCGGTCGAAGGTTCGCTCCTTCAAGATCGGATTTCCCGAGCGCATCCACTTCTCCTCACGGGTTGATGATCCACCACTGCCCTCGCGTGCAGCTCGAGAGCGCTGGAGATCGCGTACCGGATTCGAGCGAGTCTACAAGCCAGGCCCATCGCGCGCAGCCAAAAGCTCCAACCAGGCAGCCATCTCGCCACGAGCGGTCAGGGCGCGCCCTCCGCGAAGCAGCGTCGGTACAGCTCGCGGATCTCCGACTCGAGCGCGGGGACCGGCCCCTCCACTTCGATCCCAGGGGCGATCGCCTGGATCGGCAGGGGGTTGACGGGCCCCGGGGGATTGCCCCACTCCGTCAACCAGGTCGCGAACTGTGCGGAGGACGCGATGTAGACGATTCGCCCCAGCCCCACCCAGGCGTGCGCGGCGGCGCACATGGGGCAGTGCTCGCCTGAGGTGTAGACGGTCGCCGCCCTTCGCTCCTCCGGGCTGAGGTGGGCAGCCGCCCAGCGGGCCAGCTCGAATTCGGGGTGGCGGGTGCTGTCTCCCGAGGCGACGCGGTTGCGATCCTCCGCGAGGATCTCGCCGGCTCCTCCCACGAGCACGGAGCCGAAGGGCTGATCCCCGGCGTCCAACGCCTCCTCGGCGAGCTCCAGACAACGACGAAGGAAGGTCGACTCGGTCTCGGTTCGCATTTTTATCTCCCGTCTACCAGCTGGCGTGGAGCGCCCGCGGTCACGTCCGGGCCAAGGGCACGCTACGGAATCGTCACGCTCCCTACCGGATACGGATTGAAGGCCACCTCCCATCGGAACCCATCGGGATCGGTGAAGTAGCCGCTGTAGCCGCCCCAGTCTCGCTGTTGGGCCTCGTGCACGGTCGCCCCGGCGGCGCCCGCCGTCTGGAGCACCGCGTCGACCTCCGCCGGTGATGCGACGTTGTGGGCGAGGGTGAAGGGGAGCGTGCCCCCACGCGTGACCTCGCCGATCTCCGCGCGCGCGGCAGACTCCGCCCACAGCGAGAGCACCAGCTTGTTCCCGACGTGGATCATCGCGACCTCGCCAGCTGCCTCGAGCGCGGGGGGCCAGCCGAGACCGTCCAGGTAGAAGCGTCGCGCGCGATCGAGATCGGCGACGACCAGCGTGACGAAGTTGAGTCGAGGTTCCATGATCTCGTTGTAGCCGCAACGACGATCGCCGTCGAGCCTCCGCCGCCCCTCCGGCCTGAGTGTACGACTCGCGCCGCCGTGGCGATCCCGATGACTGACTCGATCCCGAACACGTCGGCGCGGTCGTTGGTGCGCCGGCAGGCTCGACGGCTACGAGGGCCAGGCCTGCAGCGCAGCCAGGATCTCGTGTGCCACGCCGGTCGCGGACGCCGGATTCTGGCCGGTGATCACCTTGCCATCGCGGATGACGTGGGGCTTCCACGCGGGGCGGCGCTCGTAGCGGGCGCCGAGCGCCCTGAGCTTGTCTTCGAGGAGGAAGGGAACCACGTCGGCGAGGCCAACGGCGCTCTCCTCCTCGTTGGAGAAGGCCGTGATCCGGTGACCTCGCACCAGAGGCTCGCCGTCGGGCTTCACAGCGCCGACGAAGGCGGCCGGGCCGTGGCATACGGCGGCGACGACGGCCCTTCGGCCGTAGGTCTTGGAGAGCTGCTCGGAGGCCAGGGAGGAAGGGAGGTCCCACATGGGACCATGACCTCCGACGACGAGGACGGCGTCAAAGACCTCGTCGCCCAAATCGTCGAGGCGGCGGGTCTGGGCGAGCTTCCCCATCGCGTGCTCGTCTTGGAGGAAGGCCTTCATGGCGTCGGTCGGATCCTGCTCGCTCCGCGGATCGATGGGCGGCCGGCCACCGCTCGGCGACGCGATCTCGAGCTTGGAGTGGCCTGTGAGCGCCATATAGGGCGCGGCGAGCTCCTCGAGCCAGAGGCCGGTCTTCCTGCCGGTGGCACCGAGCGAGGCGTGGCTGGTGGCGATGAGCAGGATCCTGGGCTTGGCGTTCTGCAAGGCGTCCCCCCGCGAAGTGTCCGACGCGTCGTCGCGGGGCCGGACCTCGGCGCAACGTGCGCATCTCCGGAGAAGGCTGCAGCGCCAAAGCGCCAACCCGCGCGGGGTCAACCACCTCATGCGGTGCGGGCGGGCACGTCGGCCAAGAGGCCCAGCGCGAGCAAGCGACCCCCCACCGGAGGGTGGCGCCCACTGCAACGATCCACCTCATGCATTCGCAATCGAGGGTGTGGAGAGCTGGTCCTTCGCCACGGGTTGGGATCTGCGCGCCGAGGAATACGCCCGTACGTTCCTGCGTCGAGGCCTCCGCCGTTTGGATGACCCGGGTGCCAAGCCACGTTCGGCGTGCCGCTTCCGTCGAACCAAGGCTCGCGGAGTTGCCCTTGAGTCCAACGCCGGGACCGGTAGACTGCGCGGGATGCGAGCGCAGCCCCTCATCATGGTCCGCGACGTCGAGACGTCGAGCCGCTTCTATCGGCGGGTCCTCGGCTGCACCCTCGGGGGCGGCGGGCGCGGCCACCACGGCGACGGGCCACTCGAATACGAACGGCTCTACGACCCGCGCCTGCACCATACGAAGTGGGGACCGGACGGGTTGATCCTCCAGCTCCACGCCTGGGAAGCCGATCATCATCACGGGCATATGGGTGACCCCGCGCAGCCGGTCGGCAACGGCGTGATGTTGTGGTTCGAGGTCGATGACTTCGATGACGCCGTCGCGCGAGCCCGCGAGCTCAAAGCACGCGTCGTCCTAGACGTGCACTACAACCCGAACGCTCGACATCGCGAGCTGTGGATCGCTGATCCGGACGGTTATACGGTCGTCATCGCCTCGCCGGATGGCGAAGAAGCTGGGGCTCCATAGCCGCTACGAGTCAGAGCAGCTGTCGCTCTGCTCGTTCGGGGCATGCTCGATGCGCAGGTCCATCGAGGCGTTCATCCTGGAGAGACCTCCTGGTGTATGGCCGGATCCAATCCGCGATACCGTGGTCAGGCCTGATGGAGAGCCGCAGGCCTTTCGAGAGGAGCGGATCATGATCACAATCACAGCGCTGCCCGTCCGACCGGCAGCACGATCTCGCGCTCTCCGACGGGGACCCGCGGAGCCCTGAACCCCTTCGCGATCCACGCGCCGAGGAGCCTGAGGAAGAACGAGACCGTTTGCGTCTTCGCGTTCGGCACGGGTGCCGACCTTCGAAAGCGAGTCTCTCGGGGTACATGGGCCGAACATTCTGCTGGACTGAAACTGTCTACACGCTCTAGTGGTCGCTCACCGATGAGCGACACGATCAGGCTGGACGAGAGTTGGAAGGGGCCATTGGCCGGCGAGTTCGCCGCACCCTACATGACCGAGCTGAAGGGCTTCTTGCTCGCCGAAAAGGCGCGCGGCGCGCGCATCTTTCCCCGGGGCAGCGAGTATTTCCGCGCGCTCGACCTGACGCCGCTCGACGCGGTGCGCATCGTCATCCTCGGTCAGGACCCATATCACGGTGAAGGACAGGCGCACGGCCTGTGCTTCTCGGTCCGTCACGGCGTCCGTCCGCCACCGAGCCTCCAGAACATCTACCGAGAGCTGGAGACCGATCTCGGCATCCAGCGGCCCCGCCATGGCTTCCTGGAGCACTGGGCGAAGCAAGGCGTGCTCCTGCTCAACAGCGTGCTCACTGTCCAGATGGGCCGCGCCGCCTCCCACCAGGGCAAGGGATGGGAGCGCTTTACCGACGCGATCGTCCGGCTCGTGAACGACAAGTCGGAGCCCGTCGTGTTCATGCTTTGGGGATCGTACGCCCAGCGCAAGGCCGCGTTCGTCGACGTATCACGCCACCTGATCCTCAAAGCCCCCCACCCCTCGCCGCTCTCCGCCCATAACGGCTTCTTCGGCTCCCGCCATTTCTCCAAGGCGAACGCCTTCCTCGAGTCGAAGGGCCTGAAGCCGATCGACTGGGCCTTGCCCGATCCAGCGCTGCGCTGACGCGCGCAAGCGTTTGCTCGGCGGGCTCCAAGCAGCCTGGCGCCTGCCTGCTCGCCCCCGAGGATCCTGCGTCAACTGAGGCGACAACTACCCTGGCACAGGGGGGCGGCCCAACCGATCCTCCCGAACCACGGAGAGTAATAGCGGCGTCCGCCTTGCAACCAAGGGAGGCGGAGACAGGCGCCGAGCAGGCGCACCAGCCGCATCCCACGAGGCGGACGGCTTTCTCGACGGGACCGTGGTGGCCATCTTGAAAGCCAAGGAGGCACGACCATGGCAGACCAGACCCCCGACGTGGGCGCGACGCCCATGCCAGCGAAGCGTGAACCCGCCGAAGACTATCGGGCCTTCGTGGACGAGCTCCGCTGGACCAAGCCTCTGGAGGAGCCCGACGACGCCGCCTACGCCGCCGCGGTGGTGCTCTGCCAGCTCGAGCGGCGCCTCACCGGCGATCGGCGCGACGAGCTCATGTCCCAGTTCCCACGGGAGCTGCGGATCCTGCTGGCGGGATGCCCGATCACCGAGGGCTCACCGGCCCAGCGGACCGACACCCGCACCTTCCTCGCGGATGTCGGAGACCTGCTGGAGATGGATCCGACACGCACCTTTCAGATCGTCTCGGCGGTCTTCACCGCGCTCCGAGACAGGCTGCCCGACGAGGACGTGCGCTGGGTCGCGAGCCAGCTCCCACCCGACCTCGCCGACATCTGGCGCCGACCCGTCTGATCGGCGCTCTCCGAATCAAAGGGGCGCGCGCGCAGCGTGACGCCGCGTCGGTCGATCGGAGGCCCTCGTATATCCCTTGACAGGTATATACCTAATCGGGAAAACTAGGACCATGGAGTCGTCGTTCACCATCCTCGCGGAGCCGAACCGCAGGGCCATCCTCAGCCTCCTGGCGACGTCGGAGCGATCCGTCGGAGAGATCGAGAGCCGCCTGCGGATCCCACAGACGTCGGTGTCCAAGCACCTCCGCGTGCTTCGCGAGGCTGGCTTCGTGGAGGCGCGGGTCGACGCCCAGCGGCGCATCTATCGGCTCCGGCCCGAGCCGCTCATGGAGGTCGACGCGTGGCTGGCGCCTTTCCGTCGCTTCTGGACGGGCCACGTCGACGCCCTCGAACGCCATCTCGATCGAATGGAACAGCGTTCCACGAAAGGAAAGAAGCGATGAGCAACCGCGACAACTATGCACCCGGCGCCGCCGCCGGAGCCTCAGTACGGAAGGACGGAGAGACCTGGACCCTCGTCCTCGTCCGCGATCTCCGTCATCCGCCGGCGCGGGTCTGGGAGGCGCTGACCGATCCTGCGCAGCTCTCCGAATGGGCGCCCTTCGACGCCGATCGGAGCCTGGCCAGCGTAGGGCCGGCGAAGCTCTCGACGATCGGGGCGCCGACGCCGCAGGTCTCCGAGGCGAACGTGGCGCGGGCCGAGGCGCCCCGGCTGCTCGAATACGATTGGGGAGGCAGCAACCTCCGCTGGGAGCTCGAGCCGCTCGGCGCCGGGACGCGGCTCACGCTCTGGCACAACATCGATCGCCGCTTCATCTCGTGGGGCGCCGCGGGTTGGCACATCTGCCTCGACGTCCTCGATCGGCTCCTCGCGGACGAGCCGATCGGGCGCATCGTCGGCGCCGACGCCATGAAGTTCGGCGGCTGGCAGCAGTTGGTGGCCGAGTACGCAGCGCAATTCGCCGATTGAGCCTCCCCGTTTCGCGAACAACGCCCAGCGCCCTCGCGCGCGAATACAGAAGGACGTCATGGAAGAGCCCCTGCACGCCCCGGCCGTCGTCACCGCCAAGGCCGGCTCCACGGCCGATCTCGTCGGCTATTGGATCGCCACCTCCCTCTTCTGCCTGCAGATGAGCTTCACCGCCTACGCCCAGCTTCGCCTGCCGGAGGTTGCGGAAGCGTTCGCCCACCTCGGCTTCCCCGACTACTTCCGGGTGGAGCTGTCGTGGGCCAAGCTCCTCGGCGTGGCCCTCCTGCTCGCCCCGGTGCCGGCCCGCCTCCGAGAGTGGGTCTACGCAGGCTTCGCCATCAACCTCGCCTCGGCCTTCATCGCGCACCTCTCGGTGGGCGATGGACCCGAGGCGTGGGGTTGGGTGGCCGGCACGGGCCTGCTCTGGGGACTCTCGTACTTCTTCTGGCGCCGCATCGGGACGAGGCGGATCTCATGAATGGAAGCTGAGCGACGAGTCGGGTAGATAGACGAAAGGCGGTAGAGGCCGCACCTCCTCGAGCGACACCTTGGCCCCGCCCGGGGGCAGAGCGGGAGTAATTGCAATGGCACGCCACGCCTTCCTCCTCGGAGGGACAGGTCAGATCGGCCGGGCCGTCGCGGGCGACCTCCTCGATCGCGGATGGCGGGTGACGCTCGCCTCCCGGGGCATGCGAGCGCAGGCGGACGATCTCGTCGCGCGGGGTGCGGCCATCGCCACGCTGGATCGGGAGGAGCCGGGCGCGATGGCCAGGGCCCTCGAGGAGGGCGCGGACGCCCTCATCGACACGGTGGCCTATTCCGACGCGCACGCCGATCAGCTCCTCGAAGTCGAGCGCGATCTGGGTTCGCTCGTCGTCATCTCATCGGCCAGCGTCTACCGCGACGACGCAGGCCGGACACTCGACGAGGCGGATCAGACGGGCTTTCCCCACTTTCCGCAGCCGCTCCGAGAGGACCAGGCGACAGTCGAGCCAGGCCCCAAGACCTACTCGACGCGAAAGGTCGGGTTGGAGCGCCGTCTACTCGATCGGGCCCGCGTCCCCGTCACCATCTTGCGCCCATGCGCGATCCACGGGCCCCACTCGGCCCATCCGCGGGAGTGGTGGTTCGTCAAGCGGATGCTCGACGGGCGGACGTCGATCCCTCTGGCATATCGGGGAGAGAGCCGGCTCCACACCTCGGCCGTGGAGAACATCGCCGCGTTGATCGGGACCGCTCTCGAACGTACCGGGACCCGCATCCTCAACGCCGCCGATCCAAGGGCCCCGACCGTCCTGGAGATCGGCGCAGCGATCGCTCGCCATATGGACTACCGCGGCACCTTCGTTCCCATCGATGTCGGTGACGACGAGCGAGACTCCACCGTAGGCCGCTCCCCGTGGTCCATTCCTGCGCCCTTCACCCTGAACACCGACGCGGCGATCGCGTTGGGATACAGCCCGGTGACGTCATACGAAGGATCGATCGGCCGGACCTGCGATTGGCTGGTCCAGGAGGACGGCTCCGATTGGAGAGCGAGGTTCCCCGTCCTCGCCAGCTATCCGGGTGAACTCTTCGACTATTCGGCCGAGGATCGAGCGCTGACGGCAGCGCCTCGATGATCCCACGCTCCTCGAAGGAGCGATCACCTGCACGGCCTCGGAGCGGCCTCATCCGAGCCCGTCCCGATCCTATCGGGCGGCTATCTTCGTCTTCGCCCCAAGGCCCCCAACGTCGCGCGCGGCGCAGGGAGCGGCCGGCGGCGAGGCTCTCCAGCATGAGGCCCAGCGCGAGTGAGCCATCACCGAAGGGTGGCCCTCGCGTTGGAACGCTACCGCGCCACCCGCCACTCCTCGCGACGCTGGCCCCAGAGCTCGACGGCCGTGTCCTCGTACGGAGCGGGGAGCTTGCCGGGCCCCCGCAGACGCGAGCCCAGCCGTTTTGCCAGCACCCGGGACGCCGTGTTCTCGGGGGCGATGCAGTGAATGATCTCCTGCCACCCGAGGTAGTCGAACGCCCAGTCGATGGCGGCGGTCGCGCCCTCCTGGGCGTATCCCCTACCCCACGCGCCGCGAGCGAGCGCCCAACCGATCTCCGTGCCGGGCCACCCTTCCGGCTGCCACGGCCCAATGCGTCCGATCCAGGCGCCGCTGGCGCGCTCGATCACGGAGAACATCGCGAATCCCTGCAGCGCCCAAGCCCCCGCCGTCGCGGCGAACCCCCGCCAGGCCGCGGCTCTCGGCTGGACGCCTCCGACGAAGCGCGCCGCCTCGGGATCGCCCGCGAACGCAGCAAACGCATCGAAGTCCGCGAGGATCGGCGGCCGTAGGATCAGGCGATCGGTCTGCAGCATCGGCTCCATCCTCACCTTTTGACACGAATTGCTCTTCCGGCCGAGTACGAATGAGCGGCAGGTGGCGTAGGCAACCCGTCTACGGGAGCGGAGCAAGCCCATTGCCGGTGGGCCAGGCGGAGAGGGCTTGCTCCGCAACAGCCTCCAGCATGTCTCGGCTAAAGCCGGCTTTCTCCACTGAGCCCTGCCATCGTGGCCTCCGTAAGCGCCGGAGAACCGGTTCTTACTTCCGTGGTGGACTGGCTCCCCTTCCAAAGCTTGTCGCACGAACTTTTGCTCGGTCCTGCAACGTGGACTTCGGTCCCGAGACCTTCCTGGGGCCCGTCCTACCGCCCGCGTTCCAGCTCGTGATTCCTCAACGACCTCGGGTCTGTTCTCCGCGCAGCACCATGCAGGTGCTGGCCACCCTCGCGACGAGCTTCTCGTCAGGCAGCAGGACGACGTCGCATTCGAGGTAGACCATTGTCTTGCCGTCGTTGACTACGCGTGCGCGGGCTTCGATCCGCCCTTCGAACACCGGTCGGAAGAAGTTGGTCTTGAGCTCGATGGTGGTGAACGACTCGCCCTGCTGGAGCAGGGACGCGCACGTCATCCCCATCGCGGCGTCGGCGATGTCGCACACGATTCCACCGTGCAGCGTCCCCATCGGGTTCGCGTGCCGCTGCCGGCTCACGTCCATGCGGAAGACGGCGGAACCGTGGTCGATGCGGACGCCTTCGAAGCCGATCAGCCCCGCCACCGGAGGCGGGAACTGCATGCGAAGCCCGGGGACGGGCTCTCCTGCGAGCGCGCGCTGGAGCAGCGGCAGCATGGGCATGTCATTCTTGTCGGTCATGGTGCTCTCCCTTGCATCGGAACCGGCACCGGGGACGGCGCATGCCCTTGTGGCCGACGCAAACCGCACGATCTCGATTCCGAGCTGTATAGCCCCCTCGCAACGAAGCGCGACGGGCGCCCGTCGCCTGCAGTCGCGGGATGCCCTCCGGGCGATCAGGGCATGAGGGCAATGGTACGTCAGTCGCCCCGTTCTCGCTCATCCGAGCGTCTGCAACTTCGTCCCCGCTTCCGCATCAGAAGCGACGGAACCGTGCTGGCCCCCCCAGAGATTCGGCTCACCGCCGAGCCTGGTGGGACCTTCATCGTTGCCTCAACGCAGTTTTCTTTCACGTCCCGGACCGCGATCGCGAACGATGCGCCGCACCTCATGGCTGGCCATCCTCCGTGACCAGGAGCGGACGGGAACAACCAGGGAGATCAGTATGTCGACGTTCAGCAAAGGCTTGTTCGCAGGGAAGGTTGCTGTCGTTACGGGCGGCACGTCGGGGATCGGAGCCGGGACCGCGATCTACCTCGCGCAGCTCGGCGCCAAGGTCTACGCGGTGGGGCTCGGGAGCGACAAGATCGAGTTTCCCAAGGACCTGGCGATCGAGAAGCGCGAGATCGACGTCACCAAGGACTCCGATCTGACCGGCCTGATCGGCGAGCTCGATCGGCTCGATATCCTCGTACCCGCGGCGGGTATCAGCCTCGGCGACAAGGAGGTCGAGTGGTCTGCGTTCAATCGGGTGCTCGATATCCAGCTCGGCGGTGTCTACCGTATCATCGAGCTGGGCCACCCACTGCTCGCGAAGAGCAAGGGCTCGATCATCAACATCGCCTCGATGTACTCGTACTTTGGCGGAGGTAAACGCGTCGCCTACGCAGCCGCCAAGGGCGCCGTCGCCCAGATCACCCGGTCGCTTGCCGAGGCCTATGCGCCCGAGGGCATCCGTGTGAATGCCGTCGCGCCGGGCTGGATCGACACGCCGCTGCTGGCGTCGATCGACGACCAGGCGATCAAGGATCGGATCCTGTCGCGCACCCCGTTGAATCGCTTCGGCAGCTCCGAAGAGATCGGCAAGGTGATCGCGTTCCTCGCCTCCGACGCCGCATCGTTCGTGAATGGAGTGATCCTCCCGGTCGACGGCGGATACCTCGTCACGGGGATCTGAGCCCGATCCCCAATGTACGTCGAAGACCTGCTGTGGGGTACGTCCCCACTGGCCGGTGCCGCCGTACATCGAGCCCGAGACGGGCGAGAGGCGCTGGCCTTTTCAGCGACCTGCTAGGCCGGCGGCAGAACGGGGGCAGAGTGCCCTCCAGGTTGGCCGTTGTCGGAGGGAGACTCCCTGAGGGTGCGGGTCTGTCGGGCTCCGAGCCAGACGAGAGATGCCGCAAAAGAGTTAGACTCGCCGCATGGGACTCTTGACCTTCAGCATCAACGTCACCCTGGACGGCTGCGTCGACCACCAGGAGGGAATCGCCGACGATGAGACACACGCCTTCTTCACCCGCCTCATGGACGAGGGCGGGGCGATGCTGTGGGGCCGCGTCACCTACGAGATGATGGAGAGCTACTGGCCGGCGGTCGCCCGCGGCGACGAGGAGGCGCCGCCGGCGATCCGCGAGTGGGCGGTCAAGCTGGAGGCCAAGCCGAAGTACGTGGTGTCGTCTACGCGAAAGGACTTCCCGTGGACCAACAGCCACCACATCGCCGGCGACCTGCGCACGAGCGTGCCGAAGCTCAAGGACGCGACCCCGGCCGGCGTGCTCCTCGGTAGCGGCACGCTCGCGACCGAGCTGGACCGGCTGGATCTCATCGACGAGTACAAGTTCCTCGTCCACCCCAGGATCGCCGGCCACGGCCCGACCCTGTACCAGAGCGGGCTGCCCAGCACGCGACGGCTCGAGCTGGTCTCGGCGAAGCCGCTCCGGAACGGCGCGATCGCCGTGCACTACCGGCGCGCGCGCTGACGCAGAGCAGCCCCATCGCGCCCAGCTCGCTGGCCATCGCTTGATGCCAGGCCGTCCCATCGGTTGCGCGCCTCGGGTATCCTGCGGGTCTTGCGGCGAGGGGCCGCGCTGGGCACTCGAAGACGTGCCGAACGAGGAGATGACGAGATGAACGAGCCCGCCGTGATCCGCTTGGAGCATGTCTACCCTCACCCGCCCGCCGCGGTGTGGAAGGCCCTCACCGATCCCGAGGCGCATGCGCGCTGGTGGGCCGCGGGCGACGTCCGGCCCGTCGTCGGTCACCGCTTCGAGCTCGACATGGGATCGTGGGGCATGCAGCCGTGCGAGGTCATCGCCGTCGAGCCGGAGCGCAGCTTCCGCTACAGGTTCTCCGCGGGACGTCTCGACACCATCATCACCTGGCAGCTCGCGCCGGAGGGCGAAGGCACCCGCCTCACGCTCACGCACGACGGCTTCGATCTCGACTCGCCGATGGGACGGCAGGCGTACGAGGGCATGAAGCCGGGGTGGCCCATGCTGCTCGCGCGGATGGAGACGGTGCTGTAGCGGCAGGCTTCGTGCTTTCTCATGTCGGCCTGAGCGGCGCCTGCCCGAGGCGCAACCGATAGCGCGCTCGATGGCCAGGGCGCCGACGGCCGCTCCCCGATCCCCGCCTACGCTGGCGAGGGACTCAGCTCTCGCCGGCGAGAAACGCCGCGAGCCGCGGGATCACCTGGTCCGGTGCTTCCTCCATCAGCCAGTGGCCGGCACCGGCCACCACCGCCCCGATGACGTTTTTCACGGCGAGCCGTGTCTGCTCGATGAGGAAATGGCCCGATGCCTTTTCTCCTGTCATGACGAGCGTCGGCATCGGCAGCTCTTTGGCCGCGAGCGCCTCGTTGTCCTTCGCGTCCTGCACGAATTGACTGAAATACTGCATCGTCGCGCGGATGCCGCCATCGCGCGCATACGCAGCCGCATAGAGCTTCCGATCGGCCTCCGAGATCGAATGCGCCGGATCCGCCGCGAAATCATTCCAGAAATGCTCGAGGTATGTGCGCTCTCGCCCCTCGACCAGACGTTCGGGGATTTCACCATGGAAGTGGAAATGCCACGTCGCCGGCGCGAGCCAGACCTCCTTCCAACTTCCGATTCCGGGAAGAAACGCGTCCATGAGCACGAGCCGCTCGACCTCGAAGGGGAACTGTGCGGCGTATGCGTAGGCGACCATCAGCCCGATGTCATGGCCGGCGAGCGCAATCGGATCCTTGAACCCGAGCTGCCGAACGAGCTCGCGCACCTCGCGGCCCATCGTCTTTTTGTCATAGCCACCGGCCGTGCGCTCGGATTCGCCTGCGCCGCGAAGGTCGGGGGCGATCACGGTATGTTTCGCCGCGCCCGTAAAACCCCCAATCAGCTAAGGAAGAGACCACCATGACGACTAAGGTAAAAACTTTTACCTTAGATGTCCACAAGGTTCGCGGATGCGCAGCGAGCGTGCCCCCGGCCGGGGGCGCCCACCAGGAAAGGTCCAGGCACCGTACCCACGTCCCCTGCAGGTTCAGGACTCAGGCGGAGTGCGGGAAGTTTCTGGCCCGGTGGCTCTCGCATCCCACCGCCACAAGCGGCCCCCTGTGCACTTTGGCTCAGACTAACTCTCCGGAGAGATTGGAGCTACCGGTAGGCCAGGTGGAGAGGGCTTGCTGCACAACAGCCTCCAGCATGTCTCGGCGAAAGCCGGCTTTGGCCTGAACCGCCATGCCATGAGCGACAGCCAGCACGAACGCCGCGAGCACATCGGGTTTGGCCGTCTCGGGTAGATCGCCCTCCCCCTTGGCCCGTTCGAAGCGTTCACGAAGCTGCGCCTCTCCCGCCGCGCGAGCATCTATCAACGCTTGTCGGATGGGCTCCGCTTCATCCGACCCTGCCAGGGCCCCATTGACATTGAGACAACCCGTATGGTCGGGATAGCGCGTATTGAGATCGGCTGAGCCGTACAAGATCTGCGCAGCAACCTCCCGCGCCGTCGGCAGCTGAAGTGCCTCTGGAATGAAGGCCATGTATCGCTCGTGGTAGCGATCCAGGGCTCGACGAAAGAGCGCTTCCTTGTTGCCGAACGCGGAATAGAGGGCCGGCCTCTCTACACCGGCTGCCTCGGTCAGGTCAGCGTAGGAGGCACCCTCGTAGCCCTTGCGCCAGAAGACGCACAGCACGGCGTCGAGCACCTTCTCCACGTCAAATGTTCGACGGCGTCCCATCAGCCCAACTCCCTTATTGTAACGATCGTTACGGATCTACTTGACAGCCACATCTGCGGCTACCAAGTTAGCATAACGATCGTTACGGAACTGGATCGCTGGTCGCCTCCAGCACCTGGGGACACGTTCCGATCGTCTGATGGGAGGAGTCTCATGTCGAACGGATTGGGCAAGGGTCGTCTGACGACCAGGGAATCACGGGGCCTCGGGAGCTGGCTATGACGACCATCGGCATCATTGGCGCAGGCGAGGTCGGAAGCCAGATCGCGCGTGCGGCCCTTGCGGCCGGCTACGAGGTCGTCATCGCCAACTCGCGGGAGCCCGAAACCCTGAGGGGTTTGATCGCCGAGCTCGGGCCGCGCGCGCGCGCTGCGACTGCGGCAGGCGCCGCCGAGGCAGGTGACTTCGTCGTCGTGGCCGTCCCCCTCAAGCTGACCAACGACATGCCAGTGGAGGAACTCACGGGCAAGATCGTGCTCGACACGAACAACTACATGCCCTGGCGAGATGGCCACTACCCCGTCGTCGACTCGGGCGAGAAGACAGAGCACGAGCTTCGCCAGGAGCAGCTACCCGCCTCCAGGGTGGCCAAGGCCTTCACCCACATCCAGGCTCCCCGCCTCTTCCTCTCGGCAAGTCCCCCTGGGACGCCCAACCGTCACGCGCTATCGGTCTCGAGCAACTACCCCGACGCCGTGGCGCTCGTGACGCGGCTCTACGACCAGTTCGGCTTCGACACTGTCGACAACAGCCCGCTCAGCGAGTCCTGGCGCAGCGGTCCTGGTCAACCCGCCTGGTTCGCGCACGAGCACCAGACCGCGCGGGAGCTCCAGACAAACCTCGCCAGGGCCCGACGCAACAACCCCTCCCGCCGCTAGGGTCGATAAAATAGTCCTCGACGCCTGTCTCTACGGCCCGCCCGGTTCGCCGCGCCACTCGTGGATCGGCCGCGGCCCTCGGGCGTCGAGGCCGTACAGGCGCTGCCTGCTGCCTTGCGGCCCAGCGCCAGTCCGGACCTCGCGGAGCACGCGCAGGTGTTTAGACGCGCGCAGCTGGGTCATCCCATCTCCCGCGCCACCTCGATCTGCAGCCGCTCACACCAGCTCCCGGCGCTGCGGCTCGACGATTGCATTGAACACGTTCGACGTCGTGGCTGCTCGTGCTATCGTGACCAACATTTGCCTCTATAGGGATTCGATCAAGAGGGTTCAGACCGGGCCCGCGTTGCCGCGATGCAGTCGGGCAGACTTAGAGAAGTGCCCACCATGTCGTTCGGCTGGGCTCACGATCAGCGGGGAGGATCTCATGTTCAACGGGAGCGTCGTCAGCGTGGTCGTTCGTACGGTCGGGGTCGTGGTCGTGTTCCTGGCGTCGCCGGCCTTGGCGGAGTTGTCAGCCAATCTGGAGATCTCGATGGCCGATCCTGAGCGGGACGCGGGCCAGGTCGCGAGCTCAACGAACGACGAGGAGATCTCGGCGTTGCGTGCGGTGGGAGACTCGGCCCCGCCGGAGCTTGCGGCTGGCGAGAATACACTCCGGGAGCCGGGATTGGTGGGATCAAAGGCTAGCGCGAAGTTTCCGGAGCCGCACGGTGTCCTTTTTGTTCGCGGCCAGGCCGGCTTGGGGACCATGGAGCAGTCGGGGACGGATGACGAGGTGAAGGTCGACGTGGGCGGGATCGCCGTGTGGTACGCCGTCTCCATGGGCGCCTCGGTATTGCCGAACCTCGCGCTCTTCGGGGAGCTGGCCGTCTACAACGTTCCTTTCCCGAATCTCTACGTCGACGGAAGGAAGAACCCGAGATCCGCCGAGTACGATGGAGAGACGGTCGAGCTCGCGTTGCCCCAAAAGATTGACTACTACGGCGCTGGTGGCGGACTCGCCTACTACATCATGCCCGCAAACGTTTATCTCTCAGCATCATTCAACGTCATGGCCGGCTTCCTCATCCGGGAAGATCTCGTGGGGGTCTTCTATTTGCCCGGTTATGTCGGCCGCTTTGCGATTGGCAAGGAGTGGTGGACGACGATACAGGGCTTCGGGCTGGGAGTGGCCGCTACGGCGACGGTGGGGAAGCCCCAGGATCTGCGGCTCACGGGCCTCGGGTTGGCTATTTCGGCCACGTACAACTGACGACGCTGTCTCACTGGTCGCCCATGGACGGCTGAGGACCGCTGGCTACAGTTGCGCAGGCTCGAACTCAAGGTATACGCCGACAACGCAGCAGGGATCCGTCTGTACACGCGGCATGGGTTCGTCGAGGAGGGCAGGCACCGCGGCCGTTGCAGGTCGAGCACTTCGCGCCGGAGGGGGAGGTACCCCTCGTGCCGAACGTCTCGCTTACCTTCTCGGAGGTCGCTGCTGGGGTGCCGCTTGGCGAGGCGGAGGCGGCGCCATCGAGACGTCACGGTGGCGGAGATCGCGGA
Organism: Vulgatibacter incomptus; assembly: GCA_040391605.1. GTDB lineage: Bacteria > Myxococcota > Myxococcia > Myxococcales > Vulgatibacteraceae > Vulgatibacter > Vulgatibacter incomptus_A. Next base: position 152,887 of record JBEBXK010000003.1, read on the forward strand.
TCGGGTCGGCTACAGCTCCGCGAGCACGTTCAGCGTCGCGTTCACGCGCTACGTCGGGGTTCCGCCGACCCGGTACGTGCGCGCGGGGGGCGACGTCACGGCCCACGAGTGAGGCCGCCGACCGAAAGAGCGGCAGCTCGCGACCTTGATGGGAACTCTCGCCAGTCGATCGACCCTGTGGTCACCCCGTTGGCGAAACCAAGGCCAAGCGCGAGAACCTGGTCGACATCGCCTATCGTTGCACGCGGCGGGCCGTGACCAGCCAGGCGCGCGAGTCGAACAACACGCCATCGTCCGTTTGGTGAGTGGCGAGCAGCTCGCGCAACCTGACGAGTGCACGCTGCGCTGATGCCGTGTTCATCCGCGCGAGCAGATCCCTGGGTTGCCTCATATCGCGCACGAGGTCGAACGCCGCGGCTGCGTCACGTCCGTAGTACACGGGTTCGTGCACGTCAGCGATGTCGACGTCGACGAAGCCGGCCGTGCCGAGGACGGAACTGATCACGTTTGGATCGGCCATCGAGAACGGATTCAGCCCCGGCGTCGACGTCGCCCCAGCGCCGCCGGTCAGTACTTGGTGAAGCGCTGTCGCCCATTCGTTCCGGTCCTCACTCTGCCAGACCAGCATGACCAGACACGCCCCCGGCCGCGCCGCGTGGGCGATATGGGTGAATGCCGCGACTGGATCGGCAAAGAACATTGTGCCGAACCGGCTGACGATCAGGTCGAAATGCGCCGGAGGGAAGGGATGTACCTGCGCGTCGCCGCGCTCAAAGGCAACATTGGGAAGACCTTCCTCGGCGCTGCGAAAGCGGGCGCGTTCCAGCATCTCATCGGAGATGTCCACGCCCAGCGCGCTTCCCGACGTCGCGGCCCGAGCAGCGTCGCGTGTGGTCTTGCCCGTTCCACAGCCGATGTCGAGGATCCGGTCTGTCTCGTGGATGATCATCGCCGCGCGCAGTCGCTCATCGTGCGCCCGCAGCTCAGCGTCATAGTGGTCCGCCAGCCGCAGCCGAGGACGAAGCTCGTTCGCGTAGCCTTCCAGGATGTCGGCCAGCTCCTTAGGACGGCTCAACGCCACGCAGTGGCCGGCCGCGATCTCCTGCGGGACAACGCCGAGGCGATCCGCAACCACGCGTCGAAGGAAGTCGGAGGGGAAGTAGCGGTCCTCAGTGCAGAGGACGAAGTGGGTCGCCACGTCCGGCAGCGCCTCGAGCGGCCAGGGCGAGGCCGTAGAAGTCGCCGACGGATGCGCCCGCTCCTTGCTCAGCGCCTGCGCGGCCAGCTCGCGTGGCACGTCATGGTAGAAGCAGATGTGGGGGTCCTCGTTGCCGGTGACGCCTCCGTCACGCGCGGCTTGCTCCGCCGCCGCCTTTCGATATCCGGTTTTGTCCCACCACTCACCGGGCGCCTCGCCAGGCGCCGGGACCATGGCGGCCACGAACACCAGCGCATCGACCGGGAGCCGGACGGCGACGAGCGGTGCGGTGAATCCGCCGAACGAGTGAGCAACCACGATCAAATCTCTGCGGTCGGCCACCGCCGCGACCACCGCGTCGGCGTAGTCATCGAGCAAGAGCGACTCGTCGCCGGCCGGGAGATCAGGGGCGACGACATCGTGCCCGCGAGCGCGCAGCTCGGCCTCGACCCGGTGCCAGTACCAACCGACGTCACCAGCGCCGTGGAGCAACACGAACGTCTTCATCGTCGCTGGTCCGGTCCGAGGTTCACCTTGGTCCTGATGCCCATGCTGGTTCCTGCCGCTAGCTGTACCATCGCTCACGCTCCCCCGTGAAGGTCGAACGACGCGCTCCGCGAAGGGTGTCCTTGACGACGAGGCGATCTCCGCGCGCTCGTCAGCTACTCCACGCTGAGCGACCTCGGCATCGTGTTCCTTCGAGCCTGTGTGGCGCGAGGCTCCTGCATGGTGCGCGGCTGCCAGCCGAGCCCTACGAGCCCTACGAGCCCTACGAACCCTACGAGCTCGAGGGCCCGCACGAACGTGGGCGCCCGTTCGTTGCTCGTTGCGAGCCTGCGCCCCGTTGGTCAACAGCCCAGGGCGATCGCATCTAAAGCGTAGTCAGATCGATCACTTACAGACCTGAGCTGGCGGCGATCGCCGATCCGTGATCCTCTCCGCCCGCACGAATGGTGCGCGGAGAGGCGTCGAACATGCGAGAAGCAGAGTTGAAGCGGTTGATCGTCGAGGAATTCCTGCAGGGGCTCGCCGACCCGAGGGTCGAGCGGACTCGCCGACATTCGCTGGAGAACATATTGGTGATCTCCTTGCTCGCCGTCATCGCCGGGGCGGACAGTTTCGTGGCGATCGAGAAGTTTGGCCGTCTGAAGAAGGATTGGCTGACGTCGTTCCTCGATCTCGACGACATCCCCTCCCACGATACGATCGGTCGGGTCTTTGCTGCCCTCGAGCCTGGCGCTCTCGGGGAGGCCTTCTCTCGCTGGACCCTCGCGATCAGGGCGACTTCGAAGGAAAAGCTGATCGCCATCGACGGCAAGACCTCCACGGAGGACCGCTACTTCATCTGCTCCCGCCCGAATATGAC